>DAOUAC010000158.1:0-104327 GCA_034434155.1 Anaerolineaceae bacterium
GCGGGTTAGAAATGGCCCGACAGGCCATGGATCACACTACCGAACTGGTGTTTGATGCGCGCGGCCTGCTGCGTCACGAGGCCCGCCTGGAAGCGGATTTGCGCGTCACTACCCTGCCTGCCGGACAAGACCCAGATGAAATCGTCTTGCAAGACCGCGACGCCTGGGCCAGAATCGTGGAAGCGGCCCGCCCGGTGGTGATTCACGTGATGGAAACCCTGGCCGCCGGGCAAGACCTGGATGACCCCAAGGTCAAAAGTGAGATCGCCGCGCGCGTGCTTCCGATTATTGAAGATGTGCCAAACGCTATTGAGCGCGAAGATTACCGCCAGCGTCTGGCGCGCCTGTTACGCGTTGATGAGCGCTCGCTGGTAGGCGCGCAGTCGGCGGCCCGCCCCGCGCGGCGGCGCACTGTTGGCGGCCCGCGCGCCGCCCCGCCCCAAGCTGCGCCTGCGCCGGTAGTCCCAACCAGCCGCGAAGAAGTGTTGGAGGATCACTGCCTGCGCCTGCTCATCCGCCAGCCAGAAGCTCTCTACCTGTTGGATCGTCACCTGCAAAAGTCGGGGTTGATGCGCCTGACCATCCAGGATTTTGAACGCTCGGATCATCAAATGCTGGCCGGGTTGATTATACAATCGCTGGAACAGGATGACTTTGACGCGAATCAGTATATACTAGAGAAACTGCCGGAGACTCTGCAAGACCTTGCTCATGAACTTCTGTCTCCGTTTGCAACGGGGGAGCCAACGTCAGAAAAGTTGATCGAAGATTTGGTCCGCACCGTGATGGATCTGCGTAAAACACGGACCCGCAAGCACCTGGATCAATTGGTTTTTATGCAAAAGGATATCCAACAAGAAGGGAATTTACGTGTTGAGGAGTTCCAGGGGATTTATGCCTTTACAAACCAGTGCACCCTGGCATTGAGGGCAATTGACAGGGCGCTTGGACAGCCCATCCAGCTTGATTAGGCAGGGGTTCAGGCGCAGTGAAACAATCCGCCCGCCAAAGCGTTTGTCTATTTGTGGTATAGTTAAGGAATGGCTCGCAAGAAGAAACCTACTAATCCGAACAACCCTTCTGAGGAACGCAATCGCAAGGGCACGCCTCCGGCCTCGAAGTCTGCTGGTGTAGCTCGTCATTCACCGGCCGACCGCGAAAAGGATGCCGCCGCGCCTCCACCGGCCGATGGCATTCCACCTTTGCCCCTTGAGGAAGACGAGTTCCTTGCCAAAGAGGATGCCGATCTGGAAGAACCCAACCCTGCCGCGGTCAGCGAAGATTGGACGGAACTGGCTTTAGAAGACCCGCTGGAAGTATTTGGGCCTTCGGTGGTAGCAATCGAACTTTCAGAAGATCCGGTGCGGTTGTATTTAAAGGAAATCGGCCAGATCAACTTGCTGGATGCCGACAGCGAATTTCGCCTGGCGGCGCGTATTGAAGCGGAGCGGTGCGTAGAAACCCTCAGCCATCATATTGCTGCTGACCACCCCCGCCGCAACCAGGCTTTGTTCACGGCCATCGCGCAGGAACTGCTTACCTCGTGGGGGCGGCTGGTCGAGGACGCGCACCGCATTCAGCAGGGCGAAGTCCCCGACCTGAGCCTGATTTTGTCTGAGGCGCAGTTGCTGCGCAAGCAGTGGCAGGCTGATGAGCCTTCTTACCTGCGCAATTACCTCGATAATGGCTTGTGGGGCAAAGATGCTCTCTGGGATGGCCTGGTTCGGCATGCTTTCAACGTCTTTATGTGCATGTACCTGCTGCCCATTCAGGTGGCCGCTCCGCTGATGACCTACTGCCAGCGCGAAGCTCACCTGCCAGAGTTGGACTTCTTTGTGAAGCACCTGCCCGACGAGCAAGATCTGCTGGCAGAGATTGACGGCGTTCACCGCCGGGCTGAAGAAGCCAACCAGACCCTCATCCGCGCGAACCTGCGCCTGGTAGTCAGTATTGCCAAGCGCTACGTAGGGCGGGGCATTTCCTTCCTTGACCTCATCCAGGAAGGCAACCTGGGCCTGCTGCGCGCCGTCACCAAGTTTGACCCTGTGCGTGGGTTTAAGTTCAGCACCTAAGCCACCTGGTGGATTCGTCAGTCGATCAGCCGCTACATCGCCGAACAGGCCCGCACCATCCGCATCCCGGTGCATTTGTTTGAAGCCATCACCCGGCTGTCGCGCGTGCAGCGCTCGATGGTACAGCAGTTGGGCCGCGAACCGACCGCCGAAGAACTGGCGCTGGAGGCCGGGCTGCTTTCAGATGAAGACATGCGCGCCATTAAGCGCGCCAAAAAAGACGGGCTGCCGGTTGATACCGAAGTCCTGCGCCGCTGGAACTGGGCGACGGCCAAAGTGCAGCGGATTTTACAGTCCGCCGAAGAGCCAGTTTCTCTGGAGCGCCCGGTGGGCGACGAAGAAAGCAGTCAGTTGAGTGATTTTATTGAGGACGATGAAGCCCTCGAACCGATAGACGCCGCCGCGCGCGAGATGCTGCGCGAGCAGGTGCAGAGCGCCCTGGGCGCCCTCTCTGAACGCGAGCGTCAGGTGTTGGAACTGCGCTTTGGCCTGATTGACGGCAAAGACCATACCCTCGAAGAAGTAAGCCGCTACTTCAACGTTACCCGCGAGCGCATCCGCCAGATCGAAGCCAAGGCACTGCGCAAGTTACGCCATCCCACCCGGAGCCGTCATTTACGCGAATATCTTTCTTGATCCAACCTTTCCTGGCCGGTCTATTCGTGCTGGCAGCGCCGGGGTATGCGCTGCTGCTGTGGCTGCCAGATCGTTTTGACCTGCCTACCGATCCCCGGCGCGATGGGTTGGCGCGCCTGGCCGACAGCCTGGCCCTGAGCGTAGCCCTGACGGCGCTGTTGGGCATGGCGGCGCTGTTGGCCGGTATCCACTATTCTACCGTTGGGTTGTGGGCTTTCTACGCCGTCTGCGGCCTGTTAATCCTGGCGGGTTGGGCGCGGCGCATGGTCTCTGGGTGGAGAGGCGCGCGGCCTACCGCCGCTGTTCTGTTACGAGCAGGGTGGGGGTTGTTGGCTGTCGCGGGGCTGGCGGCCCTCATCGCCTGGCGCTGGTTTCAGGCGCGTGACCTGGCCCTGCCTGCCTGGGTCGATTCCGTTCATCACACCCTCATCGTCCGTAAGATTATGGAAAATGGCGGCGTCCCCTGGGATTTGCGCCCTTATCTCGATATTCCCTTTTATTACCACTATGGCTTTCACCTGGTTACGGCGCTGTTTTCTACGCTGGCCGGGTGGAATGCGGCGCAGGGCGTGCTGTGGTTCGGGCAGGTCATCAACGCGGGCGTGGCGCTATCGGTGTACCGACTGGGAATGGCTTTTGCGCCTGCCAGGTGCGCAGAAAACGCGCGCGAATGGAACGCTGCCCGCTGGCGCGCCGGGATAGCGGCGCTGTTGGTGGGCTTTACCCTGCAAATGCCGGCCTATTACCTTACCTGGGGGCGCTACACCCTGCTGACTGGCCTGCTGTTGATGGGACCGGCGATGGCGGCGGCCTATGAGATATGGCGAAACCCAGCCGACCGGGGAGCCATGGTGCGCTATGTGGCCTTGCTGGCCGGGATTTTTACAACCCATTATCTGGTGGTGGTGCTGGTGGCCTTCTTCCTGGTGGCGTTGGGCGTGGGCGGGCTGTGGCGCTGGGCCGCGCGGCGCAACTGGCGGGCCTTCCCCTGGCCGCTGATTGTAGGCGGTTTGCTGGCTGTGCTGTTGGCGGCTCCCTGGTTGTGGCGGCTGATTGGTTTTAACCTGCATACAGAAGCCGCATCCGTGCAGGTGGTTGGGTTGGAAGAGGGATCAACCCGCCAGACCACCACGCCCGCTTATTTGAACTACCTGCTCTTCCTGTTGGGGCCGCGCCACAACTACATCCTGTTGGGAATTGCGCTCATCGGCCTGCTGTTTTCACTGCGGCACGCCACTTTGCGTTTCCTGGCAGCCTGGACCCTGCTGGTGATGCTGTTCTCACAGCCTTGGGGGCTGCGGATTGGGCCTTTCCGCCCGGACCTGTATATCATTGTGCTGTTCTTCCCGGCGGCGCTGTTTTTGGCCGATTTGCTCCTTTGGGCCAGCCAGACGATCAGCGCCGTCTGGCGGCCCTGGGCCGGGCCGGCTGTTCTGGTGCTGATCACGGCTCTGTTGGTGGGTTGGGGCATGTGGCAAACACGCGACGTCCTCAACCGCGCGACGATCTTTGTCACCCAGGCAGACGTAGCGGCTTTGGATTGGATTAATCACAACATCCCACCCGACGCCCGCTTTTACATCAACGCCGCCCCCTGGCAAACCAGTGCCTACCGCGGCGTGGACGGCGGTTACTGGCTCATGCCCTATACCGGGCGGGCTTCCCTCATCCCCCCGGTGATCTATGGTTACGGCAGCCCAGAGATGGTGCAGGCGGTTGCGAACCTGGCTCAACGCACTGCGCGGGTAACGGGCTGTACCCCCGATTTTTGGACCCTCGTGCGCGACGCTGCGCTCACCCATGTGTACCTGCGCGAGGGCAGCGGCACGCTCCAACCGTCCATGCTGCAAGACTGCAAGCGGCTGCGCCAGATTTACGCTGCCGGTGGAGTTTACGTTTATGAAATCTTATTTCCGTAAAAATTGTCGCTCTTGCGGATTCATGCCATGTGCGTTATGATACCCATTGGCTGGCAGCTACCCCTGCCTGGTTGGTATACAACCATTGACTAACAAAAGCGGTTTCATTCCAGGGAGCATTGCGGCGCCGCCTGCAATGAAACCCGTTGTGCTGCCCTTAAAAAACCGTTGATGCTTTACGTGGAGGTTCATTCGTATGGGTCATTTACCGGCAGTCTTGGGAGGAGAACCTGCCTTCCAGAGTAAAGTACACATTGTTCGCCCAGTTATGCCGGAACTTGCGGAAATGGCGGATGGCGTGCAGCACATCCTCCAGACTGGAATGGTGACAAAGGGCCAGCACTTGAAAGCGTTTGAGCAGGCGGTCCGCGAACACCTCGGAGTGAAACACGCGGTAGCGGTTTCGAGCTGTACCTCTGGCCTGATGCTCACCTACCAGGGCCTGGGGCTGACCGGTGATGTGATCGTTCCCAGCTTTACTTTCATGGCAACCGTCAGTTCGCTGGTATGGTGCGGCCTGCGCCCTGTTTATGCCGATGTTCACCCTGGCACCACCAATCTCGATCCCCAGGCCGCCGAAGCGGCGATTACTCCCCAGACCAGCGCCATTGTCGCTGTTCACAACTTCGGCAACCCTGCCGAAGTCGAAGCCCTTCAGGCCGTGGCCGACCGCCATCACCTCAAGCTGATCTATGACGCCGCCCACGGCTTCGGCGCGCAGTACCAGGGCGTTCCGGTGGGCCGCCAGGGCGACGCGCAGGTCTACAGCCTCAGCCCCACCAAACTGCTCATCGCCGGCGAGGGCGGCATTGTGGCAACCAACGATGACCACCTGGCCGAAAAGATCATCATGGGGCGTGAATATGGCAACAGCGGCAATTACGACAGCGCCTTTGCCGGGTTGAACGCCCGTATGCCCGAATTCAACGCTCTGATGGGCCTGCACAGCCTTAAGCGTCTGGAAGATGCGGCTCAGTCGCGCAACCGCACCGCCGACCTGTACCAGGAAATGCTCGCCTCGCTGCCGGGGGTGTCTTTCCAGGAAGTGCGGCCAGGCAACCGCAATTCGTATAAAGACCTTTCGATTACGTTTGATCCGCAGGCCTTTGGCCTGACGCGCGATGAACTGGCCCTGGCCCTGGCGGCGGAGAATATCGATACGCGCAAGTATTATGCACCGCCTGTTCACTGCCAGACGGCTTACCGGCGCTTCTACGATGGCCGCCCACTGCCTCACACCGACTGGCTGGCCGCCAACAGCCTTAGCTTCCCCATGTGGTCGAATATGGACCAGGACGTGGTGATGCGCATTGGCGAGGCCGTGCGCCGCATTTACCAGCACGCCGGGGCAGTTCGCGCGGCTCTGGCCCAGGCATAGAGCCGGATTAGCGCCGAACCGTATAAGATTCTGCCGGTGGGAGCAACCTGTTGAAAGACTTTTTCAACCGCCTGGCAAGTAAACTATCCCCGGAAGGGGTTTTGAAGTTATGCGCCGACGCCGTGTTGATTAACCTATCCTTCGCGGCCTCGTTGGCGGCGCGCCTGTTGTGGTTCATTGCCTTCGTCCCAGAAGCCGAGATTGACTATAAGCTGACGCTGTGGAGTTACTGGCAGGCTTACAGCGACAGTGCCTGGCTGCTCACCCTCATCTGTCTGGTCGTCTTCTGGCTCAGTGGTTTTTACAGCCAGGGACGCTTTTACACCAGCCGACTGAAGGCTCTGGTAGTTGCTCAGGCCGTCAGCGTGGCGTACCTGGTGTTTGGCGCGCTGACGTACCTCTCGCAGGGCATCTTTTTTGATTTCCTCAAGGGTTACCTGAACATGCCGCGCGGCGCGCTGATGGTTTCGTGGGCGGTGAGTATTGTCTTCCTGGTTTCAGCGCGCTTGTGGAGTTCGTTATGGAAGCGCATGACCCGCCCGGAGAAAGCCGTCAAAGAGGCCGGCGCTCCGCAAACGCGCCGTGCCTTGGTGATTGGTGGGGCGGGCTATATCGGCTCGGCCCTGGTTCCCATGCTGCTCGATCAAGGCTACCAAGTGCGCGTGCTGGATTTGCTCATCTACGGTGAAGAGCCGCTCCGCGCCTGGTTGGACCATCCCAACCTGGAAGTGATGCAGGCTGACTTCCGTCAGGTAGACCGCGTGGTCGGCGCCATGCAGGGCGTGGATGTCGTCGTTCACCTGGGCGCTATTGTGGGCGACCCGGCCTGCGCGCTGGACGAGGGCTTAACCACCGAGATTAACCTGATGGCAACCCGCATGATCGCCGAGGTCGCCAAGGGCTGCGGCGTGCGCTACTTTGTGTTTGCCAGCACTTGCTCGGTCTATGGGGCCAGTGAACAGCTTTTGGATGAGCATTCGCCCCTCAAGCCGGTTTCACTCTATGCCCGCTCCAAGGCCGCTTCCGAAAAAGTCCTGCTTCAGATGGCCGATGACACCTTTGCTCCGGTCATCCTGCGCTTTGGCACGTTATATGGGCTGTCGGGGCGCTACCGCTTCGACCTGGTGGTCAACCTGCTCACCGCCAAGGCGCTGATGGAAGGCGAAATCTCCATCTTTGGCGGCAACCAATGGCGGCCCTTTGTTCATGTACAAGACACAGCCCGCGCTATCATGCACGTTCTCAACGCCCCCTTAGAAACGGTGCGTGGGCAGATTTTTAACGTCGGCTCTGACGAGCAGAATTACCCTATCTGGAAAATCGGCGAGTTGATTCGATCGTATGTGCCGGGCGTTCGCGTGGTTAACCGGGGAGACGAGGTAGACCCGTGCAATTACCGCGTCAATTTTGGCAAGCTCCGCCGGGTGCTGGGCTTTACCCCTGAATGGACGGTTGAAAAAGGCATCGAGCAGGTCATTCAGGCGGTGCAGACCGGCCAGGTGCAGGATTATAAAGAGCCGCAGTACAGCAACATTAAGTTTTTAACCCTGCAAGGGCTGACCCGCCTGGACCGCCATGAAAACGATTGGGCTGTGCGCATGTTGGATGAAATGGTGGGGCCAAAGTATGCGGAAGAATAAACCAAAACGATAGAAAAACGCCCTCGATTGAAAAACTGCAACGTTTTCGTTGCGGTTTTTTATTAAGAAGGACTTAAGTCACCCTTAAGCTATGGTATACTAGGAAAGGTTTGTGAAATTTGCCACCACCTGAAAGGTGTGATATACTCTGGTTCATTAAAGTAGCATTAAGATCAAGCTTGTGGGGAAAGAGGGTGTATGCTCACAGACTATGTGCCGCTTCTGATTTTGTTCATCCTGGGAACTGCGATCGGTTCCATTGCCGTGATTTTAGGCACGATCTTTGGCCCCAAAAAACCCAATCAGCGCAAATCCATGCCGTACGAATCGGGCATTGTGCCGTATGGTCCCGGAACCCGGCGGATGAACGTCCGTTATTATCTGATCGCCGTGTTATTTATTTTGTTCGACATTGAAGTGATCTTTTTCTTGCCCTGGGCGGTGTCATTCCGGGCATTGGGCGGGCCCGGGCTGGTGCTGGCGCTGGTGTTTGTAGCAATTTTAGAAGTGGCCCATTTATATGCCTGGAAGAAAGGAGCGCTGGAATGGGATTAGAAACCAAAACCGGAGAGATGGGCATCCTCACCACGACCCTTGAAAAGGTGGTGAACTGGTCGCGCACCAATTCGATGTGGCCGATGTTGTTTGGCCTGGCCTGCTGTGCGATTGAAATGATGTCGGCGCAGGCTTCGAACTATGATATGAGCCGCTTTGGCATGGAACTGATGCGTGCCAGTCCACGCCAGTCGGATCTGATGATTGTGGCCGGGCGCGCCAGCCGTAAGATGGCCCCCGTCATCCGCCAGTTGTACGATCAGATGCCTTACCCTAAGTGGGTCATCGCCATGGGCGACTGCGCCTCGACCAGCGGGGTGTTCAATAACTACGCCCTCTTGCAAGGGGTTGACGAAATTGTGCCGGTGGATGTGTACGTTGCCGGCTGTCCGCCGCGCCCCGAAGCCCTGATTCATGGGGTGGTGTCTCTGCACGAGAAAGTGCGGCGTGAAAGCCTTAAGAAGTGGGCCTGAAAACAGGGGAATTGCCGTATGGATGAAAAACTCGAACAGGCTGTCACAGCCATGGAAGAACGCTTTGCGGCCCGGCGCGATATTTTCCGCGATCAGGTCAGCCTGATGATCGCCCCAGACCGGGTGATTGAAGCGGCGCGGACCCTGCGCGACGAATTTGGCTTCAACATGTTGAGCGATGAGACCGCCGTTGATTACTGGCCGCAGGAAGAGCCGCGCTTTCACGTGATTTACGTTCTGCGCCGCATGCAGCCCCCTTATCTGCTGCTTATGCTGCGCGCGCCGCTCAACGGCAACGCCCCTCGCATTGCAACCATGGAAAAAGTTTTCCCAAATGCAAACTGGCTGGAACGCGAAATTTGGGATATGTTTGGCATTTACTTCGACGGCCATTCCGATATGCGCCGCATCCTTATGCCCTACGACTGGGAAGGCCACCCGCTGCGCAAAGATTATCCGTTGGGCTATGAGGAAGTCCAGTTTACGTTTAATTTTGACGAAATAGATAAGCGTAAGTCGCGTCCAAAGGAATAGACGCCGAGGGAGAAGCACTTATGACGGAAATTCGAGAAGTATCCGTAAGCGAGCTCCAGCACCTGGTTTCGGAACGGGCGGCTATGGGCGAGACCATGCTGCTGAACATGGGGCCGCAGCACCCTTCCACGCACGGGGTGCTGCGCCTGCTGTTGGAACTGGATGGGGAGATCGTCGTCAACTGCATCCCAGATATCGGTTTTCTGCATACCGGCGTCGAAAAGAACATGGAGGCCAAAACCTACCAGAAGGCTGAGGTGATGACCGACCGCCTCGATTACCTCAACCCCCTGGGCAACAACCTGCTCTACTGCCTGGCAGTGGAAAAGCTGGCTGAATTGGATGTGCCTCCGCGCGCCCAGGCGATCCGCGTGATCCTGGCCGAGCTGACCCGCATCAACTCGCACCTGGTCTGGCTGGGGACTTCAGGCTTAGACCTGGCGGCTATGTCGCTGTTCCTGTACTGCATGCGCGAGCGCGAAAAGATCCTTGATATTTTCGAGATGATCTCCGGCGCGCGCATGATGACCACCTACATTCGTCCTGGCGGCCTGTGGCGCGATGTGCCGGCTGAATTTGAGTCTGCGGTGCGTGATTTTATCAAGATCATGCCGGATAAGATTGACGAATACGAAGCCCTGCTCTCGAACAATGAGCTGTTTATTGACCGTACTAAGGGCATCGGGGTGATCTCCACCGAAGACTGCATCCGCTATGGCATCACCGGTCCGATTCTGCGCGCTACCGGCATGGCTTACGATATGCGCAAGGTTGCGCCTTATTCGGGGTATGAGCAGTACGACTTTGATGTGCCAACCTACCAGGGTGGGGATATCTACGCCCGCTACAAGGTGCGCGTTGAAGAAATGCGCCAATCACTGCGCATTATCGAACAGGCCCTCGACCGTCTGCCTTACGGCCCCGTTCGCTCGAATAACCGCAAGTTCGTACCGCCGCCGCGTTCTGAGCTGGGCGTGAGCATGGAGTCGCTTATCCATCACTTTAAACTGTGGACGGAAGGCTTCAGCGTGCCGAAAGGCGGGGTGTACGTGGCCGTCGAATCGCCGCGCGGCGAGCTGGCAACCTATATAGAAAGCGATGGCGGCCCCAAACCCTGGCGCGTGCGCTGGCACGGGCCATCGTTTGTGAACCTGCAAATCATGCCGCTGCTGACCAAAGGCCATTTTGTGGCTGATGTGGTGGGCATTATCGGAAGTATTGACATTGTTTTGGGAGACTGCGACCGGTGAACCAACTCTTGACCCAATACAAAGATGAAATCGAGCGCGTCCTCGAAAAATACCCGGCCAATTATCGGCGTTCAGCGGTGATGCCGCTGTTGTACATCGCCCAGCGCGAGCGCGGCTACGTTACCCGCGCTCAAATGGCCGAGATTGGCGAGATTTTGGGAATTTCCACCACCGACGTGGCTTCCATCGCCGGTTTTTATTCGCTGTTTTACGAAGAGCCGCATGGTCGCTATCACATTCAGGTCTGCACGGACCTGCCCTGTGCCATGCGCGGGGCCGAGGAATTTCTCGATCAGTTGTGCAATTACCTGGGCGTGCGGCCCGGCGAAACCACCGAAGACGGTCTGTTCACAGTGGAGGCCGTTAAGTGCCTGGCGGCCTGCCACCGTGCGCCCATGTTCCAGGTGCAGGGCGACGGCGAAATCCAGTACCGCGAGAACCAGACTCTGGAAACCGCCAAAGCCTGGATTCAGGAAGTACGTGAGCGGGCCGCGCGGGAGAAGCAGGCCGGAGGCGCAGGAGGGCAGGCATGAGCGAGCAACAGGAATATGTGCTGCTGCGCCATCGCAGCATCCCTAACATTGATCAACTCAGCGTTTACCGCCAACACGGCGGCTTCGAAGCCTTCCAGAAGGCCGTTACCAGCATGCAGCGGGCGGAGGTTACCAATGAGGTCAAGGCTTCTGGCCTGCGCGGGCGCGGAGGGGCTGGCTTTCCTACCGGCACCAAGTGGAGCTTCTTGCCCGATAACCTCTGGCCGCACTACGTGGTCTGCAACGCTGATGAATCGGAACCGGGGACCTTTAAAGACCGCGAAATTATGGAGAGCAACCCCTTCCAGTTTCTGGAAGGGGTGATGTTGTGCGCCTACGCAGTGGGAGCCAACAGAGCCTATATTTACCTGCGCGGCGAGTTCTGGCAGATTGCCGCTCAACTGGAACGGCGCATTGCTGAACTGGAAGCCGCCGGACTGTTGGGCGACCGCCTGTATGGAACGGACTACTCCCTGCGGCTTTACACTCACCTGGGCGCGGGCGCGTACATCTGTGGCGAAGAGACGGCTTTGTTAGAGTCGCTGGAGGGCAAGTTGGGTCAGCCGCGGCTGCGCCCGCCTTTCCCGGCAGTATACGGCCTGTACGGCAAGCCCACCGTCATTAACAATGTGGAGACGCTCACCAACCTGCCGCCCATTATTCTCAATGGGGCTAGCTGGTACCGCCAATGGGGGACCGAAAAAAGCCCCGGCGTGAAAATCTTCTCGCTGTCGGGCCGCGTCAACCGTCCTGGCAACTATGAACTGCCGTTAGGCACAACCTTCCGCGACCTGATCTATCGGTACGGCGGTGGTATCCCCGGCGGCAAGGCGATTAAAGCCATCCTGCCGGCGGGCGCTTCTTCTGCCATCATCACTGCTACCGAAGAAGCCCTGGATACTCCCATGGATTATGAATCGGTCGCTAAACTGGGTTCGACCCTGGGCTCCGCTTCCGTCATTGTGGTAGATGAGACCATCAACATGGCTTGGCTGGTAGAGAAGACGGTCAACTTCTTCAAACACGAGTCCTGCGGCAAATGTACGCCCTGCCGCGAAGGAACGTATTGGATGAACCACCTGGCGCGGCGCATTGCTTCGGGCAAAGCCAGACCAGAAGATATTGACCTTCTCAACGCCGTGGCGAACCAGATCACGGGCAAGTGCCTGTGCGCCCTGGGCGAATTTTCGACCATGGCGGTGACGACCGGCATTAAACAGTTCCGTGCGGATTTTGAAGCAGCTCTGCGTTCCGCTGCTCACATGATCCAGGACGACGAGGACGGGCGAGAGCTTTCGCCTGCCGCCACCGTCAGCAATGCCGAACTTTCGGGCCAGCAGAAATAGGAACTGCACCCGGCCTGGCGCAACCAACGATAGGGCGATTGTATGGCAAAAACAGTGAACTTAACGATTGACGATCAACCGGTATCCGTCCCGGCTGGCACGCTGGTGGTAGACGCCGCCAAGCTGATCGGCAACGACATCCCGGTATTTTGTTACCATCCCAAAATGGAGCCGGTGGGCATGTGCCGCATGTGCCTGGTGGAAATTGGCCGCCCGGCCATTGACCGCGCCACCGGCAAACCCCAGTTAGACGATAAGGGCGCTCCCATCGTGCAGTTTGGCCCCAAGTTGGAGACGGCCTGTACCACCCCCGTCTCAGAAGGGATGGTGGTGCGCACGACCACCGCTAAGGTGACGGACGCCCGCCGCGAGGTTCTGGAGTTTTTGCTCACCTCGCACCCGCTTGACTGCCCCATTTGCGATAAAGGCGGGGAATGCCCCTTGCAAAACCTGACTCTCGCGCATGGTCCCGGCAAGAGCCGCTTTTTGCTGGATGACAAGATTCACCTCGCCAAACATTACCCATTGGGTGAGTTGATCTACCTGGATCGTGAGCGCTGTATCCAATGCGCGCGCTGTGTGCGCTTCCAGAGCGATCTGGCCGGCGACCCGGTGATCGGGTTTTCGCAGCGCGGGCGCGCCCTCGAAATTATTACCTGTTCCGAGCCGGGCTTCGATTCGATCTTCTCTGGCAACACCACCGATATCTGCCCGGTGGGCGCGTTAACCACCGCCGATTTTCGTTTTGCCGCGCGCCCCTGGGAGTTGAAGCACTCGGCCTCCATTTGCACCCAATGCCCGGTAGGCTGTAACCTGACCATTGACGTGCGCCGCGAGGCGGTTTCGAGCGGGCGCGCGGTGGTCAAGCGCATCATGCCGCGCCAAAATGAAGAGGTCAACGAAATTTGGATCTGCGATAAGGGCCGCTTTGCCTATCACTTTGCCGAAAGCACCGGGCGCATCTTGCAGCCGCTCATCCGCCGCAACGGGGAGTTTGTGAAAGCCACCTGGGAAGAGGCTTTAGACCTGATCGTCCAGCGCGTGCGCAGTGATGGCGCCGGCGCGCGGCCCGTCGCGCTGGCAGGGGGCCGCCTTTCTAATGAGGATTTGTTCAATTTAAAGGCCCTGACCGATGGGTTAGGGGGCCGGGCGATTCAGTATACGCACATGGCCGGCGGCGAGTGGACCGCGCGGGCCGGGTTAGGGCCTGGCTCCAATATCGGCACAATGGGCCCTGAAACTGCTATCCTGGTGGTCGCCAGCGACCTGCATGAAGAAGCGCCCATCTGGTACCTGCGTCTGCGCGCGGCGGCCAAACGCGGGGCGAAGCTCATTGTCCTGAATGCCCGCCCCACCCGCCTGGATGAAGTGGCCGCTCACGTGGTGCGCTATGCTCCTGGCGCAGAGGTTGACACGCTCGTGTCTTTCTTCCCTGGAGCGGCAGTCACCGACGCGCTCAAGGCCGCCGTAGAAGCCTTCAGCGGCGCTGAAAACGCCGTGATCTTCTTCGGCAGTGACGGCCTGGGGCTGGCCGAGACGCGCGCCCTGGCCGAAACCTGCGCCGCCCTGCTCTCGGCTGGTAACCGCCTGGGCCGCCCCAATAATGGCCTGGTGGGAGTCTGGCCGAAAGCCAACAACCAGGGCGCTTTTGATATGGGCTTCCAGCCAGTTGACGACCTGGCCGCCGCACTGCGTTCGGCGGGACTGCTCTATATCGTCGGGGCCGACCCGGTGGGCGACGACCCTGCTTTGGCCGAAGCCGTCGGCGCGGCTGGCTTCCGCGTGGTGCAGGAATTGTTTATGACGGAAACCGCCCGGCTGGCCGATGTGGTTTTGCCAGCGCAGAGCTTTATCGAGCGCGAGGGAACTTTTACCTCTGGCGAGCGGCGCGTACAGCGTTTTTACCCGGCAGTTTCGCCTCTCTCTGGCGCGCGCGCCGACTATGCCATTATTGGCATGATCGGCCAGCGCCTGGGCCTGGCAGTGGAGCCGCGCTCGGCCAGTCTCGTTATGCTGCGCATCGCTGAATCCGTCCCCGGTTACGCCGGGCTAACCTATCCCAAGATCAGTGCCGTGCGCCAGCAGTATCCAATCATTGGCCGCGCAGACCTGTATTACGGCGGGACCACCTACGATAACCATCAAGGCCTGGGGGTGCAGCTCGCGCCGCTGGGCCTGGCCGAAAGTACCCCTGTTCAGCCGCCTGCCGCCCGCCGCGCCGCCGCTGAGCAGCCGAACGAAGGCGAAGTGCGCGTGCTGCCCGTCACCAGGCTGTACGATCGTGGAACCACCGTTACCCCTTCCGTATTACTGCACGCCCGCCTTGCCAAAGCCGAACTGCGGATGAACCCTGCCGCTGCCGCCGCATTGGGGTTGGCTGATCACGAAGCCGCGGCCCTCGCGCCGCGCGGTTCAGACCGCTCGTACCCGGTGACCATCCGCGTGGATAACACACTGCCTGATGGTGTGATGACCCTGCCGCGCAGTGTGGGCGTTCCCCTAACCGGGCCGCTGTTTGCCCGCCTGCTGCGGGTTGCCGAAACAGCGGGCCGCTGAGGCAGCAAGTCATTGAGGTCAACCCTACGTGTAAAGAGGTTAGCGCATGGATACTGGCATGATAATCGAATGGGTCGTCAAATCCCTCATCATCTTGCTTTCAATGACGGGGGGATTTGCGTACTTAACCTTATTTGAACGCCGGATGATCGCCAAATTTCAGGACCGCATTGGCCCAAACCGGGCCGGCTATCAGGGCCTGCTCCAGCCGATTGCGGACGCGGTAAAGCTGATCTTCAAAGAAGAACTCATTCCGGCGCACGCTGACCGCCTGATCTTTATCACCGCGCCGATCCTCACGGTAATTCCGGCTCTGATTATCACGGCGGTGGTCCCCTGGGGCCGCACCATCCACCTGTTTGGCCGTGATATTAACCTGTACCTCACGGACATCAACGTGGGGGTGTTGTACATCATGGCCGTCACGTCAATTTCAGTCTACGGCATCACCCTGGCGGGCTGGTCGAGCAACAACAAATACGCTACCCTGGGTGGGTTGCGTTCAACCGCCCAGATGATTAGCTATGAAATCGCCATGGGCTTCAGTTTTGTGGTTCCGATCCTGCTGGCTGGTTCGATGAGCGTGGTGGACATCGTTGAGGCGCAGAAGAACGTCTGGTTTATCTTCTTGCAGCCCGTCGCCGCCCTGATCTTGTTCATTTCGATGCTGGCCGAAACCAACCGCGCTCCCTTCGATATGCCCGAAGCCGAGCAGGAATTAACCGCCGGGTATCATACGGAATATTCCGGCATGAAGTTTGCCCTGTTCTTTATGGCGGAGTATATCAAGATCATCGCGGTCAGCATGATCTTTGCCGCCGTTTTTCTGGGCGGGTATTATCTGCCCTTCCAGGGCGCGCTGGAAAGCGCCGTGCCGGCGCTGGTCACGCCGCTGACGTGGGCCGGCCCCCTGATTTTATTTGCGAAAGTGGTACTGCTGCTGTTCGTGTTTGTGTGGGTGCGTTCAACTTTGCCGCGCATCCGCTACGACCGCCTGATGGCCTTTGGCTGGAAGGTCACTTTCCCTGTGTCGCTGGCGATGGTTCTGATCACGGCAGCCGTGGTGATTTTGGTGGGAGGTTAAGAGATGCTGAAAGGATTGGCAACCACCTTAAGAGAGTTTTTTTCAAAGCCGGTGACGATTTCGTACCCGGAAGAGAAACGCAAGGTGCGCCGGCGCTTTAGAGGCCGGCATATTCTGCGGCGTTACGATAACGGCCTGGAACGCTGCATTGGCTGCTCGTTGTGCGCCGCGGCCTGCCCCGCAGACGCTATTTTTGTGGAGGCCGCCGAAAATACCGACCTGGAGCGCTATTCGCCCGGCGAGCGCTACGCGCGCGTTTATGAAATTAACATGCTGCGCTGCATCTTCTGCGGCTTCTGCGAAGATGCCTGCCCGACCGAGGCGATTGTCTTGCGCGATCAGTACGAGCTGTCTTTCTACGACCGGGAATCATCCATTTATACCAAGGATATGCTGCTGGATGTGGTCCCCGCCGGGGGCAATCCCACCCCTCAGCAAACCGAGCCGGGCGTGTATACCAAATCGGTCCCGATCATGCAGGACCCCGAACGCTGAGAGTTTTTCCCGTCCTGGTGTGCGGTCTGCCGCCGGCCAGGACTGCATCGTTACCATGCCTTATGTAGAGGAGGGAAAATGCCAGGTTCACCGATTGTCTTCTTCATCCTGGCGGTCGTGGCGGTAGGGACGGCCATCGGCATGTTGGTGTCGAAAAACACCGTCTATTCGGCCCTGCTGCTGGCGCTGAACTTCGTCACCGTGGCAATGCTGTACCTCATCTTGGGCGCGCCTTTTATTGCGTTTTCACAGATCACAGTGTATGCCGGTTCGATCATGGTGCTGTTCCTGTTCGTCATCATGCTGTTAGGCGCAGAAAGACTCCCAAAGTCTGAAAACCTGCGCTGGCAGCATTGGGTGGCGATCCCCCTGGTGGTGATTCTGGCCGCCGACTTTGCCCTCAACCTGTTCCGCAGTGCAGGCAGTGGAGCGGAAGCCGCGGCGACGGGGGCTAATTTCGGCGACCCTGTGGCGATTGGCGAACTGTTGTTTACCCGCTATGCGCTGCCTTTTGAGATTACCGCCGTGATCTTGCTGTCTGCGGCGGTGGGGGCCATTATGCTCGCCAAGCCAGACCGCCCTACCTCCAGCCGCAAACAGCGTACCGGCACAATGGAATAACCGGGAGGAAAGCCATCATGATCCCTGCATCGTATTACCTGGCGCTTTCAGCGGTGATGTTCGTCATCGGCGTTTTGGGCGTGCTGATCAAGCGCAATGCCTTGGTCATTTTTATGTCGCTGGAGCTGATGTTTAATTCCGCCAACCTGGCGTTTGTCACTTTTGCCCGTCTCTACGGCAACCTGGATGGGCAGTTATTTGTCTTTTTTGTGATGACCGTTGCCGCGGCGGAAGTGGCGATTGGCCTGGCGCTGATGGTGGAGATTTTCCGTACCAAGCACAGTATTGATACCGATCAGTTGAACAGTCTGAAAGGCTGAACCCCAGGAGGCCCTATGTTTTTACTTCACGAAGCAAGCGCAGCGCCTAACGCCGGCCTGGTTCCCTGGGTGGTATTCCTGCCGGTGATCGGCCTGCTGGTGAACCTCTTGATCGGCAAGTTTATCGGCGAAGTGGGCGTGGGCATTGTTGCCAGCCTGGCCTCAGGCCTGTCTTTTGGGGTGGCCGTCCTGCTGGCGCTGGGCCTGGCGGCTGTGCCAGAGCCGGGCAGTGTGCCCTTCCTTGATTGGATTGCCGTCGGCGACCTGGCCGCGTCGTGGGCCTTCCGGGTGGATACCCTTTCGGTCACGATGATGCTGGTGGTGGCTGGCGTTGGCACGCTCATTCACATCTACGCCATTGGGTACATGCATCAGGATACCCGCCATAACGAAGATCCGGGGCGCTTCCGGCGGTTTTTTGTATACCTGAATCTCTTTATCGCCGCCATGATGATCCTGGTCAGCGCCGACAACTATCTGATGCTCTTTGTCGGCTGGGAAGGGGTGGGCCTATGCTCTTACCTGCTGATCGGCTTCTGGTTCGAGAAGGGCGCGGGCGGCATTGCTAACGCTCAGGCGGCTAAAAAAGCATTTGTGGTCAACCGTGTGGGCGACTTTGGCCTGTTGATCGCCCTGTTCTTCATGTTCTGGAATTTCAAGAGCTTTCAGTTCGACCACGTCTTTGAGCAGGTGGCCGAGGTCTCGCCCTGGGTCATTCAAGTGATTACTTTGTTTATGCTGTTAGGCGTAACCGGCAAATCTGCCCAGATTCCGCTGTACGTCTGGCTGCCCGACGCCATGGCCGGCCCTACGCCGGTTTCGGCGCTGATCCATGCGGCCACGATGGTTACGGCCGGCGTCTACCTGGTGGCACGCTCGCACGTCCTTTACGCGGCGGACCCCTTCGCGCAGTCGGCGGTTGCCTGGGTAGGGGCGCTGACGGCCATTTTCGCGGCCACCATCGCGGTTGGGCAGAATGATATCAAGCGCGTGCTGGCCTATTCGACCATCAGCCAGTTGGGTTTTATGGTAGCGGCGGTGGGCATGGGCGCTTATGTGGCCGGCATGTTCCACCTGATCACCCACGCTTTCTTCAAGGCGCTGTTATTCCTTGCGGCGGGCTCGGTCATTTTAGGCATGGAGCGCGGACAGGAAGTGGCCTATGGGGGGCATGGTCACAGCAAAGCTGATGAAGGCCCTGGCCGGAGCGGACATGCCGACTTTGACCCGCAAGACATGCGCAACATGGGCGGCCTGCGCGCGCGCATGAAAACGACCTTTGGGGTGTACGTTATCGGCGCGCTGGCTTTGGCGGGCATTGCGCCGCTCGCTGGATTTTTCTCTAAAGACGAGATTCTGGCGGCCGCTTCTGAATTCAACCCCGCCATCCTCGTTCTGCTCATCGCGGCGGCCTTTCTGACGGCCTTTTATATGTGGCGGCAGATCACCCTGGTGTTCCTGGGGACTTCGCGCACCCGCGCGGCCGGGGCCGCCGTTGAAAGCGGGCCGGTCATCACCCTGCCGCTTATCATTCTGGCGCTGCTTTCGGTAGTGGGCGGGGCGATTAACCTGCCCGGCGTGCTTACCCTGGAACATTGGTTAGAGCATACGATTGAAGTGACCCATACCGCCGCTTTTAATCCACTGATCGCCGTGACGGCCCTGGTGGTAGCGCTGGCGGGCATTGGGCTGGCGTATTTGCTCTACGGCCGCCGCCCGGCGACCCGTCCTACCGACCCAGACCCGCTCCAGACCCGTTGGGGTGGGTTGTTCAATCTGTTGACCGAGGCCTGGAAGGTAGATTGGTTCTATAACCAGGTGTTCGTTGGCGGTTTTAAGCGCCTGGCGGGCTTTTTGGCTCAGCCCGTAGACCAGGGCGTGATTGATGGCGTTGTCAATGGCTTTGGCGTGTTGGCGCAGGCTTCGGCCCAATGGTTCCGCCATGTTCAAACTGGTTTTGTGCGTTCTTACGCGCTGGTTGTGCTGCTTGGCGTTGTCGCCATCCTGACGTACCTGGTCTGGGTTGGCGTTCCGCTGCCATAATCTTACGTTCTTGTTTTGAGGGCGGGATATGCTCAATCCTCTCATCCTGGTAACTTTCTTCCCACTGGTCGGGGTCGTTGTACTCGCGCTGATCCCTGCGGCGCAAAAGGCCGCCCTGCGCTGGACGGCCCTGCTCACCTCGCTGGTGACGTTGGGACTATCGTTGTGGGTGGCGGCTGTCTTTCGCGTTGGCGAGCCAGGCCTGCAAATGGATACGCCCCTGGCCTGGTCTCAGGTGGGAGGCGTTGAAATCGGCCTGCGCCTGGGGATTGACGGCCTCGGCCTGCTGATGGTGCTGTTGACCACCATCCTGACGCCCATCTCCATCCTCTCTACCTGGGAGGCGGTTCAAGAGCGCGTGAAGGGGTTTATGATCTTCTTCTTGCTGCTCGAAACCGGCATGGTGGGGGTGTTCCTGGCACTGGACCTGGTGTTGTTCTTCATCTTCTGGGAGTTCACGCTGGTTCCCATGTACTTCTTAATCGGCATGTGGGGCGGCGAGCGGCGCGTATACGCGGCGGTGAAATTCTTCATCTTCACCATGGCTGGCTCGGTGCTGATGCTGTTGGCGATCCTGTACATGGGCATTCAGGGCGGCACGTTCTACCTGCCTTCCCTGATCAACAGCCGCGAGGTTTTCGCGGGGGCGCAGTTATGGCTGTTCCTGGCCTTTGCCCTGGCTTTTGCCGTCAAAGTGCCGATGTGGCCGCTGCACACCTGGCTGCCAGACGCCCACGTTGAGGCCCCTACTGCCGGTTCGGTCATTCTGGCGGGCGTTCTGCTCAAAATGGGAACGTATGGCTTCTTGCGTTTCAACCTGCCGCTCTTCCCCGAAGCCAGCGTGCAGGCCGCGCCGTGGATGGCCCTGCTGGCGGTCATCGGCATCCTCTACGGCGCATTTGTCTCGTACTATCAGCGCGATATGAAGAAGCTGGTGGCTTATTCTTCCGTCAGCCACCTGGGGTTCGTCATGCTCGGCATTTTTGCCCTCAACCAGCAGGGCATCGCCGGGGCCATCCTGCAAATGGTCAATCACGGCCTCAGCACCGGCGCGTTGTTCCTCATCGTTGGGATGCTCTATGAGCGCCGCCATACCCGCGAGATGGAAGCCTTTGGCGGGGTCTGGAAGGTACTACCCTACATGGGCGCGCTGATGTTGATCGTCACCCTGTCTTCCGCCGGACTGCCGGGACTGAACGGCTTTGTCGGCGAGTTCACCATCTTGCTGGGCGCGTTTGGCTCCACAGCCATTAACAGTATCTGGATGGTCGGCGCGGCCACCCTGGGCGTGATCCTCGCGGCAGTTTACCTGCTGTTCCTCTACGAGCGGGTGTTTTTGGGGGCTATCCGCCACGAAGAGAACCGCCATCTGCCCGATGTCAGCGTGCGCGAAGTGCTGGTACTGCTGCCGCTGTTGGTGTTGATCTTTTGGATCGGCCTGTATCCCCGGCCCTTCTTCGACCTGATTAACCCGACCGTCCAAAGCCTGCTGCCGGCGCTGCAAACCGCCGCCGCGGCCATCCGCTAAACGAGGGGAGGCAAGCCAACATGACATCTGCCGACTTAGTCACCATTCTCCCCGCCCTGATTGTGGCGGTATGGGGCATCATCCTGCTGGTAGTGGATTTGTGGATTCCGCGCTCGCGCAAGGGCCTGACGGCGCTGCTGGCCGCCATTGGCCTGGGCGCGGCGCTGGGGGTCAGCCTTTCTCTCTTCCCTGCGCGCCAGTCTGGTTTTAACACCATGACGGTGCTGGATGGCTTTGCCATTTACGCCGATATCATCATCTTGGGCAGTGCCCTGCTGGCAGTGGGCATCTCCTATGACTTCCTGCGCAAGCTGAACATCCACCGCAGTGAGTATTACACTCTGATGCTCCTCTCCACGTCCGGCATGATCCTGATGGCCCACGCCTTCGACCTGATCGTGGTGTTCCTGGCGCTGGAACTGCTCTCGATCCCGCTCTACGTGCTGGCGGGGTTTGCGCGCCCGCGGCCCGATTCGGAAGAAGCTGCCTTGAAGTACTTCTTGTTGGGAGCATTCTCTTCTGGGTTCTTCCTTTACGGCGTGGCCCTGATTTACGGCGGCACCGGCACAACCGCTCTGGCGCAGATTGTCAAGGCGCTTGCCGCTGGTACGCTCCTCAACCCCCCGCTGTTTCTGGTAGGCGCGGCCCTGCTGCTGGTGGGGCTGGCCTTTAAGGTTTCAGCCGTCCCCTTCCATATGTGGACGCCCGACGTATACCAGGGCGCGCCGTCTTCTGTTACGGCTTTTATGTCCGTCAGCGTTAAGGCGGCGGGGTTTGCCGCGCTCCTGCGCGTATTTGTGCAGGCTTTCCCCGACCTGGCGGCCTCGCTTACGCCCATTCTGTGGGCTTTGGCGGCCCTGACCATGATCGTCGGCAACCTGTTGGCTATCGCGCAGAACAACATCAAGCGCCTGCTGGCTTACTCCAGCATTGCGCACGTCGGCTACCTGCTGATGGCTTTTGTGGCCTACGGCAACGGCGAGGTGGTGGGCGATGCCGTGGCGGCCATCCTGTTTTACCTGGCCGCGTATGGATTGACCAGCTTTGCCGCCTGGGGCGTGGTGCTGGCCGCCGAGCAGCTCGAAGGGCGCGGGCTGGAGTTTAAAGATTATGCCGGGATGGGCCGCAAGTACCCGCTCTTAGGGCTGGCGATGATCGCGGCGATGTTTTCTTTTACCGGCATCCCGCCGACGTTGGGCTTTTGGGGCAAGTTTTACCTGTTCAGTGCGGCCATTCAGGCCGGGCATATGTCCCTGGCAATCATTGGCCTGCTTACGTCTATCCTCTCGGCCTACTACTACCTGCGCGTGCTGGTAGTGATGTACATGCAGCCGGGCGAGCCGGTCGCCAGCCAGACCACTTGGGTGAACGTGGTCACGCTGGTCTCGGCTGCCGCCGTCGTGCTGCTGGCCCTCTTCCCATCCTCGCTGATCAACCTGGCCCAGCAGGCTCTTATGTGGCTGGTGTCTGGATAGAATCAATCAGCTCGCTTAAAAATTAAAAAAGGGAGGGGTGCCGCGATCAGCACCCCTCCCTTTTTCTACTCACTCACCTTACAACCTGATCGTAGGCCTCTTGTAAGACGGGGTCCCGCTCCGAAAGGACGGTTTCTTCAGTGATCGGCACGCGCACGGTGGGCTGTACGCCCACGCCCTCTAAGAACAGACTGCCATCCGGCAGGGTAAAGCGCCCGGTGGGGATTTGCATGGAGATTCCTTCTGGCATCTCAAATTGTCCACGCGCCACCTCAGCTTCAACGCCCGCAGTAGGGAACTGACCGACGACTTCCATGCCCGGCACCTGGCTGAAGCCATAAGACTCTAACTCGCAGGCGCTGGCGCAGGCCAGGCCGACGATTAACACCATCCGGTCGAAGCGGTACTGTGTCTCATTGGGCAGCACCTTGCGGCGCGGCCCTTCTGGCTCGAACTGCCCGGTCTTGTCGCTGTAATACTCCAACTGTCCCATCAAAATTTCCTGGTCGTGCAGAAAGCCCGCCAGGCCCAGGTTGGCCCCGCCGGAGTTCTGGCGCATGTCAATGATTAACCCGGTGACGCCGTTTTCGGTGAAAATCTTCAAGGCGCGCTCGAACAGCCGCATGATCAGGTTGAGATCATCGTAGTTGGATGTGATGCGCACGTAGCCAACATCATTGGGGAAAAGCTCATACTCCACCGGCAGGCCGTAAGGGTTCATGCCGCGGTAGGGCGAGGTGTAAAAGAGGCTGTCCTGCTCATCAACTGCTTGCAGGCGGGCGTTGCGCTGGCTTTCACCCCGGTTTTTAAAGACGACGGTGGTTTCGGTCCCCAGCGGCGCGCGGGTAAGGAAGCGGGCCTGCTCGTAGCGCCGCCCAAAATCCGTGGAGAACGGCCCGGTCCAGGGCTTCACCTGGGCGATGGCCTCAGCCACCGGCAGACCGTTGAATTCGATAATCTCTGCGCCCACTTTCATTCCGGCGCGCGCCGCCGGCCCATCCTGCGAGACAAACACGCTGATTACCCGCCCATCATCCAATTCGCGGATGGCAAACCCATATCCGCCGGCCGTATCGCGAGCGTACAGCGAGCTGATCACGTCGCCCGACAGCCCCACGTGACCGTCCTTAAAGGCTTCGGTGAAGTCACGCAAAGCCAGAGCAAAGGCTTCGGCGTCCTGCTCCTGTTCGGCTTCTTTAATGCGCGGCGCAATTTCGTCATAGAGTGCGTCCCAATCGGGTTGTTTGCCCTCGATGCCGTTGAAGGCATATTCTTTGCGCACAACCTCGAACATCCTCTCAAAGGCTTCGCTGTAGCTCAGGCCAGAGTAATCTTTGATCGCCACATCGGCTGGTTCATAAAGGGTTAGCTCCACCCGGGGATCGCGGATAATGGCAAAGGGGCTGGCGTCCAGATCAATGACGGAGTAGCCCGCCGGGACGGGCTGTACGGGGTCGTCCTCGGTGAACAGCAGGCCATCGTCGCCGAACCCGCTGGGGAAGAACTGCTCCGCATCGGGCGACCAGATAATTAGCTTGCCGCCGATGACTTCGTCTTCGTTTTCTGGGTCGTTTTGGGTAGAAGCCAAATAAGAAGGCCAGCCGAGCGAAGGATCATCGCCTTCTGAGTAAGGGCCGCCCGTCAGGTTTGGCGAATAAGCTACCGCGAACACCTGCACCCCGGCTTCGTCCTGCCCGTTGGGGTTGACGTCGGCCTGCGTTCCCAGAGGGCGCGCCGGCAGTTGCAGCCAGAACTCACCTGTACGGCTGGTAGTATCCAGTTCCAAAAACCCCAGGGTTTGCGATTCAACCGGCAGCTCCCATTCGTGGTCGCGGATGATAAAGCCGTATATGTCGTTTAAGGCTACGGCCTGTTCCACGTAATAGGTAGCGATAATGTCATTGCTGTAGCTGAAGCGGCCAAAAACTTCTACCGGTTGAGGCTGGCCGGTCACGGCTGGATCGCATACCGGCGCGGGGAAGGTAGGGCAGGCCGCGGCCTGGGGCGTGGCCGTCACTCGGGCGCGCGGCGTGCGCGTGGGCTTGGGCGTGGCGGTAGCGGCATCCGGCGGCAGTTCCAGGCTCTTGTCCGGCGTGGGTGGAGTAGAGATACTGCGCGTAAACAGCGAACAGCCCAGCGAGGCAACCATCAGCGCCAGCAAGATGATCAGTAAGCGTCTTTTCATGAATACCCCGTTCCTTTCCAGCTTTTGGGCGTATCAAAGGAAGATCAAACCGGCTCCACCGGCCAGCAGTGCCCCGGCCAGAGTGCAAAAGCCGTTAACCCAATCATTATTCATCCAGGTCAGGCCGCGCTTCAACGTGGTGGGCTCGCCGCAGGTGTGCAGTGGGAAGCGTTCGGTCTCTTTACAGCAATTGGGGCAGGTGTAAATGGCCTGTAGGGTTGCTCCCAGGAATGAATCCAGCAGTCCGCCGCCCATCCCGGCCAGAGTGAACCACACCAGCCAGGCCGGGGCGCTCTCCGGCGCTCCCACCGGCCACAGCAGCACGGCCAGCGCGGCGATCAGCAGCGCGCCCGCCAGCGAGGCCAGTGTTCCAGCGGGGGTAATGCCGCCAGAAGTGCCGCGCTCCACCACCTGGCCGTTGGTCACCAATCGGGGCGCGTTGCTGCTGAGAACACCCAACTCGGTAGCCCAGGTATCGGCGTTGGCGGCGGCCAGCGCGCCGGCAAAAGCCGCCCAGGGCCACAGTTCGGTGGGGAACAGCGCATGCAGCAGCACGCACAGCCCCGCCGCGCCGCCGTTGGCAAGCACCTGGGCGGCGTCGCGCTGCGAGCCTTTCGAGAACTTCTCGTCTAACGCCGACTTGCGGCGCTTGAACAGGCGCGAGAGCGCGCTGGATGAGATGAAGAAAGCCAGCAGCAGCACTGCCCAACCCACCCCGCCCAGGCCGAAGATAATCGTTCCCAGTGCCGTTGCCGCCAGCGCGCCAGAGGTGCTTAAGGCGCGGGCCTTCCATGCGGCGGCAGCGACCAGGACGGCAAGGATCAACCCGGCCAGGAGCGCGAGCGGGGCTGTCATGCTTATGCCAGACGCCATATCGCTGCCAGCCCTAACAGCAGGGTGGTAACAATGCTTCCGCCCCATAACATATAGGCCAGCGGTCGGTAAGGCTGCCAGCGGAAGAAGAACAGCCCTAGGGCCAGGTTGATCCCATAAAACAACATCGCCAGGATCGGGAACAGGATGATTTGAGCGGAGGATGTGAGCAGCGGCGCTTCGCCCGCCAGGTTGGAACCCATTGACACGGTTGGCCGGGTGGGGATGATCAGGCTGATGACGACAAACAGGATCAACGCCAGAATCAGGCCGGTCATCAGCAAGATGCGCGCGGGGGGCGTATCCCATACCTGAGACACATAAGCCGCGGGCAGTACGGACTGCGCCGGGATTGGCGAAAGGCTGCCCATCTCAAACGCTTTTTCCATAGCATCCAGGAATGCATCCTCATCCTGAGGCGAGATGGCGAAAACGTGCGTGCGCGCGGCCACCAGCAGCAGGTGAGCCCGGCCCGATGCCATATACTCCACCCGGCCTAATTCGTCAGTTTGCACGCTCCCCAACAGCGCGCCCGGCCAGGAGGGGAATGGCAGCGGTAGGCGCAGAGGCAGGTCGTCGGCGGGGCGCACCCACTCAATTTCGTTCAGCGGAATATCCTCGGTGCGTAGTCCCCAGCGCAGGCGCAGGCCGTCGCGCTCTAGTGAATAACGGGCGCGCAGCAGGGCGTACAGGCTGTATACCAACAGCGGCAGGGGAGCGAAGAATAACACCGCCAGCAGCAGCAACAGCACAAAATAGCCGCCAATGGGCTGATCCAGAGCCGTCAGGAAGGCAAAGGCACTCATGGAGAGCAGCAGCACCAGGGCCGCACTGTGGAATAACACGCCGAGGCGGCGCACCGGGTAAAAAATTTGCACTTCAGACATGCCTTGCCCTGCTAAAATACCCTCAGCCAGATTGAAACGGCCCGGTACAGCGCCGGGGTAAGCACATGGCCGGTGCTGCGCATCACCCAGCCCAGGACCAATCCCTGCGCAAAGGTCAGACCAAACAAAATGAGGGTCGTATTCAGGGGCAGCCGGCCAACCCAGGCCGTCAGATGCCAGAGGGCAAAGAGCGCGGCGCTGAGGACCAGGCCGGGCCATGCGCCGACCCAGGCCGCAAGACGCGGCTGGATATAACCGCGAAATGTGGTTTCTTCGGCAATGGCAATCCCTAGCGCCAGCAGCAGAGCCGTTAGGGTTGTACCGTCCAGGCGGGTCAGCACGTCTACCACGCGGTTACGCAGGAAGATGGTGAGCAAGGCCAGGGCAATGCCCACCTGGATGGCGGCACGTAGACGAGTGTGATCCCACCCGGCACTGCGCACGGGCTGGCCGCGCGCCAACAGCGCCACAATAATGGGGATGAGCGTTAGCCCGGCCATAAACAGCGCGCGCGGCAGGCTGAGAGTTGGGGCCGGGTGGAGAGCCTCCCAGGGGAAATCGGGCGGGTTAGCGGCAAAGATGATCAGGGCGGTGACGGTGATGAGTACGAAGATTGAGGCCGCCATGATGCCCTCACGCCGGGGGAAGCGGAACCCTAACGGCGGGAACTGCAAGCGCGGGAGCTTGACGACAATCCACGCGACGGCCACCGCCCCCATCCACTCACTGAGATAACCGACCAGCAATACCCATTCCACAGCAGTCTCTCTACCCTTCTACCGGCCCGGCAGCCGGCACATCACCGCTGGAGGATTCGCCGGATGACTCGAACTGGAAGTCAATTTTCTCTTCCATGCGCACCTGCCCGCGCAAGAATGCCCCCTCTTCCGTCGCCAGAGCCACCACAGTCACATCGCCCCATACCCGCCCGGTAGAGCGGATGTCGAGCTTTTCGGCGGTGATGTTGCCGCTGACCGTACCGGCCACAATGACCGTGTTGGCGCGCAGGTTTTCACAGGTCACGCGCCCGGTTTCTCCGATAATGATCATCCCCCGCACGGTAATGTCGCCCTCAAATGCGCCTTCGATGCGCACGCCGCCGCTCCCGCGCAGGTTGCCTTTCCACGTAATGCCCGGTCCCAGCACCGATGTGACCCGCTCTGCCGGGGTGACAGCAACCGGAGCGGCGGGTGTGTTTTTACGGAACATGACGATCTCCTTAAAAAGTGCAGTCTTACGTTGGTCGTTGACCCAAGGTCGAGTCACCCAGAATACTATCCCTGCGTCGGAGGCGGCCAGATCGTTCCGGCGCGGACGCGCGTCCCCGCGGGAACGTCCTTTTTAACCGTACAGCCGTTGCCCAGCATGGCGCGCTCGCCTACCACCACCCCTACGTTGACGGTGGCGCGCATCCCAATTTGGGCGTAATCTTCCACGCGGACCTTGCCGGCCAGGGTGGCCCCCGGCGACAGGTTGACGACCCTCCCCAGCACGCTGTCGTGTGAAACGATAGCTCCAACGTTCAGCGCCGTGCCAAAGCCAATCCGCACCGCTCCGCCGACATACGCCTGAGCTAACACCTGCACCCCGGCTTCTAGCGAGGCACTGCGCTCGATGACGGCGGTGGGGTGGATGATGGCCGGGCAGTAAAACCCGGCGGCGTCAAGCAGGTCAAAGACGCGCAGGCGCACATCAACATTCCCAATGCCGCCCACGCCGTTGACTGCCAGACGCACGCCCCGCCGGCGCCACTCTTCTAAGGTGTTTGCGCCGCCCAAGACCGGTACGCCCATCACGTCACTGCCGATCGGCAGGCCGTCGTCAATAATCCCCACCAGGCGGTAGTAGGGGAGCGCGCGGATTAAATCAATAAGGATTTTGCCATGACCGCCCCCGCCGAACAACAGTAGAGCCGTGGGGTCAAACGTTTCACTGCGACCAGGCCGCGCATTCACCCCGGCGAGGGAGGGCTGTGTGCCAATATAACACAAAACCTGACCGGCCTGCACCATTTGCCCCGGCAGGGCGTGCAGTCCCGTCACGTAGCCTGAGCATGGGCTGGTCAGGTCCAGAGTAAAATAGCTTCCTTCGAGGCGCGCTACCATCTGCCCCATTTCAACTCGCTGCCCTTCTTTGACAGAGAGAAGCGCAAGCCACAGGTCTGCGTCGGGGTCTTCAGCGCGGGCCGGAATGAGGACGGCAGCGGCAGAGGGTTGGATAGTACTCATAAGTCTCCATTTGATGAAAAACGCCATTGGCGCAGATCCACCCGGAAGCGCCAGGGCATACTGAACCAGGGTTCGGGGACGCCATCGAGGCCGACGCGCGGGCCGGTGAGGATCACGTCTTCTGGAATCGTCTGCCCGTTTTCGATGTACAGTTCACCAGCGCCGTCCAGCAGGCTGGCGCCGTTCAGCCGCCCGTCAATTGCCAGCGCGCGGCACAACTTCCCAGGCCCATCCGTCCACGCCCGCCGGGGAACCCCGGCCCGGCGCGCGGCGATTTCTTCCAGTCCTTCAACCGGCCAGATGGCCCGCAGTAAAACAGCCTGGGGGTCACCTTCTGCGCCGGTGACGCAGTTCAGCATCCAATGCATTCCATAAACAAAATAAACGTAGGCGCGCCCCGGCGGGCCATACATCACCGCGGTGCGCGGCGTGCGCCCGGCGCGCGCATGGCAGGCCAGGTCGCTTTCGCCCTGGTAGGCTTCAGCCTCTACAATATAACCCGCCAGTCGCTTGCCGTTCAGGCAACGCACCAGCCGGGCGCCCAACAGCCCCCGCGCCACCTCTACCGCACTGGCTCGATAAAATTCTTCGTTCAAGGGTGACAGCCGCATGGCTATATTGTACAATTAAACCGCTCTGTGTTAAGGTCTGCGCGCTTTTGCTCAGGGTCTTCCCTGCAACTTGTAAGATCACCTCTGGCTCAGACCGGTAAAGTTTAAAGGAGAGAGAAGAATGAAACTGCGTTCTGACCCCGGTCTTACCTTTGATGATGTGCTGATGATCCCGCGCCGCTCATCCATCCGCAGCCGTAAGGATGTGACGACGAAGACTCGCCTGACCACCAACATTCAGATTAATATTCCGATAGTCTCCGCCAATATGGATACCGTCACCGAGGCGCGGATGGCGATTGCGGTTGCTCAGGAGGGGGGCATTGGCATTTTACATCGTTTTATGAGCGTTGAGCGCCAGGTCGAGCAGGTGCGCCGTGTTAAACGGGCCGAAAATCTTGTGGTTGAGCGCCCGTTAGGAATCCAAGCTGACGCCAGCATTGCCCAGGCGCGCCAGAAAATGGCCGATGCCGACGTGGGCGGCCTGATTGTAACAGATGAGGGCGGCCACCTGTTGGGTCTGGTAACGACCCGCGACGTGTTGCTGGCTCCCGACGGCGAGGCTTCCGTCGCCGGAGTGATGACCCCGCGCGAGCGGTTGGTAGTGGCGCGCGAGGGCGAGTCGATGGAACACGCCCGCCAGAAGCTTTACGAACACCGCATCGAAAAACTGCCTCTGGTAGATGAGCAAGACCGCGTGGTAGGGCTGATTACCGTGCAGGATATTGTCAAAATCCAGGATCATCCCAACGCCACCAAAGACAGCCGTGGGCGGCTGATGGTGGGCGTGGCACTGGGCGCGCGCGTGCGCGAAGACCTGGAGCGCGCGGCGGCCTGTGCCGAAGCGGGGGCCGACGTTTTTGTGGTGGATATTGCTCACGGCCATTCGGACCATACCATTGAGATGGTGCGCCAGCTCCGGTGCAATTTCCCAACCATCCCGGTGATTGCCGGCAACGTGGCGACTGCCGCCGGGGTGGAAGACCTGGTCGAAGCCGGAGCCGAGGCCGTTAAAGTGGGCATTGGGGCCGGTTCCATTTGCATCACGCGCATCGTTACCGGGTTTGGCGTGCCGCAGTTAACGGCCATCGTTGACTGCGCCGAGGCCGGGCGGCGGCTGGGCGTTCCCATTATTGCCGATGGAGGTATCCGTAATTCGGGCGATATGGTCAAAGCCCTGGCTGCTGGGGCCAGCACCGTGATGCTTGGCAGTATGTTGGCTGGAACCGATGAGAGCCCTGGCGCTCCGGTAGTGCGCGATGGCCGGCGCTATAAAGTGGTGCGCGGTATGGCTTCGCTTACCGCAAATGTGGACCGCCGCGCCCTGGATAAGGGTGAAATTGCCGACGAAGATTGGGCTGAAGTCGTGCCGGAAGGTGTGGAGGCATTGGTCCCGTACCGGGGCAGCGTGCGCGACATCCTTTATCAGATGGTCGGCGGCTTGCGCTCTGGTATGAGCTACGCCGGCGCGCACAGTCTTGAAGAACTGTGCGATACAGTCGAATTTATCCGCATCACCCCTGCCGGAGAGCGTGAATCGGGCGCCCACGATGTCAGCCGTATTTAGCCGTCCCTACTTACAGCGCACACGTGGGTCCTTCTCGAGAACCAATTGCAGGCCGGTCTTCAGGTCAATGGCCGGCCGGTAGCCCAACAGAGTTTCAGCCTGTTGGAGGTCGGCGCACATGCGGCGCACGCCCCCTTCGTTGCGCGGGTTGTAGACCACTTCGGGTTGAGTCCCGGTAACGCTTAGCACCAGGCTCACCAGACTGCGAATGCTCGTCTCCACGCCGCTGCCCACGTTAATCACTTTCTGGTTCACGTTGGGGGCGGTGGCGGTGGCGATCATTGCATCCACGACGTCATCCACGTACACATAATCGCGCGTCTGGCTGCCATCTCCATGCACCACAATCGTTCCATTCAGGCAGGCCTGGCGCAGGAAATAAGGGATCACCGGCGCGTGGGCCGGCGGCAGGTGCTGCCCTGGCCCATAGGCGTTGAACACGCGCAGGGCCACCGTCTCTATGCCCCACAACATGCCGATGGTGCGCACGTAGTGTTCTGCCGAAAGCTTTGAGACGGCATAGGGCGAACCCGGGTTGGGGATGGCGCTCTCTTGCAGCGGCTGGGTGGACTGCTCGCCGTAGACTGCGCCGGACGAGATGAACACCACGCGGCGCACCCCCACGTCGCGCATCGCTTCCATTAAGGTCACGGTTCCGCCCACGTTCACCAGGTTGTATTCGCGTGGATACAAGATCGACTCTGGCACCGAGACGCGCGCCGCCAGGTGGTAGACGCAGTCAATGTCTTGCAGAAGCGTCCACAGTTTGGGGCGGTCGTTGATGTCGCCGCGCGTCAGATGAACTTCTGAGATCAGCGCGCTGGGGTCGCCGGTGGATAGGTCATCTAACCCCCGCACTACATGACCTAAGCGGGCCAGGCGGTTCGCCAAAGCTGAACCCAAGAAACCGGCTGCGCCGGTGATTAAAAAGCGCATATTGGTCGCAATTCCCTATGAATTGACCCGATTTAGTACGTTGATTATAGCATAGGGTGACTTTCTTCATGCTTTTCAATGACAAAGAACTTGCCCTCGTAGATTGACCTGCCCTGGAGAATCTATTACCCTTGTCGTATCTCTTTATCAACACAAAAACCACCTTAAAAATCAAAACAGTAACGGAGGGAGTTATGTCAAAAACCCTGGAAAACTTGGCCGCCGCATTTGCCGGCGAATCGCAGGCACGCAACAAGTACCTGGCGTTTGCCCGCAAAGCCGATGAAGAGGGCTACCCGCAGGTGGCGCGCCTGTTCCGCGCCGCCGCTTACGCGGAGCAAGTCCATGCTCAGAACCATTTTAAGGCGATGGGTGGGATCCAGAGCACGGCCGAAAATTTGCAGACCGCCATCGCTGGCGAAAATTATGAGGTAGTCAGCATGTATCCGCCTTTCATCCAGGAAGCTGAGGCCGAAGGTATGAAGCGTGCCCAGACCAGCTTCGACTGGGCTTGGCAGGTGGAGAAGGAACACGAAGCGCTTTACCGACAGGCGCTCGAATGCCTCAACGCACCGGCTGAGGATTACGACTATTATGTCTGCCCGGTGTGCGGCCACACCCACCCGCGTACTGCCCCCGAAAAATGCCCCGTCTGCGGCACGCCTGGCAGTCGGTTTGAAAAAGTCAGCTAGTCTCTGATCGGTCGCTGATAGTTGACATTCTAACGCATTGCGTTATAATGGAGATAACGCAGTGCGTTATTGATTTAAACCGGAGGAATAGGATGACTACCGTGAATGAAAAAAAAGAAACCCCCAAGCGCGGGCCGCTCTATGAAGCCACCCGCATGATTTTGCTGGCCGGCATTGGCGCCATCGCTCTGGCGCAGGATGAGATTAACAATTTTCTCGACAGGCTGGTTGAGCGCGGCGAAATGGCCGAGGCCGACGCGCGCAACCTGGTGCGCGAGGTGATGGAGCGCCGCGAAAAGTTAGAGCGCGAGCGCCGCCAGGCCGCCAACCAGCCCCGGCAGCCCTCTCCCGCGGCCACTCAGGCTGATATCGAGGCGTTGAATGCCCGCATTGCGGAATTGACTCGCAAGATTGAAGAACTACGCCAGCAGTCCCCGCAGTCTTAGAAAGGAGCAGACCCGCATGCCGCTGGTAAAACGTTACGCCAACCGCAAATTGTATGATACCGTCTCTAAACGATACGTCACGCTTGACGACCTGGCCGCTATGATCCGCCGGGGCGAAGAGGTGAAAGTCGTTGACCATGTGACCGGCGAAGACCTGACCTCAGTCACGCTGTTTCAGGTGATCTTTGAAGAGGAGAAGAAGATCGGTGGGCTGCTGCCGCAGGTGCTTTTATCGCGTCTGATTCGCATGGGCGGTGAGACGGTCAGTGCCTTGCGCAGCCGCCTGGGTTCGATTGATCCATTTCAACTGGTAGATGAGGAAATCCGCCGCCGCGTGCAAGAACTGGCCGCGCAGGAGCGGGTGAGCACAGAGGAGGCTCAGCGCATGTTGGACCTCCTGCTGCGCCGGCCCACTGAAGCGGTGCAAATCCCGGTGCAGGGCGAACCTGAAGATGAGGTTGAAGTGACTGCGCCAGAGCCGCAGGTTGACCCCGAAGCGGTGGCGGCCCTCCAGCGCCAGGTGGAGCAACTGGAGCAGGAATTGGACCGCCTGCTGCAAGCCCGCGGATCGGCCCAGGCCAAGCCGCCCGATGTGACGGCGGTGTTGTAGCAATAGCATTACACATAAGTAACGCCCTGCCCTTTGCGAATCGGGGTGGGGCAAAATTGTGCCAGTCGATAGAAGGTAAGAAAAAAGTTGGAAAAACACGAGCGCATATACATTTTTTAAGTTATAAATGCTTGACAAAGGTTTAGTAAATGTTTACAATCTTCATTGAATTGCAAAAGTGTTGCCAAAAAGATATGGATCAATCTTGTGTCCATCACTTGGGGGAGGGGTAGTTATTTGTTTTTCCAGAACCCCCCAAAACCAGGATGGGAAGTATAGCTAATTGATCTGTTTGCAAAAGGTCTCGGCTGATATTCACTAGAATGTCGCTGTGGCGGAGCTTGCAAACCTGACAGGGTTTCAGTCATACTCTAAAGGTTGACTCTATCCAACAATTTCCAACCTTTTTCAAACTTCCGAACAGAACAAGTGAATTATATTGTTATTATCTGCAATATGCTTTGGCACGAGAGTGTTTGATATTGTGAATCAATAAAACTCTTTTTAAATGTTTTCGTAGATTTGAGGAGTTGTCTATACAGTGGATTGTTGTATAATCAAAGATGCATCCGCAGCTTAGTAGGGGTAAAGGCAAAAGCTTCAGGGTAAGCCCGACTGGGGCATTTAAAATCAGCCACCTGGTTTCTATCACCAAGCCGTTTTGGCCAGGGCGGGTATCTTTCACAGAGGTATGCAGCTCGATCCAGCGTGTTCATCAAGCAAAGGGAGATAAGAAATGAAGATAGCCAGACTCGTTTTTATGATCGTTCTGTTGGCGTCCGTGGTTTTTGTCCCGGGCCAGACAGCTTCTGCGTATGCGGATGTCTCTGTCGATATCCAGGTTGGGGATCCAATCGCTGCCCCAAACGGCATGGTCACCTACCCATTCACCGTTATCTATGGAGTAACACCCACTCGCACAGCGCCTGTTGACGCGATTGTAACGGTTTCGTTCGAAAGGGCCTATGCCATTGACAGCATTGCGATCACCGGCGCGAATGGCGCTACTATCACCGTGAACAATGCCACCAAGGTAATCCGGATCGAAGAATGGCTGGCCGTTGGTTCCCTGGCCGAGCAGGTCACCTTCACTGTCACCTATAATGTGGCGGGTTCTCTGCCGCCCAGCGCCCTGCCGCTGCCAGTTAGGGCCACCGCTGTGATTCAAGACCGGCCTGGTAGTCTGCCGAGCGCCATGGATTTCGTTGACTTCAATCTCGGCGCACCGGGCGCTGTGATCTCGATCACTGCCGATCAGACCACAGTTTCGGTGGGCCTGCCCGTGACCTTCACGGTTACGTTCAACACCACTGCATTTACCTTCACCCCCGTGGACGCAGTCGTGTCCGTCACCTTTGCCCCTGAGAGCCAGGTTCTGCGCGTCAAGAACGCGACGGGCGGCGCTGTAATTACAGACAAGACTGTCACCTGGACCGGCACGATTTCTCCTGGCAGCCTCGATCAGAGCTTCTCGTTTACGGTCGTCTACGGCAGCACGTCCGTTGATGCGAATAATAAACCGACCGCTTCCACCAACGTTGCGACGGCCAGCATCGCAGATGTCAACCAACCCGGCTCACTGCCTGCCGTCTCCGATTCAGAAACCATCACCGTTCTGCCGGGAAAGCAAATTCTTGGAATTATCTCTCGGCAGTGGTAGCCCTGAAGTCAGACGGGAGGCATCTATAACGACTCTCGCTACCTGCGTGAATGAGTGATTAAAATAAACGAAGCACCAACCGGCGGCTTGATGAAGATCGGGCGCGGTTGGTGCTTCGTTTATCGTTTTTATAGACCCTCCCCTGGATCAGAGGCGCAGTCCTCTGTTTTTATTGGAAAGGAAAGGGATCTTGGAGCTTACGAGGATTTTATCGTTGTTGTCTCTGGTTGTCCTGTTGGGCAGTATAGCTCCCAAAGGGAAGGCTGTCACCGTGGAAGCGGCGCTCGAATCGCAAGCCGTGACCGTCCAATGCTACCTGCCCATGGTGCAGGGTTGCGCACCGCAGCCCATCGAATCACCCTTTTCGCTGCAGATCGCGGCTGAACACCAACTGGCGGCGCCTGGGGCCAATTTCTTGCCTGACGCAGGGCTTTCAATCCAGGATTTACAGGCCGCAGTCGAATCTCAACAGGCCAGGATTGACGCCGCCTACCCCTATTTGTCTCAAGCTTTGGTGGATTCAGGCGCGGGGTGGACGCGGCTCTATTTAAAGTGGAGCCGGATCGAACCGGATGCGCCGGTAGAAGGGCAATTACCCGTATATCGTTGGGATTATTATGATCAGAAGTATAGGATCGTGGCGGATACCAGGGTGAGAATGATCATCACCGTAGCCGACAGCCCCGCCTGGGCGGCCCCGTCACCCTGCGCGCCAATTTTTGCCGACCGGTATGACGAATACGCCCAATTCTTAACCGATCTGGTGAACCATTACAAACAACCCCCTTATAATGTCAAGCATTGGGAAATCGTCAACGAGCCAGACTATACCTGGCCCAATGGCTGGGCCGGCGGCCTGGGGTGTTGGGGTGAGGACCCAACCGTAACCGATCGGCCGCAGGCCTATGCTCAGGCATTGGCGGTTGCTTACCCGGCCATTAAAGCCGCTGACCCTGAGGCGACGGTTCTAATGGGCGGCATTGCTCATGATTGGTTCACGCAAGTCGGCGGCCCCTTCCAGCGTGATTTTCCTGACCGGCTGATGGCGTCGGGCGGCGGGAATTATATGGATACTTTCACCTTCCATTATTTTCCCGATTTCAAGAGAGAATGGGAGCGCTGGGACCCCAGCCACGAAGACCGCCAAAAGGGCTGGCTGCCAGCTCCCACCTGCGGAGATGTCTTCGATGGCATCGGCGACCGCTACGACGCTTACGGCCTTGACATTATTGCCAAGACCACCCATCTGCGCAACCGCATGAAAACCTGTTACGGGGTTGATAAACCTATCTGGGTGACAGAGCTGGCGGAGCATGGGTACGCCAACTCGCCAGAGTCGCTAGATCAGCAGGCCCGCTATGTCATCCAGGGGCACGTGCGCGCTCTGGCCGCTGGTGTTATTAACATTACCTGGTACGCGCTGGCTACCGTCAATGATGGTTACCAGCAGGGCCTTTTATTTGACCAAGACGAATTCGGCAACTGGTCGCCTAAGCCCGCGTTCACTTCTTATCGCACGCTGACCTCAGAGCTGAAGAATTATCGTTATGCCGGAACCCGCGCTTTCCAGAACGGTGAATTGTACGTGTTCACTGATACCTGTGGGAAAGAAAAGCTGGTGGCCTGGAATTCTGTGGGCGGTACGATTGTGATGAACGGCTCGCAGGTGCGCACCATTGACTATTTAGGCAATGTGCAGATCATTGACGATGGCGGCGCCGGAGATGCCGACGGCCAGGCCAACGGTTCGGTAGCTGTTCTGGTGCGCTCTCCGATGTTCATTGAATTAATCCAAAACTGACATGCTGTTTGGAGTATCACGCTCTTTTTGGGTTATAATATGATAATTATTGTCCTGATTAGAAAAAAGGTGAAGTATGAAGGTGCTGGCGTTAAACCCCCCCTTTCACGCGGGCTTTTCTCGCTCGCAACGCAGCCCGGCAGTGATTAAAAGCGGCGTGATGTACTATCCCATCTGGCTGGCTTACGCCACTGGTGTTTTAGAGCAGGACGGCTTCACTGTAAAACTGCTTGACGCTCCGGCCGATAAGCTCGACCTGGAAGCCGTCTTGCAGATCGCGGAGGATTTTCAACCCCGTCTGTTGGTCATGGATTGCAGTACGCCCAGCATCTATAACGATGTCTCCGTTGCCGCCGCCATTAAAGCGCGCATTCCTGGCCTCTTTGTCCTGATTGTTGGCCCCCACGTCTCGGCCTTGCCCGCAGAGAGCCTGCAAATCAGCCGGGTGGTAGATGCCGTGGCCCGCGGCGAGTACGATTTCACCGTCCGCGATGCAGCCCGCTGGCTGGACGGCGGCGGGGAGATCAGCAGCATCTTGGGCTTAAGCTACCTCAGCGCCGACGGGACCCCCGTACATAACCCCGACCGCCCGCTCATCCGCGACCTCGATCAACTGCCTTTTGTGAGTGAGGTATATAAACGCCACCTGAAGGTGGAGAACTATTTTTATTCCATCACACAATACCCTGAAGTGGCGATTATCACCGGGCGCGGCTGTCCCTATCAGTGTACCTACTGCCTCTGGCCGCAGACCCTCAATGGGCATGGCTACCGCAAGCGCAGCGTTCAGAACGTTGCCGACGAGTTTGAGTTTATCGCGCGCGAACTGCCGCAGGTAAAGGAAGTGTTCATCGAGGATGATACCCTGACGGTGGATCAACGCCGCTCTATTGCTCTGGCCCAGGAACTGATCCGGCGCGGCAACCGCCTGCCCTTTACCGCTAACTCGCGCGCCGACATCAGCTACGAAACCCTCGATTGGCTGCATCGGGCCGGTCTCCGCCTGGTGTGCGTGGGATTTGAAAGCGGCGATCAAGCGGTTTTAGATCGCATCAAGAAGAAGGTCAGGGTGGAGCAGTTTTACGAGTTCCGCCAGGCGGCCCGCAAAGCCGGCGTGATGATCCATGGCTGTTTTATGGCCGGTAACCCTGGCGAAACCCCCCGTTCTCTGGCGAAAACCCTCCAACTGGCAAAAGAGCTCGATCCCGACACGGCCCAGTTCTTTCCCATTATGGTCTACCCCGGAACCGAAGCGTATGAGTGGGCCGTCACCAATGGCCGCCTGTCTACCACTGACTTTCGCGAATGGCTGACGCCCGATGGCCTGCACCGCAGTCTGGTGAACCACGATGAGCTTTCGGCTGAAGACCTGGTGAAGTGGTGTGACCGAGCGCGCCTGTCTTTTTACCTGCGCCCCAAATTCCTGGCGAAAAAATCCTGGCAGGTCATCACTCGCCCGGGTGAGGCCATCCGCATCGTGAAGGCGGCCAGAACTTTTGTGAAATACCTCTTTCGTCCCTCTCTCAAAGACGAAACCCACCCTAAAGATACGCCTGTCCCTTTAAAGTAGCCTGAAGTTTGGCTGATTTCCGGTAGTATTCTAAACAGCATCAAAACTGTGGGTGAAATCCGCAGTTCTGAGGTTGTTTGGTCAGCTATGCGGAATTTCCCCATCTTTTTCGTAGATCAGGATCAGGCCTATGGATACCTACCGCACAATCTTGGTTAACTTTGACGCCAGCCTCCAGATGGTTTCAGGATATTTTCTAAAACGCCCTGGCTATGTGACCGTGCTCGCTAATTCATATGCTGAGGCTTTCCAACAGTTGGCTGGGACTCTGTTTGACCTGGTGATCTTGAATCTACGCCAGCCCAATGTAGAGGATAAATTGTTTATCTCTGAGGTCTGTCAAAAGTATCCCAGTTCAACCATGGTTGTGCTGGCCGATCAGAAGTCTTTTGAAGTCGTCTTGCAGTTATTCCGCCTCGGCGTTAGAGACTACATTTTGAAATCCGAAGGAATGGACGCCGTCCTCAAGCGGCTGGTAGCAGTTCTGGAAGAAGTTGGCAGAAAAAAGCGCCGTCTTAACTGTATTATCCAGATTCAAAACCTGCTTGTTCAATTAAAAGAGGAAATGAACCTGCCGGCAGAAGGCAGCATGGATGCCCTTCTGCCGTTCCGTAAGGACGACAGCCGTTATTTCAGGCGCGGCGATTTCATCGTTGACTTAAACACCCGCCAGGTTATTTATAAAGAAAAAGCGGCGGTCTTAACCCAGGGGACGTTTAACTACTTTATGGTTCTCATCCGCCACGCGCCCAGCCCGGTGCAGCACCGCACCCTGGTTTTTGAGGCGCAGGGTTACGAGGTTCTCAACGGTGAAGCCCTTGGGATTGCCAAGTGGCATATTCATCAGTTGCGCAGTGCGTTTAAGAGCGCGTTTGGCGAGGACCTGATCGAGACGATCCGAGGAACCGGTTACCGGATGAAAATTCCGCCAGATGTGAAAGAGTGAGGTTCATGAAACGCCCTTAACCCACCAGGGCCTGCTGTACAGCAGGCCCTGGTTGATTCTTGAGGGGCGGCGTTCCCCAAGATCAAAATGCAATGATAACGCTGCCACCCGTTCAGGTTCGCCGGTATTGTACCACAACCTGTCAGATTCGCGTTAAGCGTGTCAATCCCAACCCCGGCGTTTTTTCGCCAGACGGCGACCAACCATCAGCATTGAGTGAAAACCCATTACCCCCAAATGTATCTTCCCATAGATCATTTTGAAAAGAAGCGCGCCGCCATCAATGGATATTGTGCTACACTTAATCCGGAATGACCGTTTAATTTCCGTTTTTGAAATCGGCCCTATCCGTAGGGGTTTATAGATGGGAGAACGAGCTCTCGTGCCGCATGCCGGGTGAAGTGGAGTTTGCCGGACGGCGTATTTTGATGGTATTACTTTGAAGGAGAAATGGGATGACAGCTCTTCGTGATTGGGAAAACCCACAGGTAACCGGCAGGAACAAGCGACCGGCGCACGTGCCGTTGGGCGCTTATCCCAACGCAGAGATGGCGCGTTCCTGCAACCGGACCGCGTCACCGTTTGTGCGCCTGCTCAACGGGACCTGGAAGTTCGCCCTGGCCCCCTCGCCAGAAGAAATCCCTGCTGGCTTCTATGCCGAAGCTTACGACGCTTCCGCCTGGGCAGATATCGCGGTGCCGGGTAACTGGCAGCTTCAGGGTTTCCCCGATAACCCTATTTATGCGAATGTCCATTACACGTTTGAGGCCAACCCACCTTTTGTCCCTGAGCGCAACCCCACCGGCTGTTACCGCACCACCTTCACGGTTGATCCATCCTGGGCGGGGCGGGCGATTTTCCTGCTCTTTGAGTCGGTAGACTCCAACTGCACCGTTTGGGTAAACGGCCAGGAAGTCGGCTACAGCCAGGACAGCCGCCTGCCTGCCGAGTTCGATATCACCCCCTACGCGCGGATCGGCGAGAACACCCTGGCGGTAGAAGTGATGCGCTACTGTGATGGCTCGTACCTCGAATGCCAGGATATGTGGCGGATGAGCGGCATTCAGCGCGATGTGATCCTCTACAGCAAACCAGCGGTTCGCCTGGAAGATTTTACCGTGCGCACTACCTTCGATGAGTGCTACCAGGATGCCGAGCTGTATATTGAGGCGCAGATCAACCGCAGCCCGCGCATGGCTGAATATTCCGTCGAAGTCATGTTGTATGACCCTTCTGGCTTCCCGGCATTGAGCAGCCCGGTTTCGGCCCCGGTCGCTGACCGTACCGGCTTCGGCTTGCAGACCGCTTATAAAACCGCCTGCGCCCAAATTCGCCAGCGCGTGGCAAGCCCCTTAAAGTGGACGGCGGAAACCCCTCACCTGTATACGCTGGTGCTTACCTTAAAAGACCCGCAAGGCAGTGCCATAGATTTTGAGAGCTGCCGGGTGGGCTTCCGCGAGGTGAAGATTAAAGACGGCGTGCTGCTGGTTAACGGCCGGCGGCTGGTGATGCGCGGCGTTGACCGCCACGAGCATCACCCCCAGCGTGGGCGCGCCCTCACTGCCGACGATATGCGCCGTGAAATCATCTTGATGAAGCAGTTCAACTTCAACACCGTCCGCACCAGCCATTACCCAGACCATCCCCTCTGGTATGATCTGTGCGACGAGTACGGTATCTACATCATTGACGAAGCCAATATCGAGACGCACGGCGTGGGCGGCGAGCTAAGTCACAACCCGGCCTGGGCCTCGGCCTACCTGGAGCGCGGCCTGCGCATGGTGATGCGCGATAAGAACCACCCCTGCATCATCCTGTGGTCGTTGGGGAATGAGTCTGGCACGGGGCCGAATCACGCCGCTATGGCGCATTGGATGCGCGCTTATGACCCCACGCGCTACATCCACTATGAGAGCGGGCGGCCTGGCCCGGAGATTTCGGATGTTTTTTCGGTCATGTACCCCAAACTCGAATGGCTCAAGACCGTTCTGGCCGATCCTTCTGAAAAACGTCCGGTGATGATGTGTGAGTACGCTTATGCCAAGGGGAACAGCACCGGCAATTTCTTCAAATTCTGGGACATGATAGATGCTTTTGAGCGTTTTCAGGGCGGCTGCATCTGGGATTGGAGCGACAAAGCCCTGCTGCACACCAACGCGCGGGGTGAGCCTTTTTACGCCTACGGCGGCGACTTTGGCCCCGATTTTGACTATAAACGCTATTATCAGGATAACGAAGACCCGCAGATGTGCAATAACGGCATCTTTGGGCCAGACCTGGTGCCGCACCCCGGCGCGTATGAGGTGAAAAAGGTGCAGGCCCCGCTCTCGCTGGCGCTGGCCCCTAAGAGCGACGCGCGTCAGGGTCGTCTGATCTTATGGAATAAGCACCATACCCTCAGCCTGGAACACCTGGATATCACCTGGGAAGTGGTGGAAGATGGCCGGGTCATTCAATCGGGGGCGCTCCCGGCCATGCCGGTTCCGGCGGGCGAAAAGGCCCTGTTGGAGATCCCCCTACAGCCGCCCGCAGTGTTTGCGGCGGGGGCCGAATACTTCTTGAACGTGCATTTTACCCTCAACCGTGACCTGCCGTGGGCGGCGCGCGGTCACGAAGTTTACTGGGAGCAGTTCCCTCTGCTCTTTGCAGTCCCCAAAGGGCCGGTGGTTAAAACCGAAAGCCTGCCTGGGCTGCAACTGACAGAAATTGCCGGGCGGGTGGTCGTCAGCGGGCCAGAATTTGAGGTGGCCTTCGATCAGGCCACGGGCCTGCTCGTGACCTACCGCGTGCACGGCGCCGTCCTGCTTTCTGCCGGGCCGCGTGAGAACTACTACCGCGCCCCCACCGATATTGACCTGCTGATGGGTAACCCGCCCGCCAGTATTCACAAATGGCGCGCCGCCGGAATTGACCGGCTGGAGCGCGCGCCTATCAGCCTGCGGGTGACTCCCCTCAGCCGTCAGGTGATCGAAGTCGAAGCCCTGGCGCGCGTCGCCGCCCCCTATAACCCCGCTGGAATCGACAGCCGGATGCTGTACCGCATCTATGGCAGCGGCGAGGTCGTAATTGAAAACACCGTCCACGTAGATGCGAGGCTGCCCCACATCCCCCGCGTGGGCCTGGAACTGGTTCTGCCGCCCGGTTTTGAACGCCTGACGTGGTATGGGCGTGGGCCGCATGAAAATTATGTAGACCGCAAGCACGGCGCGGCGGTGGGGCTGTATCAGAGCACTGTGGATGAGCAGTTCACCCCTTACGTCTATACCAGTGAATCGGGCGGCAAAGAAGACGTCCGCTGGTTGGTGCTGGCTAATGAGCAGGGCAGCGGCCTGATGGTGGTGGGCCTGAACCCGCTCCACATGGACGCGCTGCACTATACCATTGCAGATTTGGCTCAGGCCGGGCATCCTTACGAACTGACGCGCTGCGCTGAAACCATCCTGCATGTAGATGCGGCCCATATGGGGGTGGGCGGCGACGATGGTTGGGCCGCTTCGGTCCATCCCGAATTCCTGGTACTGCCGGGTAAGTATCACTTCGGATTCATCCTGCGCCCCCTTCAGCCGGGCGAAGATTGGATCTTGGCCGCCCGCCGACGCCTGGAGGGCGTGCTGTAGAGGTTTATCATCAGGGTAATTCAACTTCTTATCGAGGTATCCAATGAAAATCACCAGACTCGAAACGTTCCTTGTCAAGCCGCGCTGGCTGTTCTTAAAAGTCCACACCGATGAAGGGCTGGTTGGGTTGGGCGAACCCATCCTCGAAGGCCGCGCCTTAACCTGTGCCCAGGCCGTAGCCGAACTGGCCCCCTACCTGGTGGGTCAAGACCCCACCCGCGTGGTTCACCACTGGCAGGCCATGTACAAACACGCCTTTTATCGCGGCGGCCCCATCCTCACCAGCGCCCTCAGCGGCGTGGAACAGGCCCTTTGGGATCTCACCGGTAAGGCCCTGGGCGTGCCCGTCTACAAGCTCTTTGGCGGCCCTACCCGTGACCGCATCCGTCTGTATAAACACGCCAGCGAGCCGGCCCAAATCAAAGATTGGATGGCGAAGGGCTTCACTGCCTTCAAAACCGGGGTGGGCGGCAGGAGCGCGCGCATTATCGAGAACAAGGCTTTTGTGGATCGCGCTGTAGCGCATTTTGCCGCCCTGCGTGAAGCTGGCGGGCCGGAAGCCGATATCGCCGTTGACTTCCATGGGGCTGTCAGCCCGCAGACGGCCAAACTGCTGATTAAGGCGTTAGAGCCGTATCAGCCGATGTTTATCGAAGAGCCGGTGCAGTGCCAAAACGTAGACGTGATGGCCGACATCGCCCGTGGAACGCACCTGCCGATTGCCGCTGGCGAGCGCATCTTTACCAGGTGGGGCTTCCGCGAACTGTTGGAGAAGCGCGCCGTCTCGATTGTCCAGCCCGACCTGTGCCACGCCGGGGGCATCCACGAGGTGCATATTATCGCCGGCATGGCCGAAGCCTACTACGCCGGAGTGGCCCCGCACAATCCGCTTGGGCCGATTTCGCTGGCCGCCTGCATCCAGCTAGACGCCACCATCCCCAATTTTATCGCCCAGGAACATGTTTCGTTGGGCGAAGGCTACCTGAAGACCCCCTTTGTGGCGAAGGATGGCTACGTGGAACTGCCCACCGCTCCGGGGTTGGGCATCGAACTGGACGAAGAAGCTCTGGCCGACAAAATCGGCCACGAATGGCGCAACCCTGAAACTTACAGCCCAGACGACGGCACGGCCATCGACTGGTAAGAGACTTATAGAGCATAGGCCCCCCGGGTGCGGATTTCCTTGGGGGCCTGTTCTTTTCTACCGGCAGGGATAATCTGGAAGGCGCGCAGGCGTCAGGAGGTCGCTTTTGGATAATCCTGCTTTTCCTTTCATTCAAGATGAAGATACGCTCGATGAAGTGATGACCCGCCCGCGCCCTGTGCTGGTGGAGATGATCCGCAGCGTGCGCTCGCCGCTGGTGATTTTGGGGGCGGGCGGCAAGATGGGCCCCACCCTGGCGGTGTTGGCGAAACGCGCCGCCGAGGCGGCCAAACACCCGCTGGAAGTGATCGCCGTCAGCCGGTTCTCGAACCCGCAGGCGCGTGCCTGGTTAGAAGGGCGCGGCGTGCGCACCCTCAGCCTGGACCTGATGGAGCGCGCCGCTTATGCCCGCCTGCCCGACAGCGAGAATATCGCCTACCTGGTGGGGTTGAAGTTCGGCACTTCCAGCAACCCGGCTCTTACCTGGGCCACGATGACCCTGCCCGCCGCCTTTACCTGCGAGCGTTACCCTCAGGCGCGCATCGCGGCGCTCTCCAGCGGCAACGTTTACCCGCTTACGCCGGTAGATGGCTCGGGTTCATCCGAGGATGTCCCTCTCACCCCCTTGGGCGAGTATTCTAACGCCTGCGTGGCCCGCGAGCGCATTTTTGAATATTTCTCGCTTCAGAATGGCACGCCGCTGGTGCTCATCCGCCTGTTTTACGCTGTTGATCTGCGTTACGGGGTGCTGATGGACCTGGCCCAAAAAATCCTGCGCGGCGAACCGGTGGATGTGTGCATGGGCTACCTGAACTGCATCTGGCAGGGTGACGCCAATGAGTTCATCCTGCGCGCGCTGGCCCTGGCGCAGTCGCCGCCGCTGGCGCTGAACCTCACCGGCCCGCAGCCCCTGGCAGTGCGTGATCTGGCCGCGCAACTGGCCCATGCGCTGGGCCGAGCCGTCACCTTTACGGGGAACGAGGCCGGTACCGCCCTGCTGGCTGATTGCCGCCGGATGGTGGAGCGGCTGGGGCCGCCGCCCACGCCTCTCGATTGGATGATCCGCCAGACGGCCCACTGGGCCGCCGCCGGCGGTCGCACCCTGAACAAACCCACCCATTTTGAGACCCGCGACGGGAGGTATTGATGGCTGAAGATTATCCCCAGCCGCCCGCCTGGGTACGCACTGCCCTGTTAGAAGGCATGGTCATCCCGGCCCACCCGCTGGCGCTGGATCATCACAGGCGCTTTGACGAGCGCCGCCAACGCGCCCTGACGCGCTATTACCTCGATGCCGGGGCCGGGGGCGTGGCCGTGGGCGTGCATACCACCCAGTTTGCCATCCGCAGCCCTCAATTTGCCCTCTTCGAGCCGGTATTAAAGCTGGCCGCCGAAACCGTAACCGCCTGGGAACGCGCGCATGCGCGGCGCATTGTGCGCGTGGCCGGCGTGGTGGGGCCAACCGAACAGGCCGCGCGCGAGGCCGCTCTGGCGCGCGATTGGGGCTATCACGCGGGGCTGCTCTCGTTGGCGGCCCTGCCCCATGCGAGTGATGCTGAACTGGTGCGCCATGCCCGCGTTGTAGCGCGTGAGATTCCGCTGTTTGGCTTTTACCTGCAGCCGGCGGTGGGCGGGCGGGTGCTTTCTTACCGCTTCTGGCGCGAGTTCGCTGAGATTGAGAATGTAATTGCCATTAAAATTGCGCCCTTTAACCGCTACCAGACCCTTGATGTGGTGCGCGCCGTGGCCGATTCGGGACGCGGCGGCGAGATCGCCCTCTACACCGGCAATGACGATCACATTGTGTTGGACCTGCTGAGTGAATATCGCCTGACTACCGGCGGGCGCGAGGTTACGCTGGGCATGGCCGGGGGACTGTTGGGCCATTGGGCCTGCTGGACGAAACGGGCCGTTGAACTATTAGAGGCCTGCCGCCTGGCGCGCCGGTCAGGGGCGATTCCACAGCAGTTGCTCGTCCTGGCCGGTCAGGTGACGGACTGCAACGCGGCCTTCTTCGACGCCGCCAACGGCTATGCCGGGGTGCTGGCGGGCATCCATGAGGTGCTGCGCCGTCAGGGCCTGCTCGAAAACCATTTCTGTCTGGATGAGCGCGAGGGGTTATCGCCTGGTCAGGCTGAAGAAATTGAGCGCGTTTACCGTATGTACCCAACCCTCAACGATGATGACTTCGTGCGTGAAAACCTGCACCGTTGGTTAGCGTAGACCTGTTCAACTGGACTCTTATTTTCTCAAATCCCCAATGGGGGAATTATAGACCATAAAGCCGCTGGCTGTAGCTTCGGTAGCGGGCATAAACGCCCTGATAAATTTCCCACCGGGTCGGGTCGGGCGTAAAAACCGCCGCCGGGCGGTACCATGCCGCCGCGGCTTCGGCCAGGTGCGCAAAACGGCCTGTACCGACCGCCGCCAGCATCGCCGCGCCCAGGTTGGCGGGCTGCGGGCAGGCCGGGCGCTCCACCGGCAGGCCCAGCAGATCGGCCTTTAGTTGCAGCCACAGGTCACTGCGGGCCGCACCGCCCATCGAGCGCACCCCGTCCACCGTAAAAAGCGCCTCAAAAGGTTCTACATGTTCGCGCAGCAGGCACGCGCAGGCTTCCATAATGGCCCGCGCCAGGTGATCGCGGGTGTGGCTGAGCGTCAGTCCCACGAAGGCCCCCCGTGCCGCAGGGTCTGCGGGCGTTCCGGCGAAGTGCGGCAGGACCGTCAGCCCGTCGCTGCCAGGGGGAATGCGCCCAACTCCGCTCAGGAAGTCCGCGAAGTCTTCGCCCGCTCGCCCACACACCTCACGCAGCCAGGTGAGCAGTACCGCTGAGGTATTGGAAAAGGACATGGCGTAATACAGCCCCGGTACGGCGTGCGTCCCCACTACCAGGCGCGGGTCGTCTGGCAGTGCGGGCGTGGTGGCGATCACCGCCAGGGCCGTGCCGGTCGTCTCGCTGATGATCCCCGCCCGCACGTTGCCAGCCCCAATCCCTCCCGCCAGTTGGTCATTGCACCCCGTGCAGACCGGAATGCCCGGCGTCAGGCCCAATGCCTCGGCGGCCTGTGCCGTCAGCCGTCCGGCTATGCTCCCCGGCGGCAGGACCGCAGGCAACTGCTCGCGCTGCACCCCTGCGGCGGCCAGCAGGTCGGGGTCCCAATCATTACGCTCCAGGCTGAACAGCCCCCCCATGCGTGCCAGCACCGGGTCGGTGACCGTCTCGCCGGTCAGCAGGTAGAGGATGTAATCGGGCAGGAAAAGGAACTTCCAGGCGCGGTGAGCCGGCGGGTGATGCTCGCGCAGCCAGGCAATTTTAAAGACGGTCAGTTCCGCGGGCAGGTACGCATAGCCGCACATCCGTTGAAAGCGCGCGGGAGAGAGCCAGCGCGCCTGCCATTCCGCGGCGACCTCGCGGGCGCGCAAATCTAACCAGAGGATGGCCGGGTAAAGGGGCCGCCCGTGCCTATCCAGTGGAATAAATGTCTGCCCCTGCGAGCTAAAGCCAACTGCCAGCACCTCGCCGCCAGCCTGGGCGAAGACCTGGCGCGTAGTTTCCACCACCGCCTGCCAGTAGACCTCTGGCTCCATCTCGGCCTGGCCGGGCGCAGGACTGCGCGGGGTATACTCGCGGGTGGCGGCAGCCGCCAGCCGGCCATCTGCGCTGATGAGGGCGGTTTTCAGGGCTGTGGTTCCCAGGTCGTAAGTCAGGTAGTAGGCCATGCGCGGCTTAAGCTCCGGTGGTGCGCCAGCATCTCGAATTGAAGTTATAAGGTCAGCACCTTAACCTTGCTGTGCTTCTGAATTGCTTCTACCCAGGCCTGTACGCGCTCCACTGCTGGCATGGCGATCCCGCTGAGGGGCGGCGTTTTGCCCAGGCGCGCGTTTTTCGACTCTCCCAAAGCGTGGTAGGGCAAAACGTGAATTTCCTGGGCGTGTTCCAGCCGATTCGCCAGCGCCGCGACGGCCAAAAAGTGATCGGGACGGTCGTTCAGGCCGGGGATGATCGGGCAGCGCAGAATCAGCGCCGCTCCGGCCTGATCCAGCGCCAGCAGATTGGCATGGAGAAGCGTTAGAGGTGCGCCCGTAAATTGGAGATGCCGGATAGGGTCGGTCTCTTTCACGTCGAACAGGAACAGGTCCACCAGGGGCAAGATTTCCAGGTAATGGGCGCGCGGCGTGCCGCCCGACGTTTCGATGCAGGTATGAATCTCCCGCTCGCGCGCGGCTTGCAGCAGGGCGCGGGTGAAGTCGAACTGCATCATCGGCTCGCCGCCCGAAACCGTCAGCCCTCCGCCAGAGTTACGGTAAAAAGGCAGGTCTTTCATCACCTCCGCGATCACGTCTTCCACCGCGGCCTGCCGTCCAACCACCTCTAATGCCCCGGCGTAGCACTGAGACGTGCAAAGCCCACAGCGGTCACAGCGGTCACGGTGGAAGATGTGCTGACCGTCTGCAAATTCGTGGCTTCCACGCGGGCAAACCTGCTGACAGTAGCGGCAGCCGATGCATTTTTCGGGAATGAAGAAGATTTCAGGATCCCTTTCCTGGCTTTCAGGGTTGTGACACCACAGGCAGCGCAGTGGACAGCCCTTAAGGAAAACCGTTGTGCGAATCCCTGGCCCATCCTGGATGGAAAAGCGCTGGATTTCAAAGATGATACCGGTCATTCCGGCGCGCCGGTGCTTAAAAACGTGATACTGCTGGCAGGCAGGGTGAGCTGTAGCTGTCCGTCAGAGGTTGTAAGAGGTGCTTCTAGCTCCTGCCGCCCGCCTCCAGCTTCGCTCAGGCGCACCAGGCGGTAAGCGCCGGCGGGCAGACCGGTCAGCAGTACCATCCGTTCACTGTTGACCTGGTTAACCAACTGCACCGCAAAGCCATTGGGCGTTTTGGCCGCCAGACTGAGGACGGTGATGGTTTCGATCTCACGGTCGGGGGTTTGGACAATCTGCGCGCCCGCCGGGAAGTGCCGTTTCAGCTCGGCCAGGTAGAGCAGGGCCGGGAAGGGGTTCTGACCATCGTTGATAGAATAGTCCCGCCCCATCATTTCCCAATACAACATGGTTGTGGCGCGCGTATCGCGCAGTACGCGGGTGTAAATATTCGCCAGCTTCAGGGCGTGCCGCCAGGTAGGGAATTCGGCGGGGCGGTTCCACTGCTGTGGGTCCCAACCGGCCTCTGTACACCAGGCTTCCAATCCGTTTTCATCCACGAACTTGCCGATTTCCTTCAGAATCAGGTCCGTCACCTGCGAATCCCACGAATGAAAGCTGTACGGGCCCAAATAGGGGCGGATATCCTCCGCCGCGTAAATGGGCGGGGTGTACGAGGCGGCGGCGGCCATCGAGGACGCATCGCCCAACCGCCAGCGCGTCTTCAGGCCCATTTCTGTAAAGGCCGGCCCGGCCTGGCGGATAAATTCCACCTGTTCCGCCGAGGACATTAATACCGTAATGCCAATATTGGCCTCATTGAACGAGATGTAATCCACTTCTACCCCATATTCATCGCGCGCCCGCATCAGCCAGTGGGCCAGCGAATCGATCACGGCGGCGTATTTTTCGGGTGGGATCACCCGCCCCTCTGCCTGTTCTGGGTTGGCGACCATCCAGTCTGCAATTTTCCACACGCTGGCGGCGATGAGAAGGTTGGGGTTTTCGCGGCGCGCGGTTTGCATAAACTCGAAGGTGGCCTTCACGTGCCGTTCGTTGTGAAAGCGCGCTTCTCCGCTGACTCCCGCAGTGGGTTCCCACTGATCCAAATCAATGCGCACGCGCACCACGTCGGGCTTCAGCGTTTTGAGGTTAAGCGTGGAGACGGGGTCGAGCGCCGTTTCGACGCCCCCAAAGTAATGGATGTAATTGCCTCCGCCCACTTCGCGGAGCGTCTGGCGGGTGACGGTGGGGTCAATTGCCACCACCAAAGGGGGCAGTGGGGTGGGCGTGGAAGTTCCGGCAGGGGTGGGGCTGGCAGTGGGGGTCGGCGTGGCCGCGAAGATCAGCCCGCGGCCCTGGCACCCGGCCAGCAGCAGGCAGAGAATTGAAAGATAAAATGCGCGCTTGGGCATGGCTGTTTGTGAAGATCCTTGGGTGAGTTGATGATCCAATTGGCGTGGATTTCATTATACAATAGGGAAAGAGACCTGGATCAGCCTGGATGGACTTACATCGCGAGAAAATTTGGATGAGTGGGACGAACCGGCATGGAAGCTGACGAGCGGATTCAACAACTGCGGCTGCGCTGCCTGGAGCGCAAGCCCTATACCCTTCCGTGGGATGGCGACCCGCGTCTGATGGCCCGCTCTTTGCGGGCCTCGGCGGGGGTTTCTTCGTGGACGGTGCGGCGCGGCATACTTACCCGCGACCTGCTGGCCTGGACCCCGCTGGAAATTGACGATCTCGAACTGCTGGCCGGGCGGCTGGCGCATGACCGCCCGGAATGGGCCGCCGAGCGCCGCGAAGCGCGCGCGTACTTGCAGGAACACTTCCCGTACCTGTACACGCCGGGGCAAGCCGGTCACTGCCAGTTAGATTTCAGCCGTCTGTATGCTCTGGGGCTCGATGGCCTGCGCGCCGAAGTGCTGACTCTGGAACGCGCCGCTCTGGGGAAACGGGCCGAGGTGTATCACGCTTTCGGAGATGCCCTGGAAGGATTGTCGCTGTGGATCGAGAACGCCGCTCAAACCGCTGATCGGGCCGCGGCCCAGGCCGCCGGGCCGCGTCAGGGCGAGTTAGACGCCATCGCTGCGGCCTGCCGCCGGGTGGCGCACCTGCCGCCGGCCACGTTCTTCGAGGCGCTCCAGCTTACCTGGCTGGCGATTTTGGGCTGTCAGATGGCCGACCGAGCTTTTCTTATCAACCCCGGCCATCTCGACCGCACGCTTGCGCCCTACTACCAGACCGACCTGGCCGCCGGGCGTATTACGCCAGAGCGGGCTCTGCTGCTGATCGAATGCCTGTACATCTTGCTCAACGAGAATATCCCCGACGGGCTGGCGATCTCCGTCATGGTAGGCGGGCGTGACGCACAGGGCCGCGACCTGACCAACTCGCTTTCGTACCTCTGCCTCGAAGCCCTGCGGCGCACCCGCCTGGTTTACCCTACCGTGGGGGTCTGCTGGCACGCTGAAACGCCCCCCGAACTGACGGCCCTTGGCGTGGAGTTGATCACCCGCGGCCTGCCCAACCCGGCCTTCTTTGGCGATGAAACCATCCAGCGCGGACTGCGGCTCTACGGCGTGCCGCCAGAAGAGAGCTGGAATTACGTCAATTCCACCTGCGTAGAGATCACTCCCGTAGGGGCCAGCAATGTATGGGTGGCCTCGCCGTATTTCTCCACCTGCCAGATTCTGCTGGATGAAATTGCCGCTCAGGTGGAGAGCGGCTGTCCAGCGCAAACGTTTGCGGATTTCCTATCCGGCTATCGGGCGAGGCTGGCGGCACAGATCGGCGCGGCGGTGGAGGCGGAAAATCACAGCCGCCGCATCCGCCAGCAGTGGGGCGGCAAGCCGCTCCAGAGCGTCTTTACGCGCGACTGTCTGGCGCGCGGGCAGGATATTGACGACGGCGGGGCGCGCTATAACTGGGTGGAATGCTCTTTTGTGGGGCTGGCGAATCTGGCTGACTCGCTGTATGTGATCCGTTCTGAGGTGTACGAGCAGAAGCGCCTGACGCTGGCTGAACTGCACGCCATCTTGCAGGCCAACTTTGACGGTCATGAGGTCGAGCGCCAGCGATTCCTCAACGGCTATCCCAAATACGGCAATGACTGCGCCGCAGTTGATGAATTGGTGGGAGAGATTGTTACCTTTGTCCGGCAGGAGTGCGCCCGCTATGCCATGCACCCCGACGACAGCCCCTTTGTGCCGGGCGCGTTCTGCTGGGTGATGCACGAGCGCCTGGGCAGCGCCTGTGGAGCCACCCCCGACGGCCGGCGGGCGGGTTTTCCTTTTGCCGATGGCTGTGGGGCCGCTCAGGGCCGCGAAAAGGCCGGGCCGACAGCCGCCGTCCTCTCGGTTACTTCGTGGGACGCCGCCCCTCTGATCGGCGGCGCGGCCTTCAATATGAAATTCCCCGCCTCTTTGTTTAAAACGCCCCAAACCGCCCGCCGTTTGCAAGACCTGATCGTCACCTTTTTGGAGCGCGGCGGCTTTGAAACCCAGGTGAACGTTGTGGACGCCGCCGTTCTGAAGGCCGCCCAGCAGAACCCCGAAGCCTACCGCGACCTGGTCGTGCGCATCGGTGGTTATACTGACTATTTCACCCGTCTGACGCCCGAAATGCAGGCCGAAGTGATTATGCGGACGGAATACGGCGCACTTTGAAATCACGCAGAAGGTTTTTTGATGATTACCTGTCCCTGGTGTGGAACCAACTATCTCCAGTTTCAGTCCAATTGCAAGAACTGCGGCGGGCCCATCGCCCTACCTGAGCGCGTGGAAGCCAGCGAGGATGCACCCCAGCAAGCGGCCCTCCCCAACCTGCCACCTGCGCCCCGGCCCATTGCCAACCGCTATGCCTGGCGTTTGCTGGTTAGTGACGGTTGGGCCATTACCGGCGGCGTGTTTATCCTGGTGGGCGGCATTTTTGTGGTGGTCGGGGCCAGCCTGACGCTCGGTATCATCACCGCTTTTGTCGGCATCCCCTTTGCGCTGCTCGGCCTGCTCATGCTCGCGGGGGGCGCGGGCGTGCTCGCCTGGCGCTACGATGGCGCGCGCAAAACCGTCCACGTTCTCCAATGGGGCGAGGCCGCCTGCGGGCAAATCCTCGAAGTGACCGAAAATTACGCCGTGCGGGTCAATCAACGCCACCCCTGGACGATTACCTACCGCTACCAGGTCAACGGGCAGTCGTTTGAGGGCAAAGTCACCACCCTCAACCCGCCCGGCGCGCGCCTTCAGCCCGGTATGCCCGCCTGCGTATTATACCTGGCCTCAGACCCGCGCCAGAATGCCATTTACCCGCATCCATAAGGTTGCCGCTTACCGATTCAGCCTGCGGAAATCGGGAAAATCCACCGGCGCACTGCGGCGGGCAATGGAAAGATCGGAAAGCGGCCCTGGCGCGCTCCAGTCGGCGGCGTCGTATACGTCACTGTCGGGCGGCAGGCCCGCGCGGATAATCTGCACCAGCCGGTAGTTCATAATAAAATCCATCCCGCCGTGCCCTCCCTGCTTGCGGGCCTGCTCGCCAAAATGGGTCCACAGCGGATCTTCATACTGCGCCCGATACTCGTCCAGCGGCAGCCATTCTTCGTGGCGGTTGACCCCATCCAGGTACAGGCGCGGCGGATAGTCGCGGAAGGTCCCGCGCGTGCCGGAGATGAGGAAAATGCGGTCGTATGGCCGGGGGCTAACCACGCTGTGCTGGAGCAGGATGGTGCGGCCTCGCCGGGTGCGGATCAGGCTGGTGTTCATATCGCCCAGGATGTAAGTCTCGGCGCGCTTGGGATCATCAGGCGGCAGGACCCGGTCGCGGTACTCGCTCAGACCGGCGGAGAGGCTGCTCATCGAAACCATGAAGTCAAAAGCGTCTTCCTCTCCAATCCCCATAATCTGTGCCACCGGGCCCAATCCATGCGTGGGGTACAGATTGCCGGTGCGGGTGAGATGAGGCCGCCGCCGCCAAAGCCCTTCGGAGTAATCCGTCAACAGCATGGCGCGCAGGTCGTGGATGTAAGCGCATTCGGCGTGCGTGAGCGTGCCCAACAGCCCGGCGCGCACCATGCGCTTCACCAACGTTTCCCAGTAGTCGTAACAGCAGTTTTCGAGCATCACGCAGTGGCGGCGGGTGCGCTCTGAGGTTTCGACCAACTGCCAACACTCTTCCAAGGTTTCCGCCGCCGGAACCTCGACGCCCACGTGCTTGCCTACTTCCATCGCGGCTACCGCGTAGGGGGTGTGGGTATTCCAGGGCGTGGCGATGTAAACCAGGTCTAGGTCTTCTTCCAGCAGTCTGCGCCAGGCGTCTGGGCCGGTAAAAGTGACCGGGGGCTTGTAGCCCGCCTGAGAGACGCGCTCACTGGCTTTCTTTACAGCCTGCTCGCTGACATCGGCAATGGCTTTGACTTCGACGCCCTCGCAGGCCAGCAGTTCGTGCAGCAGGTAGCGCCCGCGCTCGCCCGCGCCGATCAATCCAAAGCGGATGCAGTCGTGCTTTTCAAAGGGAACATTGTGCATGGTAGTCATGGGGTTATCCTTCTTTGCAGTATAAACGTTGGCCGTTGACTTCGATGGTGACGTTCATCCGCCGCAATGGTCACGAGGGGCGAAGCCTCGCATTCCCCCCAGCCAACCATGCCGCCCGCGCTGACGCGCACCAGCAGGGCATCCTGGCTGCCATCGCCAATATCGAGGATTTCTGGCATAGCCAGGTAAAAAAATCAAGCGTTTCGATTTTGGGCATATTTATACGTCTTTGGGTTTCCAGCCCGAGGCTTCCTGATGCCCGGCATAGTCAACAAATGCGTCAATCGGCTGTGCATCTGGCGGAATACAGCCTGCATAATACGGGTGGTCGGGCCCAATCGGCAGGCGGACGGGCAGGCCCGTGGCTGCCGAGGCGTACACCGCCGTAACCAGTTCAATTGCCCGCCGCCCATCCGCCAGGGTGATAGGCAGCTCTCCGCCGCTGCGCATGGCCCGCGCAAAGCGCCAGAACTGCCCCACAAAACCCTCCGGCGGCTCCGGCTGAAAGGCGGCTAACGCTTCCTGCACCGGGCCGGCCACCTCTGGCGCTGGACTGAACTGCCAGGGGTCGCTGGTGTGCGAGGCGTAGGGGCTGGTATTACTTTCGGCCGTTAACTGGCTGAAGCAGTAGCGGTGGCGCGAGATCTCCACCATCGAGCCAAACGTTACCGAGAGCGCCGCCAACGAACCGTCGGCCATTTCTGCCGAGACGGCCAGGGTGTCTTCGATCTCCATGGCATTCGTCAGCGTGGCGGCGTGCGCAAAAACACTGCGAGCCGGGCCGGCCACAGCGTAAAGAGCGTCGTGCGCGTGGATGGCATGGCCGATAAAAGCGCCTCCCAGGGCAGTGCGCCAGCCAGCCCTCCAACGCACGGCAAAATATCCCGGTGGACGGCGCCAATGAGTTTCTACGGTGCTCAAGATCAGCCGCCCGGTCAGTCCCAGTCGTTTCAGGTACAGCAGGCGCTGCAAGCCAAATCCGAAGCGGTAATTAAAAATGGGCATCACACGCTTGCCGGTGCGGCGCTCGGCCTCCTCCAGCCGGTCAATGTCGGCCAGTGCTCCGGCGATGGGCTTTTCGCAAAAGGCGTACTTGCCGGCCTCCATAGCTCCCAGCGCCATGCCGGGGTGCAGGTAGGGCGGCGTACAGATGTCAATCACGTCCAGGTCGGCCATGCGGTACAATTCCTCGATGTCCGTCACCGCGCGGGGGATTCCAAATTCCTCGGCGCGCCGCATGGCCTTTTCTTTCACCACGTCACAGACTGCCAGCACCTCAAAATCGTCAGTCAGTTTGCGGTAGGCCTCCAGATGCGCGCCGCTGATGGCTCCACAGCCCACCAATCCAACTCTGATTTTGTCGTTCATTCCGCCCTCCTGAACTTAAAACGTGATCGTCAAGCCGCCGTCCACCGTGATCACCTGCCCGGTGATGTATGAGGCATCGGGGCCAGCCAAAAAGTAAGCCACCCCGGCGATTTCTTCCGGCTGTGCCGCCCTTTTGAGCGGCAGAAGGTGGCCTTCAACGTAAAACTGGCGAAACCAGGGCGTTTCGATCTCATTTACCCCATTGACCACGCTCATTTCGGTCTCATTCATAATCCATAATTATAGGCGCGAGCGCCTTTTTCCGCTGCGCTCGCGCCGATTTTTGTCTAGATTGGCGAGTATGCGTTACTCAATCACTACCAGGTCCCCGGCGCTGCGGCCAAACGTTTCGGGCGAATACATTTCCTCGGCCTTTGCGGGTGGCACGACAAAAGTCCCCGGCGTGGTGGCGCGAGCCACGTAGGTGTATTCGTACACCCCATCCCACAGCAGGGTTGTGAAGACTTCGACGCGCTCGTCGCGCAGGTTTTGGTGTTCGTACCAGCGGCTCCACCACCAATAGGAATGCCTTTCCCGTTGATTGGGGTCGCGCGGCAGGTCGCCAGAGACGGCCAGGCCAGGGTTGATGATCTCCAACCCGGCAGGCAGGCGGTCAACCAGGGCTACGTGATAGCGGCGGTTGTCGGCCACCAGGGTCACCCGCACGCGCACCCGCGCCCCTGCCCGGATGTGCCAGACGCCATCGTCATCCAGGCGCACGTCATCGGGGTCATCCACGGCTTCATAGACGCGCCGGACGATAAAGCCCATGTCGAGCGCATCGAGGCGCAGGTTGGTAGGGGCGTAGGTCAGGCCCAGACGGTAGTACAGGCGGCCGCTCCCCTCTTTGCTCAAGATCAAGTTCTGGATGGTTCCGCCGCCCAGTTCGGGGTTAACCAGGTATTCCATAGGGATGGTGGTGGCCTGGCGGTCGGTGGTGCGCCCGCGGAACTCATGGCCCCCGGCGTAGGTTTGCCCCAGCCAGATACGCGCCACAAAGTCGGGGGTTTGGGCCTCGAAGGTGTTAAAGTAACGGTCGAGCGCCAGCAGGACAAAGACGTTTTCTTGCGTGTTCATCCAGCGCCCGCGCGTGCGGTGCGCCAGCAGTCCATTCACTACTTTGGGGATCAGGTCGTGCTGTGGGTTGTCGCCGATCAGCGCGTCCAGCAGGATTGCATCGGTGCGGCGGTCAGAGCCGAGCAGCAGGTAGTTCTGATCGTCGTATTGGGTTGTAAAATTGGCCGCCCCCGCCGTTTCCACGGCGCGGTTGGTCACATGGCGGCGAATTTGGGCCAGTTGCTCGCTCGCCGCGGCGTCATCTTGCAGCACCGGCCACAACCAGCCGACTGCATCCAGCGAGAGGTTTTCCAGCCCGGCTTCGCGGATCAGGTTGAGGGCTTTTTGCGGGTCGCGGTCGCCCGCTAAATGGCGGACGTACAGCGCGTAGGCGCTGAGGGTCCAGCGAGTCTGTTGGTTGTAATAGGAAGGGTAGTAATTCTCAATCTGACGCAGGTAGGCCAGGGCGCGTTCCTGCATCCCCTCAGGGACACTGAAACCTTTGGATTGGGCGCGGTAGATGGCGTGGGCGCTGTGAATAGTGTTGAACGGGATCGACTCTTGCCCGCGCCGCCAGTATGGGAAGCCTCCATCATCATTTTGGATGGTATGGAGCAGTTCCAAGTCGCGCTGCACGGCGGCTTCCATTTCTGCCGGCGAGGGCAGTCCCTCGGCATCGAAGGCCGTCAGCACGTCGCGCAGGGCCGCTACTGCCAGCACCCGCGAGGCGATCTGTTCCGAACAGTCAAAGGGATACGAAACCAGGTACAGCACCGCATCGGTCAGCGCCTGCAGTGCGGTGGAAGAGGTGGATACTTCCAGCCCGCCATACTGCGGAAAGACCCCAACCGGCGTTTCCAGTGGTTGAGCGATGGCCCCTTCGTCAATCACGCCGTAAGTGGCGAAGGCTTCGGTAGTTGCCGGGGTGTAGACGGGCAGGTCCACCGTGGCCGCATCGGCATAACTCTCCCCGCCAGCGGTGACGGTCGTGGCCGCCACCTGGATGCGCGCCTGCCCGGCCATCTGTGCGGCGGCCTCAAAGCGCACTTCCACCCGATCATTAGCCGGCACGCTCACGCGCACGCCTGTCGGGCCGGTCAGTTCCAGGTTGACGGCGCGTACGGCCACATCCACGTTCATTGGCTCATCCGTCTGGTTCTGCAAAACCACCGGCAGTTCAAAGTGGTCACCAAAGTTCAAGAAGCGCGGGGCTGAGGGGCGCACCATCAGCGGCAGGCGAGCCGTCAGGTTGGCTTCGCCCCGGCCAAAGCGCCGCCCACCTTCCACCGCCGCCACCATAATGCGGTAGCGGGTGAGGTTATCGGGCAGTCTGATCTCCACGTGCGCCTGCCCGTTTGCGTCAGTCAGCACTTCCGGCGCGAAGGTTGCCAGCGGGTTGAAATCAATGCGCATGCGAATGGGCTGTGACTGAGCCGCGCTGGCTGTATCAGCGGCCATCTGAGCCGCCGGCATTTCAGCTACCGCCATCGTAGCCTGCGGGGCCGCGAAGGCCATGTCAGCACCTGCTGCGCCTTTTTCCTGTTCCAGCGCTATGCGAGAAGCGGCTGTATCTCGCGCGTTCTGAGCCAGCGCCTGCGGGTCGGCCAGCACGATCGAAGCGCGCCCATACACGCCCGACCAGTCTTGCCAGAGGGTCGAATAAAAGACATCCAGCGGATCCTGCATCTGGTAGCCGCTGAGGGCCAAAACGGCTTCATCCACCACCACTACGGCCAATTCCGCGCCCTCAACGGGTTGTCCGGCGGCATCTTTCACCGTCACGTTGAGAATGGTTTCGCCGCCGGGTTCCAGCGCGGGCTGTTCTGGCGCAACTTCCAGCGTCAGGGCGCGCTGTATCGGCGGAATGTTGAGGTTGAGGCTGCCGGTGGCGTAGGCCGGGCGCGGCGCGGCGTTGGGCAGGGGGTTGCCCTGGTCATCCACGCGCGGGGCCGCGCCGTTCAGGTCTACCTGGACGTACAGGTTGGGGATATGCTCTTCCAGGATCGGGATGCTCAACGTGGCCGTGCCATCCGTGATCTGGAAGCGTTCCGTATAAAGCAGCCCACTGCGGTTGACGGTGAGCAGTCCCTCGGCAGGGCTGAAGGGCGACTGCACCAGAATCTGAGCCACGTCGCCAGGCTGGTAGGTCTCTTTATCGGGGATCAGGTTGGCTGTTTCCTGCTTCACCTCGCGGGCCGGGGGAACCTCGCCGCCGCTCACCCAGCGCGTGAAGCGGCTTTGGTTCCTGCGGCCCTGGTCGTCGCTGACGATGGCGGTAATCCGGTAGGTCCCGCCCAGGGGAGTGTCGAAGGTGCAGGTCACCGGTTGAGCCTGCGAGCCGACCGTACACACCTGCACGTCAGCCTCTTCTTCATTCCACTGGCCGCTGCGGTACTTCCACTCCAGGCGGGCGGCTTGCACTTCCACCGGGCGGTCACTGATGGCATTGCCATCTAAATCAGTGACGATCACCTCCACCCGGATGGGCGTCCCCCGTTCTACAAAGTAGCGGTCGCTGCGGATGCCCACGTACAGGCTGGCGGGGTGCACCAGCAGGCTGGTGCTGCCCGTCCAGGCCTGACGGTTTACATCCATCACCGTGGCCTGAGCGATGACGCTGAGCGGTTGGGGCTTTTCGCCCTGGCTGAAGTTGATGTTCAGGTAATGCTCGCCCGCTCCATCGGTCTGCCCGCTGAAAGTTTCTACCGTGCTGTCTGGCCCGGGGGGGCCAAAACCTTCGGCGGAGTACCTGCCAAACCACCACCAGGGCGTCCATTCGCCAAAGGTAAAGTCCGGCCATTTGGGCGGGGCGTAATGGCCGGGGCTGGTCGTCACCGTCCAGTTGACTTCCGCGCCGGGCAGTGCGCCGCCGGCGTAGTATTGGGCCTTTACGGCTACCGTGGCGCTGCCCCCGGCAAAGTATGGGCCGGTGGTCTCATTGCGCGCCGTCACCTCGAACTCGGGCCGGCGGAACTCTTGCACTTCAAAGGTATGGTAATACTGGTAGCCGTTGTAGCCGCTCAGGTTGCCTTCGGCGGTGAAGAACACCTGAACATTGCCGAGGTTCATCGCTTCGGGCAGGGTAAAGGAAAAGTCAAAGCCGCCCAGGGCGTTGGTTTCAACAGAGCCGTTGGCGATCTCGTTGCCCAGCGCGTCGCTGATCTGATAGCGCACGCCCGTCAGGTCACTTACCAGCCCTACGTCGCCGGTCTGCTTGCCGCCAACTGCCCTCAGCCAGCCCTTCAGGTGAACTTCTTCGCCGGGCCGGTACATATGGCGGTCGTCGAACACATACCAGCGCAGCGTGTCGAGGACAACGCGGCTCGACCAGGCGTCCTCGCCCCAATAATAACTGGAGCGCGGCAGCAGCGCCCGGTCAGCCCCCAGCTCGGCGACCAGGTAAGACGCGCCGTCTGGGATCGGAATGCGGGCCACGCCGTCCGCTCCAGTGACCGCCTGCTGGCCGCCAGGGTGGGCCGTCACCGTGACCCCGTTCAGCGGTGCGCCGTCTTTCAGGTTCGTGGCCCACAGCACCATCTCACTGTGATCGTTAAAGGCGTCCAGGCCAATTTGCGTCACCTGCACCCAGGCCTGCACCGTCTGCCAATACAGGTCGGCGCTGCGTTGCAGCAGCGACGAGGGCGGCGACACGATCACGATGAAATGCCCATACGGGCCATCCATGTACGGAGACAGATCAACCTTGAATTCGGTGAGAACGTCGCCAGCGGCCTCGATTCGCTGGTTTTGATCCAGTACCTTGCGGCCCGGCACAACGGCTTTCACGTCGCTGCGCTGGTAATTTTGCAGGTAGGTCTTATAGGCCGGCCAGTCGGTCGGTTGCACAGCGTAGACTTTAACGTCCAGCGAAGTGTAATTCATGCTGTACACCGAAAATTCCGGTTTCTGAGCAGCCGGGTCGAGGGTGATGAATTGCTGGCCGGTGCCCATTAACATCGGCTCGGCTGGGCCAACGCGGAAGGTCAACTGCACCTCGCTCCCCAACTGCTGGCCGAAAACATCCTGAAGGGTAGGGGCAAGGATGACGGTATAAGTGGTCTGGCCCTTGCTCTGGCCCTGGATGGAGAGGGTATCGCCCAGGATGTTTACATAAGCGCCGGGCAGCGGCGGGTCAATCCGCAGCATGGCATCTTGGTAAACCTCGCTGTCAATGGGGTTGTTAAAGCGGATGTAGAAAGGGTTGAGGGGGTAGCAGCGGCCGCCGCCCCAGGAACAGCCGTGTTCAACCACCCGTAGGGGCGCGTAAGTGCGGAAGGAATACGACTGAGCTTCTTTCGTCACCAGCGGGCCTTCGGCAGAGGGCGTTCCGGGGCCCACCTGCACCACCACTTCCGAGTCCAGCGGCAGTGGCTCTTGGGTCTTAAATACCAGCCAGCGCCCCTCGACGGCGTTCTCTATCAGGGCTTTGATCTGCTCGTTCGCCTGCGCCTCTTCTGCGCTCACCAGCGTCAGGTTGTGCTTTTGCCCCCCGGCCGTGACGGTGATCGTCTCTAATACCGCCGCCGGGTTAATGCGCTGATCGAAGTGGATGAAAAACAGCGGTTCCCGGCCCTGCGGCTCAGAAGTTGACGGGTAGGAGCGGGTGATTTTTGGGGGTGGGGTGGTGAACGTCCACGAAACGGTTTCGGCCAGCGTCCCCCCGGTTTGCGATTTCGTCCCCGCCGGAATGGTCACACGGTACTCAGTGGCTTTGGGCAGCCGGTCAATCTGATCGGAATCATACTGGAAGGTCAGTACGCGCGTTCCCAGCCAGCGCCAGGTTCCCGGCAGTGCTGGCTCCACCTGTACCGGCACATCTTTGACCGCCAGTTGGTCGAGGGTGGTTAGAGGGACCATGGGCTGGCTGAACGTGACGCTGATAAACGGCGCGATGTCCAGATCGCCTTCGGGAGCAAAGCGCAGTACTTCCAGCGGGCCGGTATCAACGGTTGCCGGGGGGATCTCCTCTGGCGCGGGGGGGAAGGATTGTTGGATCGTCTGTCCGGGGCGCGGCGGGGGGATAGGATCCGCGGGGAGCTTGAACTCCTGCCGGTCATCCGCCTGTTCTTCCAGGGCGGGCAGACGCGCCAGGATTTGCTCGGTTTCTTCCGCCGAAAGCGGCTCGCCGGTGGCAACCGGCAGCGGCTCAACCGGCCGGGGTTGGGCCTGGCCTTCGCTTAATTGAATCGAGATCGGACGGACTTCACCCGCCATGCCAGACGGCCCTCCTTTAACCGTGTCGGCGCGCCCGCCAGAGATGCTTGGGCCGAAAGTGTTCGCGCCGGATGAGTTAGGATTGAGAGGAACAGGCTGCGCTCGCTGAGCGCGTAGATCACGGTATTGGGCATATACCAGTAAACTGGTCGAACCGGCCAGCAGGATAACCAGAATCACCAGGGAACGATAATGGGCAAGGATAGCAACCATCTTTTTGAACATATGGAATTCCCTTTCCTGACGCGAAGGCCACCAGGCCGGCTTGTGTTGCTGGAATTAATATTGTACAGTAAAGACGCCGGTGCGCTGCAGTTGGTTCCCGTCCTGTGGCTTTAAAATAGCAAGAGCCCGTTTTATCCGGGCTCCTGGCAAGTCAAGTGCGTTCCCCTGATCTACGCACTTGAGTCGGAAATTGCATTTTTTAATTACCGGTAAGGAATTCAGTTGGATCTACGTATAATCTTGATCACATTATATAGATCATCACTGACAAAAAACTGACCTTAATTACCTGTTTCAACGCTTAATGCTTTCTTAACACCATGATTAATCCTCCTCCCATCCCCACCGGCCGCATTCTGGCCGCCCTTGCCGCCGAATACGGCCTGCCTGCCGCCCAGGTGGCGTTTCTGCCCCTCGGAGCCGATGTGAACACGGCGGTTTACCGCGTCGCCGCTGAAGATGGCGGCTCTTACTTCTTGAAACTGCGCCGCGGCCCTTTTGAGGAGATCAGCGTTACGCTCCCCTATTTTCTAAAGTCACAGGGGCTTAAGGCCGTCGTTGCGCCGCTGCCAACCGCCGCCGGTCGGTTATGGGGCCGCCTGGATGAATACCGGATGATCCTTTCCCCTTTTATCGCGGGGCAGGATGGCTACCAGGTGGCGCTTACCGATGAACAATGGCCCGCCTTTGGCGCGGCTCTCAAGCACATCCACTCGGTTCGCCTGCCGCCTGAACTTGCCGGTTTAATCCCTCGTGAAACGTTTTCTTCTGACGGGCGCGAGCGGGTGAGGTTTTTTCAGGAACAGGTGGAACGCACCACCTATGCCGACCCAGTTGCCGCCCGCCTGGCGGCCCTGATGCGTGCCCAACGGGCGGAAATCTGCCATGTGGTGACGCGCGCCGTCCAATTGGGGGCCGCCCTGCAGGCCAGAGATTTAAACTTCGTGCTGTGCCACGCAGACCTTCACCCCGGCAATTTGTTGATAACCCCAGGCGGCGCGTTCTATATCGTAGATTGGGATAATCCCATCCTGGCCCCCCAGGAGCGCGACCTGATGTTCATTGGGGCGGGGATGGGCGGCAGTTGGGACGGGGAGCGCGCGGCGACCCTCTTTTATCAGGGCTATGGGCCGGTTCAGGTGGATTGGATGGCCCTGGCCTATTACCGCTATGAACGCATCGTGCAGGATTTTGCCGCTTTTGGCGAGCAGTTGCTCGAGTCAGACGAGGGTGGAGCAGACCGAGAGCAGTCGCTTCGCTACTTTGCGGGTAATTTTTTGCCCGGCCGTGAGATCGCCGCCGCTCGCCGGGCTGATTGGGAGTATCATAGACGGGCAGAAGGAGAAAACACCCATGAAAAATCGAACTTTACTGATGATCCCCGGCCCAATTGAGTTTGAGCCGGCGGTCCTGGCTGCGATGGGCGCCCCAACGACCGGCCACCTGGCGGCCAATTTTATCGAGGCGTTTGGTCAGGCACTAGAACGGATGCGCCAGGTCTTTCACTGCGCCGCCGGGCAGCCCTTTGTGCTGGCCGGTAGCGGCACGCTGGCAATGGATTCTGCCGGTGCTAACCTGATAGAGCCAGGTGACCGGGCCTTAGTGGTCAATACCGGCTACTTTAGCGACCGCTTTGCCGACATCCTTGCCCGCTACGGTGCTCAGGTGACGCAGGTCCGCGCCCCGGTGGGCGACCGGCCCAGCTTAGAGGCCGTGGAAGAGGCGCTCCGCCAGGGGGCTTATAAACTGGTGACGGTGACGCATGTAGATACTTCCACCGGCGTGCTGGCCGATGTGCCGGGCGTGGCCGCGCTGGCCCGCCGCTATAATGCCCTGGTGGTGGTGGATGGCGTCTGTTCGGTGGCTGGGGAAGAACTGCGCATGGATGACTGGGACGTGGATGTGGCTCTGACGGCTTCGCAGAAGGCGGTGGGGGTTCCGCCAGGACTGGCCCTGTTGGTGGCCGGGGAGCGCGCGCTGGCGGCTTTCCGCGCTCGCCAGACGCCGGTGGGCAGTTATTACGCCGACTGGTCCAACTGGCTGCCGGTGATGCAGGCTTACGAAGCCCGCAAACCGGCTTATTTTGGTACGCCAGCGGTGAATCTGGTATTTGCCCTGAACGTCAGCCTGGGGCAGATTTTAGCCGAGGGCATGGAGGCGCGCATTGTCCGCCATCAGCGTATCAGCGCGGCGGTGAAGGCCGGCATCCACGCGCTGGGGCTGGCGCAGGTTCCCGTTGCCCCGCACCTTGCCGCTCATACCATGACGGCCGCGCGTTATCCGGCGGGCGTAAACGGGCCGGAATTTCTGGCAAAGGTCGGCAGCGCCGGAGTCACTCTGGCGGGCGGCCTGCACCCGGTCATCCGCGCGGAGTACTTTCGCATCGGGCATATGGGTTCCGTCAACCAGGGCGACGTGCTGGCAACCCTCGGGGCCATCGAAACCGCTCTCGCTGGCTGTGGCTACCACTTTCAGCCGGGCGCGGGCGTAGCCGCGGCTATGGCATTCTAAGCTGTTTTTTCGATCCAGCTCACGCTACAGCGTGAGTTGGATCGAAACTACCTCTTTTCCCACAATACGTTGACAATCTGCCACTGGCCGTTTAACTTTCCCAGGTGCAGGTAATCCACCCAGGCGGCGGCGTCCACGCGCACACAGGCGGCCTTGCCAAACGCATCTAGAATGGTGATCTCTGCGCGGCGCTCCGCCTCGGGAACCTGGCAGCCCACGCCTCGCCGCGTGGCGATTACCAACCCCAGCGCGCTGATTGGCTCCAGGCGGTCGAATCCGCGCGGGTCGTGAAAAACGATGCGCTTGGCAAGGTCGGGGTGCAGGCTGCGCTCCATGCGCGCCGCATCTCCGCTGTACCAGCCTTCGATGTAATCGCGCGCGGCCTGTTCAATGGCCTGGCGCTCGGCTTCAGGAAGGGCAGTAGGGTCAAAAGACATGAGTGCTCCTTAAAGTGTAAAGAGGGTGGCTCTCGTCCGCTAAATTCCAACTCCGCAGTAGAGCCAATGACGGCGGGCTTCAGCTTCTCCCTCGCGGAGAATGTTGAAGCCCGCTTCGCGCAGCAGGGCGGCCAGTTCGTGGGGCTGGTAGTGGGCATAATAACGCTCGACCGGCTCATAGGGGCGGGTTTCGTAGCCTTCGCTGTCGCCTTGCTGTACAGCTACGTGCGCTACGCCGCCGGGGGCCAGCACGCGCCGTATCTCCGCCAGGGCAGTGGGGACCAGGCGCTTGGGCAGGTGCAGAAGAGCGGCCTGGCACCACACAGCGGCGAAACGCCCGCTGGCAAATGCCAGGCGGCGCATATCGAGCTGGCAAAGCGGGCCGCGCGCGTTTTTTCGAGCTTCCGCCAGCATACCAAAGGATAGATCCGCCCCGATCAGGCGAGCGCCGCGCGCTTCAAACCAGGCCATGTCGCGCCCGCTCCCACAGCCCAGGTCCAGGATCGGGAGCGCGGCATTGCCAGCGGCATGGACGGCGTCGAGCAGCCAGTGGGCGGATTCGAGCATATAGGGCAGCATTTCCGCGTTGCGTTCAGCAAAGCGTGGGGCAATCTCATCATAGGCGGCGCGGTTTTTCGCGGCAAAATGGTCGGTCATCGGTTCTACTGCTCCGTGATAATCGCCTTCCGGCTCCCGAAAAGCGCCAAAAATCTTTTAACCAAAACGCCCGCGCAGGCGTGGATTCGCCCGACCTACCAGCCCTTTGATCGAAGCTGCCTGCGGAGAATCACTGCTGGTTGAATTTCTATTTTAGACGTGATTCTGAAAACCTGCGCAAATATTTACGCTCGGCGGCACGGCGTAACCTCGCCCGCCGGTTTGCCAGACGCGTACCGGCGGCGGCCAGAATGCAAATAAACTGTTAGCAAGTCGCTGTATATTGTCTGAAAGGTTAGAAAAAATTAAGAAAAGGAAAAACCCCTTGAATTTGAGTATTATTCTTGTATATACTATAAAAAATATCTACTTGGATATGATGTGAGCGAAAAATTCATCGGTTGGTGGTTTACCGATCCACCCGGCAAAGTGGGGAAATGAATTGCATTGCCAGGAGTTAAGCACCATGACTACAATCGTCGATTTGTCGACCGAGCCGAAGTACACGATCAAAGCAGTTGCTTCACAGACCGGCATTCAACCGGTCACACTGCGGGCCTGGGAGCGCCGGCACGATATTCTGACGCCCTACCGCGGCAACAACCGCTATCGTCTCTATTCTGAACGCGACGTTGCCATCTTGCGTTGGATTAAATACCGGGTGGGAGAAGGAATGCCCATTCGCAACGCGGTGAGTGAACTGCGCACCATGGCAAGCCAGAGCATCTGGCCCGAAGCCCTACCGGCCGCCCCTAACCCGGTGCAAGAGCCAGGCCATGAGCCGCCCGCTCATTACGCCCGCGAACTGTACCAGGCGCTGATCGAAATCAACGAAGGCCGGGCCTCAGACCTGCTGCGCGAAGCTCACGCGATTTTTAATCTGATGACCATGTGCGAAGAAGTACTGCTTGGGGCCATCCGCCGGCTGGATGAGGCCCGCTATCTGGGCGAGATCAGTTTTTCGGTCGAGCGCTTCGCCAGCGGTTATCTGCGCTGCAAGCTGCTTTCGCTGCTCCAGGTTTACCCGCTCCGCCAGAACGCCCCGCTGGTCCTGTTGGGCTGCGCGCCGATGGATTCGCAAGAACTGAGCATTCTGATGTTGGCCGTCCTGCTGCGCAGTAAGGGCTACCGGGTGGAATACCTGGGTCCGGACCTCTCGGTTGAAGACCTGGCGGATTATTCCAGTTACGCGCTGCCATCGCTGGTGGTCCTTTCGGCGGCCAGCGACGATTCGGCCCGCGAGATGCGCCGGATGCAGGAAATTCTGCAAAAACAGCCCGCCCACCCTACCTTCGCCTATTTTGGCCGCGCCTTCGACCGCGATGCCAGACTGCGCGTGGAAATCCCCGGCATTTACCTGGGGGGCAGCTTGCAGGCAGCCAGCGATCAGGTGCGTGCCCTGCTCAATTTGTCCAAAAAGTAAAGCCTGTTTGGAGGTTGTTTATTGGATTACGGGTACATTGTGAAACGTAGCCCGCAGTGTACCTGTAATTTGAAGTACTACTTTATGCGGTCAATGATTGGCTAATCAGCAAACCAGGGGTAGGCCAGGTAGTAGATCAGGCTGGCGATCAGGCAGGTGAGCAGCATCACCGGCAATCCGCGCCGGTTCCACAGCGCCGAGGTGATTGGGCTGCGGTTTTTTTCAGAGAGCGCCGCCACGACAATATTAGCTGAAGATCCAATGATCGTTCCATTCCCTCCGAACCCTGCGCCGAAAGCCAGCGCCCACCACAACGGGTTGGGGTTCATGCCGGCCTGTCCCAAGCCCTGAATCACCGGGATCAGCGCAATAGTAATCGGTACATTATCCACCACTGCCGAAATCAGCGCCACCACCCAGATCAGCAGCACGCCAAACACCGGCGCAGGCAGCCCCGCGCCGCCCTCCAGCACAGATACCAGTAGATTAAGTACCCCGGCTCGTTCTAACCCGCCCACCATCACAAACAACGCTCCAAAGAACAGCAATACGCTCCATTCCACCCGCCGCAAGATGTCATCAACGGGTGGGCGCACCAGCACGAGCGCCGCCGCCGCAGACGAAAGCGCCACCAGCGCCGGGCTGACGTGGAGCAGGCCGTGCAGGAAGAAGAGGAGGATAGCCACGCCTATCACAATCAGGATGCGCACTGCTGCCCGCCGGTCCGTAATGGCTTCGGCAGGGTTGAGCGCCTGGATCGTCTCGGCGTTGATCGGCCGGGCGCGCAGTTCGGCGCGAAAGAGGATGCGCAGCAGGATGACAGCTCCGGCCCACGCGAACAACACCACTGGGGTGGCGTGCAGGATGAAATCGAGGAACGTCAGGTTCGCGGCAGAGCCGATTAACACATTGGGCGGGTCGCCCACCAGGGTCGCTACGCCGCCCGTGTTCGAGAGCAGTGCCTCCGCCATGAGAAAGGGTGCCGGCGGCAGTCCCATCACTTCACAAATCAGCACTGTCACGGGGGCAATCAGCACTACAGTGGTGACGTTATCCAGGAACATAGACAACACTGTAGTTACCGAGCCTAACAGCAGGAACAGGCGCACGGGCTCTCCCCCTGAGAGCTTGCTGGCCCGCACCGCCATATATTGAAAGAAGCCGGTTGGCTCTAGCATTGCTACCAGGATCATCATCCCCAGCAGCAGACCCAGGGTATCCCAATCAATGGATTGAAGGGCATTCTCTTCAGTGTAGAATCCCAGCAGGCTGCCCAGCAGGATCATCAACGAGGCGCCTGCCATGGTAACGATAGTGCGGTTTATTTTCTCAGAGAAGATCAGTCCCAGGCTAACCGCAAAAATGCCGCCAGATACCAGCGCGTTAACCATGGGCCTGCTCCCCGACCCAACTGGTAAGAATAGCCGTGCCAATATCAACGCGCGAGGCGATGCCCACCAGCCGGTGTTCGGCATCCACCACCGGCAAATCATGCAGATCATGCTGCAGCATCAGGGCATAGGAGCGCAGCAGGCCGCTGCTGGCCTCTACGACGGTTCCAGGGCGCATAATGGTCTGAACTGGCCGCTCGAGTACCGCTGGATCGGGCCGGAAGTTTTCGACCGCTCCAAAATTACCGATGAAATCTACGTCATTCAGCAGGTGAATGACTGGCGGCAGAGCCAGGTTCAGCAGATCACGCAGCCCGACGACACCCACCGGGTGCATCTCGTCATCCACTACCGGCAGCAGCCCAATTCGATGTGAGATCAGGGTCTGGATAGCCTCACGGATGGTCGCGCTGGCGCGGATGGAAAAAACGTGCCTTTTCATGCACTCCTGGATGGCGATCATGACCGTTTACCCCTGGGCTGTAAGCCGTACACTTGCGTAACCGGAAGAACCGCCAGGATTCCGGTATTAGGCTCGTTAAGGTCGCCTACAATTTTTTCGGTCGCCGCGATGATCCGGTCAACGGTGGGCTGATCCTGCACAATGGTGATCAGGGTGCGGTTCTGGCTTTCCTCTTCTTTGAAGAATTCTTCCAGGCTGGGCATCAGGGGCATGTCGTCCTGCAGTCCGGCGCTCCGGCGCACCCGCCCCAGGCCGGTGCTGGGTAAGATGGTCACGCCGTAAGCCCCGGCGTTGTCCCAGGCGTCCAGAACGACTTTGCAGTAGTCGGGATTGTCGAGAATCAACAGGATCATAAACATGGTGATTTACTCCTCAGCGTGAACAGAAGTTGCGGTTGGTTGATCTTCAACGGTCGTCGTTTGCGAGGCGAAAAGCGCCCGCAACATCGGGGGGGTAACAAGAGTAGTGATAATGACCATGCCGATCACGGCAGACAAGATATCTGGAGGGACTAATCCTTCACTGACGCCAATACTGGCGACGATCAGGCCGACCTCGCCGCGCGAAACCATGCCCGCGCCTAATTGGATGGATTCACGCAGGGTAAACCCGCCAATGCGCGCCCCAAACCCGGCTCCTAATAGTTTACCAAGTATTCCAACAACGGAGATGGCGATCAGCAGCCACAGCGCGCCGGGATCCACATCCGTCAGGTTGACGTTTAAGCCAATGCTGACGAAAAAGACCGGCACGAACAAGCTGTAGGCCAGGGCGTGGATGCCGTGTTCGATGCGATCCTTCTCGGGCGTACGGGCGAACATCAGCCCGGCCAGGAAGGCCCCAGTGATAGCCGCCATGCCGCCCAAAACCTCGGCGGCGAGCGAGTAGAGCAACAGTACCACCAACGCCAGGCTGACCGCCGCCTGGCTGATCGGCAGCTTAGATAATATGCGCGTCAGATAGGGCAGTCCTTTGAGCCCCAAGGCTAAGGAGAGGGCTAAAAACAAGGTAATGCGCACAAAAATGATGGCAATGCTCGCTATCCCGCCGGTTCCGGTCAGCAGCGCCAGGAAAGCTGACAGCAGCAGGATCACCAGGATGTCATCGAACACGGCGGCGCCCAGCAGGCCCAATCCCACCCGGGTGCGCAGTACCCCCAGTTCCATCAGTGTTTGGGCCGAGATGCTCACGCTGGTCGCGCCCAGGATTAACCCCAGAAACAACGCGCTGTCGGTGTCAAAACCAAAGGCGGCTCCAACGGCCCATCCAGACGCTACCGGCAAAACCACCCCCAAAATGCCTGAAAAAGCTGAAACCCTCGCATTTCTTGCCAGTTCCGATAGGTGCAGTTCCAGCCCGGCGATGAACATTAAGAGCAGCACGCCCAATTCGCCGATGTGAACGACAGTTTCCGTCAGATGCTCATCGGTGATAAACGGCAGGTGCGTGAGGTTCAGCAGAGTAGGGCCGAGTAACAGGCCCACCAATAGCTCTCCCAGAACCGAGGGTTGGCCCAGGCGCGTGCTGAGATAGCTGGCAGTTTTGGCCGCCAGCACAATGACCAGCAGAGCAAAGACAAGTTGTAAAAATGATGACATGATTTTTCTTCTCCTGGTTATGCCCTGTCTTCCTGAAAGTCGCGCTTGCCGGTGTTGACATATTCCGTCAATTCACTGACGCTCAGGTCTTTAATGCCCAGCCTTTCCAGAGTGCGCCCACGCCGCCAGTAGTCGGTGCGGTGCAGGATGCACCCCAGGCGGATCATGCTGCTCATGGCGTTGACGGAGACGCCGTAACGCTCTCCCAGCGCGGCAATGGGCACCAGGCTCATGGGAACATCTTCAAAAATATAGCGGTGGTTGAGCGTATTGGGCGCCTTGATGCCGTAATAGCCCTGCTGGTTGTGGATTGCTTCATGTAAATTATCTCCGGTGACGTTATAGGCCAATTGCAGCCACTCCATCGCCGTGCGGGCGCGGATGCCCAGAGCCGAGGCCACCGTTACGCGCTCACGGTCCATCACCTCTAACACGCGGGCCACCGAAGGGGTGACGCCGTCAATGTAAAACTCAAAATCGCCGTGCGTGTTTTCGATGCGCCCGGCGTTGAGAATCGTCAGGGCCGGATGGAAAATGGCCCCCATGTTGTTCAACCCGGTGTGGAGGACGTTCACGCCGTCAATATACTGTGGGTACACTTCTTTAAGCGCGGCGAGAACCTGCTGTGTACAGGTGGCCGGCAGGGCGGCCAGCGGCACGGCCTCTTTAATGCGAAAGATACGCGCCTGAGCGGGGCCATCGGAGCGGCTGGCATATAAGAACGTCTCCGCTTCCGAGATCACCACGTTGGCTGTGCACTGGTTGCGGCGCAAAACGGTGTCGAACTCAATCGCGCCGCCGGTGCGCCCAGGGTGGAGGACGATGATTTGGCCGTCTTTCAGATATGGGGCGGCGGCTTTGGCGATGTCGGCGTGGGCCGAGGATGGCACCACCACCATAATCACTTCAGCATCCCGCAGAGCGGTTTCTATATCCGAAGTGGCGCAGACCAACCGGGCGAAACCGTGAGTAGAGGCATCGGGCCCTTCCAGTTCGATGCCCCCACGGTTGGCAATAAATTCAATATGGCTGTAGGTGCGGTTGTAGAGAGTGACGCGGCGGCCCATTAAGGCCAGGTGTGCGGCCATGGCCTTGCCGCCATGCCCGGCGCCAATGACAGTGTAGTTAATCGGTGCGGTCATGAGATGATCTCCTGGGTTAAACTGCGCATCCGCTCGGTTTCGGTCAGCGCCAGCCCATCTGGCCCAACGGCCTGACACGCGCCGGAGAGGATGCGGGTACGAATGATGCCTCGTCCGAACCGGTTGTTTTTTAGTTGCGGGGCATCCAAAATGCCCGTTGTGACTGCGCGCGCCAGTGTAGCCGGGTCCGTGAACGGGTCAACTGCGGCGTCACCGGCCAGCATGCGGATGGCCTGTAAGGTCACTTGAGCTTCGGCCATCAACTGGCGCTTGCGCTCTTGAATCTTGGGGTCGGCAGTCAGGTCTGGCTGGCCGCGCAAGGCGTTTTCGATCACACGCTGGGCCATGCGAGCCGCTTCGATTACATCGGCAGCGGTGGCGGCGTGGTGAGCCTCGGTGTGGCCCACAATGTGGATGATGTGAGGGCACAGGGCCATTTGTACGTAGATGCTGGCCGCCAGGTGAGCGCGGGCGGCTTCGATCCCCAGCGGGTAGCTCAACAACCCGGTGCGCGTCTGCCGCCAGATGCGGAACCCCGGCCCGGCCAGCGGTTCGATCAGTTCTAAAATCGCCAGCATTTTTGCCAGATCCATCGCATCCGATAGCCCTGGGGGGCTGTTAAACATCAACTGGGCGATGTAATCTCTTACGCCGAAGGCGCGGGCGTTGTACGCGGCCAGGTAAGCGGAAACCACGTAAACCACGTCTGGGGCATCGCGCATTCCCCAATGGTGAGGTTCGTTTAATTCGACGGGGATGTTGCGCTGTCCGTACCAGGCCATCACCTGTTGGTGTTCGCGGATAGACCCGGCCAGATCCCAGGGGCCGCGCCCATCCATCTGGTTGAACCAGAAGAGGGGAATGGCGCACCAGGCGTTATGGATTGTTTCGGTATACATCTCCGCCAGGCGGATGAAATCATCCGTGCCAGAATACGTGCGCAAGAGTGGGAAGTTCCCTCGGCGGCTGGCGGCAAAGAGGGCCCGGTAATCCTCAGCGCTGCGCACCGGTGCGCCGCCCGCCCCTTTGCGGCGCGGATTGTGGCGCTCTGGATGAAAGAAGTTTTCCTGCGCATCCTGGTCGATCCCCAACGAGATCACATCCAGCACTTTGGCATCGGCGATTTGCTCGATCCCTTCCAGGGTAGCCTCTAGAGTGGGCAAACCAAAGTGATGGCGCAAGAGCGGGTAAGGGGCCTTCCTTTCGATGCGCGCTACTGTTTCCTGCGGGTAAGTCATTTCTGCCTGGGCCTGCCCGGCTTCGCCTTTGAGGAAGGCCAGCACTTCGGCGCTGCTTTCGGAGCCGTCAAAAACCTGCTCAAAGAAGCCCAGGGCGGCGGCGCGCGCGGCTACAGGCGGCGTGCCGCCAAACACAAACCGCACCCCGCTTGCGTGCAAGGCATCGGCAGCTTCGGCAAACTCGCCCAACAGCCGCTCCCCGGTCTCTGGCGTAAGCCGGTACGAAACCCCTACCATGATCTGGTTATCGGGGATGGCCTGCTCGCGGCGGGCGGCGGCCAGAAAATCTTCGATGGAAACCGCCGGACCTAAAAATACCGTGCGCCAGCCGGCCTGTTCGGCCAGGCTCAAAAAGTTGCTGACACCCGCTACGTGAACGCACTCTCCTAGCGCGCCTGCGATTACGGTTTTCATTTGCGCCTCCTTTTCGCTGAGATCCAATAACTTTCCCCGGCTGTCTGTTGAAGCGCCGGCAGGAGAGGGAGTGCTATCCCCCCGTCGATGCGCGGACCAACAAAGTGGGTTGGATGATGACGCGGCGCTGGATGGGCGGCTGTTTTGCGTTTTTGCTGCCTGCTATCTCAGAGAGCAGCATTCGCACCAGTTGGCGGGCGATGTCGTACACCGGTTGGTCAAGGGTGGTCAGCGGGGGAGTGCTGTAGCGGGCATCGCGCACGCCGTCGAACCCGGCCACTGCGATCTCTTTTCCTACCACCAGCCCGCTTTCCTGGGCGGCGCGCAGCGCGCCAAAGGCCGTCTCATCATTAATGCACAGGATGGCATCGGGTGGGTCTAGGATGGAGAGCAGCCGCTTGGTGGCGTTATAGCCGCCCGTGCTGGTCAGGTCGCCCTGGACGATCCAATTCGGATCTAAGGGAAGGCGGTGCTTTTGCAGGGCCGTGCAGAAGCCGGCCAGCCGGTCAATCTGAATGCGTAGTTGCGGCGGGCCGCCGATGAAAGCCAGGCGGCGAAACCCCTGCTGGATGACGTGATCCACCAGGCGTTCCATGCCGCCGCGCGAATCGACCTGAATACACAGGGGCGTATCGCAGTTGCCGGGGTCTTCCAGACAGCTAAACGGCATCTGTTGGGCGCGCAGATAAGCGGCGCGCCAGTCGTCCGCGCAAATCTGATTCAGCACCAGGCCATCCACCTTGCGTCCTTGAATCCACTGCTGGTAAATTGCCCTTTCTTTGTCACTGCCGGGTGGGGCGGTGGAGATCAGCAGGTCATAGCCCTGTTCGGCGGTTTCATCGCCCAGGCCCTCGATAAACTCTGAGAAAAACGAGTCGGCAAAGCGCGGGGCGTGGACGGGCATAATATACCCGATGGTGTCACTGCGCTGCTTGCGCAACTGGCGGGCGGCACGGTTCGGAACGTACCCCAATTCGCGGGCGGCGGCGATCACGCGCTGGCGGGTTTCGGCAGAAATGTCAGCATAGCCGTCTAAAGCGCGCGAAACGGCTCCCACGGAGAGGTTTAGCTTTTTGGCGATATCTCGAATCGTTACCGTCATGCCTGACCTCAATTCACTGAAACGTTTCAGTTATTCTTATTATAAACTCTTTATGTGGAAGTGTAAATATGCCCTCTATCCTATCCTGTTTGCTCTTATGTAACTTTTTGGCCGCTCCCGCATCTAACCAATGTACTGCAGTCATTATCTATCTTATGTTTAAGGAGAATTTCACATGAGCCAGCCAATCCATGTAACCGATGCGGAGTTTGAAAAAACCGTATTACAGTCGAAACTGCCCGTCATCGTTGATTTCTGGGCGCCCTGGTGCGGCCCCTGCCGCATGGTCGCCCCTACGTTGGATAAGCTCGCCAAAGAGATGGACGGAAAGTTGTTGATCGCCAAAGTCAACACCGATGAACATGCTCAATGGGCTATCCATTACGGCGTGCAGGGCATTCCTACCATGCTGTTTATCTTTAACGGTGAAGTGATCCACACGCAGGTCGGCGCCCTGCCCGAAGGGATGCTGCGCAAGGTGATCAGCCAGTTTATGGATGCCGTCAGCCGCGAGAGCAGCGCCGCTCAAAAGTAGTGGTTAAACAAAAAAACCGCCGATCCATTCGAGATCGGCGGTTTTTTGTTGGTATGCTAATGCGCGGCAGGGTGAACCCCCGGCGCGATTTCCAGAACAGCCTGTTCTTCTGACGAGAGCGCCGGGCGGCGGGCCAGCATATAGAAGAACACGGCCAGCCACAGCCCACCCACGGCCACCGGCAGAACGATGTCGAGCCAGCTAAGCGAAAATACGCCCGGATAGAACGCCGGCTTAACGTGCCAGACCACATTGAAGAAGCTCGCCAGCAGCAGCATGCCGCCCAAAACCGCCAGCGCGCGCAGGTTATGGCGTACCCGGCTCGACAGCAGAAGCAGGAAGGGCAACACAAACAACAGCACCGCAACCAGGCCGATCACCACGCCCCAGCCGCCGGTGGTGCGGTTGAGATACCAGACCACTTCGCGCGGAATGTTGCCGGCCCACATGATGAGGAACTGGAAGAACGCCACGTAAGTCCAGCCCAATACAAAAACCAGCATGAACGACCCCAGGTCGCGGTATGGGACGGGCGTGGAGCCGGGAACCAGGCGGCGGCCCATCCGCAGGCTGGGAAACAGGTTGAGCATCAGCAGAGCGAAGGATAAAGCCGTGATTGCCTGCCCGATGATGACGATCAGTCCAAAAGCGGTGGAGGTCCAGGTTGGTTCGAGGGACATTAACCAATCAACGGCGGCAAAGGTCATCGAGAGGATAAACAGGATAATGCCCCCGGCGGCGCGGGCTTGCAGACGGCCACGCAGTTGCGGATCATCCACCGCCAACCCGCCCAGGCGCGCTGACCAGCGCGCGGTGAGCCATGCCAGGAACAGCCAGATAGCAAAGAAGATCACCGCGCGGATGATAAAGAAGGGAACATTGAGGTAGAAGCTCTTAAACTGCAAGACCGGGCTGGCGGCCACCTCTGCCGGCCGCGCCCAGGGGTACAGGTAGGGCAGGCCAATGAGCAGGGGGATGAACAGCACGGCCATCAGCCAGGTACTGCCAGCGGCGGCTTCGGCTACCCGCCGGATGGTCAACCCCCAGTGCGTCCCCAGGATGTAGTGCGTCAACAGCAGCGCCAGCGAGCCAAGGCTGACGCCCAGCCAAAAGAGGAAGGCGATCAGATAACCCTGGAAGAACAACCCTGGCCCGCTGATGAACAGGCCAGCCACGCCAAGGGCCGCAGCCACCAGGCCTACAATTAGCGGCAGGCGCATCCGGGTCTGAAAATCGGTGTCGAGGGGTGCGGAGGTTCTCATGGTTGCTGTCCTATCTGTTCGATTTCAGCGGGGGTTAACTCTTGGAGGTTGAGCTTGCCGTCTTTCAACTGTAAAGCGCGCAGGTAAGCGATCACAGCCCAGCGTTCTTCGGCCTTTACGCGGTAAGCGTAAGGGAACATATTGCCCTGGCCGTTGGTGATGATGCCAAAGATTTCACCGTTGCTCAGGGTGCGGGCGTTTTCCAGCAGGCTGGGCGGCTTAGGAAAACCATAGGTAACAACCTTTCCGTTGCCTTCGCCCGCAGGGCCGTGACAGGGCGTGCAGTAAATCTCAAAGCGTTCCTGGCCTTCGGCCAGCAGTTCGGCATTTACCGTCACTGGAAAACCCGCCAGCGGCTCGCCGTTTTCATCCAGGCCGGTTTTGGCCGGGTCGTTGGCGGATTTGTCGCCGCTGTACGGCACTGTTCCCGGTACGGCCGGGCGGGCAGAGCGCCCATCGGGGAAGAGGGCGCTGGCTTCGAGCGGATCGTAGCGCGGCTGGTCAATCATCTGGCCGGCCTCGGCACAGCCGCTCAGCAAGAACAGGGCCGCCAGCGCCAGTACCACCAGAGACCGATGGGAGCGGCTGCACAGTAGCAGGGAGAGGATGGGTAAGGGTTGCACGGCGTTATTCCTCCAGTTCAGATACCTGAGTCGCCCCCACTTCTTCCATGAAGCGATGGGTGCGCTCGCGGTCAAAATTGGGGTCGCGCGCCTCGATCCCCAGGTAAAAACCATCCTGCGAAGCGTGCTGGTTGAAATCCTCTGAGTTGAAGACCGGATGGTAAGGCTGAGGGAAGCGGGTGAAGAAGAACAGCCCAAACACCCCCGCGAAAGCCGCCAGTAGAATGGTTAGCTCGAAGGTGATGGGGATATAAGCAGGCCAGCTAAACAAAGGCCGCCCGCCGATGTTCTGCGGATAGTCGATGACGGTGGCGAAGGTCTGCATGGCAAAGCCGGTCACGGCTCCGATCACCCCGCCTGCGAGGATCACCAGCGGCAGGGGCGAGGGCCTCAGCCGCATGGCATGGCTTAATTCTTCGATAGGGTAAGGGCTGTAGGCATCGAAACGGCGGTAGCCGGCTTCATAAGCCCGGCGGGTGGCCGCGACCAGGGCTTCGGGCGTCTCAAACTTTGCCAACAGCCCGTACAGCCTGCGTTCAGCCGGTTTGGTCTCGGTGGGTGTGCGTTGGTTTCTCTTTTTCAACACGTCAGCCTCCCTTAATCGGCGGCGCTTTCGCCGGTAGCCGGATGATGCTTCCCGGCGGCATGACTTTCTTTGTGAACCAGTTCGCGCATTTCAAAAATCGAAATGGCCGGGAGTACGCGCACAAACAGGAACAGCAGTGTCAGGAACATGCCGATCGTGCCAACGAAGGTGAAGACTTCCCACATGGTCGGCGCATACAGTTCCCATGACGAGGGCAAAAAGTCTTTCGACAGGCTCTGCCCGATGATGATGAAGCGTTCCAGCCACATGCCAATGTTAATGATGATCGAGATGACCCATAGGATGATCACATTGCGGCGGATGCTCTTGAACCACAACAATTGGGGGATGATCACATTGGCCGCGATCAGCCCCCAATACATGGGCGAGTAAAAACCACCGAAGCGATCCAGAGCGTTGAAGCGTTCAAAAGCGTCGGCGCTGTAAAAGGCGTTGAAGATTTCCATAATGTAGCCGTAGGCTACGACCAGGCCCATTGCCAGCATCACCTTCGCCATGTTATCCAGGTGGCGCTCCGTCACGAAATCTTTGAAGCGGAAGAGCGCGCGCAGGGGGATCATCAGCGTCAGCACCATCGCAAAGCCAGAGAAGACCGCCCCGGCCACGAAATAAGGGGGGAAGATGGTGCTGTGCCAGCCAGGGACGACCCCGTAGGCGAAGTCCATACCGACGATGGTATGCACCGAGACGACCAGCGGAGTCGCCAGGGCGGCCATGAGGAAGTATACGCTCTGATAATGATGCCAGTGTTGGGCCGAGCCGCGCCAGCCAAAGGACAAAATGCCGTAAATGCGCTTCAGCCAGATGTTGCTGGCCCGGTCGCGCATGGTCGCCAGGTCGGGAACCAGCCCCATGAACCAGAACAGGAACGAAACGGTCATGTAGGTGGTGATGGCGAATACGTCCCATACCAGCGGACTGCGGAACTGCGGCCACAGGTGCAGCGAATTGGGGTAGGGCATCAGGTAGAAGAACAGCCAGGGCCGCCCCAAGTGCAGGATGGGGAAGAGGGCCGCATTGGCAACCGCGAAGAGAGTCATGGCTTCAGCAAAACGGTTGATCGAAGTGCGCCAGTTTTGGCGCAGCAGCAGCAAAATGGCCGAAATCAGTGTCCCCGCGTGGCCGATGCCGATCCACCAGACGAAGTTGGTAATGTCCCACGCCCAGGCCACGGGGATGTTAATGCCCCAGATGCCGATGCCTTCGATAAACAGCACGGTGACGGCGTAGAGAAACAGCATGAACAGCACAAAAGAGACAAAGAACCCCCCCACCCAAAACAAGGGCGTGCGTTTGGGGTGGGTCAGCGGAAGTTCGCTGATCTGCTGGGTAACGGAGAGCGAGGAATGGCCGGGTTCGACAATCGGTGGTTGTTTGGTTATCTCCATGTTGGCCCCTATGCCTCTTCTTCCTTAATCATTGGATTGGTGTTCTTCACTTTGGCGAGGTAAGTGGTGCGTGGGCGGGTCCCCAGCTCGCTCAGAAGCCCATAATTGAGCGGCGTATCCTTAAGCTGGCGGACGGCACTGCCCGCATCGTTGATATTGCCAAAGACGATAGCCCCGGTTGGGCAGGCCTGCTGGCAGGCGGTCATCACTTCGCCATCCTGAATGGTGCGGCCTTCCAGTTCCGCCTGGATGCGCGCCTGGTTGACCCGCTGCACGCAGTAAGTGCATTTTTCCATCACGCCCCGGCTGCGCACCGTTACATCGGGGTTGCGCATGGCCCGCAGTGACACCACGTTTTCATCAACGTACTTGAAGAAGTTAAAGCGCCGGACTTTGTACGGGCAGTTGTTAGAGCAGTATTTCGTGCCGACACAGCGGTTGTAGGTCATTTCGTTAATGCCCTCGGCGCTGTGACTGGTGGCCTGTACCGGGCAGACCGGCTCGCAGGGGGCTTTTTCGCAGTGCATGCAGGGGACCGGCTGGAAGTACACTTTGGGGTTTTCTGGCCTGCCTTCGTAGTAGCGGTCAATGCGCAGCCAGTGCATCTCGCGCCCGCGGATCACTTCTTGCTTGCCAACCGTCGGGATGTTGTTCTCAGCCTGGCAGGCCACCACGCAGGCGTTACAGCCGATGCAGGTGTTCAGGTTAATCGCCATGCCCCAGGCATAACCCGGATATTCGACTTCGCCGTACAGGGTGATGGGGTCTTCGCCGCCGGGGGTGTGTTCTTCTTCCTCTTTGGCGAAATTGGGGTGGGCCTGATATTCTTCGAGGGTGGCCGACTGCACCAGGTGGCGGCCTTCCATCGCCCAGTGGTCCTGCGTGAGGGCAAAGACGTGTGTTCGCCCGGTTTTACTTACTTCCAGCCCCGAGTCGAACCAGGGTGCTTGCGAGGTGCGGATGGCGTAGGCATTATAGCCGCTGCCCTGTGCCAGGCTGCCGCCTGCGGCGCGCCCATACCCCAGAGTGACGGCCACGACATCGTCCGGCTGGCCGGGCAGGCGCAAAATTGGGGCGTCAACGCTGCGTCCGCGCAGCCGCAGGGTGACGACGTCGCCGTCTTCCAGTTGCAACCGCGCGGCTGTGGCAGGGCTGATAAAAGCGGCGTTATCCCAGGTCAGTTTGCTCAACTGTTTGGGCAGCTCTTGCAGCCAGGCATTGTTGCTGAAGCGCCCATCCCAGATGGTATCATCCGGCTGAAAGACGATTTCCAGCCCTTCGGCGGCCGATGGAGCCGGGCCGATCTCCGGCGCGCCGCCTGCGCCCGCGTTGGGCTGCGCCGCCGTGTTCGGGATGACGCCCTGACTCAGCCATTCGCGCCATTCGCGCTCGAAGTTGTCGGCTGCCTGGCCCTGCCAGTAGGCCCGCACCACATCGTAGCCGTTCACACTGCCCTGCCCGGCAACGGCCGCCAGCAGTTCGTAAGGCGACTTGCCGCCGTACAGCGGTTCGATCACCGGCTGGATGATGCTGGCCGTGCCGTCGTAAGCGCGGGCGTCGCCCCACATCTCCATATAATGCGCCGCCGGGATCACCCAGGTCGCCAGGGCGGCGGTTTCATCGAGGTGAGCGGCCAGGTAGACGCTCTGCCCGGCCTTCTGCATGGCTGTGGCAAAATCCAGGTCGGCGGGGGCGCTGTAGACCGGGTTGCCTTCGAGGATCACCAGCAGGCTGACCTGGTTGCCGTTAAGTTCATCCACCAGGGCCGCCAGGTTGCTGTCGGGGATGACGGCATCTTGCCCTGGACCGGGGAGCAGGTGGACGGTTGTCCCCACCGATCCGAGGGCCTGGTTTATTGCCATTGCCAGGGCATGGACGGCCGGCGGCTGGCGCTGGCCGGCGATTACCAGGGCATTGGCTCCGGCGCGCTGCAGGTCTGCCGCCAGCGGTTCGAGCCAGTTTTGGCCGGGAACCTCACCTGCGGCCCCCGCCGCGCTCACTCCCAGCCGCGCGGCCAGGGCGCGGGCAAAGGCTTCGACCTGGCTGGGCTTCACCGCCAGGCGGTGATCGGCGTTGGAGCCGGTCAGCGTCAGGCTGGGTTCCACCACGTACAGGCGGTTCATCACCCCGTTGGTCGAAATCGGCTGGTGACGCTGTTGGAAGTCGCGGCTGTAGCGGATGTGGCCCGGCTCGGTGAACATAAAGTCGCAGTCGAGAGACAGCACCACATCGGCCTTTGAAAAGTCATAGATTGGGCCCTCTCCGGCGATGCCTGCGCCCCAAACCGGGCTGTGTTGGTACCACTTGGCCCCCTGAAACTGATTGACGAGGCCCGTGATCTGGTTAATCAGCGTGGGCGACGTGACCGGGCCGGTCAGGATGCGCAGCCCCGGCCCGCCCGCCTGCCCTACCGCGGCGATGAAATCGTCCCACGTTTTGGTCTGACCCTGGTTCAGCACCTGTTTGGCGCGGTCGGGGTCGTACAATTCGAGAATGGAAGCCTGCATAAAGATGTCGGTAGCTCCCAGGCTGCTTGGGTGGCGGGGGTTGCCCTCTACTTTGATCGGGCGGCCCATCGTCGTCTCGATCAGCACGCCTTTGCCGTAGCCGTCTTGCACCATGGTGCTGGCGTAGTAGACGGATTTGCCAGGGATCACTTCTTCCGGCGGGCGGGTGTAGGGCAAAATCTTCTCCTGCGGCTGTGGCGCGCACGAAGCCAGCCCGGCCAGCGCCAGCGATGCGCCCAACACCTTTAAAAAGTCGCGCCGGCTGAGGGTTCCGAGCAAACTGGCCTGGCGTGGAAACTCCTCGCGCACCAGTTGCTCAAACTCTTCGCTGTTGGCAAGTTCGTTCAGACTGCGCCACAGATCCTTGCCCTTGCGGGCCGCCAGCCTGCGGCGGAATGGCTCTAGCGGTTTGGGGTGGTGCTCGTGAGCATGATCTTGAATGGTCATGGTGTTTACCTGTGGCAGATGGAGCAGTTCATCAATTGGTTGGAGGGCAAGATGTTGTATTCTTTGACCAGCCGCGCGCCCAGCACCTTTTGGTCTTCGGTTGGCTTGTAGGCGGCGTTATATACCTGATCGAGCGGGCGGATAAACTTTTCTGGCTCGCGGTGGCAGTCGAGGCACCAGGCCATGTAGAACGTCTCGGCTTTGACGGCAGTCAGAGCCGTGTCCATCCGTCCGTGACAGGTATCACAGCCAACGCCCTTGTTCACGTGGATGGCGTGATTAAAGAAGACGTAGTCGGGCAGGTTGTTCACGCGGTTCCACTGGATCGGTTCGCCGCTTTCCCATGCGGCCCGCACCGGGGCCAGCAGGGCGCTTTCTGTTTTGACAAAACTGTGGCAGCCCATGCAGGTTTGGGTGGGTGGCAGGCCGGCAAAGGAGGATTTATCCACCGATTCGTGGCAAAACCGGCAGTTTAAACCCACTACAGAAACGTGCGTGACATGTGGAAACTGGACCGGCTGCTCGATGCGTACCCCCACTTTGTTGAATGCCGGGGAGTGAACCCACCAGACCAGAAGCCCAATAACGACTGCCAGCAGACCCGGCAACACCAGGAGGCTGGCCCTTGCGATCACGTTGCTACGAGGTGGAAAAATTGGAGGCATGGGTTTTTCCGGGTATGAAGTTATGATTTGAAAATCGCAGATCGGCGAAAACGCCCTACATTCGTGCAGTGTTTTTTCCTCAAACCGAGGAAACAGGGGATCAGCACTGCCTGATACGGTTTGTCTTTTCGCACAAGAGCGTTTTTAAATTTCCCCTTTTCATCAGGACAATTCTACCTCACATTGGCGGCATTGTATATATTTCATCAGATACTTATCAATGGGTCAAGGGCTGTTATAAGCTTTTTATGACGAAAATGCCTACAAATCCGTCTTGTGTGTAAAAAATAGGATGTTTTGCTCCGTTCTGTTGCGGGTATAATTTGTTCTACTATTCTTGTATTTTTTACCGTTTGGGCGAGAGGGGAGAACCTATGGCTATCAGGCGAGTGATCTTAGACACGGACCCCGGCATTGACGACGCGCTGGCGATTTTGCTGGCGCTGGCATCGCCGGAAATACGCCTGGAAGGGGTGACGGTGGCGCACGGTAATTGTTCGGTCGAGCAGGGCGCAGTCAACGCGCGAGCGGTTCTGGAACTGGCCGGTGCTGCCCACATACCCGTTTATCAGGGCTGCGACCGCCCCCTCATCCAACCTTCTCTGCTGGCTCCTGAAACGCACGGGAATACCGGCCTGGGCTATGCCTCCCTGCCTGCGCCTGCCCGCCCACTGGCAGAGGGTCACGCTGTAGATTTCCTCATCGAAACGATCCTGGCCTCACCCGGAGAGATTACCCTGGTGGCAGTCGCTCCGCTGACCAATGTGGCCCTGGCCTTGCGCCGCGAGCCGCGCATCGCCGGGCTGGTGCGTGAAGTGATTATTATGGGCGGCGCTATCCGCCATCAGGGTAACACCACCCCGCTAGCCGAGTTTAATATCTATGTAGACCCACACGCCGCGCATATCGTCTTTCACGCGGACATGCCCATCACGCTGGTCCCCTTGGATGTTACCTATCAGTGAGTTCTCACGCCGCAGGCAGTGACCCGCCTGCTGAACCTGCCGTCTGCCATTCCGCGTTTCATTGCAGATGCCACGCGCTTTTATATGGAATTCCACGACACGTATCAGCACATTGAGGGTTGTATTATTAACGACCCGCTGGCGTTGGCCCTGGCATTTGCTCCTGAATTGTGTGATTATGAAAGCCACTATGTGGACGTGGATATTTCTGGCGGGCCGGCGTTAGGCAAAACCTTCGCCGACTTTTACAAGATGCTCCGGCGCCCGGCCAATATGAAAGTTGCCCTGGGCGTCCGTTCGGATGATTTTCTCAATCTTTTTCTGGAACGAATGGAAAAGTTAGCCCAATCCGTTTCTGTTAAGTGAGGAGGAAAGCACATATGAGCAGTGTAGGTTCTACAAGCGCGCCCGTTCAAACCACGGGCAGAACGGGCCTGGTTGGTTCGGTCCGCAGAGATTTTAATACCATGACCTGGGTGTTAATGCCGGTGGCAATTGCTATCAACGTTGCCATTGGTCAGATCGTACTGGCGCTTAAACTGCCGGTTTATCTGGATTCTATCGGAACTGTGCTGGTGGGCGTTCTGTGCGGCCCCTGGGCTGGGGCGCTGACGGGGCTGCTCTCCAATCTCATTTGGGGGATTGCCCTGGACCCGAACGCCCTGCCCTGGTTCCCGGTAGCGGCGGCCATCGGCGCGACGGCCGGCATTTGCGCGAAGTTCGGGTTGTTCAAGAACTGGTGGAAGACGGCCATCTCTGGTTTCCTCATTGCCATCGTCGCAGCGATCATCAGCGCGCCTATCGCCGTGCTCGTCTATGGCGGCATCACTGCCAGTGGTTCCTCGATGATTACAGCATTCCTGCTGCAAACCGGTCAGGGATTGTATACTTCGGTGTTCAGCACCAATTTCCTGGTCGAGCCGGTGGATAAAATCTCAACGGCGCTGTTGGCTTTCGCCATTATCGAGGGCCTCTCCGCCCGCTACCTGGCCCGATTCCCCCGCCCAGAAAATGCAGCGCTGGGGGCGCAGGCCGACCGGCGCACGCAGTTGTTGATCGCCGTAGGGATCGTCATCATCCTGTTCCTGGTGGACGCGTTCATCATCGTTAACCTGATCAGCGACTAGGCCATCTGGGTGGTTGGGCGCGGAATGCCGCGCCCAACCGCCCGCTAAAATGCCCATGCACGAACGCCTCTCGTTTTACATTCCACGCAGCAGCACCCTGCACCAGCTCAACCCGCTGACCAAAGTTACACTGACGTTCACGCTGATTATCCTGGCGTTCTTCAGCCCCTGGTATTGGACGGCGCCGCTGTTGGCGGTTGGCGTCATCTTGCCCCTCAGCGCATTGGGCCAGGTCCTGCGCCCCTACCTGTCGGCGGCGGCCCGCCTGGTGCTGCCAGCCGTTGCGTTTATTTTTGTCATGCAGTCGCTCTTTCTTCCCGGTGGGCAAACGGTGCTGGTACGGCTGTGGCTGTTGGAAGTGACCGTCGAAAGCCTCTCAGCGGCGTTTTTGACCACCACGCGCATTTTTGCGATGGTCTCTGCTTTCATCCTGTTCCTGCTTACCACCCACCCTAGCCATTTGATGAGTGACCTGACGCGCCGCAAACTGCCGGCGGCGTTTGCTTATGTCATTATCTCGACCCTGCAAATTATCCCGCAGATGCAGGCCAAAGCGCAGACAATCATGGACGCGCAGCGCGCCCGCGGCCTGGATACCGAGAGTGGTTTTATCCGCCGCGTACAGGCGCTGACGCCCCTGGTCGGCCCGCTGGTGTTTGGTTCGCTGGTGGAAGTGGAAGAGCGCGCTATTGCCATTGAAGCGCGCGGGTTCTCTTCGACTCGCCCGAAAACCTCTCTGCATGAGATCCCCGATACTCCACGAGACCGGGCCATCCGCTGGGTGCTGCTGGCCCTGATTGTGCTGACTTTTGCGAGCAAGTTATGGCTGTCTTGAACCTGCGCAACGTCACCTATACCTACCCCTTGACGGATGCCCCCGTCCTGAAAAACGTCTCACTGCAAGTAGAGGAAGGTGAGTTTGTGGCGGTCATCGGCCCTAATGGGGCGGGCAAATCAACCCTGTGTTATGCCATTGCCGGGTTCATCCCTCACTTTTACAAGGGTGAATTAACCGGCACGGTGGAAGTGGAAGGGGTGGATGTGCGCCAGACTACCCTGAGCGAGCGGGTGCTGCAGGCCGGGCTGGTGTTTCAGAACCCTTTTAGCCAGATTACCGGGGCTAAGTACACAGTTTACGAGGAAATCGCCTTTGGCCTGGAAAATACCGGCGTTCCACCCGACGAGATGCACCGGCGCATCGGCCAGGTCATGCGGCTTACTGGCATCACCGATCTGGCAGAACGCTCGCCCTATGCGCTCTCTGGAGGCCAGCAGCAGCGCGTAGCCCTGGCTTCGATTCTGGTGATGGAGCCAAAAATTTTGGTGCTGGATGAGCCGACCTCACAGCTCGACCCGATTGGCGCGCGCGAGGTGTTCGCGGTCATTAAAGCCCTGAGCGAGCAGGGCCGCACAGTGGTGATGGTCGAGCATAAAGTGGAGTGGGTGGCGGCCTTTGCTGACCGGGTTATTGCTCTGGACGGGGGCGAGATTGTGCTGGAAGGCACTCCACGCCAGGTGTTGAGCGCGGTGGAGCTGGCCGGGCGCGGGTTTGGCCTATCGCGTTATACGCTGGCGGCGCACGAGGCCGAAAAACAAGGTCTGTGGCCGCGCGGCGAACCGCTGCCCGTCACCCTGGCCGAGGCGGTGGCGGGGTTTGGCAGGCGAGGGGGGAAAGCGTGAAAATAGTGGTTGATGCTCTGCATTTTACTTACCCCTCTGGTGTAGAGGCCCTGCGGGGCGTTTCGCTCACCATTGAACCGGGGGAGCAGGTGGCCCTGGTGGGGCAAAATGGGTCGGGCAAGACTACCCTGGTCAAGCACCTCAACGGCCTGCTGCGCCCTACGCAGGGCAGGGTCTGGGTAGGAGACTGGGACGCCGCCCAAATGCCGGTGGCAAAACTGGCCCGCCGGGTGGGGTACGTTTTCCAGAACCCCGATGAGCAGTTGTTCAGCCGCTCGGTAGGGGCTGAGGTGGCTTTTGGGCCGCGCAACCTGGGTTTTTCCGCAGATCGTATCGCGAAACAGGTGGCTTGGGCCCTGGAGATGACCGCGCTTACCGCGCACAAAGACACTAACCCCTATGATCTATCGCCCACCTGGCGCAAGATGGTTGCCCTGGCCGCGGTCATTGCCATGGATACGCCCATTGTGGTTTTTGATGAGCCAACCACCGGGCAAGACGCCGCCGGGGTGGCCCGCATTGCCCGCGTCATTGCCGCACTGCGCGCCAAAGGGCGCACCGTGATCACCATTACTCACGATATAGATTTCTGCGCTGAAAACTTTGAGCGCGTCATTGCCCTGGCACAAGGGCAGGTGCTGTTGGATGGTCCGGCCCGCGAAGTCCTGGCGCAGGAAGAAGCCCTGGCCCGCACCTATGTTGATCCCCCTCAACTGGCGCGCCTGGCAAAACAGCTCGGCTTGCCTGTTGTACCTCTTAACCAGGAAGAATTTTTAGCCGCGTACCGGCAGTCCCAAAAACTTTCAAATCTGCATGGTTGATTGCAGGAATCCTTGCGAAGGCTGTAGTACAATCAAATTCAAGTAACGTTTGTTCAGATGGGAACCCCCTGGAATTGTAAGTACGTATGCCTTCGGATCGTATTCTTGTTGTTGATGATGACCCTAAGTGGATCGCGCTGGTCAGTCAGGTGTTGGCAACTGCCAACTATACCGTGATCGCCGTCCACAAAGGCGAGCGGGCTGTTCAGATGGCCGCCACTGAACAGCCCGCCCTGATGATCCTCGAAACCGACCTGCCCGGTGAAGTCAGTGGACTGGAAGTCATCCGGCGCATCCGCGAATTTTCGGACCTGCCAATCATTATCCTGTCCACTCGTTCAGAATCGGAAGATATGCTGCGCGGGTTTGACGCTGGCGCAGACGATTACGTAGTCAAACCCTTTGACCCCAAAATCTTGCTGGCACGGATTCGCGCACTGCTCAACCGCTGTCAGGGGAAGGTCGTTACACCGGTGGAGATCGTTTGCGGCAACCTGGTGATCAACCAGGCCTCTCAGAAAGTCACGGTAGACGGGGTTGAAGTCTACCTGACCGAGACGGAGTATAAGCTTCTGCTTGAACTGGCAAAGCACTACAACCAGGTGCTGCTGCATGAGCAGTTGCTCACCGCGGTATGGGGAACGCAGTTCCGCAATGAGATTGATTATCTGCGTTCCTATATCCACATCCTGCGCCGCAAGCTCGAAAGCAACCCTGCGCAGCCCAGGTTGATTGTGAACCGCCCAGGCGTTGGCTATATGTTGATCGCGGGACAATCCAATCTCAACAGGAATTAGCCGATGGAAAACGGGAAATCCTACAATATCTTCGATATGGCCCAACAGCAGTTCGACCGCTGCGCTGATATGCTCATGCTCGACCCGCCCACGCGTGAATTTTTGCGCACGCCTATGCGTGAATATCAGTTCAGCCTGCCAATTTTTTTAGATAACGGCGAGACGCGTATTTTTCGGGCTTTTATGGTGCAGTTCAATGACGCGCGCGGGCCGACCAAGGGCGGCGTGCGGTTTCACCCGCAGGAAACGGTTGACACTATCCGCGCTCTGGGCATGTGGATGACCTGGAAATGCGCCATTACTAACCTGCCCCTGGGCGGCAGCAGCAGCGGCGTGGTGTGCGACCCGCACAGTCTAAGCCCCCTGGAAATGGAGCGAATTTGCCGGGGGTTTGTGCGCCGCATTGCTTACCATGCCGGCCCAGAGTGGGATGTGTTGGGCCCCGATATTATGACCGAGCCCCAGCATATGTTGTGGATGCTGGACGAGTACGAAACCATTCACGGCAGGAAGTCGCCGGGGTTTATCACCGGTAAGCCGGTGCACCATGCCGGATCGAAAGGGCGGAAGGAAGCGCCCGGCTACGGAACGATCATCACGGCGCGCGAAGCCCTTAGAGATATGGGGTTGGAGATCGAGAACACCCGCGCCAGTTTTCAGGGCTTTGGCATGGTTGGACAGCACGCGGCCAAGCTGTACCATCAGATGGGCGGGACGATTGTGAGCGTGGCGTGCTGGAATCACGCCGACCGCACTGCGTATACTTTCCGCAAAAAGGGGGGCATCAATTTTCAACAGTTAGTATCCATCACCGATCCCTACGGCGAGATCAACCGCGCCCAAGCCGAAGCGTTGGGCTATGAATGCCTTCCCGGTGAAGCCTGGCTCGAACAAGACGTGGATATCCTCGTCCCCGCTGCTCTCGAAAACCAGATCCGGCCCGATAACGTGGGGCGGATCAGCCCTCAGGTAAAGATTATTCTCGAAGCCGCCAATGGCCCTACCCACCCCGACGTAGACTCCATTCTGAACGAGCGCGGCGTGGTGGTCATCCCCGATATCCTGGCAAATGCCGGCGGGGTGATTTGCAGTTATTTTGAGCAGGTGCAGGGCAATATGAACTATTACTGGAGCAAAGATGAGGTCTTGGGCAAAATAGACGCGATTTTAACGGCGGCTTATATTGATGTGAAGAACTTTTCACAGCAAAATCAGATTTCTCTGCGCGATGCCAGTTATATGCTGGCCGTAGACCGGGTGGCCCGCGCCTGCCATGAACGCGGCTGGATCTAGAAAGATTGACCATGCGCATGTTAGACGGCTCTGGCCGACTGCGGTTGATTACGTTAAGAAAAAGCTCTGAGCGCACCCAGGCCGTCCTTGCCGGACGCGGCGAACTGGGCGGCAAAGCCCAGGGGCTGCTCTCGGTGTGCCCCGTGCTGGATGAAATCCGCGCCGCTTTTCCTACCATTGAAGTGGATATCCCCGCCATGACCGTCCTCGGCACCAGCGTGTTTGACGCCTTTATGGAGCGCAACCACCTGGCCGAGGTCGCCTTTTCTAACGCGCCCGACAACCGCATTGCCCTGGCGTTTCAGCGAGCCGATATGCCCTTTGAAGTACTGCGGGAACTCTATGAGCTGGTGGATCAGTGGTGTATGCCCCTGGCAGTGCGTTCCTCTGGGTTGTTAGAAGATACCACCCGGCAGCCTTTCGCGGGGGTCTACCTCACCAAGATGATCCCCAACAATTCCCATGATCCCAATCACCGCTTTCAAAAGCTGGTCGAGGCGATTAAGTTCGTTTGGGCTTCTACCTACTTTAAAATCTCCAAAGACTACTGTAAAGCCACCGGCCTGAACATTTGTGACGAGAAAATGGCCGTTATCATCCAGGAAATGGTGGGCAGGCCGTATGATCAGCGGTTTTACCCCCATCTTTCGGGCGTGGCGCGCTCTTATAACTACTATCCGCTCAAGCCGGCCCGCCCGCAGGATGGTGTGGTCAGCCTGGCGCTGGGGTTAGGAAAAACAATCGTTGATGGCGGTAAAACCTGGACGTACTCCCCGGCCTACCCGCAGATGCCGCCGCCGTTTGCCTCGCCCGGTGAACTGCTGGACCAAACCCAAACCGAGTTCTGGGCCGTTAACCTCGGCGAGCCGCCCGAATTTAACCCCATTAAAGAAACCGAGTATTTGCGCCTCGAAAACCTGGCGGCGGCAGAACAAGATGGCGTACTGCGCCGCCTGGTATCCACCTATGACCCGCAGTCCGAGCGCCTGTTTATGGGTGACGGCATCCGCGGCCCGCGCGCGTTGACCTTTGCGCCGCTGCTCTCGCTGAATGACATCCCTTTCAACCGGCTGGTTACACAACTGCTGGCAAAGTTAGAGGCCGCCGCCGGCGGCCCGGTGGAAATTGAGTTCGCCATGAACTTCGACCCGCACCGTTTTGGGCTGCTCCAGGTGCGTCCTATGGTAGTCCCCGGCGGAGAAGAGAAAATCTCTGCCGAAGATCTGGTGAGCCCGCAAGCGATTATCGCGTCTGAAACCGTGTTGGGGAACGGCACGCTCGATAACCTCCGCGATATCGTTTACGTGATTCCAGAGCGGTTTAACCTGCAATGGACCCCCCAGGTTGCCGAGGAACTGGAACAGCATAATCACCGCCTGCTGGCGCAAAACCGGCCCTACCTCTTGATCGTCTTTGGCCGGTTGGGAACCTTAGATCCCTGGTTGGGGATTCCGGTGACGTGGGGGCAAATCTGCGGGGCCAGCGTAATTGTCGAAGCCACCCAGGAAAACGTCCGCGTCGAATTGAGTCAGGGATCACATTACTTTCACAACATCATCAACCTGGGGGTCAAGTACTTTTGCATGCCGTTTACCAGCCCCTACCGCATCCGCTGGGACTGGCTGGAAAAACAGCCGGTAGAGGCCGAGGGGAGGTATACCCGTCATGTGCGCTTAACGCAGGGGCTGCGCGTGCGCGTGGATGGACGCAGTGGACGGGGAGTGATCGCTCTGGAGTGACCCGACCGGCGCGTTTTTTAATGAAATTTTGATTTTTCCACCGGTTATTTTCATGAGGTTTTCATGCTGGCCGGCCCTTTTCTGATTAGAATGGTCGTACTATTCCTGTTTTTTGATTAGAGGAACGAAATATGTCGCTCATTCAAGAAGTCATTGAACGCGTCAAGGAAAAAGACAGCGGCCAGCCTGAATTTCACCAGGCGGTGACGGAAGTTTTACAGTCGCTGGAACCCACCGTGCAGAAACACCCCGATTTCGTCAAGGCCAAAATCTATGACCGTATTGTGGTCCCCAACCGGGCGATTTTGTTCCAGGTCCCCTGGGTAGATGACCGCGGCGAGGTGCAGGTCAACCGCGGCTTTCGCGTGCAGTTTAATAACGCCATTGGTCCCTACAAGGGCGGTCTGCGCTTCCATCCATCGGTGAATCTGAGCATTATTAAGTTTTTAGGGTTTGAACAGATCTTCAAGAACTCGCTGACCACCCTGCCGATGGGTGGGGCCAAGGGCGGCTCGGATTTTGACCCCAAAGGCAAATCGGATAATGAGGTGATGCATTTCTGCCAGGCCTTCATGCGTGAGCTGTACCGCCATATCGGGCCAGATACCGACGTTCCCGCTGGCGACATCGGCGTGGGCGCGCGCGAAATTGGCTACCTGTATGGCTATTACCTCAAAATCGTAAATGCCAACAGCAGCGTACTGACGGGCAAAGGGTTAGAGTACGGCGGCAGTCTGATCCGCCCCGAAGCCACCGGCTACGGATCTGTCTATTTTGCCGCAGAGATGCTCGCCACGCGCAAGATGGAAGTCAGCGGCAAGGTGGCGGCGGTGAGCGGCTCTGGCAACGTGGCGCAGTACACGGTTGAAAAGCTCAATCAGATGGGCGCGCGAGCTATCACCCTCTCCGATTCCAACGGCGTCATCGTGGACGAAGCCGGCATCGACTGCAAGAAGCTGGAATATGTCATGGAACTGAAGAACTTCCGCCGCGGCCGCCTGAGCGAATACGCGCAGAAGTACCAGGTTCCTTACTTCCCCAATCAATCGGTGTGGGATGTAATCCGCGAGCAAAACCTGAAGGTGGATCTGGCCTTCCCTTCGGCGCACGAGAATGAGATCAACCTGGAGAACGCTAAGGCGTTAGTGCGCAACGGCTGTGTTTGCGTTTCTGAAGGGGCTAATATGCCTTCAGACCTCGATGCCATCCACGTTTTCCTGAGCAGTAACGTCCTGTACGGGCCGGGCAAGGCCGCTAATGCTGGCGGCGTGGCTGTTTCGGGGCTGGAAATGTCGCAGAACAGCATGCGCCTGACATGGTCGCGCGAAGAAGTGGATCAGAAGCTTCGGGGCATTATGAAAAACATCCACCGGGCCGCGTTGGAAGCGTCTGAGGCTTATAACTGCAAGGGCAATTACCTGGTTGGCGCGAACATCGCCGGTTTTCTCAAAGTTGCCAAGGCGATGCTGGCCTATGGGATTGTATGATTCCCTGGAGTTTTTAAACCCTTAGATTGCTGGAGGACGACCCTGCCAAGGCGGTGGGGTCGTCCTGCTGTTAATAATTCCATAAACTTTGACGAAACGGAATAATTTTAATCCTTAGATGTATGAATTGGAAATTTTATTTCCCCTTCTTTTACAATTCGGCAAACAAAATAGTTAAGGCTTTGTTAAAACCGCCTTATTTGCCCTTGAAACTCAATAAAAAATGCTATAATCGCGCAACTATTGGTGAGCCGGATATCTACCTTTTTCTAACCATCGCGGACCTCCGGTCGCTTTAACCGTCCTACCGGTGCGGACTGGGGAGTGGTTCGCAAATCGCCAGGGGAATCATTGTCATCCAATCCTGTCTATCCAAAGGCTCCCTTGCCAGGCGGAGTGGTATTTTAAAGTACCTGTTTATTGTTTAAGAGCCTTTTTGTTCATCAGTAAGAGGAGATGTAGCCAATGCCCAACGAGAGTGAACCAAACTGTACCGGGCTGCCGCCCAAACAGGGGTTGTATGACCCCGGCTTTGAACACGACGCGTGTGGGACAGGTTTTGTCGTTAACATTAAAGGCATCCCCTCTCATGCGATTGTCGAACAGGGATTGACCATTCTGGAGAATCTCGCTCACCGCGGGGCTTCAGGTAGTGAGCCGAACTCTGGCGACGGCGCTGGCATGCTAATCCAGATGCCGCATGATTTTTTGGTCAAGGAATGCGCTGCGCTGGGGTTTGACCTGCCCGGCCCGCGCTATTACGGCGTTGGCATGGTGTTCTTGCCGCCCGATGCCGCACTGCGCCAGGATTTTGAACGCCGCCTGGAGCAGATTGCCCTCGAAGAAGGCCAGCGCCCGTTGGGATGGCGCACCGTGCCCACCAATGGCAGTGAATTAGGTCCCACCGCCCGCTCTGGCATGCCGGTGGTACGGCAGATTTTCCTGGAGCGCAATCCGGCCATTAAAGACCGCATGTCTTTCGAGCGCAAGCTCTACGTCATCCGCAAGCGCGCCGAACAGGCCATCCGTTACAGCGGTCTGCCGGGCGGTAAATGGTTTTACATTTGCAGTTTATCTTTCAAGACCCTGGTCTATAAGGGCATGTTAACGCCCCGCCAGTTGCGCGGTTTCTACCCGGATCTTTCAGATCCAACCATTGAGACGGCCCTGGCGATGGTGCATTCGCGCTTTAGCACCAATACCTTCCCATCCTGGGATCGGGCGCACCCCTACCGCTACCTGGCCCACAACGGCGAAATTAACACCCTGCGCGGCAATATCAACTGGCTTCACGCCGAGCAGACCAAGTTCCACTCTGCGCTGTTTGGCAATGACCTGCCCAAAATCCTGCCGGTCATCAACCCCGACGGTTCCGATTCGGGCATGTTTGATAACGTCTTGGAACTGCTGGTACTGGCCGGGCGCTCGCTGCCCCATGCCATGATGATGATGATCCCAGAGCCCTGGTCGAAGCACGAAAGCATGAGCGAGGAAAAGCGGGCCTTCTATGAATACCACAGCACCTTAATGGAACCCTGGGATGGCCCTGCCGCGATGGTCTTTACCGATGGCAAAGGCATTGGTGCCACCCTCGACCGCAACGGCCTGCGTCCAAGCCGCTATTACGTTACCAATGATGACCGCGTGATTTTGGCCTCTGAAGTGGGCGTGCTGGATGTCGCGCCGGAGTTGATTGTGCAGAAGGGCCGCCTGGAGCCAGGCCGCATGTTGTGGATTGACACTGAAGAGGGCCGCATTGTCAGCGACGAAGAGATCAAACATGAGATTGCTTCGGCCAGGCCCTACCGCCGCTGGTTGAACGAATTTATGGTGAACCTGCAAGACCTGCCCGACCCGTCCGTTCCATCCCTGGGGGGAATCGGCCAGGACCTCGAAGGCCCCGACCGCGACCGGAAAGTGTTACAGTACCAGCACGCCTTCGGCTATACCTTTGAAGACCTGCGCGTAATCTTAGCCCCCATGGCCCAGAATGGGATTGAGCCGGTGGGTTCAATGGGCAACGATACGCCGCTGGCGGTGCTGTCGGACCGGCCTCAGTTGCTGTATAACTACTTCAAGCAGTTGTTTGCCCAGGTGACCAACCCACCTATTGATGCCATCCGCGAGGAGATCATCACCGGAACAGAGATGATGATCGGCTCAGAGCAAAACCTGCTTGAGCCGCGCCCCGAAAACTGCCGTCAGATTAAACTTGCCACGCCCATCCTCACTAACGAAGAACTGGAAAAACTGCGCCATCTCAACCGGTTGTACTTCAAGACCGTCACCTTGCCTATCCTGTTCAACCCGGCGGAAGATGGCGCCGGGATGGCGCAGGCCCTGGAAGAACTATATGAGAAGGCCGACCGCATCATCGCCAACAACGAGGCCAACATTATCATCCTGTCGGATCGGGGTATTGACCGCGATCACGCCCCCATCCCGGCGTTGTTGGCCGTTTCGGGACTGCATCACCATCTCATCCGCAAAGGCACGCGCACTCACATCGGCCTGGTGGTCGAATCAGGCGAGCCGCGCGAGGTGCATCACTTCGCCATGCTCATCGGCTACGGCGCGGTGGCGATCAACCCCTACCTGGCTTATGCTTCCATCGAGGAGATGATTAAGCAGGGCCTGCTCACCGGGGTGGATTATCACACCGCGGCGCATAATTACACCAAAGCGGTTGTCAAGGGCGTGGTCAAGGTCATCTCCAAGATGGGCATTTCGACCATCCAGAGCTACTGCGGTGCGCAAATTTTTGAGGCGGTTGGTTTGAGCCAGGAATTCATTGACCGCTACTTCACCTGGACGCCCTCGCGCGTTGGCGGCGTGGGCATCGAGGTGATCTCGCGTGAAGCCGCCATGCGTCACGCTCACGCCTTCCCGACGCGCTCGCTCAACGGGCGCACGCTGGATGTGGGCGGGCAGTATCAGTGGCGCGAAAACGGCGAGCATCACCTCTTTAACCCGGAGACGGTCTATAAACTGCAAACGGCCTGCCGCACCAACAATTACAAAGTGTTTCAAGAGTACACCCGGCTGATTGACGACCAATCCAGGCGCTTAGGGACGCTGCGCGGCTTGCTGGACTTGAAACTGGCCGCTACGCCTATCCCGCTGGAAGAAGTGGAGCCGGTGGAATCTATTGTGCGGCGCTTTAAGACCGGGGCCATGTCGTATGGTTCGATCAGCAAAGAGGCTCACGAAGCCCTGGCGATTGCCATGAACCGCATCGGCGGCAAGAGCAACACCGGCGAGGGCGGCGAAGACCCCGCCCGCTACGTGTTGGATGAAAATGGCGATTCGCGCAACAGCGCCATTAAACAGGTGGCTTCGGCCCGCTTTGGCGTGACCAGCAATTACCTGATCAACGCGCGCGAGCTGCAGATTAAGATGGCCCAGGGGGCCAAGCCGGGCGAGGGTGGGCAGCTTCCGGGGCGCAAAGTGTACCCCTGGATTGCCAAAGTGCGCCACTCCACCCCCGGCGTGGGGCTGATCTCGCCGCCCCCGCACCATGATATCTACTCTATCGAAGACCTGGCCCAACTCATCTACGACCTGAAGAACGCTAACCCCCAGGCGCGGATTAGCGTCAAGCTGGTGTCTGAGGTGGGCGTAGGGACGGTGGCCGCCGGAGTCGCCAAAGCCCACGCCGACGTGGTGTTGATCAGTGGACATGACGGCGGCACCGGGGCTTCGCCCCAGACCAGCATTAAGCACGCTGGCCTGCCGTGGGAACTGGGCCTGGCCGAAACGCACCAAACTCTGGTGCTGAACAACCTGCGCAGCCGCATTGTGGTGGAGACAGACGGCCAGCTCAAGACCGGGCGCGACGTGGTGATTGCGGCGCTGTTGGGTGCGGAAGAATTCGGCTTTGCCACCGCCCCGCTGGTGGTGTTGGGCTGTGTGATGATGCGCGTCTGCCACCTCGATACCTGCCCTACCGGCATCGCCACCCAAAACCCGGAACTGCGCAAGAACTTCCAGGGCGACCCGGCTCACGTTGTGAACTTTATGTACTTTATTGCCCGTGAAATGCGCGAGTGGATGGCGAAGTTGGGCATCCGCACGGTTGACGAACTGGTTGGGCGTACCGATTTGCTGGAGCCGCGCCGCGCCGTTGATCACTGGAAGGCCAGCGGTCTGGACCTCTCGCCGCTGCTCTACCAGCCCAAAGTGGGGGAAGAAGTGGGCCGCCGCTGCCTGATTGCCCAGGATCACGGGTTGGAAAAGACCCTCGATCACCAGGTGTTACTAGATCTGTGCCGCCCGGCCCTGGAGCGCGGTGAGCCGGTCGAGGCCGACCTGCCCATCCGCAATATTCACCGCGCGGTCGGAACGCAGGTGGGCAGCGCCATTACCCGCCGCTGCGGCGCCAACGGCCTGCCCGATGATACCATCCGCCTGCGCTTTCACGGTTCAGCCGGGCAGAGCTTCGGAGCGTTCATCCCCAGAGGATTGACGCTTGAACTGGAAGGCGATTCCAACGACTATATCGGCAAGGGCTTATCGGGTGGCAAAATCATCGTCTATCCACCACAGGGTTCCACCTTTGCACCAGAAGAAAACATCATCATCGGCAATGTGGCCTTCTATGGGGCTACCAGCGGCGAGGCGTACATCCGCGGGATGGCCGGCGAGCGTTTTTGCGTCCGCAACAGCGGGATGCAGGCGGTGGTAGAAGGGGTTGGCGATCACGGCTGCGAGTATATGACCGGCGGGCGCGTGGTGGTATTGGGACGTATCGGGCGCAACTTCGCGGCGGGTATGTCCGGCGGGATTGCTTACGTTTTTGATTGGGACGGCGCTTTTAAAACGCGCTGTAACCTGGAGATGGTGGAGCTGACCGCGCCCGAAGATCAGGATGAAGTTGACCAGGTTAAGAGCATGATCCGCACACACGCTGAATTAACCGGCAGTCTGTTTGCTTACCGTATTCTGGCCGACTGGCAGTACGCCGAGGCGCGCTTGGTGAAGGTGCTGCCCAAAGACTATAAGCGCGTGATCGAAGCCTTTAAAGAGGTCAAAGCCGCCGGTCTGAGCGGCGAAGAAGCCGTGATGGCCGCCTTTAAGATGAACAGCCGCGACCTGGTGCGCGTGAGTGGTAATTGATTAACGAAAAGCTATGGCCGGGGCTGTCTGAGTGGCTGTACGGCCTGAACAGCCCCGGCAGGCTTTTTGGTGGTTCGTACTGCGTAGGGGAAATACCCCTTTGGGAGGTAGCTTATGAGTAAACCAACCGGATTTATGGAATATGCGCGGGAACTGCCCTCGGATCTGCCGCCAGAGGAGCGCATTTTACACTGGAAAGAATTTCACCGGCCATTTTCAGAGGAAAAACTGCGCGCTCAGGGCGCTCGCTGCATGGATTGCGGCATTCCCTTCTGCCATACCGGCAAGTTGTTGAACGGCATGGCTTCGGGCTGCCCCATTAACAACCTGATCCCTGAATGGAATGACCTGGTGTACCGTGGGCTTTGGCAGCAGGCGCTGGAACGACTGCTGAAAACCAACAACTTCCCCGAATTTACCGGGCGGGTCTGCCCTGCGCCCTGCGAAGGCTCTTGCACGTTAGGTCTGATCGAACAGCCGGTGACGATCAAGAATATTGAGTATGCCATTATCGAGCGGGGCTATGCCGAAGGCTGGATTAAGCCCGACCCTCCGGCGGTGCGCACCGGCAAGAAGGTGGCGGTGGTGGGCTCGGGACCCTCCGGGCTGGCCTGCGCGGATCAGCTTAACCACTGCGGCCACAGCGTGACCGTCTTTGAGCGCGCCGACCGCATCGGTGGACTGCTAATGTACGGCATCCCCAATATGAAGCTGGATAAGCAGGTGGTGCAGCGCCGCATTGACCTGATGGCCGCCGAAGGCATCACTTTTATCACCCACACCGAAGTCGGCAAAGATTACCCCGCCGAAAAGCTCTTGACCGAGTTCGACGCGGTAGTGTTGTGCGGCGGCGCGACCAAAGCCCGCGACCTGCCCATCGAAGGGCGCGAACTGAAAGGCATTCACTTCGCCATGGAGTTTTTGCACGCCAATACCCGTAACCTCTTGGGCGGCTCGCTCCACGATGAAGACGCGGCCACCATTTCGGCCCGCGCCAAAGATGTCATCGTTATCGGCGGCGGCGATACCGGCACCGACTGCGTGGGTACGGCCCTGCGCCACGGCTGCCGCAGCCTGGTGCAGTTTGAAATTCTCAACCGCCCGCCGCTTGAGCGTCAGCCCGATAACCCCTGGCCGGAATGGCCGCGCGTCTTTAAAGTAGATTATGGTCAGGAAGAGGCCGAGGCGGTTTTTGGGCGCGACCCGCGTTACTACAACATCACCACCAAGCGTTTTGTGGGCGATGAACAGGGCCACGTGAAAGAGGTTCACACCGTCGAAGTGGAATGGGTGACGGGAGCCAACGGCCGCCCGACCCCGGTGGAAATCGCGGGAACGGAGAAAGTCTGGCCGGCCCAATTGGTGCTGTTAGCGATGGGCTTTTTAGGCCCAGAAGATCAACTCCTGGCACAGTTGGGGGTTGAGCGCGACCCGCGCAGCAACGTGCGCACCGAGGCCGGCAAATATGCCACCAGTCTGCCGGGCGTCTTTTCGGCGGGCGATATGCGCCGGGGCCAGAGCCTGGTGGTATGGGCGATCCACGAGGGCCGTGCCGCCGCCGCCGAGGTTGATCGCTACCTGATGGATCAGGCTTAACGAACCACAGCACTTAAACCGCCCGAACGCTTCACCTGCATTAATACCCGTGATGCCGGGCAATCTGCTCGCTGTTGAAACGCAGGAACCGAGCGGCGTTATGATAGAGAATATCGCGCTTCTGGTTCTCTGTGAGGAAGTCGGCAGTCTCGATGGCGTTGATTCCACATTCTATCGCGCCCGGCCAGATCATCTGATCCGAGCCAAACATCACACGCTTGCCAAACCCGCATTCGACAATCCGCTCCAGGTAGCGGTGAAACGCTTTGGGGGGCAGTATATAACAGATAATGCCTACATCAACATAAACCTGCGGGTGAGTGTACAGCACGGCAAGCAGGTCATCCAGCATCGGCCAACCCGCGTGTGCAATGTAGAGCCGCAGTCTGGGGTGACGGATCAACGCTTCTTCCACGCCCAACGGGCTGTGAAGCCTTGCCCGGTAGCCTGCAATCCCCAGGTATGGTGCGCCCAACGGGCCGGTGCCTATGTGAATCCAGACCGGTATGTCGAGTTCTTCGGCCACTGTCAGGTAGGGGTCGAACCGGGGATCATCCGGCTCGATGCCCTGGTATTGGAGCCCGACCTCGCCAAATACCGCGTACTGCCCGCTCTCAAATCCGGCGCGGACGGTGTCAACCGTCGGCATTCCCTCTCCGATCCAAAAATTTGGACCTGCTGGAATAATGCGGTTTGGAGCCGCGGCTTTCCATTGGTGAACTTGTGACCCACTCGTCACGGCGATGATGTTGCGCCGCTCCAGGATCGCCAGGGTTTGATCCATGAGTTCATCATCGGTCATGGGAGACCAGATTGGGTTTGCGCCGGGTGGATGCCGGAGCCAATTCATAAAGGTTGCGCCCCACGCCTGCCCGGTTTCCGGGACGGGAAAATCCGTAATGGGTGGGCAGAAACCCAGTGGCGGCGGCCCCTCGCTGTCTGCGCGAGTCGCGTGCAGGTGCATATCAATAATGGGCAGGGGAGGTGTGGAAGACATTTACCCTCCAATCTTGCATGTAGTTTGACAATAGGCTTGGCCGCAGCAGCCAGGCGCGGAAGCCAATGGGGAGATCACCAACAAATATGATAGAAGTATAATATCACCAAAGGAGCCATGGGCATGAAGCAAAAAATTATCGCATACATCCTGGGTTCGTTGTTGTTCTTTGTCAAGCGGATCGTTCCGATCAGCCTGGGGTTGGCGGTTCTGGTGGCGCTCTCGTTTTTCATCTGGGGGCCGTTCTCATTTACCGCTCTGAGCGAGCGCCTGATCTGGACGGGCATTGGCATTGCCCTCATCGCCGGCATTTTGGTCAGCAGCCAGACGATGGGCGGGCGTGATTTTGGCACTTCGGGGATGTTTATGCGCTCGGCCCACGCCGAATTGGCGATTAACTTCAATATTGAAGTGCGTCAGGCGATTGAATCGCGCATGGGCATCTTTCCGCGCATGTTTTTGGTAGGTGCGCTGCTGTTTGGCCTGGGAGCGTTGGTGCAGGTGATTTTTCAATAACCTTTATTCACCGCGCCTGGCTTGCGCCGCGGTAGACGCTCCCTCCCGGTTGCCCCTTCTCTGAACCCGCTCAGGTCATGCGCGGCAGAACCTCTTTGATGAACAATTCCGCCCCCTGGGTGTTGGGAAAGTCGGCAAAGCGCACGATAAAATAGGTGATTCCCAGGTCAATGAAGGGCTGAAACTGCGCGGCCACTTCTTCGGGCGTGCCGACGATGGGCGCATACGGCGCAAAAAAGCTACGGCGGTAAATGTCCTCGGCCTGCGCGTGAGTGTGGGCGACGGCCAGGCAGTCACAGCTATAGGTTTTGACGATGGAATCATAGTCGCGGCCCACAGCCCGGCAGTGTTCGCGCAGCGTTTCCAGGCGGTCACGGCAGAAGTCTACGTCGGCGTTGTTGAGGTTGCACCAGTCGCCGTATTGGGCCACAATGCGCAGTGTGCGCCTGGGGCCGGCCCCACCGATCAGGATGGGCGGCAGGGGGTCGGGACGCGGGGCGCAGTAGGCGTTTCTGATGCGGTAATGCTTACCCTCGAAGGTGGGCGCGTCCTCCGTCCACATCTTGCGGATGATTTGCACGGCCTCTTCCAATTGGTCCAGGCGCACCCGGTCGGGGGGAAAATCGTAACCGTAGGCCTCATATTCGTTGGCTTTCCAGCCCGCGCCGATGCCCAAAATGAAGCGTCCCTCGGTTAGCCACTGGAGCACTGCCCCCATTTTCGCCAGCGTGGCGGGCGGGCGGTACGACTGACTGAGGACAATCGTCCCCACGCGCATTTTAGGGTAGCGGGCGGCCAGATAGGTCAGGATCGTCCAGGCTTCGTGCGTTTCCAGCGATTGGTCAATCTCTGCCGGCCAGGGGAAGAAATGGTCGCCTACCCAGGCCCCGTCGAGGTGGCCCTCGATCACGTCCATCAGGCGAAAAATATCCTGGCGGAAGCTTTTCGCCCGCTCTGGAGCGGGCAGGGTGCTGTATTCTGGAAAATCTGGTACGCGCCAGCCAAACTGTATTGCAGTCATATCCCTGTTCCTCCGGTGTTATCGAGATTCAACAAAATGGTTATTCAACCACGCCAGGATAAAGTCAACGAGAGCCTGTACCATGCCCTGAACCCGCTGCGTCGGGGCGGCATACTGGCCGCCGCCGGCTGAGACCGGCTGGCGAAAACTGGTTGCCTCGGCGCGCCGCTGTACCACGCGCACGCTGGGTTTCATTTCGACCTGTACAGCGAAAGTTTGCAGCTTGCGGCGGCAAAAAGCGCGGATGCGGTTGCCGTGACCTGCCGGAAAGCCCGTCCGTCCGCGGCGGTCGCACACGCCCGCGCCTAGATAATGCTCGATCCTTTCCAGCAGAGCGGCGGCGGCCATGGGCGGCAGTGAGTGGTTATATTTCCCCAACCCCAGGTCTACCCACTGGGTTGGGGCCATTTTGGGGCTGTTCTCAGCCGCGCCGTGCAGGTCAATGACCAGGTGCGTACGTTCCGCCGCGACGATTTCGCGCAAGGCGCGTTTGTACGCCGAGCGTTCTTCGTCTGAGTCGTTGGGATCTGAGTCATCGGTGCGCCAGAGTGTGGCAATCACCGAGACGCCGCACAGTTCCGCCAACAGCAGAGCCATCGCGGCGGTATACTCCTCTTCCTGGTGCCAGCCTTCTCCACTGCGTAACACGCGGCAGCCATGTGGGGCCGAGAGCAGCACTGGCGCGCCGCGCCGCACTACAACAAACGGCTTTTGGCCCAATGGGGGCGGTTCGCTGTAATGCGCCTGGGCTTCGATGGCTACCAGGCGTTCCAGGTGTTGAGGCCCAATCACAATGTGGCCGCCCGCCACGCCTCAATCTCCGAGGCTGGTGCCTACCCAGCGTGCAGTCTGAATCCATTTGTGATCCAGCGGCACGGTGCGGCGCTGACCCACCACTTCCTGTAGTGGGACCTGAACGATCTGCCCATTGCGCGAGGCCAGCATCACGCCGTGCGCCCCCGCCGAGATAGCCGCCGCAGTGGCCGTCCCCAGTTCAGTCGCCAGCAGGCGGTCGGCCGCCGAGGGGGCGCCGCCGCGCTGGATGTACCCCAGCACGCTGACGCGCGACTCTAAGCCGGTGAGCTGTTCAAGGGTCTGGGTCAGGCGCATGGTCCCGCCGGCCTGGGCGGCCTGGAACTCTAACAGCCGGGCTTTGGCCTTTTCCTTTTCTTTTTTCCCTTTGGCCTCGGCTTTTTCCTGGAGCAGTTTCTGGTAGGTTTTGGCGCTTTCTTTGGGCATAGCGCCTTCTGAGACGGCTACAATGCTAAAGTGCTTGCCGCCGCGGCTGCGCTCTAAGATGGCCTCGGCGATCTTTTCGGTGTCGTAGGGAATTTCTGGGATCAGGATCACATCGGCGCCGCCGGCCACGCCCGCCCCCAGCGCCAGCCAGCCCGTGTTGTGGCCCATCACTTCGACCACAATAATCCGGTGATGGCTGTGAGCGGTGCTGTGAACCCGGTCAATGGCTTCGGTGGCAATGCTCAGAGCGGTATCGAAGCCGATTGAAACGTCGGTGCAGGCCACGTCATTGTCAATTGATTTGGGCATGGTGATGATATTTAACCCCGCTTGCAGCAGCAGGTAGGCGTTTTTATGCGTGCCGCCTCCGCCAATGCACACCAGCGCGTCGAGGTGATGGCGTTTGTAGGTGTCTACCATGGCCTCGGTCATATCCATGATCTGCCCACCCACGGGCATCCGGTCGGGCTTGTCGCGGCTGGTTCCCAGGATCGTGCCGCCGGTGGTGAGGATGCCGGAGAGCATGGAACTGGTGAGATGGACGCTGCGGTCTTGCATCAGCCCGCGGAAGCCGTCGTAGAAGCCGATCAGTTCGATGTCTCCAGCGGCTTGAGCCGATTTGCCCAGGCCGCGCAGGGCGGCATTTAAGCCGGGGGTATCGCCGCCGGCGGTGAGCACGCCAACATATTGTTTCATTTTTTTCCTCCTGTTTTCAACGCCGGGTGGGTTTCACCCTCGAAAAGTCAATAAAGCCGCGTTCCACGTCAGTTGCCACCAGCCGCACTCGCACATGATGGCCTACATCTAGCCCCTGATAGCCCGCCACCAGCCGTCCTTCCACCGGGATAGACTGCAGGCGCACCCACGTGCCTTTGGGCGAAGCTCCGGTGACCAGGGCATCGAACTGCTCGCCGATGTGCGCCTGGAACAGCAGTGCCGCCGCGGATTTGTTAACCTGACGTTCCACTTTCCCGGCGGCATCTTCTTGCCGGGTGAAGTGATAGGCCAGGGCGGTGAGTTGCTCCAGGCTGTAGGGGGGCGGCTGCCCGGCCAGCGCCGCTTTGAGCAGCCGCTGTGTGACCAGGTCGGTATAGCGCCGGTTGGGTGCGGTGGAATGGGTATAGTCGCGCGCCGCCAGGCTGAAGTGGTCAGGAACGCGGTCACCCGGCGGCTCTGCCTGATATTCGCCCGGCCCTATCAGCTTGATCACTGCCAGCGATAGGTCAGCGAAGCTCTGCGGGTTGGC
>DAOUAC010000159.1:0-74935 GCA_034434155.1 Anaerolineaceae bacterium
ATCTTACCAGCGGCTTGGGCAGGCCGTTGGCGATGTCGTTCCACCAGGGCACGTCTACCGAGTGGAATTCCAGCGCCAGGAAGTTTTCAGTCGCCGCGGCGCTGTGGACGGCCGCCATGCAGCCGATGGGACTTTCGGCCATATGAATCGCCATCGCTACGCCATGCTCTTGGGCCAGATCACCGATTTTCTTGTTCTCCAAAATACCGCCGGAAGTCAGCACGTCGGGGTGGATAACCGAAACGCCCCGCGCCTCTAACAGCGGCTTAAAGCCCTCTTTCAAGTAAATATCCTCACCCGTGCAGACGGGGATGTTAATCGCCTGGCTGAGACGCACGTACTGATCGGTATACTGCCACGGAATCATATCCTCAACCCACGCCAGGTTATATTTTTCGAGCCGCTTACCCAGGCGGATGCAGTCTTCCAGGGCAATGTGGCCGAAGTGATCCGTCGCCAGCGGAACCTGATACCCGATCACCGAGCGGACTTCGGCAACATACTGTTCAAGCAGATCAATGCCCCTTTCCGTCAAGTGGATGCCGGTGAACGGATGAGGAATGTTATAAATATCGTAACTGCGGTTGCGCCGGTAGCGTTCTTCGTCATCTTTTACCGCCCAGCGCCAGCCGTGGCGACCCAACTCGTTCATTTCTTCCATCAGGCCGGTGGGGTAGCTCAGGGCCCCCGGCTGATCGGCGATCAGCCCAATGCCCACATCCATCTTCAAGAAGGTAAAGCCCAATTCCATGCGGGCCTTCAGCGCGTTGCCCATCTTAATGCCATCGGGCTTGCCGCTCACATCTGTATCACAGTAAATGCGAATGCGATCGCGGAATTTGCCGCCCAGCATCTGATACACCGGCACGCCGTAGGCCTTACCGGCCAGGTCCCACAAAGCCACTTCCACGCCGCTCACGCCGCCGCCCTGCCGGGCATGACCGCCAAACTGCTTGATGCGGCGGAAGAGCTTATCCACATTGCAGGGATTTTCGCCCAATAACACGCGCTTGAGCATCAGCGCGTAGGTTTTGGTCGCGGCATCGCGCACTTCGCCGTAGCCCACCAACCCCTGGTTGGTGTAGATCTTCATCAGCGTGCAGTGCATGGGCGCTCCGGCGATGTCGGCAAAGCGCATGTCGGTGATCTTTAGGTCCGAAGGACGCGAGAAGGTATTAACGTTATTCAATACCTCTTCCATGTTCGAGTCTTGCGAGTTGTTCATCTTATTCCTCATCATAGGTAAATTCAGGCTCAAAACCGATTAACTGCCTGGCCCGGTCAATGCTCACCAGACTTTCCGTGCCGGTCAGTTCTTTCTTAAGCTGTTTCACATCTGGGTAGAAATAGGCCGCCAACACCGCCGATTCCACGCCCGTCCAGTTATGGCTGTCATTGATGAACAAGATATGGCTTCCTGTAAAATCAGCCAACAGCCCCTTCTCAATCGCCTGGGCCGAATCGCGCTCATCCAGCATGGTGAAGAAATTCACCCGGCTGGACATGGCCGAGAGCGCGGCCCGTTCTTCTTCTGGCAGACTGGTGATGTATTCCCGCGCCCGGCCATACACTTCATAGGGCCGCGTGGCGCGGAAATCGTTGTACGCCCGCCAGGCGCGCTCGAACCACGCCAGACGCTCTTCTGGGCTAAGGCGGCCCAGCCGCTCCACCAGCCCCTGAATGCGCGCCCGATTCGTTTTAACCGTTTCGCGGTAACTGATTGGGGCCACATACGGCAGCCGCAGCGCCAGGCTGGTAATTTCATCCCGCCGCCAGAAAAACTCACCGATTTCTTCGATTACGTGCTTAGAGAAAGAATAAGCATCTGTCGCAAAAACCGGATGGGCCTCATCTATGGGAAGATAATGAAGAGGGGCTGGCTTAACGCCGAAAAACTGACCGGTGGCGTTGATTGAACTGGCCTGCACCACCCGCCGGATGCCCTCTTCTGCCGCTGCCCGGAATACGTTAAAGGTTCCAGCGGCATTGACCGTGAAAATCTGTTCAGGCGTGCCGTTGCCGGGGTTGGGAATAGCCGCCAGGTGAACCACTGCCTCACAGCCGCGGATCACTTCGCGCAGGCGAGCATAGTCGTTGATGTCGCAAGTCTGGTACTCCGCCCCTTCAATTTCCAACCCGGGCCGGCGGCCAATCACCAAAACAGAATGTCCCTTTGCCGCCAACCGCTCTACCACCGCCTTACCTACCGAACCAGAACCACCAGTTAATAAGACCTTCATACTCTCCCCTGCTTTACTCAATGATCACCCGCGAGCCAGCCGCGGCGCTTTCGATAGCGCCAAACACCATTGCCAGGCTGTGGATGTTATCGGTACAGATCGTTTCGGGGGTGCGTCCGGTACGCACGCAGTCAATAAAGTCCTGGATCAAACCAGCGTGGCCCCCTACCTTACTGCCCTCATAAGGACGGATTGCTTCAGGTCGGCGCTCCGAGAAGAATTCCCCTTTCCATTCGGCACTCTCCGCCGCCATCTTCTGGCCGCCATCCCATAACAGACTGCCTTTCTGACCGATCAGCCGCCAGTCGCTCTCCCAACTGGTTGGCATCCCTTCCGCGCACCAGCTCCCCCGGTAAGTAAACACGATCCCGCCGGTCATCTCAAACACCGCTACCGCGGAAGCCCCATGCTGATACCACGAGCCAGCCGGATTCCATTCTTTGCAGTACACGGCCACGGGGTCCGCGCCCGTCAGGAAGCGGGCCTGGTCAAAGGTATGGATCGCCATATCCAGCAGAAGCACGTGCATCATCCGGTCGCGGAAGCCGCCAAAGTGCGGCCCAAGGTAAAAATCGGCGTTGGCGGTCGTCAGCGGCCCAATTTTGCCGCTCTCGATAAAGCCCCGCACTGCGCGAATTTCGGGCATAAAGCGCCGGTTTTGCATGACGGCATACAGCTTGCCCGAAGCCTGCGCCGTCATCACCATGCGGCGAGCGTTGGCCATGCTGTCGGCCAGAGGCTTCTCCCCCAGCACGTGGCAGCCGTGCGCCAGCGCCTCCAGCGTCACATCCACGTGGGCTTCGGGAACGGTGCAGTCGAACACGATATCCGGGCGGGCGCGGTCCAAGAGAGCCGGTAAATTACTGCTGATCTCGACAGTCTCCAGCCCAAACTGCCGGGCGCGCTGGCGCGCGTTCTCTTCCACCAGGTCCACCAGACCCACTAACTCCACGCCTTCCATTAACGATAATGGTTTTAGCCATGCCTGGCTGATTCCACCACAGCCGACCAATACAGCCCTGAGAGGTTGGGTCATAAAATATTTCCTCTACGCTATGCTCATGGAATATCGAACACAATGAATTTATTATAGCTCATTCCGTCCAACCTGTAAGACGGGTCGCAAAAACCTCTCGCTGGCCGATTCTCAGTTACAATTGCACCCCGGAGAAAAGATCACCTTGAAGCGCTTTCGTACTCTGATTCACCCCGGCCTGCGCGGCGCCCTGTTTTACGGCATTTATTGGGGCGTAGTAGGCATGTTTGAACCGTTTATCACCGTTCATTTTATCCGCCTTGGATTCACAAAACAGCAAATCGGCTGGCTGGCGTCCGTTTTTCCACTGTTCACCTTCCTGATCACCCCCATCGTCTCGCGCCTGGCCGACCGCGCCAACCGGCGCATTCTCACCCTCGCCCTGGCCTGCGCCGGGCACGGCCTGATGTTGATCTTCCTGCCCTGGCCGACTACTTTTCTGGCAGTCCTGCCCATCTTCGCCCTGGCGATGGCCTTTCGCAGTCCGGTAGTATCCCTGGCCGACAGCCTGATTGCCCGCATGGCCGAACTGCGCCAGCTTGACTTTGGCAGTATGCGCCTGTGGGGCTCCATCGTCTTTACAGTTACGTCTTTGAGCATGGGATGGGTTTGGGGTCAGACGGGTTATCCGACCATGTTCGTAGTTTCTGGGGCCGCCTTTATCCTGGTCATTGCGGCGGCCTTCCTGCTCGATGAACCCTCCGGCGCCGCCGCGCCGCTTGAATCACCCCCCGTTGACCGCACAGCCACCCGCTCGCTGCTCCTGCCAGAGCCGGGCCTTCTGTTCCTGCTGGCCGGCAATTTCCTGGTGGTGGGGGCCATCTTTATGGGAGCCACTTTCGGAACTGTCTATATGGACAGCCTGGGCGCGAGTGAGTTTTTCTTTGGGGCGCTCTACGGCGTTTCCGCCATGGCCGAGGTTCCCGGCATGTTCTTTGGTCAGCGTCTGGCGCGCCGCCTCGGAGAAACCAATGCCCTGCTCCTCGGCTATGCGCTGGTGGCCGCCGGGTTTGCCGGTTACGCGGTTTCTGTTACGCCCTGGATCATGTTATTCTTTTCGGCTGTGCGCGGGTTAGGCTTTGGCCTGATTCTCGTCAGCACGGTGACGATCATCAATCACCGTGCCCCTGCAAACCTCTATGCCACCTACCAGGGGTTAGAGAAATCTTTGTGCTGGGGGTTGGCCCCGCTGTTGGGCGGGCCAATGAGCGGCTTCCTCTACCAAACCTACGGCCCATCCACTCTTTTCCGGGTCAACGCTGCCATGGTCATAATCGCCGGCCTGCTGCTGCTGCCCACCTACCGCTTATGGAAAGTGCGCCCCACCGGCACTTTGCTTCGTTAAACCAACAGGCAATATTCTCGCGCTATGGGGACCATGGCAACCATGTTCCCCGGCGGCGTAACATCTCAGGGAATATCTAGTCAGGGTTTCTTTCCTCGATGTCTTGGACCAAACGGATGATGACATGGAGGGCTTGTTCGAGGCTTAATTTTCCGGTGTTAAGGACAATGTGATAGAGCAAGGGGTCGGCCCAATCGGCCTGGAAATGACGGCGCACGTATTGGGCCGAGGCGGCGTCGCGCTCGAGAACCCAATCATAAGCGTCGCGTTGAAGTTCGGCATCTGTGTTGAACAATTTGCGCGTCTTCTTCAGATAGCCTTTCACCCGGCGGACGCGCTCTTCGAGGGGGGCTTCAATGCGCACGTGCAGCACGCCGGGACAGTCACGCAAGATCATCTGCCCGGCGCGCCCTACGATAACCACGCCCCCCATCTCACAGGCCCGCTCAATCGCCCGCCGCACCAGTGCTATAGAAACATCTGGGTTCTCACGACTGCCTTCCGGCGTATAGAGTCCGGGAAGATCTTCTTGCCAGCTCGAACTGCCGATCACGGGAGAAATATCAAACAGGCGATCCAAAAAACTGGCAACTTTCTGGTTTTCCGCCTCGGTCGGGTCCAGGTCGCTCAGGCCGGCTTCAGCGGCGGCCTGGGCGATCATGCGTTTGTCAAAAGGCTGGTAGCGGAGCGTCTCGCACAGCCCGCGCGCAATTTCATCTCCCCCACTACCAAATTGGCGTGAAATCGTAATGACTGCCATGCTTTATCGCTTCCTCCAGGGTTAAGTGTATCATCGAACCACAGTTCGCGGACGGCATTCTGCATCGGCTATTGACATCCTCCCCATTTAATGACAAACTCAACTCAAATAGGCTGAGTTGTCCGCATTCTCCAGGAGGGAATGGATGATTCAAGAACCTCAGATTCAGGCCCCGGCCTACCAGGTGACGCGCACCACCTGCCCCTACTGCGGCGTAGGCTGTACCCTCGACCTGCACATTCACGACAACGTGATCTACCGGGTCACTTCCCCTTTTGATTCGGTCGTGAACCACGGCAATCTATGCGTAAAAGGCCGTTTTGGCTACGATTTTCTCTACAGCCCCCGGCGGGTGACAGTCCCCCTCATCCGCAAAGAGCGCCAGCAGCCGGGAATGCGCACCCAGGCCTTTGAGCGCGACGCCTGGCGCGAGGTTTCGTGGGACGAAGCCCTCGACTACACCGCCGACCGCCTGGTGGAGATTTACAACCGGCGCGGCGCTCCGGCAATGGCCTGTTACTGCTGCGCGAAGGCCACCAATGAAGATAATTACCTGCTGCAGAAACTCTTCCGGGTGCTGTTCCGCACCAACAACGTTGACCACTGCACCCGCCTGTGCCACGCTGCCAGCGTGGTGGCCCTGCAAATGGCAATCGGTTCCAGCGCCATGAGCAACACCGCCGCCGAGGTAATCGAGAACGATGTGTTTATCCTCACCGGCTCGAATGTTACTGAAAACCACCCCATTATCGCTCTGCAAATGAAGGCGGCCGTCCGCAAGCATGGGGCCAAATTGATCGTGGTAGACCCGCGCCGCATCGAAATGGTGGATTTTGCGACTCTGTGGCTGCCAGAAAAACCGGGGACGGATGTGCCGGTCTTTTCGGCTATGGCGCACGTCATTTTAAAGGAGCAACTGTATAACCGCGCCTTTATCGAGGCCCGTACTGAGAATTTTGAAGCCTTTGCGGCCTCGATGGAAAAATTTACGCCAGAATACGCCGAGCGTATTTCGGGAGTTGACCGCAACCTGATCGTTCAGGCGGCCCGCCTGTACGCCTCCGCCCGCAATGCCGCCATTTATTGGGCGCTGGGCATCCCCGAATCCTCGCACGGCACAGAGAACGCCCACAGTCTGATTAACCTGGCCCTGCTCACCGGGCAGATTGGGCGGCGCGGGACGGGTCTGAACCCCCTGCGCGGGCAAAATAACGTCCAGGGCGCGTCTGATTCGGGCGCGATGCCCTGGCACTACCCCGGCTACCAACGTGTAGACAGCGAAGAAGCGGCCCGCAAGTTTGAACAGGCCTGGAGCATCGAGCCGGGCGGGTTGAACCGCTCACCTGGCCTGACAACCACCGAAATCCTCAGCTCCACGGCCAGCCCTGGCGGGGTGCGCGCCCTGTACATCATGGGTGAAAACCCCATGATGTCTGAACCCAACCTGAATCTGACCCGTCATCACATGGAGCAGTTAGAATTTATCGTCGCGCAAGATCTGTTCATCAACGAATCGGGCGCGTTTGCCGATGTATTCCTGCCGGCCGCAGCCTGGGCCGAAAAAGATGGGAGCTTTACCAATACCGACCGGCGCGTTCAGCGCGTCCGCAAGGCAGTTCAGCCGCCCGGTCAGGCCCGCGCCGACTGGGAGATCATCTGCGACCTGGCGCGGCGCATTGAGCGCCGGTTAGGCCGGGTCGGGGGCGGCGGCTGGGCTTATACCCACCCGTCGCACATCCTGGCCGAGATGAGCCGCCTGGTCCCCGAATATGCCGGCGTTACCTATGAGCGCATTGAAGCAGTGGGGTTGCAAACGCCGGTGTGGGATGAAACCCACCCTGGCACGCCTTTCCTGTTCGCCGAGAGCTTCCCCAGAGGGCGAGGTAAGTTTCACCCACTCGATTACCGGCCTAATGCCGAAGCGCCAGATGAGGAATATCCTCTGATCCTCACCACCGGGCGGGTGCTGGAACACTGGCACGGCGGTTCAATGACGCGCAATGCCTCACTGAATGAAATCTGGCCGGAAGCGTTGGTGGAGATCAACCCTGCCGACGCTGCCCGCCTCAATATTGCCGAGGCCGGGCCGGTGCGCGTCACCTCGCGGCGCGGGTCTATTGTCCTGCGCGCCCGGGTGACGCCCAAAGCCAATGTGGGCGTCGTGTTCATCCCCTTCCACTTTGCCGAGGCCGCCGCCAACCTGCTCACCATTGACGCGCTTGATCCGCTGGCGAAAATCCCAGAATACAAAGCCTGCGCCGTGCGCGTGACCCCTGCGCGCGAAGATGAACTGCCCAACCCCGATGCGCTCCTGCCGCGCGGGAGGTACTGACAACAGTCAGCCAACCCCTTGCAGTAATCAGCGATCAACCGCCAGCTTTGTACAAGGCTGGCGGTTGATCGCGAATATGAGGCGAGCTGCTGGCTTGCGTTAGGGCGCTGTTACCTCGCGCCAGGATTCAAAGGCGTCGAGATAGAAGGTCCCTAACGTTCCGGCATCCAGGTTGCCAACAGCTCCCAAGCGGACGCGATCGACGCGGAGGGTATCGTTATCAATGCCGTCAAGGACAGCCTGCTGCACCCCATCTACCGAGAAGGCCAGCGAACCGTTGTTTGCGCCCACACTGCTGGCGGCGCGCCAGTCAAAGGCTACCTGGTGTGAGTCATCAGTGATTGGGACCCAGGGAGTCTCCGTCCACAGTCCGGCATCGTTTCTGACCCTTGCCCGTAGGAAGTAACCGCTCGTGTAGCGCACCTCAATGTCAATCTGATTGGTTGACGCGCCGGCGTAACCTACATAGAGGGTAAAAGTATCGCCGTTTGCCATCCCCAGGCCGTTGGGGTCGAACAGGAAGCGGGCATGGTAGTTGGTCTCAGCGGCGGGGCGGTCATCCATCACGTACATTGAAATCCGGTCATCCACCAGAGCCGCAAGGCCATAGACACCTTGCAGTGCCGCCGCGGTGCTCACGCTCAGGTCGCCGCCATCGGTCTTAGAGACGCTCCAGGCCGTCATGCCGCCGCTCTCGAAGCCATCCGTGAAGATGGCCTGGGTGAGGACTTCGTCGGCAACGACAATATAAGCATCTTTGCTTTCGCTGTCTTGTTCGCCAGCGCCGTAAGCAGTGAGCGTGACGGTATAGGTTCCAGGGATCGTGTAAACGTGCGTGGGGTTGGTCTCGGTGCTGTGATTACCGTCGCCAAAGTCCCAGTAATATGAGGTGATCCGGCTGGTGGGGGTGGATAGGTTGGTGAAGGTCACGCTGAGAGGCACGAAACCCTGACGCGGCGCGGCAGAGAAGTCGGCCACAATGGGGAGCGGCGGGACGGAACCATCGCGGAAGGATTCAAAGTGGTCAAAGTAGTAGACTCCGCGCGTACCGGCGTCAACGGCGGCTACGGCCCCCAGGCGCACCTGATCAACATTCAGGGTATCGGTATCGAGGGTTGTGGACTTTGATTTCTCTACCCCATCAATGAGGAAGATCAGTTCGCCGTCGTTCGCCCCCGCCGCGGAAGCGGCTTTCCAGCTCACTTCAATCGTGTGTGAGACATCCGTGATAGAGAACCACGACGTATAGGCCCATCCGCTCGCGTCCGTCAGGTATTTCAGGCGCATTCCATAAACGCCGTTGTTCATGCGGAAGTCAACCAGCAGGATCAGCGCGCCGCTGCCGGAATACATATGCAACAGGTCGTGGCGATCACCTTGGGCCATGCCGATCGAGTTCGGGTCGAACTGGAACTTTGCCCGGTAGGTACGCTCGTTTTGCGGAGACTGGTCAATGAGATAGATGGGGTTATTATCGTCAAGGTTGGCCGCCAGGCCGAAACTGCCCGTCAGCGCCGCCTCCGGGCTGACATACAGGTCGCCCTGATCGGTGACCTGCCCAGACCAGGCATTGAGGCTGCCGCTCTCAAAGTCATCCGCGAAGATCAGGCCCGTGTCAACCTCGACAGTGATGGTGACGGTGGCAGTGTTTGAAGCGGCTGTACCGTCATGGGCCTGGTAGGTGAAGCTGTCTGCTCCGCTGTAACCGGCAGCCGGGATGTAGATAAAGGAACCATCGCTGTTGAGTGTCAGCGCGCCGTGAGCCGGGCCAGCGACGAGCAAAGCGTTCAACGGGTTGTTTTCTACGTCCGAATCGTTGCCCAAAACGCCCGGCGCAGATACAGCCAGGGTAGGGCCGCCGGTAGTATAGCTGTCGTCCACGGCAACCGGCGCGTCGTTCACCGCGTTGACGGTGAGGGTGACGGCGGCAGTCGCGCAGGCGGCCTGTGGGTCGCAGGCCCGGTAAACAAAGGTTTCCGTCCCGTACCAGTTGGCGGCGGGGGCGTAGGTGAAGGAACCGTCGCTGTTGAGCGTCAGCGCGCCATGAGCGGGTGCAGTCTGAATCTCAGCGATCAGCACCTCACCATCCAAGTCGGCATCGTTGCCCAAAACGCCGGGAGCGGCTACCGCGAGGGCTGTATCTTCGTCGGTGCTGTAAGCGTCCGAGGCGGCAACCGGCGAATCATTGACAGGCACAACTGTGATGGCGACCGTCGCCAGGTTCGAGTCCACCGATCCATCATTGGCCTGGTAAGTGAAGCTGTCACTTCCGTTCCAGTCGGTTTCGGGCGTATAAGTGAAGGAGCCGTCGCTGTTGAGCGTCAGCGCGCCATGCGCCGGGCCAGAAACGAGCAGGGCCGTCAGCAGATCGCCGTCGGGGTCACTGTCGTTGCCTAATACGCCGGGGGCAGGGATGGTGAGCGCGGCGTCTTCAGCGGTGGCATAGGCATCGTCCGCGGCAGTGGGCGCACGATTAACCGCGCCGTTGATGCTCACCGAAGCGAGGACGGGGGTCTGGTATGCATCCGTAGAGGCCAATGTTGCCCGGTACTGCATATAGCGGTTTGGCGCGCTGGCGATGGCCTCTCCGTTCAAGGGCAGCCAGGCCGCCCAACTGTCGTCGGGCGAAGAAGCCGCGCCGGTACGGGTTTCGAAGCTGATAGAAGCCGCGCCAGGCAGGTCACCGGTCCAGGTGAGGGTTTGCCAGTTGAAGGTCATCCCGGCATCAAACACGCGCGAGGTAAAGACGCCCCTGGCGGCATAGGGCGACATACGCATCCAGTCTACTACCAGTGTCGGGCCGCCCGCGTCTGAATCGGCGGGCATGGGGCGCATGGGGGTGGCAACGGCGATGTTGTGGGTGGCAACCAGAACGCCATCAACGTAGTATTCGAAGCGGTCAGCCAGCCAGTCAATGCGGTAACGGTGCGGCGCGCCGAAATAACTGCCGGGGATAGGCGTGCGCGTCTCAGCCTGCCAGTCTCCAACGCCAGTGTACGTGCGCGCATATAAACCATCGCCGTTTTGCCCGGTGCTGATGATCGCCCAGGGCGTGCCATCCACCATGTAGGTGACGCCAAAACCGAAGTGTTGGAAGCGCGCCGCGTTAAAGGTCACCACCCCTTCCAGCGACAGGCCGGGGCCAAAGGTTGCATCCGTTCCAACGCGCGCGCCGTCGAGGGTAAGCTGCCCACTGGCGAGGGTGGCGGTTCCGCCGGGGGTAAAGGTCGTGCTGAACCAGCCGGCCGGCAGAGCCGAACCGGCGAACTCTGCCCCCGCAGTGGGCGCAAGGATCACTTCGCCGTTGGCAGTTTGGGCCAGATAGGTTCCCGCATCGGGCGTACCGGCGGCAAAATCGGCCACGGTATCGTCCACAAAGCCGGCGGCGGCCGTGGTGGTGAAGGCCCAGACGACATCCGCGCCCAGGGGGTTGCCAGAGGCATCTGTCACGCCGCCAGAAACAGTTACGTGATAACGGGTGTTAAAGGCGAGCGGCCCGGTGGGGGTGAGGGTGGCCGTCAGACCACTATAACTGACGACAGCGGACACATCTTCGGCTGCGCCCTCGGCCCGCAGGCGGAAGGTCTCGCCGGTAATGCTGGCCGCGTTCATTGGCTCGTTGAATTCCACCATGATGACCACATCCGTTGGGACGTTGGCGGCATCCACCTCTGGCGAGCGCGCGGTGATAACCGGCGGGGTGGTATCGGCGATCTGGTTATAGAGAATGGTCACGTCTTCCAAGGCAGGCGAGTGCAGGCCACCCGAGGCGAGATCCGCGCGGTACTGGAAGAACCGGAAACCACTGCCGATTTCCCCACCGCTGGCGATAGGGGCAAAGGCCGTCCAGGTGGCGTCTGGCACCGGCGTATTGCCGGTGCGTAAGAACAACCCCAGCGAGGTCCCGGCGGGGGTAGTGCCATTCCAGGCTAACGATCCCGAAGTCACCTCGCCTGCCGCGTCAAACACGCGCGAATAATATGACCCCTCGCCAGCATACGGCGACATTTGCAGCCAGTCCACCATCAGGGTGGGCGCGCCAATCAGCGAGTCGGAGATCATCGGACGCATTGGGTTGGTCACGGCAAGGTTATGCGTGGCGACCAGGTTGCCATCCACATAATACTCCACCGTGTTTGCGCCCCACTCCACGCGGTAGCGGTGCGGCGCGCCGAAGAAATTGCCCGGAATGGCCGTGCTGGTTTCACTCGTGTACGAGCCGCTGCCGTTCCAGGTACGGGCGTACAGTCCTGCCCCGTCAAAGCCGGTACTGATGATCGCCCACGAATCGCCAGCACCGCCAGACAGGTTATTGCCAAAACCGATGTGCTGGAACCGGACCGGTTGGAAGGTGGCAACGGCCTCAACGGCGCGGCCAGGGCTGTAGAAGGTCGAGGTTCCCACATTGCCGCCATCCAGGGTAAGCCAGCCGCCGCTGACGACGACGCTGGCGCCAGAGGTACTAAACCAACCTGATGGCAAAGCTGAGCCAGAAAATTCTGCAACGACTGCCGGCTGGAGCATTACTTCGCCATCGGCTATCTGGCTGATGTAAATGCCTGCGCCCGGTGTACCGGCGTTAAAGTCAGCGGCGGTGTCGTCAATGAAAGCCGCTGAAGGCGTGGTGAACGTCAGGGGCAGGGTATCTGGATAGATGGCTGTGTTGCCGGACTCATCCGTAGAGACGACCCGATAGTAGTAGGTGGTGTAAGGCGAAAGGCCGGTCAGTGAAAGGGTGTGGGCAGTGACGAAGTCAGCCGCTTCAACACTTTGGGTCAGCCCAGCGGGGTCTAAGCCGTATTCCACGCGCGAGGTGGCGGGTTCGTCGGTCGTCCAGGTGATGGTGGCGCTACCCCCCGCCTCTGGCACAGCGGAGACCGCCGAAATGACCGGCGCGGTAGTATCGGGCGCATATAGAGCGGTGTAAGCACCGGTGAGGGCCGGGAAGAAGGCGTATTCAATGCCCTTGATCGTCTCCACTGTGAAGGGAATGACGCTGCCGTCGCGCGTGATGGTGCTGAGGGGGACGGTCCCTACGTGGGTGGGCAGCATGCCCCGCAAGTTGCGCGCGCCCGGCGCGGCGGTGACGTTAAATGACAGGGTGGTCCCATCCCAGGTGATGGCGCTGAAGAACGAACTGTTGCGCCCGTCCAGCCAGTCTACCATCTGCCGGCCCGATACCACCGGCACGCCGTGGGCTTGGGCCGAAGCGACGATCTGATCTGAGCCGGCATACGACCAGCCGTACCAGTTATCAGAGTGCATATTGACGACGAAGCCGCCGTAGTAGCCCTGCGGGCCCAGCGCGGCGTCTAAATACGAATCGACAATGGTGCGCATGGCGGCAGCGCCCTGGCCGTTATCGTCGTTCATCTGCGTCCCGGCGTTATAGATGTCGAGGAAAGCGGTCATCTCACCGGCCAGATTCACCTGGGCAAAGCGCATCATCATGCCAGAGCCCATCTGGTAACCGGGGTTGACCGAGGCCCAACTGGCCGGGTTATACGAAATGTTGGTATCCAGGCGGATGCCCAGATCGTCTTCCACTTCAGGCGTGCCAGCGTAGCCGTTCCAGCCGGGCGCTCCGGTGTAGCCAAACCATGTATAGCAGTGCGAGCGCTCGCTGGCCTGCACCGGGATGCTGGCGTACTTGGTATATAGAGCCTCGAACTGCTCGGCATATTTCGCGGGCATATCAGAAGGCCAGGTTCCGCACCAACCGCCGCCAGAGGCCAGCCCGGCGTCGGCATGGACACCGAACTCGAAGCCCTGAGCCGTGTAGGCCGCGGCCTGGGCATCAGTCAACAACGCCCCGGCGTAGCCGTAAGAACTGCTGCGCACGCACTCCCAATCTTCCACCGAGCAACCGGCGGGACTCTGCGAAATATGCCGGTCAAAAAACTGCTGGGTGCTTCCAGAGGGAGTGGCGCGGCCCCAATGGTCGTCGCCGGTGAGAATGATGGCAGCCTTTTCGCCGCTGGGGAAGTACCAGAAGCGCGGCAGGGGCTTCTTATCCGCGTTCATCCCAAGGATCAGGTTGGCAAAGAAGCGCTGCTGCTCGTCAGCTTGGGGGATGGAGATGCGGGCGAAGTCAATCCAGTGGGGCTGTGAACCGCCATAGAAGAGATCTAAGGCCGTGCCGTAGGATTGCAGTGGGTTGACGTGGCCGATCTGCCAGGCAGGGTTGCCCTGGTGGGTGTAGACAATGGAGCGGGCCAGGTCAAAGGCAAAGGCAGCCGCAGAACCACCAGCACTGCCCACACTGCGCAGAGTGACAGCCGGGTAGGGGGTAGCGGTCGTCAGGTCAGAATAGAGGGTCGCCAGGGCCGTAGCCCCGTTCAGGGTGTACTGGTCGGCAGTCCCATGGAACTGCAAGGTCTGGCCGACAATGCCCGCGCCTGGACTTTGGGTAGTATCAATCAGCAGGTAAGCGTCAGAGAGGGTCGTACCGGCAGGCGTAATGCCCAACAGAGGCGCGAGGTCTGGGTCAGGACGCATGGCGATGAGATTACCGCCGCCGACCTCCACCCAATCGCTCAACAGCGTGGCCTGTTCAGGCGTGAGGGACATCTCACCCAAGATGGCAAGGTCGTAATCCAGCAGCACTGCACCGGTGACTTCGGAAATATCCATCACCGTGAACTCATTAAAGCCTTCGGTGCGCAGGATCTCGGCATAATAGCGGGTGAAAAGGTTGGTCGGGCTGGCAATCACCAGGATCGGGCCGCCCGGCCCCTGGTCTACCGGCGGGCGCTGTGCGAGCGTGCTGAAGGTCCAGGTGTAATCCACATTCAGCGGAATGCCATTGGAATCTTTTACACCTTCGGGGCCGCTTTTAACCCGTGCGGTGTAGGTGGTGTCATAGGCCAGGTCAGCGGTGGGGTCCAGCGTGGCGCTGAAATCGGCGGGGTTATAAGTCACTACCGCCGCGACGGGCTGACCTGCGCTATCGAGGAGTTCAAAGGTGTTGGCATTGACGCTGGCCGGGGCCATGGCGCGGCTGAAATACGCAGTGGCATTGGTTGCCAGGCGCAGCCGAGAGGCGCCGTTAATTGGCTTGACAGCAGTGATCGCCGGGGGCGCAGTAACAGCAAAGATCCAGTTGTAATCGGCAGCCAACGGATTGCCAGCCAGGTCTTTAATGCCCTCAGAACCACCCAGCAGAACGGCCGTGTAAGTTGAGCCGAGGTTCAGAGGCGCGTCTGGATTAAGCGTGGCCGTACTGGTTGCAGGATCATAGGTCACAACCGCAGGGACGGGGGCGCTGTAAGGATCGCGCAGTACAAAGGAGGTGGTCGAAACGCTGGCGGCGTCCAACGGCTCGCTGAAGGTGGCCGTCACATTCGCCGAGGGAGCGACTTCCACCGCGCCGCTACCTGGAGAGACCGACACAACGGTAGGCGGGGTAAGATCTGCGTCCTCCACTGTAAAGCTCCAGGTGACGTCGGCGGCCAGCGGGTTGCCGGCTCTATCTTTCACGCCGCTTTCGCCCCCGCGCACCACAGCGGTATATACCGCCGAAAAGGCCAGCGGGTTGGTGGGGTCAAGCGTGGCCGTGCGCGTGGCCGCGTTGTAAGAAACCGCAGCAGGCACAGCCGCGTTGAGCGCATCGAGCAGTTCAAAATTGCCCGTCAGGCTGGCAGAGTCGATGGGTTCATCGAAGGTCACGGTGACGTTGGTCATCGCCGTCACGCCGGCAGCCCCATCGGCGGGCGTAAAAGCGGTAATGGCCGGTGGGGTGGTGTCGGGCGTGTCGTCAAAGATCAGGTCCACCCAGTAGTTACTGGAACGATACGATTGGTTGAAAAAGCCGCCCGTGTCGCTGAAGACTCCGTTGGGGCCGTCCACGCCGGCCATCAGCGCGTGCAGCGGGCCATTATCCACGCCGGAGCTGGCAAAGTAGTCAAACGTATCCGAAAACCTGCGGTTGCCGTCCCCAACGTAGTAAGAGATGATATAGGTGGTGTTGGGTTCAATGGCAACCGGGGTTGGGAAATAGGCTGTTTGCCAGCCGGAATCCGTCTCATTCGTAAAAGTGACTTCGGCCAGTTTCACACCGCTCATGCTCCACAGGCGGCCGATGTGCGTGCCGGTAGCGCCTACCGCCTTAAAGAAACGAACAGCAGTGACATTACCGGGCACATCCGAGCGGAATTTGAGACCCATTTCAATCGGGTTTGGATTGTCGTAGGCAAAGCCCGGCGTTACTGGTCCAGGCCAGATGCTGCATGGGCAGGTGGTGGTCTGCGCGCTCGCCGGGGTCACTCCAGTGGGGCTGACAGTCACCATCAGGTTTAGCAGGAACGCAAAGATGACGCAGATATGCAGTACGGATCTTCTGGATAACATACTCTCCCTCCTCAAGAGCGTTTCGCGCAAGCTTGTGAACAGGCGAAACAATACTTAACGACCCGGTACAACTGCAAAACCACAAATAAGTTATGTAAGCAAAAGGGGAACGGTTAAATAAAAAACCTCGGCCAGAAAAAACGCTCAGGCGAGGCTTTTCGGCATCCTGGCTATCTCGTGCCTGCTCACATGGGCGGACAAAGAGACCCTGGGTTTTGCGTCCTCACTTCACAGTGAGTTTGCCTTTATCGAAGCCTATTTGTACGATATAACGGATATAACATTTATTTAATACACCTTCAATAGGCAAATGTCCGAACAAATATCATGTTTATGATGTGACATTTGACATGACCCATTTCTCATCCAAAATATCACTGTGAGGGGTCAATTTATTCTGTGAAGCGTAGTCAGGTGATAGCTTTACAATCGGACGGGAACCCGGATTATTTCCGAGAGGCCACCCGTGAAGGGGGGATCGTATAGATCTGCTTGAACACGCGCGAGAAGTAAAATGGATCGTTAAACCCCACCGCGCGGGCGGCTTCGGCTACCGGCAGCCCCTCGCGGTCAATCAACTGGTAGGCGCGGGCCATACGCTCGCGGTTGATAACGGCGGTGGGCGACATGCCCAACTCCACCTTGAACAACTGGTTGATGTAACCGGCAGATAGATTAAAGGTCTCGGCCAGGCTCTGGCGCGAGAGGGGGCGGGCCAGGTTGGCACGGATATAAGCCAGAATCGTCTCCATGCGCTGGCTGGGATGGGCGGCGCGGGCATTGTCATCCTGCCAGTAGGCGGCCAGCAACAAGACCACTTCGGTAGCAATGGCATTGACCAGGGCCTGGCGGAAGGGCCGGTAGCCAGCGTAAACCGCCGCCATCTGTTTAAACCGATCCTGCAAATAGGGGGCATCTGCCGGGCGGGTGACGCGCATTGGGGCCGGAATGGTACGGTAGTCGCCCACCGCCCACCGCCCATTGGGGATAAATTCAAAGTGTATCCCGGCTATCTCCCCCTCCGATACATTAGGGGCCAGCGCAAACCGATGGCGCACGCCCGGCTTGATGAATAAAAACTCGCCAGGGGCTAATATTTGAGGTGGATGAGGAGGTTCCTGATATGTAAACTGGCCCGCCAGGATACAAATGATCTGCGGGTCGGGGATAGTGCGCTCCCAAACCTCTTGCGCGCCGACCGGGTGATGGTTGGCGAGCCGCACGCTGATACGGATATCTTCAATCTTGGTCGTTAACATCATCTGATTCTAGTCCAGGTTCGCCCGACTGTGATACATTCCAACGCGCCCTATTGTGCCATACAATCACTTTAACTTACGAGAAAATAGATCAATTATCTGTGATTTCACTCAAACCTGAGGAGAGAGAACAATGTTAACAGCCGAACAGATCGAACAGTATCGCCGCAGTGGGTTCGTAAACGGCGGGCCGGTGGTAGATGACGATACCGTTGCCATATTACAGGCTGAAGTGCTGCGGGTCATTGACGACCGCGAGAACCCCAACGTCCCTCAGCCGGTGCGCCTGGTGAACTTATCCAGCGATGCCGATCACCCCATCTGGCAGATTGTCAATATCTGGCAGGCCAGCCCGGCCTTTAAGGCGCTGATCTGCAACCCCAAAATTATTGAAATGGCCCGCCAGTTAACCGGGGCGCAGGAACTGCGTGTCTGGCATGACCAGATTCAGTACAAGCCCAAAGAGATGGGCGGGCGGCTGCACTGGCACCAGGATTCGCCGCTGTGGCCCACGCTCCAGCCCAAAGATGGGCAGATCACGGCCTGGGTGGCACTAGATGACGCAGAGGCTGATAACGGCTGTATGTACATGGTTCCCGGCTCGCACCTGTGGGGCAACCGCCAGAGCTACCTGAACACGCTGCCACAGGGCGGCGAACTGCCCGCCGAGTTCGAAGGCCACCCTCTGCATCTGATTATGTGTCCCGTCAAGAAGGGCCATGTCCACTTCCACCACTCGCTCACCTGGCACGGGTCTGGAACCAACCACTCCAACCGGCCCCGCCGCGCGATTGCCATCCACTTGATGACCGAGCGCACCACTTTCGACGCAAGCGGCGAACATGTGATGAAACCCTACATCACCGTTCACGACGGCGAAAAACTACAAGGCGAGCGCTTCCCACTGGTAACAGCGTAGAAGCGAACAGCGGCCAGCCTTCGGCCGTCAGCGAACAGCTTGTAACGCGCGGCCTCTGAAGACGGGCGCGGATTGCTGTTTGCTGACGGCTGATCGCTTTTCCCCGCGTCTGTGTGTCTGGGTGGTATGTGAATTTGCAGGTACGGGCTGAACAGGCAGTGGCAAAACTACGGTAAAATATAAAACATAGCGTGCTTCTTTATCCTAATTGTTTGAGAGCTGTCCATTGACGAATACCCCATCGAAGCAAGTGATCATTCCGGCCAATGGTAAAGCGCGGCCCAGCGGCAAGGGGGGATGGTCCTTTGTGTTTCCTGCCAGGCGCAGCCCGGTAGTGGTGGTTTCGGGCCTGCCCCGTTCTGGAACCTCTTTAATGATGAAAATGCTGGCCGCCGCCAGCTACGACCTGCTGACCGACCAGGTGCGGCAGGGTGATGAATTTAACCCCAACGGGTATTTTGAATTCGAGCGCGTCAAACGCCTGAAAGACGGCGACCACGCCTGGCTTCGCCAGGCCGAAGGGCGGGTGGTTAAGGTGGTTTCGCCGCTGCTGCAGTATTTGCCCCCCAACTATACCTACCAGGTGATCTTCATGCTGTGCGACATGGGAGAAGTTCTGGCTTCGCAGCGCCGGATGCTTAACGGTTTCCAAAAGTCTCCCACTCCAGAAGAAGACTGTCTGCTGGCGCAGGCCTATGACGAGCATCTGGCGCGCGTGCGCGATTGGCTGGCCCGCCAGCGGAATATGCAGGTGTTCTACGCCAGTTATAACCAACTGGTCACCGACCCGCACGCGGCCATCGAGCGAGCCAATTGCCCGCTTTTTGGGCCGCCCGGTGAACCTGGAACAGATGCAGGCGGTAATTGACCCGCTTCGGACGAGCTATGCCATCATCCGCCTGCCGCAACACTCGCAGGCGGGGTAAACCACTGCTTTGTCATCCTGGGAGGGAACCGTGGAATCTTCACTCACTGCTTACGAGCGGCTGTACGCCCGTCTTAAGGGCGAGCCGGTGGACCGCGCCCCTAATTTCGACATCATCATGGCCTACGGCGTGCGCCACATCGGCGCAAAGCTGCGAGATTATTACCTCGACTACCGCACCCTGGTGCGCATGAACCTGGCGATGCTGGAGGATTTTCACCTCGACCTGGTACAGGCCATCAGCGACCCCTATCGCGAGGCTCACGACCTGGGCCTGGAAGTTGAATTCCCCGAAGACGGGCTGCCCAAGCGCCTGAAACCTCTGCTCGACGACCCTGCCGACCTGGGAAAGCTGTCCACCCGGCCTTTCGCGCCGGGCAAGCGCATGACCGACCGGCTGGAAGCCATCCGCACCTTAAAAGAGCAGGTCGGCGGGCGGGTTCCGGTCATGGGGTGGGTGGAAGGGGCGCTGGCCGAGGCCAACGACCTGCGCGGCGACTCGGCTATGATGACTGATTTTTACGACCGCCCCGAATGGCTGGTGGAGCTGTTAGAGATTCTCACGGAGTTCGAAATTGCTTTCGCCCGCGCCCAGGTAGAGGCCGGGGCCGACATCATCGGCCTGGGCGACGCCATCGCTTCTACCATCTCGCCGCGCATGTACCGGCGCTTCGCCCTGCCTTACGAACAGCGCATCTTCGCGGCGGTTAGAGAGATGGGAGCTATTCCACGTCTGCACATCTGTGGTGATACCAATAAGATCATCGCTGACATGGCTGAATCTGGCGCGCAAATTATTGACGTGGATTGGATGGTGGACTTTGCCACCGCCGCACGAACCTTTGCCGCCAGAGGCATTGCCATCTGCGGCAACTTTGACCCGGTGCGCGTGATGCTGCAAGGCACAGAAGAAGAAGTTTACCGGGCCACCCTGGCGAACCTGCAAGCGGGCGGCCGCGCCTGCTTCAGCGCCGCCGGCTGTGAAATTCCGGTAGGAACGCCCCCTGCCAACATCCACGCCCAAAACCGAGCCATCCGCGAATTCGGCTCGTAACTGCGCGTCCTGGCCTTACGATCTTCCACCGCATACAGAAAATTCACGCCCTCTGTCCGTTGATTGACAACCAACTTCTGCGGGCTATAATGAAATTATGGTTTAGCCGCGCGGTCATTTCCATGCTGTTAATATATGCGGCCGGGTGGCTGTGAACCCTTTGGATATTGGGATTTCAGGCAAATCAACTGACAACCCGGCGAGGGAACGACATGATCGGCTTTCATATTGACATGAATATGGCCCAATATCGGGTAGATTATCTTAAGCGCTGGCTGGCCCGTCTGGCGTACACCGGGTACGACACCATCCTCTGGGAAGTTGAAAATTCGGTTGAATGGGAAACCTGCCCGGAATGCGCTTCGCCGGATGCCATCTCGAAAGCTGAATGCCGCGCCCTGATTGATGAATGCCGCAACCTTGGCCTGGAGCCTATCCCCCTCTTTCAAACCATCGGCCACGCCGAGTATGTTCTCAAACACGACCGCTATGCCCACCTGCGCGAGCTCCCCGACAAGATTGACCAGTACTGCCCGCGCCACCCCGAACTGATCCCCTTCCTGCACCGCTGGATGGATGAATATTTTGAAGTATTTGGCCCGGTCAAATATTTCCACCTGGGGGCCGACGAAGCCTGGTGGATTGGCCGCTGCCCGCGCTGCTGCGCCTATGCCGAAGAACATTCCATCTCAGACCTGTATATTGATCACGTGAGCCAGATCGCCCAGCCCCTGATCGAGCGCGGCGTTACCCCCATCCTGTGGGCCGATATGCTCCTGCATTACCCCCAGGCGCTGGACCGTCTCTCGCGCCAGATCATGCTGTTCGACTGGGTTTACTGGGTTTATCGGGGCAGTGGAACCGTGCAGGTTTGGGGACAAGGAACCCTCAACGGCGACGAACTGCGCGCCCTGGAAGGCAGTGAGTTCATGGAGCGCTTTGGCCCTTATCTCTTTCCGCACGGCGATGAACCGGGCCAGCGCCCCGAAACTTTCTACAGCGCCGATTACCTGGCCGCTCAGGGCTTTCAGGTTGTCACCTGTCCATCGGCTTCTTCTTACGGCGACAACGTCTTTTCTCCGCGCAACTGGCTGCACCTTTCGAACACGTTTGACTCTTTTAAGAAGGGGATGCAGCCCCACCTGCACGGCACAATGCTCACGAGCTGGTCAGTGCATCTCTTTCCATGGGAACTGCAATGGCCGTCTATCGCCGTACCGGCCTTTCTCAAGCATCACCCCACATCCTCTTTGAATAAATACCCGGCCTGGTTCGAGCGCCACCATTTCAAAACCGGCGAAGCCACGCCTGAACCGACCCATATCTTCTGGAAAGCCGCCGGGCTGCTCTCTAAATCGTGCCTGTTTACCCACACCGCCAGCCTGGGGTTTGACAAAGCCGGCCTGCCCGTCCCCGCCGACCATGTGGAGCAGACCCTGCGCCGCCTGGCGGCCGAGGGCCAATTGGAACAGGCCGCCGATCAGTGCCGCCGCCGTCTGGCGGAATATGAAGCCAGCCTGCGCATGTTTGAATCCTTCTCACTGTGGATCTCGCACGATGGGGCTGAACTGACTGAATGGAAACTGGCGGCCCTCAACCTCGTCCACCGTGCCAAAACTTCGCTCTTCCTGCTTGAACACGCTTCCGATGTCATCGCCGGCCGCGCCCTGGCCTCAGAAAAGGACCGCCGCGCCGCGCGCCAGCTTTTAGACGGGCTGACCAGCCTGCGCAATATCACCCAGGGCGTTTACGACTCCTTCATTCGCCCACAGCGCGCCTGCATGATGGTGGAGTATATGTTTGGCGCGCTGGAGCGCACTCTGGCAACCCTCGCCGGGTAATCCGCGTCAAATTGTACTTTTCTCTTACCCAAGTGTTATAATTCTCCCGTTTCGGCTTTTCAATCAGAATCAACCTGAGCAGAGGCAGGGAGCAGGTTTCGCTCCTACCCTTTCTTCTCTTCATGGTTAACTGTCTACGGATAACTGTTACTGGCTCTTATGGACTTACGCAAACTCCGCAAAGACTTCCCCATGCTGCCCGAAGGTGGTGGGAAAAAGCCTCTCATCTACTTCGATAACGCCTGTCAGACCCTGCGCCCCAGGGTGGTGATCGAGGCCATTAACAACTACTATCTCAAGTCTTCGGCCTGCGCCGGGCGCAGTATGCACCAGCTTTCGGCTGAAGTCACCCGGGGGGTAGATCAGGCCCGCACCCAGGTAGCGAAATTCCTGAATGCCGCCAAAAAAGAGGAAATTGTTTTCACGCGCAACGCCACCGAGGGGATTAATCTGGTGGCCTCCTCGCTGTGCTTCCAAAAAGGTGACAGCATCCTCATCGGCGACAAAGAACACAACTCCAACCTGATTCCCTGGCAAATGCTGGCCCGCCGCTACGGCGTGGGGGTCAAAATCGTCCCCAGCCGTCCCGACAACACCTTCGACCTCGAAGCCTTCGACCGTCTGCTCGACTCTTCCGTGCGCCTGGTTGCATTGGGTCATACCGCCAACCTCGACGGCGTTACCATTCCAGCGGCGGAGATCATCAAAAGAGCGCACCGCGCCGGCGCCCTCGTCTTGCTGGATGCCGCTCAATCGGTCCCGCACCGCAAGATTAACGTCAGAGACCTTGACGTTGATTTTCTGGCCCTGTCAGGTCACAAGATGTTGGGGCCTTCTGGCACAGGCGTTTTGTACGGCAAATATGCCCTGCTCGAAAAGCTAGAGCCTTTCCTGGTGGGGGGCGATACGGTTGCTTCCTCTACCTATACCTCCTGCGAGTTCCTACCCCCGCCCGAAAAGTTCGAGGCTGGCCTGCAAGATTACGCCGGTATCCTCGGTTTGGGAGCCGCCGCCAAATACCTGCTGGATGTAGGATTTGACGCTATTCAGAAACAGGAACAGGCGCTCAATGAGGCCATCTCTGCCGAGCTACAGACCATCCCCGGCCTGACGATCCTCGGCCCGGCTGACCCCAAACTGCGCGCCGGGATTGTCTCTTTCTACATCGAAGGCATTGACCATCACCGCATTGCCCTCATGCTCGATCAGATGGCTAATATTCAGGTGCGTTCCGGGCAACACTGCGTTCATTCCTGGTTCAACGCCCGGCAAATTCCGGGGTCGGTGCGCGCTTCCACGTATTTCTATAATACGCTGGAAGAAGCCGCCACTTTCACCGCCAGCTTAAAGAAAATCCGAAAGGTGCTTTAACCGGTATGTTTTGTATCATTTCCTTCGTCATCCTATCCATCCTGGGCATCTTCAGCGCCACCAACCGCGCCCTGGCCCGCGAGGCCCTCGACTGCGTGTTACGCCGCGTTACCCTGCGCCCCTGTAACACCGGATTCGATGAAAAAATGAAGGCTCGCATTCTTGGAACCGTCATCACCCGTTCTGAGACGGCCGCCCGCCTGATTAACCGCAATTTTGAACTGCTGTCGTGGGCCTTTTTTATCCTGATGCTGGCCTCGAGCATCTGGAGCGTCCGCGGATTGTACCTGTTTTACACGACCGGAAGCTGTAACGGGCTGAACCAAAGCGGATTCTGCGTCTTTGACCCCACCGGAGCGAATAATGAGGTCTCAAATGTGGGCGGCACTTGTCCCGCGCCGGAGATTGCCAAAATGGGCGTCACGCTGCAGGATGTGAGATTAGAAGGCTTTCCGGTGAAGAATCCCCAGGCCAAAGACAAGATCGTCATGATCGCCTGTTACCACTGCGAATATTCGCGCCAGACGTACCCCATGATCGTTGATCTGGTGGAGCGTTACAACACCAGCTTCACCTTTTTGCACTACCCGGTGAAGGAAAAGACCGATTATTACTCACGGTTGGGTTACTGCGCCTATCAGCAGAACCCCGACGCCTATTGGGAGCTAAACAAGCTGCTGTTCACCACCGACAAGGCCATCCTCGATGCCAAAACGCCTTTTGCGCCGCAGGCCAGTCTGGGCGGCGAGCCCGCCGCAGGTGAGGAAGTGGAAGCCAACCTGGAATTTCTGATTCCGGCGATGAATGACCTGGGATTTGACGCGGAGGCGGTCGTTGCCTGCGCCTCGGACCCGCAAACCAAAAGCGCTGTACAGGCCCAGATGGAAGAAGTGATCCGCACCAACTTCTACGGCACGCCGACTGTCTTTATTAACGGCACGGCCCTGGTCGGTCCCAAGCCATACCGGGTATATGCCATTCTGCTCAAGGGGCTGTTGTACTGGTTACATTAGCCAGCGCAGGCCGTGCACCACAGCTCATGCCAACCGTAAGGAAAAGCTGGCATAAAATCATCATAAAATCCGTTTTTTTTGCAAAAACGATAAGCTTAACCCCGTCCCTTGCCTTTATACTGAGACCAACCGCTATCCGATCCAGGGGGCGCAAGCTGTGGATGCACCAACTACCGTCGAGATCTATCCCTCAGACTCCGCCTGGCCCATTGCGCAAGAGGAAAGCCGGCCCATGCCTGAAACCAGCCGTCTACCGCCCATCCGGCCCATCCGTGCCTGGTCAATTGACCCCGGCAGTACGCAGCCTGTGCGCGCGGCTCTGCGCAAATCCACCGGCGCTGCGCTGGATGAGACCCAGCCGGTCAAGGTTCCTGGCGGGCGTGCCGCGCGCCAGCGCGTTTTACAATCGCTGGATGACACTGCTCCCCTGAAAGTCAGCCGCCCCGCCCCTACACCCCGGCACCCGCGCCGCCAGGCGGTTTATTTCCTCATCTTGCTTCTTCTGTTGGCGGCATTTGCCGTTCTGACTGCCCTGGTTGGCCTTCAACTGGCCGGTATGTAGTCTTCTAAATTCTGCCGCTCGCAAATACTCCTCCATACCGGCACCCCAAAATGGCGGATGGTCGTGCTTTTGGTTATTTCATCAGATTGACAACGTTGTCATATCCATCTATAATCAACTTTGGCGTTACTTTTCCATCTTTCGCCCGGCTCAACCTCATCTCACCGTTTCCTGGAAGGATCTTAAACCGATGACCGCCTCATTTTCCAACCTCGCCATCCAGAATCTCGATGACTTCATTTACGGAGTCAGCCCAAAGCCGGTTCAATTAAAGAATGGGCTGACCATCGGCGCTGGAACCGTCTACCCTGAACTGAACTTCACCCTGCCCGATATGGTGATCAATGCCGCCACCATGCCAGAGGTACGCGCCCAATATACCATGATGATTACAGACGCCTGCAAGCGCGCCGTCGAACTGAACGCCCCGGGGCTGGTCGTCGAATTTGAACTGCTCCCCGACCTCACCCTCGTCCCGGAATGGGGAGCGGAGATCACGGCGATTCTGCGCGCCGAGCTGGACAAAACTCAGGCCCAACACGGCCTGAAAACCGCCCTACGCGTAACGCCCAACGACATCCGCGAATTCGCCCGCCCGCCCATCCTGCGCCAGGGAGAATATGTGGATCACATACTGCGCTGCTTCGAGCTGTGCGCTCAGGCCGGCGCCGACCTATTCTCCATCGAATCCACCGGCGGCAAAGAAGTCCACGATGACGCCATCCTGAACGGCGACCTGGATTTATCGGTGTTTGGTTTGGGGGTGTTAGGCAGCCGCGACATGGCTTACCTGTGGAACGGCATTGTAGATATCAGCCGGCATTACGGCGTGATCCCCGCGGGAGACTCGGCCTGCGGGTTTGCCAACACCGCCATGGTGCTGGCCGAGCAGAAGTTCATCCCGCGCGTGTGGGCCGCCGCCATCCGCGTGATGAGCGTGGCGCGCAGCCTGGTCGCCTTTGAGCAGGGCGCGATTGGCCCCAACAAAGACTGCGCCTATGAAGGCCCGTATATCAAAGCCATCACCGGCTGTCCCATCACACTAGAGGGGGCAGAGGCTGCCTGCGCGCACCTCTCTCCGGTGGGCAACATCGCGAAAGCCGTGCCGGACCTGTGGAGCAATGAGTCGGTCAACAATGTCAAATTATTGGGAGCGATGGCCCCTACCGTCTCTTTAGAGCAGTTGGTTTATGCCACCCGCCTGATGAACGTGGCCGCTTCGAAGGGCCGTCAGGCCGCTCTGACCCTGCGCGACTGGTGGAGTGAATCAGACGCCAACCTGGACCCCCAGGCCTACGTGCTGCGCCCCGACGTGGTGTTGGATTTGGCCGCTCAGATTATCAGCGAACCAACCCCCTACCTGCGCACCCGCCGGGCCGCCCAGGCCGCTTTGGAGCGCCTGCGCCGCGCCGCCGCTGAAGGCGAACTTTCCTTCTCAAAGCTCGAAACCCGCTGGCTGGACCGCCTTTCGCGCACTGCCGACAGTTTGCCGGAAGACGAGGCCGAATTGATCGCCCGCGTTGCGCCTCAGACCGATCCGGCCAAAGTTCGGCTCGCGGAGTATGGGCTGTAGGTCTCTTTTACTGTCTGGCAGGTGCGCTTCGCGGCTATAATCATGGTGATGCTGCATTCCCACAACCGTTCATCGAGGAGCTCGCATGACCAAGACCATCCTGATTTACCCCATCCTGCCGGCGGGCGCTCCATCTCCGATAGATTTTGCCGCGCAAGAACTCCGCAAGTACCTTCAGGCCATCACCGCGCTGCCGGTGGATATTTTGCCACAGGCGAGCTATTCGGCGGGTCTGCCCGCCGGCATCTGGCTGGGCGTGGGCAGTGACCTGCCGCAGGCTGACGTTCCCACCGTGACGTCAGACCTGGATGACGCCATTGCCGTCGCCGTACGCGGCGGGCAGGGTTGGATCGCTGGCGCTAACCCGCGCAGTGTACTGCTGGCAGTCTACCGCTTCCTCTACCAAAACGGCTGCCGCTGGCCGCGTCCTACCCCCGAAAGCGAGCTTATCCCCCACCGCGCGCTCTCTGACCTGACGGCCTCGTTGAATGAAAAGGCGGCCTTCCGCCACCGCGCCATCTGTATCGAAGGGGCTGTCAGCCTGGAACACGTCTTAGCTATCGTTGATTGGGCGCCTAAGATGGGCTTCTCTGGTTACTTCACCCAGTTTCGCGAGGGCCATACCTTCTTCGACCGATGGTACAGCCACCGTCTGAACCCGTTGGTTGCGCCAGAGGGCTGCACTGTCGAGCAGGCCCGCCAATACACCCGCGCCATCGAGGCCGAACTGGCGAAACGCGGCCTGGTGTATCACGCCATCGGCCACGGCTGGACGTGCGAAGCCTTTGGCATCCCCGGCCTGGGCTGGGACCCGGTAGTGCAGGACTGGCCGCAAGAAGTGCTGGATGCGCTGGCCCTGGTCAACGGCAAACGCGCCATGTGGCACGACATCCCGCTGATCACCAGCCTGTGCTTCTCCAATCCACAGGTGCGCCGCAAGGTGGTGGACTGCGTAATAACGTATTTAGAGACGCACCGCAATATCCAGGCGCTGCATTTCTGGCTGGACGACGGCTTTAATAACAAATGTGAGTGCGAAGCCTGCTCTCAAATGCGGCCATCCGACTTCTACATCCGGCTGCTCAACGAACTGGATGAGGCCCTCACCGCCCGCGGCTACCCAGAGAAGGTGGTGTTCCTGGCTTATGCTGATCTGCTGTGGCCGCCCGAAGTGGAGCGGTTGAATAACCCCGACCGTTTTATCCTGATGTTCGCGCCGATTACGCGCTCGTATCGCCGTCCGCTGTACCCTACCCATCTCGATTACACTCCGCCGCCCTACGTCCGCAACAGGCTGGTTTTCTCCAACAACAACGATGAGCAACTGGCCTTCCTGCGCGGCTGGCAGCAGCAGTTCAAGGGCGACAGCTTTATCTTTGAATATCACATGATCCAGGCCGGGGCATATTTCAACGACCCCGATGGAATGCACATGGCCCGCCTGCTGTATGATGACATCCGCAACTTGCCCACGCTGGGCCTGAACGGGTACGTTAGCTGCCAGTTCCTGCGTAATTTCTTTCCCACCGGCCTGGCGATGTTCGTGATGGGCCGGGCGCTGTGGGACGGGCAGGTTGCCTATGAAGACCTGGAACGCGATTACTTTGACTCAGCCTTTGGACCCGAGGGCGAAGCCTGCCGACAATACCTGCTGGAGATGGCGAAACTGCAAGATATCGTTCCTTTACGCGCCAAAGAGCCGTGTCCAGAAGCAATCCCCACCCTGCAAGCCGCCCAAGAGGCGCTAAACAGCTTTGCCCCGGTCATCGAGCGCAACCTGGCCCTACCCCAGCCCGCACAGGCGCGCTCGTGGCAAATCTTACAGTGGCACGCCCGTTTACTGGCGATCTACCTGCGCCTGCTGCTGGCGCGCGCCGCCGGTGACTTTGCCACCGCCGGGCTGGCCTGGGAAGAGATGAAAACCCTGGCCTGGCAGATGGAGCCAGATTTGCAAACGGTCTTCGACGTTCATGGGTTTGTGATGGCCTACAACTCACTGTTGGCCGATTAGAAATAAATGCGCCGGCGGCAGTTTTGCCACCGGCGCACAGGTTCGCTCTACCGGGTATTCTCTTTACTCTGCTGGCACAATTGAGATCAGTTTCAGGCCCGCGTCACGCAGGCGGTTAAGCAGACCATACAGGGCCGCCTGGTCCGTAAAGGGGAGGAAAAGCAGCGCGTCCCCTTCCGCGAGGTTTTCGTATTCCAGGCCGCCTAACCAATCACTTAAGACCGGGCTGAGATGTCCATGAATGCGGATCACATACCCGCTGCGAATGGAGGTGGTTCGTGGCTTCATCTTGTTGCGGTTCCTTTCTCGCGCCTCGGCTGTGCTCCCAATGGTTGGGGCATTGCTGTAATCAGCATAACGTCACAGCACCGCGCAGCCATCCATCGAAAGATGGAAAAACAGGGTGGAGAAAGCTTTAAGACTGAACTCGCAAGTACATTCCCGGTAATAAGAGACCGCCGGTAACGCAAAAAACCGCACCAGAGCAAAAGCAATGGTGCTAAACTGGTCAAAGTAAGAGACCAGTTAAAAATGCTCCACCAGTTCCTTTAAGTGACGGGCAAGTACGTTCAGATTCTGGGCGGCTTTATCGGCCTGGCGGGTACTGTCGATATTTTGAGCTGTGGCGCGGTTGATGTCGTCAATAGCTGTGAGGATCTGTTCGATGCCGGTAAGCTGCTGCTGGCCGCTGGCCGCCATTTGAATGGAAGCCTGGGCGGTGGCTTCGATAACGGCGGCCAGGCGCTCGATAGCCTCACGGGCCTCGGTGGCCAGCCCGACGCCGCGCGCCACATCCCGCACCCCTTCCTGGGTGGCCTGTACGGTATCTTGAGTGGCCTTCTGAATATCATTTAAAATCGCTTTCACCTGCGCGGTGGCCTGGCGGCTCTGTTCGGCCAGACTGCGCACCTCGGCGGCCACCACCGCAAAGCCGCGCCCATGTTCGCCGGCCCGCGCCGCTTCCACCGAGGCATTGAGCGCCAGCAGGTTCGATTGAACGGCAATCTGGTTGACGGTAGTGATAATCTCTCCAATCTGGCGCACCTGCTCTGAAAGTGCCTCGATATTCTCGCCGATGCGCTCCACTTTGGCGCGAATCAACGTGATGCTCGCGATGATATTTTCCACCGCCTGCTGACCCGCGTTAGAAACCTCCACCGTTTTCTGGGCGTTCCCGGCCAACTGTTGGGCGCGCGCGCCCGACTGCTCTGCGATGGATTTCACCTGGGCAATGGCGGCGGCGGTCTGCGCCACCGCCGAAGACTGCTGTGCCGCTCCGCTCGCCTGCTGGCCCGTAGCGGCATGGATTTCTGAAGCGGCCCGCAGCAGGTGTTCAGCCGCCTGGCGCACCTGTATACCCACCGCCATGAACTGCTCACGCTGTTCTTCTTCGGTTAAAACGCGCTTTTCCAGCTCCTGATAGGCCTGCTGGATGCTCTCACGCTGACTGGCCTCGGCGGCGGCCCGCGCTTCTGCATCGCGGTGAGCGGCCAACAACTGCTGATAAGCCCGCTCACTGCCAGAGATAACCCCATATAACAGGGCCGCTCCCGACCCGATGAGAGCTATCCCCCCCAAAGCGGTCACCCACGCCCCCCAAACGGGCGGCAGGGCTGGCGCCCACGGGGGAAGATCAAGCAGGCTGCTCGCCGCGAACACCAGGCCCGCCAGCACGCTGACCGTATGCCCTCCCTCGCCGCGTCCGAGGAGTAAATAGCCAGCGGCAATCACCATGAGGTGCAGGCCCACGCTCAGGGGTTTAAGCTCCACCACCGCCACCGGCAACAGGGCCGCAGCCAGCAGGGCAGACAGCACCAGGACCCATCGGCCAACCCGCTCGCGCCCAGACCGGCGCAAAACCGGGTACAACAAACCACCCACGATCACCAGGAAGGCCACGCCCGCCGCTGCCGCCAACTGCGGATAAGACGGAGAAAACGTCCAGGCCACCATTCCCCCCATCGCCAATAACGCCGCCAGGCGTGTGGCAGCAACAGCCAGGCGCGCAGCAAGTTCTGCGCGCTGTTCTGAGGTGACTACAGGTGCTGTTAGCATACCGGCCATCGCTGTTACCTGTTTTATAACAGGGTTGGGAGAAGTTGTCTATAAGATTCCTGTTAAAGGGTATGGGTCGCAAGAACCTTAGCCTCACCCCCAGTTATACGGGGCCTTTGCGCAGAGCGAATCGCCTAGATCGCGAAATAGTTCTTTAAATAGATCACAGCGGCCTGGCGAGCGGCGGTCGCAGCATGGCCCCGGTGTATAATGACCTTAACAGGTACAGATTTACCCGATAAACCTTCTTTTTCCAACTCAAAAAGTCCTGTTTGCGGAGAAAAATCAGCATGAAAACATCCTGGTTCAAGCTTCTGACAGCAGTGATGATTGCCACCTTGCTGCTCAGCGCCCTGCCGGCCAGCATTCACCCGGCGGCCGCCGCGCCTTCTGAACTGTTCTTCTCTGAATATATCGAGGGAAGCAGCAATAACAAGGCGCTCGAAATCTTCAACGGGACCGGCGCGCCGGTGAACTTAGCCGCCGGCGGCTACAGCGTGCAAATGTTCTTCAACGGCAGTTCCTCCGCCGGGCTGACCATCAACCTGACCGGAACCGTCGCCAACGGGGATGTGTTCGTTCTGGCTCATGCCAGCGCCAACGCCGCCATTCTGGCCCAGGCCGACCAAACGAACGGCGCAGGCTGGTTCAACGGCGATGACGCCGTGGTTCTGCGCAAAGGCACGACTATCATTGATGTAATCGGCCAAATTGGCTTCGACCCCGGCACGGAATGGGGCAGCGGACTGACCTCTACCGCCGATAATACCCTGCGCCGCAAAGACACCATCCAGGCCGGCGACTCCAACGGCAGCGATGCTTTTGATCCCTCGATCGAGTGGGAAGGTTTTGCGACTGACACTTTCGGCGGTCTGGGCAGTCATTCCATTACCCTGGATGATCTCGCTCCCGCAGTCACCGATACTTACCCAGACAATGGCGCGAGCGACGTTCCCCTCAACGCCAATCTGACCGTCACGTTCAGCGAACCCGTCAACGTTACTGACCCGTGGTTCACCCTGACCTGCTCGGTTAGCGGCCCTAAAACGGCCACCGTCAGCGGCGGGCCTTCTTTCTTCACACTCAACCCCACAACCGACTTCGTCGGCGGCGAAACCTGCACCTTCACCATCCTTGCGGCGAATGTCTCCGACCAGGATTCGAATGACCCGCCGGATACGATGACGGTTAATTTCGTTGTCGGCTTTACCACTTACGATGTCTGCGCCCAACCTTATACTCCCATCCCGGCCATCCAGGGCAGCGGCGCGACGGTTGCCCTTACCGGCACGCGCACCACGATGGGCGTAGTCGTGGGCGATTACGAAGGCCCCTCCCCTGCCCTGCGCGGCTTTTTCATCCAGGACCCGGCAGGGGATGGCAACCCGGCGACCTCAGACGGCATCTTCGTCTTTGAGAGCAGCAATGCCAACACCGTTTCCCTCGGAGACGTAGTGCGCGTCACCGGCACTGCCGGTGAAAACCAGGGCCAGAGTCAGATCTCCGTCGGGACGATTGTCAAATGCGGGACCGGCACGGTGACTCCCACCGACGTGACTCTGCCGTTCCCATCCGCCGATTACCTGGAACGCTACGAGGGCATGTTAGTACGCCTGCCGCAGACCCTCTACGTTACCGAACACTTCCAATTGGGGCGCTTTGGGCAGGTGGTGCTTTCTTCGGGCGGGCGCTTGCAGCAGCCCACCAGCGTCACCACCCCCGGCGACAACGCCAATGCTTTGCAGGCGGCCAATAACCTCAACCGCATCATCGTGGACGATGCTTCTCAGGCCCAAAACCCCGATCCAATCCTGTTTGCGCGAGGCGGCCAGCCGCTCTCGGCTGCCAACACCCTGCGCGGCGGCGATACGGCTACTGGCATTGTGGGCGTGCTGAACTACACCTGGGCCGGCAACAGCGCCAGCCCCAACGCCTACCGCATCCGCCCCGTCAACGCCCTGAACGGCTACGTGAATTTCGAAGCGGCCAACCCGCGCCCCACCGCGCCGCCAGAAGTCGGTGGAACCCTGCGCGTGGTGGGCATGAACACCCTCAACTACTTCAATACCTTCGACGGCCTGCCGGATACGGTTGATAACTGCACGCTGGGCGCGGGCGGCGCATCCACCGACTGCCGCGGCGCAGATACCGCCGCCGAGTTTGACCGCCAATGGGTGAAAACCGTCGCGGCCATCCTGAAGCTAAACCCTGACATCCTGGGCGTGAACGAGATTGAAAACGATGGCTACGGTACCGACAGCGCCATTGCCGACCTGGTCAATAAACTCAACGCCGCTACTGCGCCCGGCACGTTTGCCTTTATTGACGTGGATGCCGCCACCGGGCAAACTAACGCCCTGGGAACCGACGCGATTAAGGTCGGCCTGATCTACAAACCCGCCGCCGTCACCCCCGTCGGGCAAACGGCTGTGCTGAATACGGTTTCCTTCGTCAACGGCGGCGACGGCGACCCGCGCAACCGCCCATCACTGGCCCAGGCCTTTGAAGAGAACGCCACCGGCGCGCGCCTGGTCGTGAATGTCAACCACCTCAAGAGCAAAGGCTCTGCCTGTGACGTCCCCGATGCCGGCGACGGCCAGGGCAACTGTAACCTCGTGCGCACCAACGCCGCCGTTGAACTGGCTAACTGGCTGGCCGGCGACCCGACGGGCGTTAACGACGCTGACGTGCTCATCATCGGCGACCTGAACTCATACGCTCAGGAAGACCCTATCACAGCCTTGCGCAATGCCGGCTTTACCAACCTGATCGAAACCCTGCTTGGCCCTAACGCCTATTCCTACGTTTTCGACGGCCAATGGGGCTACCTTGACCACGCTTTGGCCTCTCCCACCCTGGTTGGGCAGGTAACGGGCGTGGGCGACTATCACATCAATGCCGATGAACCCTCGGTTCTCGATTACAACACTGACTTTAAAACCGCTAACCTGCAAACCACGCTCTACGCGCCAGACGAGTTCCGCGTATCCGATCACGACCCGGTGATCGTAGGGCTGGACCTGAATGCGCCCCCGACCGTCAGCGCGGGTGGGCCTTATACTGTGGATGAAGGCGCTTCCGTTACTCTCACCGCCGCCGGCTCAGACCCAGACGGTGACGCACTCACCTACGCCTGGGATTTAGACAACAACGGCTCCTATGAAACGCCAGGGCAGTCGGTGAGCTTCAGCGCGCCGGATGGTCCCGCCGCCTACACCATCGGCGTGCGCGCCACTGATCCATTGGGCAACCAGGGGCTTGCGCAGGGCAGCATAACCGTGAATAACGTCGCTCCGACTCTGGGCGAAATCAGCGTGCCGCTGGCCCCTCAGCCGGTGGGCGTTAACGTCTCCGCGAGCGCGAATTTTAGCGACCCAGGGATCCTTGACACGCACACCGCCAGCATTGACTGGGGCGATGGGAGCATCACGGACGGCGGGGTGATCGAGGCTGGCGGCAGCGGCACGGTCAGCGGTGAACACAGCTATACCATCCCCGGCGTGTATCGCGTCACCATGACCGTCACCGACCGAGACGGGGCCGTATCGAACCCCTCGATCTCGGAATATGTGGTCATTTACGACCCGAACGGCGGTTTTGTCACCGGCGGCGGCTGGTTTAACTCGCCCGCCGGGGCTTACGCGCCGGACCCAAGCTTACAGGGCAAAGCCAGCTTTGGATTCGTCTCGAAGTATCATCGCGGGGCCAACGTACCCACCGGCAGCACCCAGTTCCAGCTCCACACCGGCGGGTTCAACTTCCACTCCAACAGCTACGAATGGCTGGTGGTAGCCGGCAGCAAGGCCCAGTTCAAGGGCAGCGGCACGATCAACGGCGAGCTGGCCCCCAACGGCAGCCCCTACAAGTTTATGATCCAGGCCACCGACGCGGCTACCGACACGTTCCGCATCAAAATCTGGTGGGAAGATGGGAGCGAACACGTTATCTACGATAACGGCGAGCAGGCCCTGGATGGAGGGAGTATTTCCGTTAAGAAATAAGGATTCAGGCTGTGAATCTGTGTCTGGAAAATAAAACCGTATTCATCACCGGCGCATCCAGCGGGATTGGCGCGGCGGCCGCCCGCATCTTTGCCGAAGAGGGCGCGCACGTAGCCCTGGCTTATCACCGCAACCGAGAGGGAGCCGAAGCAAGCGCAGCAGCGGCGCGCAGTCTGGGCCGGCAGACGGCCCTGGTGGAAATGGACCTGGCCGACCCAGACGCCATTGCGCGCGCGGCGGCCGCTTTAAGCCCACCGTTTGACGCGCTGGATGCGCTGGTGCTGTGCGCCGGGCAAAATATCGTCACCCCTATTGACCGGATCACCCCGGAGGAATGGGAACACATCATCGCCGTCAATCTGAACGGCCCCTTCTACGTGCTGCAAGCTCTGGCCCCTCGGTTAAACGATGGCGGCAGTGTGGTGACAGTCGCCAGCGTGGCGGCGCACACCGGCAATGCCAATCACCCACACTACGCCGCCGCCAAAGCCGGCCTGGTGAACCTGACCAAGAGCTTTGCGCGCGCGCTGGCGCCCCGCGTGCGCGTCAACTGCCTGGCGCCGGGCATTACGCTCACGCCCATGGGCCGCGCAACCACCGCCGCGCTGCCGCCCAACTATGCCGAAACAAAACTGCTTACCGGGCGTTATGCCACACCGGAGGAGATCGCCCGCTGGATCGTCTTCCTGGCCTCGCCAGCCGCCGCCTTTATGACCGGCGCAACGGTGGATGTGAATGGAGGGAGAGATTTAAGATAGATCGGACAAGAGGATAAAAAAAGCCGTCTCACCCATTAAACCGGGTGAGACGGCGCGGTTATTTAATTGCGGTTCTCGTTTTCGCTCTCTGGCCGCCACCGCCCTCGAAACACAAATGACTCGACAGGCTTGCGCGAGCGGGCCTCGTATTCGCGGGCGCGGATATCTTCGGGCAGTCTTTCCGGGTCGCCGGGGTAGCCCAGGGCAATTGCCACGACCGGCTCAAATCCTGGCGGGATGCCCAGGCATTCACGCGCCTTGTCGGCGTCAAATCCGCCCATCTGGCGCAGCGCCAGCCCCTCGGCAGTGGCCTGCACGCTCAGATGCGCTACCGCCTGGCCCACGTCGTACCACGCCCAACGATTGGGCATCCCCGGCTGGCGCTCGGTTTTTGCCACAGCAATCATCAGTACCGGGGCACCGCGCGCCCAAACTTGGTTGCGCGGCCCCAATACATCCACAATGCACTGATGTTCCTCGGGATTAGCCGCCGTTGCCATCACAAAATACCAAGGCTGTTGGTTGCCGCCCGATGGCGCCCAACGTGCCGCCTCGAACAGGCTCCATAACTTTTCTTCTTCCACCGGTCGGGCGGCAAACGCGCGCGGACTCCAGCGTTTGCGCAGCACTTCGTGAATCTGGTAACGGGTGATGGCCGGCTTCTCCATGGCATAGCTCCCTCAATAAATTATTATTTCAATATATTACTTCAATATCAAATTACTTCATATTCAATTATAATAAGTTTCCTCCACCTGTCAATGCCATATGCAAGCCATCAGCGCCTCCCTAGCGCGCTTCAGCAGTCTCACAATTCGCGGGCACGCCGCCCTACGGAGCCGAGACGACGAAGTTAAAGGCCGCGTGCATCCCCTCTGGCCCTTCCGAAATCACCCGCACCAGCGTAGCCGGGTTAAAGATGCGGTCTGCCTGGTTGCCGGCAAAGCCGGGGAAGTACACCTGGCTGGTCAGTTCGACCCCGCCGGGCGGCGTGACCTTAACGTGAATGTGGGGCGGGCGGCCAGGGTACTCGCCGGGGATGACCGTCTCCAGGCGGTAGTAGCCGTCTACATCGGTGAACTGATGGCCGCGCAGGCGGTAGCCCTGGTTATCGTACTGGCCGTTGGCGTCGGCCTGCCAGAAATCAACTTTGGCGCTGGCAATGGGGGTGCAGTCGGGCGTTAGCATATAGCCCTCTAAGATCAGGCGCGTGCCGGGCATGTTTTCTTCCAGCAGCACGGCCTTCTCCGGCGAATCAGGGGTAAAGTACGGCCCCTCGGTTTGCGGCGGGGTGAGTTCAGCAGGGGCGGAACACTCCAGCGGCAGGCGGGCAGACTCTGCGGCAGCGGGTTGGGGGCTGGGCGTTTCCGCCTGGGTGGGGGCGGCAGTAGCAGTTGAGGCGGCGGAGTCGCCCGTCACCGGCAGGGGCTCGGTGGGCAGGGCGGTGGGGGCGGTAGTGAGCGTCACCGCGGTGGTGGGCGGCGCGGCGGTGGCAGTAGGATTCGGCCCCGGCGCGGCGGCGCAACCAGCAACCCACAGCGCCCCCAGAAACAGGATGAACAAGGGGAAAAAGCGTGATTGGTTCATGCTTTCTATCTTAACAGCTTCCGATGAAAATATAATGAATAAATATGGTGAATTTTGTCATATACTGTTGTATTAGATGATTACCGCAATTCAGGAGGATGGTTATGGAAGTCGCCAGCTTTTCAGAAATCGAAGCTGAGTTCATCGAACGCGTGTACACCCACGTTTGGTGCAACGTTGCCACCGTTGACAGCCTCTGCCGGCCCCGCTCGCGCATCATGCACCCCATTTGGGAGGGCCCGGTTGGGTGGATCACCACGCGCCGCAACTCGTTTAAAGAGCGCCATCTGAGCCGCAACCCCTACGTCTCTCTCGCTTATATTCAAGACATCTTCAAGCCGGTTTATGTAGACGCGCGCGTGGCGTGGGTAGAAGATAGGGAACAAAAACTGCGCATCTGGAACCTCTTTAAAGACACCCCGCCCCCCATGGGCTTTGACCCGGCAGTTGAATATGGCAGCCCCGACAGCGAAACCTACGGTCTGCTGCGTGTGTACCCTCTGCGCATCACCCTGGTCAACTTCCCGGCCCCTTCGATAGACGCGGGCCAGCGCATCTGGCGGTGTGAGGAAGAGTAATCGGGCCCTGCTTGCCGGGAAACCGCAAACTGAAGGGATAAAGGTATAATAGGAACCGACCCGCGCGCGGTCATTGGCAGACGCGCCAACCCCTATTTTTACAACGCTGAGGCCCCTATGCCCAACCCCCTGGTAGAATGTATCCCCAACTTTTCAGAAGCGCGCCGGCCCGCCGTGGTGGATGCCATCCTGGAATCCATCCAGGCGGCCGGCGTTTACGTGTTAGACCGCCATTCCGACCTGGATCACAACCGCACCGTCATCACGTTTGCCGGGCCGCCGGCGGCGGTTGAAGAGGCGGCCTTCCAGTCCATCGCCGCCGCCGCCCGGCTCATCAATCTCGACCAGCACACCGGCGAGCATCCGCGCATTGGGGCCGCCGACGTGGTTCCCTTCGTTCCCATCCGCGATATCAGCATGGTCGAATGCGTAGAGATGGCGCGGCGGCTGGGGCGGCGCGTAGGCGACGAGCTGGGCCTGCCGGTGTACCTGTATGAAGAGGCCGCCACCCGCCCCGAGCGCAAGAACTTAGAAGACATCCGCCGGGGCGAATACGAAGCCCTCAAAGCCGAGATTGGTACCCGCCCCGAGCGCGAGCCAGATTTTGGCCCGGCGCGCATCACCCCGGCGGGCGCGGTGGTGATCGGCGCGCGCCAGCCGCTGATTGCCTTCAACATCTATCTCACCAGCAATGATGTGAGCATCGCGCAGAAGATCGCCAAAGCCGTGCGCCATTCTTCGGGCGGACTGCGCTACGTTAAGGCCCTGGGGCTGTTGGTGGAGGGCCGGGCGCAGGTCTCGATGAACCTGACCAACTTCCGCCAGACGCCCCTGGCCCGCGTAGTGGAGATGGTGCGGCGCGAGGCCGAGCGCTACGGGGTGGGCATCCACCACAGCGAACTGGTGGGGCTGGTTCCGCAGGAAGCCCTGGTGGACGCGGCGGTCTGGTACACGCAGTTAGATCAGTTCCATCCGGAGCAAATTTTAGAACAGCGCCTGCAAGCGGCTCTGGCCGAGCGCGAGGCCCCTACCATGCCAGTAGAAACCAGCTTTTTAGATGCGCTGGCCCAGGGGACGGCTACGCCCGGCGGCGGCGCGGCGGCGGCGCACGCCGGGGCTGCCGCCGCGGCTCTGGTGGCTATGGTGGCCCGCCTGACAGTGGGCAAAAAGAAGTACGCCAGCGTGGAAGGGCGGATGTGGGAGATCATTGAAGCCGCCGAAACTCTGCGCCGCTCGCTGACCGCCGCCGTGCAGGAAGATTCCGCTGCCTTCGAAAGTTACATGACTGCCGTGCGCCTGCCTAAAGATACGCCCGAACAGCAGGCCGCCCGTGAAGCGGCCCTCCAAGAGGCCGTCCTCGCCACCATCCGCGTGCCGCTCGGCGTCTCACGACTGGCAGTGGCAGTGCTGCGCCTGGCTGTGGAAGTGGCGCAGACGGGCAACGTTAACGCTATTTCGGATGCCGCCTCTGGCGCGGCTCTGGCCCGCGCCGCGCTGACGGCCTCTGGCCTGAACGTGCGCATTAACTGCCCCAACCTGCAAGATCAGGCCGCCGCGCAGACCTTTCTGGCCGAACTGCGCGGCCTGAACGAGCAGGCCCAGGCGCTGGAAGCCGAACTAAACGCCATCGTGGCGGAGCGCGGCAGATTGGCGGATGCATGAAGTTCTGGCCGCGCCTGCGCCCTGCCATTCTCTGGCTGCTTCTTCTGCTACTGATCCCGGCATGCGCCGCGCGGACGGCCGCCGGGCGGCCCATCCCAGCGCCCACCCTTACCCCGCCGTCCCCTACTGCGGCGCCGACCGCCGCGCCTACATCAACCCTGGCCCCCTCGCCCCAACCCCCGCCTACCCTCACCCCGGCGGCTCCGGCGGTGTGGGTTCCGGCGTACCTGCCCGCGCGGCTGGCGGATGCGCTGACCTGGCCGGAGGGGGTGGAACGCGCCGCCGCTGAAACCGAGGCCGATGCCTGGGTGCAGGTGGAGCCAGCGGAAGATACCTCGCCGCCGGGCGAGACAGCCCTGTTGGCCGAGTGGGTCTATGCCCTGGCCGCCCCCTTCCCTACCCTAACCGACGAGGCCCGCCTGCCAGACGTGCAGGCCGTCTGGAAAGGCGCGCCGCCCGCTGGTCTGCCCTGCGATGGCCTGTTAGTGGATGCGTCCACCCGCGCCGTGTTTGAGAAGCTCTGGGGACCGGCCTCCGCCTTTGTCAAAACCATGCCGCCCGCTGATCTGCTCCAGACCGCCTGGGGCGGACCAGGGCGGTTGTGGGCCATTCTGCCGTTCGAGAACCTTGAACCGCGCTGGAAGGTCATCGCCGTGGATGGGCAGTCGCCGGTGCGCAAAGACTTCAACCCCGCCGCCTACGGCCTGCGCGTCCGCTTTACCCTGCGCGGCGCGGCTACCCTGGCCCTCACCCGGCCCCTCTCTAATTACGACCCCGCAAAGCTCACCACCGTCATGCTCACCGGAGTCACTGCCCTGGTGCGCGGCACGGCCTCGTTGATGGAAATTCACGGCATGGAATACCCCGCCGAATATATCGGCGACGTGCTGCGCGAGGCCGATATTCTCCACATCAATAACGAGGTTCCCTTCTGGAAGACCTGCCCCGAACCCTACTATTGGGAAGGGCTGAAGTTTTGCAGCCGCACCAAGTATATTCAACTGCTCGAAGCCATCGGCACAGACGTGATTGACCTGGCAGGCGACCATTTTCAAGATTGGGGGCCAGAAGCCATTCTCTTCACCCTCGATCTGTACAAAGAGCGCGGCTGGCCTTATTACGGTGGCGGTGCGAACATCGCTGAAGCCCAGGCCGCCGCGCGCTTTGAGCATCACGGCAACCGCATTGCCTTTTTGGGGTGCAACGCCAAGCCCAAAGGCTATGCCGGGGCCTCTGAAAAGACCCCTGGAGCCGTTCACTGCGATTTTGATCAGCTTACCGCTGCCATCCGCGCCCAGCGCGAAGCCGGCTACCTGCCCATTGTCACCTTCCAACACCTCGAATACTATTCCTACAATGCTCATCCCATCCTGGAGGCCGATTTTCAGCGGGTGGCCGAGGCCGGCGCCGTGATCGTCTCTGGCAGCCAGGCTCATCAGCCCCATGCCATGACCTTCTTCGCCCAACCGGGCGGCGAGGCCGCTTTTTTGCACTACGGGTTGGGCAACCTGTTCTTCGACCAGGCCATTTTTGGCCCAGAGACCAGCCAGGCGTTTTTAGACCGTCATGTGTTTTACGACGGGCGCTACATCTCTACTGAACTGCTGACGATTATGTTCGTAGATAATGCCCGCGCCCGTCTGATGACCCCTGAAGAGCGCACAGCCCTGCTGACCACCATTTTTCAGGCCAGCGGGTGGTAAAGCAAAACCATTACCAAGGAGAGACTGCATGGGACTGAAACCGGACCACTGGATTCGCAAAATGGCCCTGGAACACGGCATGATCGAACCGTTCATCGAGCAGCAGGTTCGTGAGGGGGTCATTTCTTATGGATTGTCATCTTACGGGTACGACATCCGCGTCGCGGACGAGTTTAAAATCTTCACCAACGTCTTTTCGGCCATTGTGGATCCCAAGCACTTTGACACCCGCTCCATGGTCGATTTTAAGGGCGATGTGTGTGTCATCCCGCCCAACTCTTTTGTACTGGCGAAGACCGTCGAATACTTCCGTATCCCGCGCAACGTGCTCACCATCTGCCTGGGAAAAAGCACCATGGCCAGATGCGGCTTAATTGTGAACGTAACCCCCTTTGAACCCGAATGGGAAGGGTACGTGACTTTGGAAATCTCGAACACCACGCCGCTGCCGGCCAAAGTCTACGCCAATGAGGGCATCGCCCAGGTGCTGTTCTTTGAGGCCGATGAGGTTTGCGAGGTCTCTTACGCCGATAAGAAGGGCAAATATCAGCGCCAACAGACCATTATCTTGCCCAAGATTTGAGAATCGCCCCCTCCCGCCAGCGGATTGCTGACGGGGTTGAAACCTGCTCGCAACGTAACCCCCCTGCGGAGTTCAATCATTGAACTCCGCAGGGGGGTTATGGCCGATGGCCCAACCCGCAAGAACCTGATCTACGCCCGGTCGCCCAACCCCCATCTCCACCCCTCGATCAACCTTTCGGTTGGTTCAATCCAAAACCCACTGCGCTATAGTCATCACAGATCGAGCAAATGTTCTAAAAACAAAAGGAGCAAAGCAATGGGCACCACCATTCGCGTCAACCGCACACAAACCCTTTGGGCGTGGATTTCGGGAATGTTCGCCTTCTTTACCAACATCGCCCTCCACCGGCCCCGCTTTTCCCTGGTCAGGGATGACCCCTCGGCCCTGCATTATGCCGCCAGCAAGTACAATGGCAAAACCGACTAATCCTTAAGTTCATATTGTCCTTGTTGGAAAACGGGCTAAGATTAAGCTACCTAACCCGAATCCACAAGGAGAGCTCCCTTATGGCAGTCAGCCATCGTTTTCGTCAGATTCACCTGGATTTCCACACCGGCCCCGAATGCCGGGATGTGGGCAGTCAGTTCGACCCAGACGTCTTTGTCGAAACCCTGCGAGCCGGGCACGTGGATACCATCAATATCTTCGCCAAGTGCCATCACGGCTATTCTTATTACCCGACCCAGGTCGGAACCATCCACCCGCATTTGAATTTTGACCTCTTGGGGCGGCAGATCGAGGCGCTGCATAAGGCCAACATCCGCTGCCCCATTTACGTCTCAGTCAAGTGGGATGACCTGGCTGGCATCCAGCACACCGAATGGGTATGTGTTAACAAGCAAGGTCAGATGGTCATGCGCCCACCCGCTTCGGGCCAGTGGGGGTGGACCACGATGGACGTTTCCAGCGGCTACGGCGACTATTTCCTCGCCCAGATCGAAGAGATCGCTGACCGCTACGGCACTGAGGTAGACGGCTATTGGCTGGATATCTGCTTCCCAGTCCCCAATTATTCTCCGTGGGGGCAGGCACAGATGCGCAAAGCCGGCGTGAACATCGAAGACGACCTCAGCGTTTACCGCTACGCCCGCGAGCAAGACCTGGCTTTCTTCAAGCGCGTTACCGACCTGATCCGGCGGAAAACGCCCCACGCCACCTATTACTTTAACGGCACAACCACTGCCGACATGGCTGAAGTACTGCCTTACGTCACGCACTTCGAGGTCGAAAGCCTGCCCACTTCCGGCGGGACGTGGGGCTACCTGCATTACCCCATCATGGGCCGCCAGGCACGCACCTACGGTAAAGAGATGATCGGCATGACCGGGCGCTTTCACAAATCTTGGGCTGATTTTGGCGGTCTGAAGACCCAGGATCAGCTCGATTACGAATGCGGAACCATTCTGGCCGGCGGCGGGCGCATCTGCGTGGGCGATCAGCTTCACCCCACCGGCGTGTTAGACCCGGCCGTCTACCGCATGATCGGAAAGTCTTTTGAGCGCGTCGAAAAGCTCGAACCCTGGCTCATCGGGGCTCAGCCCACCGCCGAAGTCGCCATCCTGGCGCTGGGCAAGCCGGTGGATGCGGCGGTGGGCGTTGGCGCACACAGCGCGGATGTTGAAGGGGCCGCTCAGATGCTGTTGGAATGCGCCATTCAATTCGACATCGTGGATCACACTGCCGACCTGTCGCGCTACGGCGCCGTGATCTTGCCCGATACCGCCGTTTTAACCGAGGCGTGGCAGGAAAAGCTGGAAGCGTATCTCGCTCTGGGCGGGCGGCTGATCGCCAGCGGAACCGCCGCGCTCGACCCCGCTACTGGCGAGTTTCAACTGGCCGCCATCCCGGTACAGTATGCCGGTAAAGCCCCCACCGTTCCCTGTTATATCCGTCCAGACGATCACCTGGCCACCGGTTCAGAACTGGCGACCGATTACGATTACGTTTTCTACCAGCAGGCCTATCAGGTGCGACCACTGCGGGGCGCGGCCTGCTACGGCGAATTGAAGCGCGCGCTTTTCAACCGCACCTGGGAGTATTTCACCAGTCATCAGCACGCCCCGGTGGGAGAATCGCTGCACAGCCCGCTGGTCGTGCAGAATGAGCAAGTGCTGTATTTTGCCGCGCCTCTGTTCAGCGCCTACCGCGCCCACGATTACTGGGCTTACCGCGCCCTGGCGCACAACGCCCTCAAAGCCTTCTTGCCTCCGGCGCTTCTGCTGCCGGGCGGCCCCGGCTGGGTGGAATACACCCTGCACACTCAAAGCCAGCCCGCCCGCCAGATTGTCCACGTGGTGGCCTATCACCCGCGCCGCTCGCTTCAGAGCATCCCGCACGTGGATCAGTCCTGGCCGGTCAGCGGTCTGTGGTTCAAGGTACGCCGCGCCCAGGCTCCAACGCGCGTCTACCTGGCCCCCGATGGGCAGGAACTGCCGTTTGAACTGCAAGATGGCTACGTCAAGGTATCACTGCCGCCTGCTGGAGCGCATACCGTTGTGGTGATTGAGTAAAAAAACCGTTTTCCTCGCCGCTGGCAGGACTTTGCGCCCACCAGCGGCGATTTAATTGATCCCAAAAGCCCATTCCGATACGGAAACAGCGCCTTTTCTATCTTCCGATTCCGACAAAATTTTACAGCTTTATCGAATGAATTAACCAAATTTTAAAATTGGTCTCTTGACAAATTTGCTCAAAACCCGTATATTCTAAAACAATTAGAACGACCCCATACCGTTTGGCTTGGAGATCACATGCCCATCAGCCTGTTTGTACTTTTGTCCCTTATTGTAGTTCTCATCCTTATTGAGAGCTCAATTACGGTTGGGAGGCAAACGGTGATGGAAAAGGTCAGAGTGAAGCGAAAGTAGACCGGGTCCAGAAAAAAAACAGGAGCCACCCAACCGTAGGGTGGTTCTTTTTTTGTAAGACAGGCCCAAATTTATTGTTGGAGAGAAAAAGCCCATGCGATCAGATCAAATGAAATCCGGCATCGAACGCGCGCCCCACCGCGCTCTGCTCAAAGCCACCGGGGTGACAGATAAGGACATGAACAAGCCCTTTATCGCCGTGGTCAACTCTTATGTGGACATCATCCCCGGCCACGTTCACCTGCAAAGCTTTGCGCGTATCATCAAAGACGCCATCCGCGCCGCTGGCGGCGTGCCGTTTGAATTCAACACCATCGGCGTTGATGATGGCATCGCCATGGGCCACGAAGGGATGAAGTTCTCTCTGCCGTCGCGCGAGCTGATCGCCGACTGCGTGGAAACCATGGTGGAAGCTCACCCCTTCGATGGTATGGTCTGTATCCCTAACTGCGACAAGATCGTCCCCGGGATGTTGATGGCGGCAATGCGAACCAACATCCCGGCGATTTTTATATCCGGCGGGGCCATGCCCGCCGGGCGCACTCCCGAAGGCGAAACGGTTGACCTGATCTCCGTCTTTGAAGCCGTGGGGTCCTATGGGGCCGGCAAGATTGACGCGCGCCGTCTAAAGCTCTTAGAAGATTACGCCTGCCCGGCCTGCGGCTCGTGTTCAGGAATGTTCACGGCCAACAGCATGAACTGCCTGAGCGAAGCTCTGGGTATGGCCCAGCCCTTCAACGGCACAGCCCTGGCGCGCTCGGCGGAACGTGAAGCCCTGGCGCGCAAAGCCGGCCACCTGATCCTCGATCTGGTCAACCGCGGCATCAAACCGCGTGATATCGTCACAGCCGAAGCCATTGACGACGCTTTCGCGCTGGATATGGCCATGGGCGGCTCTACCAACACGGTGCTGCACACCCTGGCAATTGCCCACGAAGCTGGCATTGATTATCCCTTAGACCGCATCAACGCCGTCGCGGACCGCGTGCCGCATCTGTGCAAGGTCAGTCCGGCGGGCAAATGGCACATCGAAGACGTTCACCGGGCGGGCGGCGTGCCGGCCATTCTGAATGAAATCCAGCGCGCCACCGGAAGCCTGCACCTGGACCGCATCACAGTCACCGGGCGCACGATGGCCGACAATCTCGACCACTACTACATCTGCGACTACGATGTGATTCATGCCGCTGAAAACGCCCATTCAGCCACCGGCGGCCTGGCCGTGCTGTTTGGCAACCTGGCCCCGCGCGGCGCGGTGGTTAAGACCGGCGGCGTTCACCCGGCCATGCAGCGCCATTCTGGCCCGGCCCGCATTTACGAATCGCAAGAAGACGCCATGCGCGGCATCATGGCCGGCGAAGTGACCAACGGCGACGTGGTGGTCATCCGCTACGAAGGCCCTCGCGGCGGGCCGGGGATGCAGGAAATGCTCAGCCCCACCAGCGCCATCATGGGCCGCGGCCTGGGCGATAAAGTAGCCCTCATCACCGATGGACGCTTCTCCGGCGGTACGCGCGGCGCGTGCATTGGGCACGTCTCACCCGAAGCCGCCGCTGGTGGTCCCATTGCCGCGCTCCAGTCGGGCGACATCATTGATATTGACCTGCCCGGCCGCAAGCTCAACGTGCGCCTCTCTGACGAAGAAATCAACCGTCGTCTGGCGGCGCTCCCACCCTTCCAGCCGCGCACCACCAGCAAGTGGCTGCGCCGCTATACCCATTTTGTGACCAGCGCCGATAGCGGGGCGGTGCTGCGCGATTAAACAACCAGCTTATTCGTTTTGGTGATTGATAAGGATGATAAGGAGAAAAGAATGAAATATACTGGCGCCCAAATTTTACTGGAATGCCTCGTCCGCGAGGGAGTGAAAACCATTTTTGGTTACCCCGGCGGAGCGAACCTGCCCATCTACGACGCTCTCAACCATTACCCCTCCATCCACCATGTCCTCGGCCGCCATGAACAAGGCCTGACCCACATGGCCGACGGCTACGCCCGCGCCGGCGGCGGCGTAGGCGTAGCTATGGCGACCTCTGGCCCCGGCGCTACCAATATGGTAACGGGCATCGCCACCGCTATGATGGACTCTTCTCCCATCGTGTGCATCACCGGCCAGGTTGCCAGCTACTATATCGGTTATGATGCCTTTCAGGAAACCGACATCACCGGCATCACCCTTCCGATCACCAAACATAATTACCTTGTCACCGATGTGCGCGATATCGCGCATACCGTGCGTGAAGCCTTCTACATCGCGCGCACCGGACGGCCCGGCCCCGTTTTGATTGACATTGCCAAAGACGCCCAGCAAAACGCCATCGAATGGGCCTACGACGACTCGCCCATCCGCCTGCCGGGCTACCGCCCCGATAAGCGTCCCCTGCCGGCAGACTTGCAGCGCGCCCTCGAACTGATTCACAGCGCCAAGCGCCCCCTCATTCTGGCGGGCCAGGGCGTACTGCAAAGCAACGCCATGCGCGAACTGCGCGAATTCGCCGAGAAAACCCAAACGCCCGTGGCCGTTACCCTGCTTGGCATTGGCGGCTTCCCCGCCAGCCACCCCCTCAGCCTGGGCATGATGGGCATGCACGGCGAGGCCTGGACCAACCGCGCCATTCAACAGGCCGACCTGCTACTGGCCTTTGGGATGCGCTTTGATGACCGCGTGACCGGCAGCCTCAAAACTTACGCCCCCAACGCCCGCAAAATCCACATTGAAATTGATCCTTCCGAGATCAACAAAAACGTCAAGGTGGATGTGGCCCTGGTGGGCGACCTGCGCGAGACCCTGCAACAGATCATCCCGCACCTCGATGCCTGCTGTCACGAAGAATGGATTGCGAGCATCCAGGCCATGAAAGACGAAGTCCGCCCGCGCGACATCCAAAACCTGCCCGACACTGGTCATCTCTACGCCGCCCATGTGATCAACGACCTGTGGCGCTACACCAACGGCAAAGCCCTGATTGTGACGGACGTCGGCCAGCACCAGATGTGGGCCGCCCAGTATTATCACCAGGATGACCCTCACCTATGGATCACTTCCGGCGGCCTGGGGACAATGGGCTTTGGCCTGCCAGCGGGCATTGGGGCGAAAATCGCCCGGCCCAACGATGAAGTCTGGGTGGTGGCCGGCGACGGCGGCTTCCAGATGACCATGGCCGAACTGGCGACTGCCGTGCAGGAGAACATCAAGGTCAATGTGGCGATCATCAATAACGGCTACCTGGGGATGGTACGCCAGTGGCAGCAGCTCTTCTACGAAAAACGCTACATGGGCACGCCCATGCTCAGCCCCGATTTCGTCAAGGTGGCCGAAGCCTATGGCCTGACCGGCATTCAGGTGAACAAGCGGCCCGAAGTCGAAGGCGCTATTCGCAAAGCGCAGGAAACCCCCGGAACGGTGGTGATTGACTTCCGCGTGGAAGCGGAAGACTGCGTTTACCCCATGGTTCCCGCCGGCGCATCGCTCGATGCGATGATCCGCCGCCCCACGCCCGAACCCGAAATGGAGTTCGACGAGATTTAACGATGCCGTCCTGAAGTCCGGGTGGGCGCGTCCCCTGCTCCCGCCCGGCCTATCCAGGCAGGATTTAGGAGAAGAAAAGATGCAACACACACTAATCGCTCTGGTGGAAGATAAACCGGGTGTCCTCAACCGGGTGGCCTCATTGTTCCGGCGGCGGGCCTTTAACATCGAATCTTTAACGGTGGGTCACACCGACCAGCCGGGCATCTCGCGCATGACCATTGTGATTGACAGCGACCAGGTCAGCACTGAGCGGGTGACCTCGTACCTGTATAAGCTCGTCAACGTCATCCAGGTCGAGGACCTCACTGCCCGCCCGACCGTCAACCGCGATCTGGCGATGATTAAAGTCTCGGTCACGCCCACCAACCGCACCGAAATCATCCAACTGGTGGACGTATTCCGCGCTCGCATCGTGGATGTCTCTAACGACTCGATGATTGTGGAAATTACCGGTGATGAAGAGAAGATTGACGGGTTTGTCGAAGTGCTGCGCCCCTACGGCATTATCGAAATGGTGCGCACCGGCATGGTTTCCATGCTGCGCGGGTCAACTGCGCTGACCACCCTGTACCAGAACGGCAACGGCAATGGGAACGGCAAATCTCATTGAATTTGATCCAAAATAGAGGTAAATTGACCATGGCAAAAATGAACTTTGGCGGCGTGGAAGAAAACGTGGTGACGCGCGATGAGTTCTCTCTAGAGCGCGCGCGCGAGGTGTTGAAGAATGAAGTGACCGCCGTGCTGGGGTACGGCGTGCAGGGGCCAGCCCAGGCCCTGAACATGCGCGACAACGGCATTCGGGTCATCGTCGGCCAGAAGCAGAACAGCCCCACCTGGGATAAAGCCGTCGCCGATGGCTGGGTCCCTGGTGAAACCCTTTTTCCACTAGAAGAAGCCGCCTCTCGCGGAACCATTATCCAGTTCCTCGTATCTGATGCCGGCCAGGTGGCAATGTGGCCCAAGATCAAGCCCTGTCTGACGACCGGCAAAGCTCTTTACTTTTCACATGGCTTCGGGATTGTCTACAAAGAGCAAACCGGCATCATCCCCCCGCCTGATATTGACGTGATCCTGGTCGCCCCCAAAGGCTCTGGGACGAGCGTGCGCGCCAACTTCCTTGCCGGAAGCGGCATCAACAGCAGTTACGCCGTTTTCCAGGATTATACCGGCCGCGCCGCCGAGCGCGCCATTGCCACCGGCATCGCCATCGGTTCGGGCTATCTCTTTGAAACCACTTTTGAGAAAGAAGTTTATTCCGACCTGACCGGCGAGCGCGGCGTATTGATGGGCGCGCTGGCGGGCATTATGGAAGCTCAATACGCCACCCTGCGTAAGAACGGTCATTCGCCCTCTGAAGCCTTTAACGAAACCGTTGAAGAACTGACGCAAAGCCTCATCCGCCTGGTGGGCCAGAACGGTATGGACTGGATGTACGCCAATTGTTCCACTACCGCGCAGCGCGGCGCGCTCGATTGGAAGGGCCGCTTCCGCGATGCGGTGGCCCCTGTCTTCGAGGAGTTATATGAAAGCGTGAAATCCGGCGAAGAAACGCGTATCGTTCTGGCGGCCAACAGCGCGCCCGATTACCGCGAAAAGCTGAGCGCCGAACTCAAAGCTCTGCGCGAATCGGAAATGTGGCAGGCCGGCGCTGCTGTACGGTCGCTGCGGCCCGAAAACTGGAAAAAGTAGATTTTGGACAAACAAGTCTATGAATAATATCGTCCGTATCTTCGATACCACCCTGCGCGATGGCGAGCAGTCGCCCGGCGCGACGCTGACTTCCTCTGAAAAGCTGGAAATCGCCCGCGCCCTGGCGCGCATGGGGGTAGATGTAATTGAGGCCGGTTTCCCAGCGGCCTCGCCCGATGATCTCGAAGCCGTGCGCCGCATTGCCATGGAAGTCGGCAATGCTTATGGTGATACCCTCCCGCCGATCATCTGTGGGCTGGCGCGCGCCACCAAGTCGGACATTGACAAAGCCTGGGAAGCCGTGCAGCACGCCGCCCGGCCTCGCATTCACACCTTCCTGGCAACCTCCGAAATCCATATGAAGTACAAGCTGAAGATGGACCGCGAGCAGGTGGTGGACCGGGTGATCGAAATGGTGTCTTACGCGCGCAGCCTGTGCGCCGATGTAGAATTCTCGCCCGAAGACGCCGGGCGCTCGGACCCCGAATTCCTGTATCTGGTGCTGGGTGAAGCCATCAAGGCCGGTGCTACTACCCTGAATATCCCCGATACGGTTGGCTACACCACGCCCGAAGAATTCGGCCAGTTAATCAGCGGCATCATCCGCCACACCCCCGGCATTGAGAACTGCATCGTCTCCGTCCACTGCCACAACGACCTGGGGCTGGCGACGGCCAACACCCTGGCTGGCTTGCAAGCTGGCGCGCGTCAGGCTGAAGTGACCATCAACGGCATCGGCGAAAGAGCCGGTAACACCTCGCTCGAAGAAGTCGTCATGGCCTTACAGACCCGCCGCCCCATTTACGGCCTCGAAACCCGCGTGGACACCACTCACATCGCGCGCGTCAGCAAAATGGTCAGTAACTATACCGGCATCCCGGTACAGCCCAACAAGGCCATTGTCGGCGCGAACGCCTTTGCCCACGAGGCCGGCATTCACCAGGATGGGATGCTCAAAAACCAGCAGACATATGAGATCATGCGGCCCGAAATGGTCGGCGTCAACCAGTCGCGCCTGGTGTTGGGCAAGCATTCTGGCCGCCATGCCTTTAAAAAGCGGATGCACGAACTGGGCTACAAGCTGGATGAAGAGACGGTCAGCCGCCTGTTTGAACGCTTTAAGGCCCTGGCCGACAAAAAGAAGATCATTACGGACGTTGATCTCGAAACCCTGGTATCTGACACAGTCGCCCAGCCGCGCGAAATCTTCTCGCTAGATGGCCTCCAGGTCGTCTGTGGAACGATGGGAATGCCCACCGCCACTGTGCGGCTGATCGGCCCAGACGGCAAGCAGTACGTCACCTCCACCATTGGAACCGGCCCGGTGGATGCCACTTACAAGGCCATCGACTCGATCGTTCAGGCCCCGGCTCACCTGCTGGAGTTTGTGGTGCATGCCGTCACTGCTGGGATTGACGCCATTGGAGAAGTCACCGTTCGCATTGAAGGGACCGAAAGCGACCCCACCATTGACGCCCAGAGTGACGTACCTGCCCCGCGCACCTTCGGCGGGTATGGAGCCGACACCGACATCATCGTCGCCAGCGCCAAAGCCTACCTTTCGGCCCTCAATAAAATCCTGGTTGCTTCTGGCAAATACGGCCCTGCCGAAGGCCAGCCCACCCAGGTTTCGATTGCCCAGGCTACGCAGCCGGCCATCGAATAGCCCATACCTCGATGATTCTGTCCATTGGGGGCTTCTCCCCCAATGGACAGGGACAAAAGAACCACACAAGGAGAGAGAGAAAATGACCACTGCTAACGAACCAAACCCGCCATCCCGCCGGCAAGAATCCTTCCCCAAAACCACCACCATTCCCGAAGGCTGGAACGCCGACGCCCTGATGGCCGCTTATAACCCCGGCATGAACACCAACGGCTCCGCCGATGGCGCGCAGGCCGCAGTCCGGCCCGTCCCTGAGGTTGATGAAGATCTGTTCACCCGCCGCCTGGAACCCTTCCCCAAGCCCAACACCATCCCAACCGGCTGGGACCTGTCGGAGTTTTACTCATGAGCGGATTGGCATCAGAACAGAGCCGCCAGCCGCGCTCGCTGTTTGAGAAAATTTGGGATCGCCACGTGGTCGTACAGGAACCCGGCGCTCCGGCCATCCTCTACATTGACCGCCACCTGGTTCACGAAGTCACCTCACCCCAGGCGTTCAGCGGGCTGCGCGCCCGCGGCCTGAAAGTGCGCCGCCCCGACCTCACTACCGCCACCGTTGATCACGGCATCCCCACCCGCGTGCCGCCGCTGGTAAACGGCGGACGGCCCGACCGGCTGGCTTTTGCCGATGAACTGTGCCGCAAGCAGATTGCGCAGTTAGAGGCCAACTGCCAGGAATTTGGCATCCCCCTCTACGGGCTGGACAGCCCCCAGCAGGGCATCGTCCACGTCATCGGCCCCGAATTAGGGTTGACCCAACCGGGCCTCACCATTGTCTGCGGTGATTCGCACACCTCTACGCATGGGGCCTTTGGCGCGCTGGCCTTTGGCATTGGAACCAGCGAGGTCGAGCATGTTCTGGCAACTCAATGCCTGCTCCAGCGCCGCCCCAAGACCTTTGAAATCCGGCTGGAAGGCCGCCTACAGCCGGGCGTGACCGCCAAAGACATCATCCTGGCGATTATTGCCCGCATCGGCGTGGGCGGTGGAACCGGACACGTTATCGAATATGCCGGTGAAGCCATCCGCTCGCTGGATATGGAAGGCCGCATGACGGTCTGCAATATGTCCATCGAAGCCGGGGCCCGCGCCGGGATGATCGCTCCCGATGATACCACTTACCAGTTCCTGGCGGGTCGACCTTTCGCTCCTCAAGGCGAAGCCTGGGATCGCGCCCTGGCCTACTGGCGCACCCTGCCCACCGATGAAGGCGCGGCCTTTGACCGCACGCTTACCCTCGATGCCTCGCAGATTGAGCCGATGATTACCTACGGCACGACCCCCGGCATGGGTACGCCAATCACCGGCATTGTGCCAGACCCAACCACCATCGCCGACCCGGTGCAGCGCAGCACGCTTGAAAAGGCCCTCACTTATATGGACCTGCGCCCCGGCCAGAAGCTTTTGGGCCAGCCGGTGAATGTGGTCTTTATCGGTAGCTGTACCAATGGCCGCCTGGTGGACCTGCGCGCCGCCGCCAGCCTATTGAAAGGCCGCAAAGTGGCCCCCTCCACCCGCCTGATCGTCGTCCCAGGCTCGCAGGCCGTCAAAAGCCAGGCCGAAGCCGAAGGGCTGGACCGCATTTTCAAAGAAGCCGGGGCCGAATGGCGCGAGCCGGGCTGCTCGCTGTGCATCGCTATGAACGGCGACCAGCTCGAACCGGGCCAGTATGCCATCAGCACCTCCAACCGCAATTTTGAGGGCCGCCAGGGTAAGGGCGGGCGCACCTTCCTCGCCAGCCCCCTCACCGCCGCCGCTACGGCCATTGCCGGTTATATTAATGATCCCAGAAGGGTGTAATATGCCCCAATTTACAACGCTGACTTCTCGAGTTGTGCCTTTACCGGTAAATAACGTTGATACCGATCAAATCATCCCGGCGCGTTTTCTGAAAGTGACCGACAAAAACGGGCTGGGGCAAAACCTCTTTGCTGACTGGCGCTACCTGCCGGATGGCTCGCCTAACCCTGACTTCGTTCTCAACCAGCCCCAGTATCAGGGCGCTCAAATCCTTCTGGCCGGGGATAATTTTGGCTGCGGCTCTTCCCGCGAACACGCTCCCTGGGCGCTGACTGCCTACGGGTTTCGTGCCGTTATTTCTACTTCCTTCGCCGACATCTTCCGCAACAATTCCCTGAAGAACGGCCTGCTGCCCATTGTCGTGGACGAAAAATGCCACGCCACCCTGCTGGATATCGTCGCTGAGATGCCTCATCGTGAGTGGACGGTGGACCTGGCGGAGCAAACCGTCACCCTGCCAACCGGCGACCGCTTCTCATTCGAGGTTGATCCCTTTGCGCGAACCTGTCTGCTCCAGGGTGTTGATGAACTGGGCTACATTCTTTCTTTCGCCGAAAATATTGCGGCTTACGAAGCCGCGAGATCATAAAACCCCTACCCACAGTTGAATATCCGCCGGGCCTCTCCGCCCGACCTGCCTGTCTGGTTTTTTTGTGTTTTCGGCGCGGAGCGTCGAACTCACAAGAAAAACACGATGACCTTTTTTATTCATGATCCATAGGGAAAGCGATGAAAGAATTAGCGGTTCAAATCTATGATACGACCCTGCGCGACGGAACACAGCGCAATGACGTTTCGCTCTCATGCGAAGATAAACTGCGCATCGCGCGCAAGCTGGATGACCTGGGCGTCGCCTTTATCGAGGGCGGCTGGCCGGGTTCAAACCCCAAAGATGCAGAATTCTTTGAGCGTGCCGCTACCATGACCTGGAATCACGCTACCATCACGGCCTTTGGTTCTACGCGCAAGGCCGGCACGCGCCCAGAGGATGACCCGAATATCGCCGCCCTGCTCGGCGCGAATACCTCAGTCTGCACCCTTTTTGGCAAAAGCTGGACGCTCCACGTCACCGAAGTACTGCGCACCACGCTCGAAGAGAACCTGCGCATGATCGAAGACAGCATTGCCTACCTGGTCAGCCAAGGCAAGCGCGTGATCTATGACGCCGAGCATTTCTTCGATGGCTACAAGGCCGACCCTGCCTATGCCCTCGAAACGCTGCGGGCCGCGCAGCGCGGTGGAGCCGAAAGCCTGGTGTTGTGCGATACCAACGGCGGCTCAATGCCCTGGGAGATCAGCGAGGCAGTGCGCGCCGTACGCAGTCAGTTCGATATCCGCATCGGCATTCACGCCCACAACGATGGCGAGTGCGGAGTCGCCAACTCGCTGGCGGCCGTCCGCGAAGGGGCCACGCACGTTCAGGGAACCATCAACGGCATTGGCGAGCGCTGCGGCAACGCCAACCTTTGCTCTATCATCGCCGACCTTGAACTTAAGATGGGCCTGGCGTGCGTCCCAGAGGGAAGCTTGCGAAAACTATACGAAATCTCACATTTCGTCACCGAGGTCGCCAACCTGACCCCCGATGAGCATATGGCTTACGTCGGCATGGCGGCTTTCGCTCACAAAGCCGGCGTTCATGTAGCCGCCATGCGCCGCTGTGAACACGCCTACCAACACATTGACCCGGCTATCGTCGGCAATAAGAACCAGGTCGTCGTTTCCGAACTCTCCGGACGCGGCAACCTGCTCAGCAAGGCCGAAGAATATGGCTTAGAGATCACCAACGGCGCGAGCGTGCCCCAGGTGCTGAGTGAAATCAAAGCCCTTGAGGCCAAAGGCTTTTCTTTTGAAGCTGCCGAAGCCTCGGTTATTATGATGCTTAAGCGCCAGCAACCCGAATATACCCCTCCCTTTGAATTGGTTGACTTTAACGTCATGGTCGAACACCGCCAGGGACGCGGCATTTTTGCGGAAGCCACCGTTAAAGTCCGCGTTGGTGATACAATTTTGCATACTGCCGGTGACGGCAACGGCCCGGTTGCCGCGCTCGACCAGGCTCTGCGCAAAGCCCTCATTGACCATTACCCTGTCATTGCGCGCTTCCAACTGGTTGACTACAAAGTCCGCATCCTCGATGGCAATGCGGGAACTTCAGCCACCACCCGGGTGCTGATTGATACGCGCTACGGGACCACACGCTGGAGTACCGTTGGCGCCAGCGCCAACATCATCGAAGCTTCCTGGCAAGCCCTCAAAGACTCTTTTGAATACGGGCTGACCGCGCTTTCTAACGGCAACGGCGGCCCAAAGGCCGCTGAGCCGGCCGCATCCGGCACCGCCCAGGCTTGAAAGGCAGTGATGGTGGGTGCTTCTGGGGCCTCTCTCCGAAGCATCCACCATCGAGAACCATTCTCGAAAGGATCCATTCATGCAGGCTACCATCGTTCTACTCCCCGGAGACGGCATTGGGCCAGAAGTCACGGCCCAGGCCGTGCGGGTGCTTGAATTCATTGCCCGGCGCGCTCAACACACCTTCCACTTTCAAGAATATCTCATGGGCGGTTGTTCTATTGACCGCTACGGCGTGGCCCTGACGGATGAAGCCCTGACGGCCTGCAAAGCCGCCGATGCCGTCCTGTTGGGCGCGGTAGGCGGCCCCAAGTGGGATGACCCCACTGCGCGTGTGCGCCCCGAACAGGGACTGCTGGCACTGCGCAAAGGGATGGGCGTGTTCGCTAACCTGCGCCCGGTAGCGGTTCACCCTGCGCTGGTGGAGGCTTCGCCGCTGCGCCCAGAGCGCCTGGCAGGCGTGGACCTGGTATTCGTCCGCGAACTGACGGGCGGCCTCTATTTCGGCCAGCCCAAAGGCCGCGATATCGTCAACGGCAGTACGCGCGCGGTAGATACGCTCGAATACTTCGATTTTGAGATCGAGCGCGTCGTTGACCTGTCTTTCCGGCTGGCCCAACAGCGCCGCAAAAAGCTGACCCTGGTGGATAAGGCCAACGTCTTAGAATCTTCGCGCCTGTGGCGGCAGATTGCTGCTCAGGCGGCCGGGCGCTATCCCGACGTGGCTTTCGACACGCTCCTGGTAGACACCGCTTCGATGAAGTTAATTACCAGCCCGGCCCAATTTGACGTAGTGGTGACGGAGAACATGTTCGGCGATATCCTCACCGATGAAGCTTCTGTCCTGGCCGGCTCGATGGGGATGCTGCCATCTGCCTCGCTGGGCAGCAGCGGGCCGGGGCTGTACGAGCCGATTCACGGCTCGGCCCCCGATATTGCCGGTAAAGGCATCGCCAACCCCGTTGGCGCGATCCTCAGCGCCGCCATGCTCCTGCGCCACTCCCTCGGCCTGGCAGATGAAGCCCAGGCCGTTGAAAGCGCGGTCCACCGAGCCATCGCCGAAGGCTGCCGCACCGCCGACCTGGGCGGAAACCTCACCACTGAACAGATGGCGAATGCCATCCTCGCCAGAGTATGACCCAAAGATAACCGTTTTTATCGCTTACCTTAAGGAGATGCTGTTCCCATGACAACCCGCTCGCACTATGTCTGGATTGACGGAAAACTGGTGGACTTCGACCAGGCCACCGTACCCTTCTTAAGCCGCACCCTGCACTACGGGGCCGGTGTGTTTGAAGGCATCCGCTGCTATGCCACCGATCAGGGGCCGGCGGTCTTCCGGCTGAAAGAACATATCGACCGTCTGCTGGATTCGGCCCACATTTTGGGGCTGCGCAACGTGCCTTATAGCGCCGAGGAACTGCGCGCGGCGGTCAAACAGACCATTGCCGCCAATTCCTTTGAAGAATGCTACATCCGCCCGCTCATTTACTTTTCCACCACTGAGATGGGCCTTAACCTCGATCTGGGCAAGGTTTCGGTAGGGATCGCGACCTGGAAATGGGGCAGTTATCTGGGCGAAGAAGCTCTTGAGAAAGGCGTGCGCGTCCACGTATCTTCTTTCACGCGCCACCACCTCAACGCCGTGATGACCAAGGCCAAAATTACCGGCAATTACCCCAACAGCATGTTAGCCAAGACCGACGCGCTCCGCCTGGGGTTCGATGAAGCTATCATGCTCGACCCGCAAGGCTACGTGGCCGAATGCACCGGCGAGAACCTCTTTATTGTGCGCAACAACAAGATCATCACCCCACCGATGGCCCCGGTGCTGGAAGGCATCACCCGCGATGCGCTGATTAAAATTGCCCAGGATCTAGGGTACGAGGTGGTCGAAGCGCAAATCTCGCGCGACCAACTCTACATTGCCGATGAAGCTTTTGTCTGCGGCACGGCCGCGGAGTGCGTGGCAATCTGCGAGATTGACTTCCGCACCATCGGTAGCGGGCGTATGGGCCCGGTCGTGCGCCAGCTTCAGAAAGCTTACCAGGATGCCGTCCACGGGCGTCACCCGCGCTCGGCGGAATGGTGTGACCTGGTAACGGTGACGCAGCCAGCGCAGGTTTCAGCAGACTAGGCCCGACAGGAACGCCCATGAACAATCCATCCGCGCGGGTTGCCTTCCAGGGCGAGCCGGGAGCGTATTCAGAAGCCGCCGCCCTGGAACATTTTGGTCCCTCCGTGCAAACGCTCCCCTGCGAGAGCTTCGAGGCGGTCTTTGCTGCCGTCGAAGCAGGCCAGGCCGATTATGGCCTGATCGCCATCGAAAATTCCCTGGCCGGCAGCATCCACCGCAACTATGATCTACTGCTCCAGCATAACCTGTGGATCGTTGGCGAGCATTACCTGCGCGTCCGCCACTGCCTGATCGCCGCCCCCGGCGTGCGCATCGAAGCCATCCGCCGGGTCATCAGCCACCCCCAGGCGTTGGCCCAATGCGACGGCTACCTGCGCGCGCATGGTTGGAAAAGCGAGGTCTTTTACGACACAGCCGGAGCGGTCAAGCACCTGAGCGCCTCGCCAGACCGCGACATGGTGGGCTGTACAGCCGCTATTGCCTCCTGCCGGGCCGCCGAAGTTTACAAGATGCAGGTTTTGGCCGAAGGGATCGAAGACAACCCTGCTAACTTTACGCGCTTCCAGGTCATCAGTCAAACGCCCGCCCCGCCCGGCGAAGACGCCAAAACCACGATTGTTTTTACTCTCAAAAACGAGCCGGGGTCACTCTTCAAAGCCCTGAGCGTTTTTGCCCTGCGCGACATTGACCTCACCAAGATCGAGTCGCGCCCGCTGGTCGGCAAACCCTGGGAGTATCTCTTTTACATTGACTTTGCCTCCTCCACCGACCAGCCCGTCGTGGCGCGCGCCCTCGCGCACCTCGAAGAGTATGCCAACACACTGCGGATTCTCGGCTCTTACCCGCGCCATCGCTTCTAACCCTCCAGCGGCAGTTACAACCCCACGCCTGAGGTTGTAACGCCCTGGTCATGCTTCTGCGCAAACTTTCAGCCAACCGCCTGAGGGCAAGCGGTTGGCTGAATGCGTTTAACGATGAAATTACAACTATTCTTAAGACCAGGAGCGAATCCTACAAAAGGCCAGTGCATTTTTTCTAAAAAGCCGTATGATAAACCAACCAAGAGAGATGGCACGACCAGCACACGGCGTGGTGAGAAAAGGGGGCTTTTAAACTGCGCGCTGGTTCTTAACGGACCCGTGGAGCGTCCTGGTTCCCCGCCAGAACGCTCCACTTTTTTATCTCACAGCACCAGGGCCGCCAGCATCCCCCAATACGCCAGCAGCGCCACGCACACCACCCCCGCCAGGGCCAGCAGCGTATAGTACACTCGCCCCCAGGCCGTTCCCCATCCGCGCACCCAGGCGAGCAGGCTTAGGACCAGCATCGCCACTACCAGCAGAGCCGCCAGCGGCGGGAGGAGAAACAGAGGCCGCGCCGAGCCTGGAACGCCAACCAGGAAACGAACATCGTTGTTGACGGCCATCGTTACCAGGATCACCGCCAGTACAACAGCGAAAATCCCCAACAGTACTCCCAGCAAAACAGCCAGCCAGGGGGCCAGCTTCCACGCCCGCGCAGTGCGCGGGCGAGCGGTCACTTCCGCCGGGTAAGCAGTAGGAGCAGGCCGCCCGCGCAGGAGGCGGTAAGTCCACGCCAGCGGATAGGCCAATGCCGCCGTCAACAAGAAGCCCAACGCCAGGCCGAACAGCGCCAGTTCAACGGCGGCTGTGCCGTCCAGCGTTAAAAACCGCATCGCCGCCGGCAGGCGCACCACCGAGCGCGCCGTCACAAATTTGGGCGGCTCGTTGGGGATACAACTGCCATCCGGGCGGGATGTAGGATCATCCAAAAAGGCGAACATGATCTCCTGCGCACACGAGAAGCTGAATAACTCGCCATGCCCCCCGGAAGGGAAGAGAAACGAATAGCTGTTCGGCAGGGTCTTGGCGACCTCCTCTGCATACGAAGGCGGCGTGGTCGGATCAAACGCGCCAGACAGGATCAGCGTGGGGATGTCGCTCTGCACCACGAGGCCAGCCTCAGCGCTTTCATCCTCCACGTTCCAGATCTGACAGGTTTTTAAAAAGCTCTCATTGGAATATTTTGAGATCGAAACGAATGCCTCCGGCAGACCCTCATCGTTGACCTGATCGAGCGTATAGTTGGCCTCCTCGGCGCATTTTACCGAGTAGAACATCCCGGTGCTGAACGAGCGATCGAAAATCCACGAGGCCAGAATCCGCTCCGCGATGCTGTAATTACCGGCGCGCGCATCATAAATCATGCGCGGGATCAGCGGGATCGATTCGGTGCTGAACATCATGAGAACCGCCGCATTCAAGAGCGTATCGCCATCCATTAACGCCGTGTAAGTTTTGCCGTAATCGGTGTCTGTCAACTGCACGCTGGCCGGGGTTTCATTCAGCCGCTCCACCTGCTCATAAAAAACCCTCTCCAGTTCCGGGTATGCCTGGCGGCAATCCGCATCGGCGGCGCAGGCTTCAAAAATCATGTTAATGGCCCGTACTTGCGGCTGTAATCCATCCAGCATGTCGTTAATCTGCGGAGCCACCACTGAATCCAGCACCACCGCTCGCAGGCCATCGGGGTAAAGGCGCATCACCTGCAAAGCCAGCAGTGTGCCATACGAGACGCCGTACAAATCAATCTTCTCATACCCCAATGCCCGCCGGATGGCATCTACATCACCGGCGTTTTCCAGGCTGTCGTAAGCCGAAAGGCGAACCCCGGCCTTCTCTAACCGCGTCCGGCACTGTTCAGCGGCTTTCAGGGCCAGAGAGAGTGCTTCTTCATCACTGAGGTCATCATCGAGCGTTTGGAGCGTTAAATCCATTTCTTCCGGGCAGTCTAACCTGGGCTGTGAATAGAGCGTTCCGCGCTGATCGAACAGCACATAATCGCGGTTAGATTGCAGCAGCACGGGGTTGAGCATCAGAAACAGCGGAAAATCGTGGATTGTGGAACCACCTGGGCCACCCTGCATCATAAACAGCGGATAGGGAGCCGGGTTGGGCGACCGGCTGTGCAAGATCACCACGCCCAGGCGGATGGTGCGGCCGTCCTGGCTGCCCTGGCTGCCGTAGACCTCTGGCACAGTCACGTAGCCACATTCGGCAGTGCGGGCCTGAGCGAGCGCCGGGGGCAGATCAAAGCGGGCGCAATCTACCGGCTGGAAGTGGCCTACCTCTTGGGCATAGACCGGCTGTCTGATCGGCGGCGCAAGGCTGACGATCAGCAGCAGGCCAATCAACACGGCCCATCGAATCCTGTCACGCGCGGGGCGATGCTCGCTCTCCCCCTGTTTACTCTGAAGCCAGCGCATTCTCATTCTCTCCTGAATTCATCTTTTCTTAATCAAAACCTGTTATACTGATAGCCGTATTTTAAGGATCAAAATTCAGCCATCAGGTAAAACCGTATGTCACCCTGCGTCAATCGAACTGCCCGTCTTCTCGCCGTTCTTGCGCTTCTGCTCATCCTGCTAGCCGTAACCCCTGCACGCGCCCTCAAGCCAGCCGCCGCTCAGGGAACCATTAACCTGGAAACCGTTGCGATTGACATCTGGCCGGAGTATGACCAGCCCAGCGTGCTGGTCATGTATAATATCACGCTTTCATCCGATGTAAAACTCCCAACTTCGCTGTCCATCTCCATTCCGGCCAGCGCCGGCCAGCCCCACGCGGTTGCCACCAAAGACACCAACGGCATGTATAACTTGCAGTATGAGACCGTCCCCGCCGGAGAGTGGACCCGGATCACCTTCACCGCTTCCATGCCTGAACTGCGCATTGAATATTACGACCCCAGTCTGGCGAAGCAAAATAACGAGCGTCGGTTCACCTTCCGCTGGCCGGGCGATTACCCCGTCAAGAACCTGATTATCCACGTTCAACAACCGGCTAAGGCCACCAACATGAAATTCAGCCAGAACCTGGGCAGCGGCATGGCCGGCCAGGACGGTCTGACTTACTTCACCCTGATGGCCGGGGCACAGGACGCCGGCAAAGAATACCAGTTGGATATCTCTTACCTCAAGCCCGATGACTCGCTTACCAATCCCGGTTCCTTTCAGCCAGCATGGCCCAGCCAGAAAGTGGATGAGCAGACTCCGGGACGGGTCACGCTGAACGAAATCCTGCCCTGGTCTTTGGGTGGTTTGGGCGCTCTGCTCATTGGCGTGGGCATCTGGTGGTACTGGCGCGCGGGCCGCCGGGCAGAGCCGGCCCCCACCCGCGCCCGTCATCATCCGGCGCGCACAGATTCTGCCAGTGCTGGGGCAGTAACCAGCGGCAAATCAGAGGGTGTTTACTGTCACCAATGCGGCAGGCGGGCTGCCGCCGGAGATGTCTACTGCCGCGCCTGCGGAACCAAATTGCGCTATTAAACAAGCCTGGGATAAGGAAGAAGGGTTTGGCCCACTGGATAAGCCAAACCCTTCTTTTTCCTTTTTTCTTCCAGAGTTCAGTCTTATTCTTCTGGCGCTCCAGCGCGAATCCACTCGACCAACTGAGTTAATTCTTCCTCGCTCAACTTGCGTGGGTGGTTCCCCTGCATCACTTCTACCAGCCTACTGCCGTCGGGGTCCCCTGGCTTCACCTGCTTTACAGCATCCGCATAGGTTTTCACTGAGTAACCGCCCGAAGTGCCGTGACAGGCCCCACACTTCTTGCTTAACATATCTTTCACAACGCCCGTCCAGGTGATGGTGCTTTCACCTTCCGCGCCGCCGCCCGCGCTGCTTGCGCCGCCACCCTGCTCAGGCGCGCCAGCTTCGATCCACTGCCGCACCCGCGCCAGTTCTTCGTCGCTGAACTGGCCGGGGTGCTTCCCCGCGGATTGAACAGTGTATACCAGACTATCATCTGGGCTGCCGGGCGTGATACCTTTGAGAACATCCGCGTAACTCTCGGCGCTGAAACCGCCCGCTGCGCCGTGGCAGGCTGAACACTTCGTCTTAAAGAGGTCTTCCAGATCGCCCTCCCAGGCCACCGCGGCCTCCGTGCCGCCGGGCTGCCCGGCCTGGGGTTCCTTCGTGGGCGCAGGGGTGGCAGTTGGCGTCGGAACTGAGGTTGGCGTGGCCGTCGCCGGCACAAACACCTCTGCCCTCTCCACCGGCGGGATGGTCGTAATCGCGGATTCTTCGAACGTCACAAACCAGTAGACTCCGCCCAACATAACCACCGTGAACACAAACGCCAGTGGGGCAAACAGGGCGGCGCGGCGGCGCTGCTCTTCCAGGGGTGGCGGGGGCGGCACTTTCCCCGATTCGATCCGCTCCAGCTCCAGCGCGTGTTCCTCAAGCATCGCCTCGCGCTCAATCTTGCCGGTGAACATGCTCTTGTTAAACCGCCGGATGTGGGCATGGTAAAAGTGCCACAGGATAATCGCCAGCACCGCCAGCACAGCCTCGCCGCCGTGCGCAATCTTCGCCGCCGGGATAACCACCCCCGGCAAGGCTTTTGTTGTGGCAATTGGGTTCCACAACATAAAGCCGGTCACCGCCATCACAACCAAGCCCCAAACCATGGCCCAATATTCGGCTTTTTCTACAAAGTTAAAGCGATCCATCTTGGGTTCGTCTTTGGCGAGGCCCAGGTTGTATTTCAACATTTGCAGTGCATCCTGAGCATCTTTCAGCGTAGGAAGCATAGCGGCCTGGCGGCGGCGCACGTATAACCCATATCCCACTGCCACCAGATGGTAAATCGCTTCCAGCAAAAACATCGTCGCCGCCACGCGGTGGATAATCCGAATACTCTCAATCCCACCCAACCCCTGCACCACCGCCTGTGAAATGGGCGACAGCGGGAATTTCTGCGGCAGCCCCGTAACAGCCAGGGTCGTGAATGAAATCAAGAGAAGTAAATGCTCAATGCGCTGAGCAAGCGAAAACCGCACGTATGTCTTCTGGGTTGTACGCATGGCGCTACTCCTTCGTCTCTGGCGTCGAGGGGTGATGCTTGCCGCGGCGGCGGAACCTGCCGTAAATATCTGCCGCCACAAAGATCGCCATTCCGCCCAGCACGCCGGGAATAAAGATGTTGTAGAACAACTGCACGTAGTAAACCAGCGGCGTGCGCTGCGGATCGGGGATATAGTGACTCATCCACGAATCGGGGAAGTTTTCGGTAGCATCGGGGTGACAGCGCCGGCAGGCGGCCAGCATATTCTGCTTTACCTGAAGACCCTTCTCAGGATCGTCCACCGCTTTAATCGCGTGGATGCCGTGGCAGTCATAGCAGACCGGCTTATTGGTGGCGTGTTGGGGATTATCCTTCTCGAACAACGTCCAAGTCGTGCCGTGAAAATCGCTCACGTAGGTATTCAACACATTGGTTGAAATGCCGTACTTATCCATGATCGCCTTATTGGTATGGCACTCCGCGCACAGTTCTGGCGAGTTCAACCGGAACTGCTCGGTGCGGGCCTTCGCGATGTCATGGATACCGTGGCAGTCATCGCAGGCTGGCACGTCGGGGTTGAATTCTTCAAACACCCCTGCCCCATGCACACTGCCCTTGTACTGGTTGACGATCTCACTATGGCACTGGCCGCAGATGGTGGCAATTTTGGCGTGCTCACTGGGGGCCGGGTCGCCATTTTCATCTTTAGCGATGGGAGCGGTGGCGTGGGGGTTGTGGCAGTCGGCGCACACCGGCGTATTAGGGTTGCCGGCTACCGCCAGTTGGTGATGGGCATTATCCATCACCGCTTTGGCCTGCTCGGTATGGCATTGGTTGCAGGAATTCTGATATTGGAGCGTGTATTCTCTGGCAGACTGGGCTACATTTTTAGGGTGCGGGTAACCGGTAATATTGGTATGGCAGACCTGGCACGCCAGGTTGGTATGTACACCCTGATCGTAGGTTTCGGGGTCAACGGTGATCGAAACCGTGTCGCCGTTTGGGAAGGTGAAAACCTGACCAGGTGCGCTGTGACAACCCAGGCATTGGGAATTATCGGGCTTCTGGTAGGCAGTGGACGGCGCGGCCTGTACTTCCGCTGGCCGGCCGCTGGTCAGCAGCCACCCGATGCTCAACCCGAGGGCCAGAACAGCCATCAGCAGGATGGTTGTTTTTTGGACTGTTCCTCTCATTGCATTCTCCTGGAAATAGCATAATAAAGACTTGGGCGCTCTCGCGTACGGCAAGCGCCGGTCTTCTGGGGCAAAAACACCATCATTCACGCGCAAGATTAATTATACCTTAAGGACATTAAGAAATTTTCAGATTAGAGCGTGATAAATGTCACAAGTTTCAAAAAGACAAGTCACCTGTATTCTATCCAACTCATTAGCCCCCACCGCGCGGGTGGGGGCTAATCTCTAACAGGTCTGGGAACAAAGCCAAACGCCGGGCGTTTTTATTTCTCTTTAGCGCCTTCTTGAATCCACTGGATCACGCGCTCCAATTCCTGCTCGGTAAACTGGCCGAAATGCGGGCTGGAATTGGACTGCACCTTTACCAGCAGACTGTTATCCGCATCCCCAGGAACAATGGGTGATCCGCTCTGGCCGCCTTTCATCAGATCGGCATACGTGAGCAGATTCAGGCCCTTCATGGCTGAAGCTCCATGACAGGCTCCGCAGCGCTGTTTGAAAACCGGGAATAGCGCTTCGTAAGTCAGGGGGCCGGCGGCTTCTGCCGGGGTGGGCGTAACTTCTGGGGTTGGCACGCCTACGCCGATGTCATCCTCCGGCGTGGGCTGGGGAGTCGGGCTGGGCAGAGGCGTCGGCGTGATGAAAGCCTGGGCTTCCTGTTCCATAATTGCCCGCACCCGAGGCGCATCAAAGCCGGCGAATTTCCAATTGGCCCCATGGCAGGCGCTGTTCGAGCAGAACGAAGTGTTGCTGGTTCCGCCAGGGTCTTCCACGGTGTGGCAGCCCGCGCAGGTTTCATCGAAGATGGTGCGGTGCAGGGTAATCCAGTTCGGGTTCTTATGCGATTCTGGCTCAAACCCCTTGCTCAACTGCAAGTTGGCAGTTAGCTGGTTGGGCGCAGACACAACCGGGATAGAATGACACAGGTTACATTCCAGGCGCACCGCTTCATTCTGCGCCGTCAGGTGCTTGCCGTCGTGACAGCGGAAACAGCCAGGCGACTCGACGTGCTCCAGATTGTTGGGGTGGGTTCGCCAGTTCACTTTTTGTTCCGGGAAGTTGGTGCGCTGATAGGCTTCTTTCAGGGCGGCCACTGCCTTCTCAATCAACTCCGTATTGGCGCTGTAAAAGTCCGGGTACGCTTCCTGATAGGCTGTTGCCAGACCCTCAATTGCCGCCATGGCTTCTTCTTGCGAAACATACTCTGCCGACAACACCTCGACTGCCCGCTTTTTAATCCCCGGAATCTCCGGCGAAACCAGGCCACGAGTCATCAATTCATCAACCGCCTGTTGGGGGCTGTCTACCAAATGGGCGGTGCGGTTATGGCAGGTGATGCAGTCCATCTGCTTCAGATCTTCTTCCTTCACCATTTCTGGGGTAAAGCCAGATTCTACGTCCACATACTCCACAACCGTTCCATCCGCCTTTTCAACCCGGATGTACGGGATAATCTGCTCTTCGCGGTCGGTGGCGTAGTAGTAGACCGGGTTTTCAACGTGCCAGTGAATGCCAAACCCTAACCCCTGCCGGCTGGACCCCCCGCCGATTTTTATCGCCAGGAAAGTAGAAGTGGCGGTGTTGGCCTCATCTTCGGCAAAATTGCGAATTTCAACCAGCTTATCCGCCGAAAACACTTCGGGCTTGTGGCAGTTTTCGCAGGCCTCGCGCGCGGGGGCCATATTCTTTGCCACGATGGGGAACTCATAGCTGTTGGTCAGCATGGCCGTTCCGGTTTGCCACGAATAGCGCACCTTGCGCGGGACCAAAACAGCTAAACGGTCGCGCCCCATGTGGCAGTCTTCGCAGGTGACATTGGTGTGCTTCGAGTGCTGATGAGTCACATATTCGGGTGGCATGGTGTGACAGGTCAAACCGCAAAAGCTGGTCGTATTCGTTTCTTCCCAGGCAAAATTCGCAGCGGTGAAAAAGAGGATCATCATCATCGCTACGACAATCAGCGGCAAAATCCGTGTGAACGTCTTTGCATCCGCCGGGGGAAGAAAGAAGTTCCTGAGAGCTCGGGCGAGTCGCTTCATAGAATTCCCTTCTTGTGCTGTGCTAGAGATGAGGTAACAGCGATATTATAACCTTAATCTTCTCTTAATAACTTACAAATTCGTAACACTTTACCCAGATTTATCCCCTCCAAAAACACAACTACTCAGCCTGGGGGCCGTAAAAGTGGGTTTTCCCTGTGACGTCCTGAGCAACCCAAAAAAACACCCCGGCGATACGGCCGGGGTGTTTTTTCTAACGGGAGATCAGGTTTACGGGGCGTTCATTTCCGTGGGGCGCTTCAGCTTCGAAACATCGCCACCCAGGTCCTTAATTGAGTCGTACAGGGCCTGCATCACGTAGCTGGCGTTGTGAACGTAAGCGCCGGGGTCTTTCTGAACGTACTGGTAGTTGTAGGCGGCCTTCAGCAGGCGCGGAGTCCAGGCGTTGTAGGCAATGTTAGCGCCCTGGTCATTCTTATCGGGCTCGCCGTTGCCGTCCTTATCCAGGAAGAAGTAGGGGTAGGCGCGGCCGTTATAGAGGATGCCCGCCTGGGCCTTGCTGGTAGCATAGGCTTGAATGGCCGCATAGAGCTGTTCGGCCATGCCCTCAACTTCGCCCTTCAGACCCTCGGTCGTGTCGCCATCGCCATCGTAGTCGTCGGTAGAGGTCATACGAATGGCAGCCGGGTCGTCGGTCTGGTGGCAGCCCGCGCAAGTTTCAACCTTGGGGGACAGCGCGTGCGGATCGTGGCAGGCAACGCAGGTATCCACATTGGGCGCGTGCATAAACCGACCAGCGTATTGCTGGCCGTCGTATTCGTAGATGCCCTTCACTTCGCTGCCAAACAGAGTAGCGCCGGCGGCGAAGTAGTGGACGTTGCGGAAGCGGATCTTATCGCTGGGGGTATCAGCATCCAGTCCGGCAACGGCCTTATCCACGCTGACCTTCGACTCACGGCCCTGGTGGCAGACCAGGCACAGGTTGGCGTTCACGCCCTCGCCAAAGGACACGCTCGCGCCGCTGGGGAAGGCCACGCTCTCAAAAGCATAGTTGGCCGGCCAGTTCGCTTCGTCGTGGCAGGTCGAGCATAAGAAACCATTGGAAGCCGGATTGGTGATGTTCGCGCCTTCCGCCAGGAACTGCGGCAGGCCAGTGGCCGCGTGACACTTGGCGCACGTACCAGGAACGCGCATTTCCTCGGCATCCCAGTGACGGAATGCTTCGGTATCGCCGGCAAAGTGACCAGCGTCTTCGCGGTGCATGGCCGACATATCAATCGTGCCGAGCTTAGCGTTGAGATCCTCAATCGAATCGTACAGCAGTTGCACGATGTATTTATTGCCATGCGCGTACGCGCCGGGGTCTTTGGTGGCAACCTGGTAGTTGTAGGCCGCTTTCAGCAGGCGCGGCGTAAAGGCATTATAGCGAACCGGGGCGTTGTTATCGCCGCCCACGTCCGCTTTGCCGTCGCCGTCGGCGTCCACAAAGAAGTAGGGGTACTGGGCCTCATCGTACACAATGCCCGTGCCGGCCACGTCTTTAGCATACGCCATAATCGCGGTCAGCAGCGTTTCGCGCAGGCCGCTGATCTCTTCAAACATGCCCTCTTTGTTGTCGCCGTCGCCATCATAATCGGGGACGGAAGACACCATGCGGACCTTCTTGAGATCATCCTTCGAGGCTACGCCTTCATGGCAAACGGCGCACTGTTCGATCTTCAGTTCCGTGGTGTGCGGGTCGTGGCAGCCAACGCAGGTGTTATAGCCCTCAACGTGGTCAAACTTGGCGTCGTAAGACTTGCCTTCATACTGGTAGCCGCCCATGGTTTCCTTGCCGTACAGGGTGGCGGCCGCAGCGTAATAGTGAATATTGATGAATGAGAAGGCTGTCGTCGTTTCGCCTTCCTTAATAGGCTCCACCACCGTATCGGGGTCCGTAGCCGCGAACTTCTCGATTTGGGCATCCACCTGGACTTTGCTGGCGCGGCCCTGGTGGCAGACCATACAGCGCGCTTCTGGCCCCAGATTGTGGATCTCCGCACCCGAGGGGAAGGTAACGCTGCTCAGTGTCCTCGCCGAAGGGCTGTGGCAGGCATCGCAAGTGACGGTCGTGCCGATCGGCGCGGGTTTGTCCACTTTGCCGGCCTCCGAGCCATCATCCCCCAGGAAGTCAATATATCCGGTGGTGCTGTGGCACTTGGCGCAGGTGACCGGAACCGACTTGTCTTCGGTTTCATTCCAGTCGGTAAAGGCCAGTGACTCGGCATCATTATGGGGCGACGCTGCCCATAGGTCCTCAAACGGTGCAACGACACCTTCCTCTACCGGCGCGGCCGTGGGGCAGGCCGGCGCGGCAGGGCAGGTGGGGATAGGTTGCGGGGTTTGTGTAGGCGCTGTGGTCGGCGCAGGACCCTGCGTGGGTTCGGTCACCTTGGTAGCTCCTGTACACGCGGCCAATACCAGCGCCAGCGTCAGTACGATACCAAAACCGATCAAGCTTTTTGTCCATTTGGACATAGGTGCATTCTCCTCTTACAGTTGTATTGAAAACTTGAGTGATGGGTGGGTGATTTTTGATCGCAAATAAATCGACTGAGGTCCTTCTCCTCCTTTCAACAGGATATATCCTTCTGCTTTCTTCAGGATACTGAAATTATATCAAGGCTAAAAAATTAATACAAGCTTAATGTAACTTAAAAACCGGTTAGAAAGGGGCCGTTTGCCACTTTGTGACATTTGTCGCAACAACACATGATCTATTTTTGTAGCAAGATTTTGTGAATTTCGTACATTCAGAGCTTTTGCATAAGAGCCGCCAGCTTGTGCTGGTCTACCTTTGCGCCGAGGCGCTCGAAGATTTTGTGGGCTTCCTCCAGCCACTCGCGGGCGCGCGCCGGTTCGCCGCAGGCAATCAGCACATCGGCCAATTCCAGCAGAGAACGCGCCTGTTCCATCTGGTTGCCCACCTGGGCGAAATCCGCCACGCTTTTTTCCAGATGACGGCGAGCCGCCCCATAATCTTGCCGCGCCCGGGCCAGGCCGCTCAACAGGCGCAGGGCGCGCCCTTCGCCCTCGCCCCCTACCCCCGGCTGGCTGTTTAACAGTTCGATGACCCGGCCTGCGGCGGCTTCTGCCTCTGCAACGCGGCCCAGGTTTAAGAATGCCAGCCCGATAAACGTCCGCAGTTCTAACTCATGATCCGGCACGCCAATGCTCTGGAAACTTTCCAGCCCTTTTTGGGCATGGGCAAGCATAGCCTCCCAATCTTCTTTATACATATAAAAAAGGGCCAGGTGCTTGTGCGAATCCCCGATATAAAATGTGTGGCCGATTTGCTCCGCCGTCGCTAATGCCTCCTGGAAGTGTTTCTCAGAAGCCGGCAGGTTGCCGCGGTCAATTTCGATCAGCCCCATATTGGTGTTCAGCGAGATCTGACCTTCCACGTCTCCCAGGTTCGACTGCAAACGAAACGCGCGGTTAAAGCATTCCAGCCCGGCATCCAGGTCGCCCTGCTTCCACTTTAACAGGCCCAAGTTATTGTAAGAACGCGCCACATTGACGATATCGCCAATTTTCTCGCGCAGTTCCAGACTGCGGGTGAGGTACTGCGTGGCCTGGTGTAAATCATCGCGCTGATAGCAAATGCCGCCCAGCCGGTTGAGGACCGAGGCGATCACGTCTATCTGCCCGTTCATTTCCGCCAGTCCCAACGCGCGGATCAAGGTAAATTCGGCCTGGTCAAGCTTGCCGCGCCGCGAATAGATATACCCAATATCGTTCAAGATGCTGGAACGCTCGGCAGAAAACACCTTTTCGTCGCGGCCCAACAGTTCTTCTGCCGCCAGCAGTCGGGCCATGGCTTTATCGTAATCTCCCTGCCGCTCAAAAGTGATCCCAATCTTGCGCTGCAAGTCACTAACCTGCCGGACCCACTCCGGGTTGGACGGGTCTGGCTCGTCCAGCACTTCTAACGCCGTCTGGTAATGGTCGCGCGCGGCCTGGTATTCACCGGCAATCACCAGGGCATCTCCTAACCCTACGTGGATGGCAAGCGCCTGAGACGGAGCGTAAGGCACACGCGACAACAGACTGAGAGCCTGAACAAAGTGCTGGCGGGCCTGTTCATTGGCAAAATCGCGGGCGGCTTTCTGTCCGGCCAGGATGAGGTAGTGAAGAGCGCGGTCTAACTGCGGGCTGCGCAGGTAGTGGCTGGCAAGCAGTTCCACCTGCCCATCCAGCCGGCCAGCATAGATTTTCTCGATGGCCTGGGCCACCTGCTGGTGCAGTTCGCGCCGATCACGCTGCAGCAGGGTACTGTAAACCGCATCCGACACCAGCACGTGCTTGAAAGTATAATCTTCGCCCGACCCGCCAGCATCCGGCTGGATAAACTCGCGCTCTACCAGCCAATCCAGCGAATTCTGCACCTCATCGGCAGGCAGAGAACGAAGCACTTCCTTCAACACACTCCCGTTAAACTGGTAGCCGATCACCCCGGCAATCTGCAATACCCGGCGCTTCGGCAGTTCCAGGCGGTCAAAGCGCGTCAGGATCAGGTCTTGCAGGGTTTCAGGAACGCCAATGCGCGTCGGGTCGGCCCCTGGCATCATCCGCCAGTGCTCGCCATCCGAATAGATGATTTGCTCCTCGATCAACATGCGCAGAATTTCTTCCAGATAGAAAGGCGAACCGGCCGCCCGCGCAATGATCCCTTCGCGCAAGGAATCTGGAAGGTCTGGCACAGCCAACAGCGCGTACAATAGTTCCTGGCTCTGTTCAGGTGGAAGGGCCTGTAAACGAATCGTGAGGAAGTTCGATGCCAACCGCTGGCGCGCTTTTTCTGTCAGGAGCTTCACAGCCCCGCCTTCAAAGGGGCGCGAAATGGCATAGATCAGCAATGGCACGCGGCGGGTTGTATCCAGCAAGAATTGAAGCAGTTCCAGCGAAGCATCATCGGCCCAGTGCAGGTCTTCGAGGATGAGCAGTACCGGTCTGCGGTTGGCTTCAGCGATCAGCAGGTCGCGCACTACCAGGAAGATCTGCTGGCGCAACTGCCCGGCATCCAAGTAGCGGATGCGCTCGGCGGCAGAGGGGTCGCTGGGTTCAACGGAAAGCAGGTATTCGAGGTAAGGCAGCCGCTCGCGCCATTCACCACCCTGTGGAAAGGCCAGCTTGGCTTCTTCCATCATGCGCTGGTGGATCTCTTCGATAGACATATCGGCAGACAGACCGAGATGATTTCTCAGAACGTCCTGAAAGATCCAATACGCGACGGATTTGCGATAGGTCATACTGCGCCCTTCCAGGATGCGGACCTCATCCCGGTACAGACTGGCCTTTAGTTCGGCCGTGATGCGGCTTTTGCCCATCCCGGCCTCGCCAAGCAGCAAAATAACTCCCCCCTGCCGCTCAGAAACCAGCCGGTCAACCGCCTGGCGCAACTGGCGCAGCTCATTTTCGCGCCCAATCATGGGGGCGCGCAGCCCTTCCAGACCACGCACTGTGCCGGGGACTGCTTTTGGCCCGATCACGCGATAGGCCGTGACCTCCCGCGAAATGCCCTTCAACCGGCGCGGCGGCAACGCCTCAAAATCAAACAGCCGCCGGGTTTGCCGGTAGACGCTCTCACTGACCAGAGTCGTCCCCGGTTCGGCCTCTTCTTCCAGCCGCCGCGATAAATTGACCGAATCGCCGATGGCGGTATAGTTCATAATCGCGTCATTGCCGACCCCGCCAACGATCACCGAGCCAGAATTCAGCCCAATATGCAGTTGCAGCGGCCGCCCCTGTAAGTCCTCAATTTCCTGGCTGAGTCTGGCAACATCGCGGTGCATATCGAGGGCGGCGCGGATAGCGCGCTCGGCATTATTTTCATGGGCAATCGGCGCGCCAAACAGCGCCATCAGCCCATCTCCGGTCAGCTTATCCACCATGCCTTCGTACTTATAAACATCGTCAGCCAGAACCTTAATGAATCTCTGAATTAACTCATATAAGGTTTCATCCGAAAGCTGCTCTGACAGGTGAGTATACCCGGTGAGGTCCACAAACAGCACCGTAACACTGCGGCGCTGTCCCGAAGCCTCTAACCCGGCCTGACGAAAGCGTTCCAGCAGGTCTGAGCCGGTCATCACTCCCAGATGACTGGCATCTGGCGGACGCGCCGCCGGCGGCCCGCCAGAAACCGCCCTGGGGTTCAGAGAGCCGGTTTCAATGCGGATACTGCCACCCGCCTGGCCGCGGCCAGTGGTCGAAGCCGGCTCTTCCGGCGCCAGGCGCGATCCGCAGTTCCCGCAGAAACGCATTCCAGGGGGATTATCAAAACCACAATTTTTGCAGAGGGTAGACATATCCGGTGCTAAAATCCTGGCTGGAACTCACGTCTGGCAACGTTCATCCCCAGACCCTAAAGACCTTGTCTAGACTTACGCCGCAGTCCAATTCTTACTATCCATCTTACCAGATTCTTTGCACCTGTGAGGGACTCTGCGCCGCAAAAAACGCAAATTTTATAATGAATTTATCTCACGCTCTCAACCAGGCGGCCAGCTCCCGGCTGATCCGCTGCACAGCCTGCATCACAGGCTCAGACAGGGGCCGGTCAAAATCCAGATGAAGGGGTTGAATGCCCACTAACACCAGGCGGCAGCCCAGTTCGCCCGCCAGGTACTGCGCCAAAACCGAGGGCGGCAGGGTATGGGTAGAGGCGCTTAATCCATCGCTGTCAGCCCAATCGAGCCAAGCCACACTGCCGGGCGGCTGGTTGAAATCGGCGGCGTCCACAAAGATCACCAGATCAGGGCCAAAGCGGCGCAGTGCGCCGGTGAAGTTTTCCGGCGCGGGGCCAGCCTCCAGAATTAACACCGCCGAGACGGGGACGTCCGCGCCGACTACCGGTGTATCGCCGCACTGCCCGCGCCCGGCGACCAGAGCCTTGAGCATCCGCGCCACCAACAGCCCGGCGGCGTCATCACCGTTGAGTTCATTCCCCACGCCCAAAACGGCGACCCGCTCCCACGGACCTGCCAGGACATCCCAGTGATTTGAAATCCGTAACGGGTGGTCGCCTTCCATTACTCGATTTTGCCGATCTTCCGCAAAAAGCTCTCGATATCTTCATCCTGCCCGTAATAGACGGTGAACGGCTCTTTCGAGAGCGCCGCCAGTTCCCATTGCTCGTGCGACATCTCCAGGCAGTCAAACCGGCAGTTAACCACGCATTGGGCGCAGTAGGTACAGCGGTCAATGTTGTAACGCAGCACAAACCGCTTGTTCGCGCGGTCAATCGTCACCAGCTCAATGGCATCCGCCGGGCAGTCTTTAACGCATAACTGACAGCCGGTACACTTTTCGCGGTTCCAAACCAGCTTGCCCCGATAATTCGGGGGTGCAGGTTTCTTCTCAAACGGATAAGGCCGCGTTACGGGCTTCTGGAAAAAAGCGCGCAGTACATCGCCAAGCATCGATCCAATCTTCATCGGCAGCTCCGATCAATACAGCACAACCACGATCAACACGTTTAACAGCGCCAACAGCGCGCCTATGCGCCACCACAGCCCCACCACCTGGTCAATACGCAGTCGGGCAAAGAGCGATTGCAGCCCCGCCAGGAACAAGAGGAGCGCCCCGGTTTTGAGCGCAAACGCCAGCGGGTTCGTCAACCCGCCCAGGTAAAAGGCGGCCACCAGGGTCAGCCCGATCACCAGTTCCACGTTCTTGCCCAGGCGAAACAGGGCATAGCCGCGGCCCGAATATTCGGTCAGCGCGCCCGCTACAATCTCGGTTTCGGCCTCTGGGGCGTCAAAGGGCGTCAGTTCCAACTTGCCCATCAGGCCCACCAGCGCCACGATGAAGCCAATCGGCTGCGTCAGCGCCATCCACCAGGACTGCGCGGCAAACTCGTTCACCTGATTGATCTGCCAGGTCCCGGCAGCCAGCGCCGGGCCCAACAACGCCAGAAGGAAAGGCGCTTCGTAAGAAAAAAGCTGGGTGAGGGTGCGGGTTGCGCCAATCAGCGAGAAGCGGTCCAGCGTGTTCGCGCCAGCCAGCCCCAGACAGAGCGTCAGCATCGAGAGCAGATAGAGGGCTACCACTAAATCGCCCCGAAAGCTAAAAGCTGGCGCCAGGCCCAAGATGGGAACGTACAGCGCCGCCGTCAGCGCCGCCGCCAGAGCTACGACCGGAAGCCAGAAGAACAGGCCGCGATCTACCCCTTCAGGGGTGACTTCTTCTTTCGATAAGAGCTTCACCGTATCGGCCAGCGGCTGGAACCAGCGCGGCCCTACGCGGTTCTGGAAGCGCGCCAT
>DAOUAC010000160.1:0-8235 GCA_034434155.1 Anaerolineaceae bacterium
CGGGTCGCCGGGGTTGGTGAGCAGCGCCGCGATAGCCTTGGCCGCGTCAATGGCACTGCCGCCGCCAAAGCCGATGATCACGTCGGCATGCTCCGCGCGGGCCTGGCGCACCCCCTCCACAACCAGGCCGGTATCCGGCTCGCCGCGCACCGGCAGCATCGCCACTGCCATGCCCTGGGCGCGCAGCCCCTCCGCCAGCCGTTCCTGCGCCTCTCCGCAGTGACCGCACAAGATCAACGCCCGACGGCCCAACCCGGCGGCCAGGCCAGGAACTTCCGCCGCCTTGCCCGCACCAAAGAGGATCCGCCCGGCCGTGGCGAATTCAAACCCGTCCACCTTAGCCCCATCCTTCATCCGGCGGGAAAATATTCACGAACTTTACCCCACTGCGCGGCTCGGCCATCATCGCAGCAGCGGCGTCGCGCCAGGCCAGGTAATGCGCCGTCTCTTTGTGACGGGCCGGCGCGTCTGCATCCCGATAAACTTCCACCAGGATAAAACGCGTGGGGTCGTCGGCCTGCTGAATCACGTCGAAGCGCGCAATCCCCGGCTCTTGCACGCTGTTGCGTGCGTTTTCGATGCTGATCCGCTTAAAATCCTCGATATACTCCGGTTTCACGTGGACGTACACCAACACGATGTTCATGGTTTTCCCTCCGTGACATTCCAAAGATGATCTGCCTGAACATTATTCAACTGCCGCTTTCCACAGCACCAGTTGTTTATCTTCCTTCAGCGCCGCCAGAGTACGCCCATCGGGCGAGAACGAGAGCAGTGTAAACGGGCCGGGCGGGTCCGCCAGGACGGCGATGGGCGTCAGGGTGCGGCCGTCCCACAACTGTACCGCCCCACCATAGATGGCCGCCAACATCTTCCCATCGGGCGAAAAGGCCAGAGCCCGCACCGGCTCTGAGACCTCTAACCGGGCCAGTTCTTCGCCATCCGTGTTGTAGAGATACAACCCTGAAGCAGCGTAAACCGCCATTGTACGGCCGTCCAGCGAAAAAGCCGCAGCGCCGATAAAATCTTCAAACCCAAGCCTTGCCCCCATTTCTCCGGTCACAGCATCTTGGAACTGCAAGGTCGCGCGAGATATCCAGGCCACCGTCTTACCGCCGGGGGCCACCATCGCCCCATAGACAGGCGCGGCGGTCTCAAACCCGGTCAGCCGGGTAATGCGCTCTCCGGTGCGGGCGTTGTAAATAGTCACGGCCCACTCATTGGCCGAAGTCACCGCCAGCCAGCCGCCATCTTCCGAATAGGCCGCCCCGTAGGCCGAGGGTTCATCCAGCACGCTGATAGGGCCGCCGCCCAGGTCGTAGAGCGTCACAGGCCCGCCAGGACTGCCAGCGGCCAGGCTGGCCCCATCGGGAGCGGCGTCGTAGAAGATTCCATCCAGGTTCAGGGGCAGGGGAGCGTCATACGTCTGTTCGTCAATCCGCACGGCCAGCAGGCCGCCGGGCCCAATCACGTCAATCTCACCAGGGGCGGGCCAGGCCAGGCGGCGCGCAGGCTCATCCCCCTGCCAACCAGCGGAAAGGTCAATCACCGTCGAAACAAGCGAAGCCGCGCTCTCCGGCCCAATCACCGGCGGCACGGGAATAGGGGTATCCGTTGGCACAGCAGGGGCCGTGGACGTGGCTGTAGTCGGTAGGGCCGTAGGCGTGGCAGTTGGCGGCGGAGTGGGCGTCAGCGCCGGGCCGGTAGGCCATGAACAGGCCGCCATCACCAGGCCGAGCGCGAGGAAACCATAAAGCCAGTTTTTTCTCATGCAACCTCCGTCCAGTATAATGGGATTATATCTCGAAAGCAGCCGTCCACGAAATGACCGGCCAGCCATACCAGGAGCCGCATGAGCCTGATCCGCTTAAATAACGTGTTTAAAGATTATGATGGCCGCCCCGTACTGCGTGAGGTGTACTTTAAACTCAACCCCGGTGACCGGGTGGGACTGATCGGCAAGAACGGGGCCGGCAAAACCACCGCTCTGCGCCTGATCCTCGGCAGTGAAGAACCCTCCGCCGGTGAAGTTGAGGTCGAGTCAGGTGCGCGGATCGGTTATTTTTCGCAGTTCTCAGAACTAAGCGGCGAGAAAACCGTCGAACAAGAACTGGACGCCCTGTTTGAAGACATCCACGCGCTGGAGTATGCACTGCTGGAGGTCGAAGAAGCCCTCGAAAGCGCCCCACCCCCCGCCGAGATGGAACGCCTGCTGAACCGCCAGGCGGATTTGCTGGAAGACATCCAGCGCCGCGATGGATGGAACATCGCCAACAAGATTGACACAGTGTTGACGCGCCTGGGCTTCGCACCCTACCACCGCAAAATGCCCATTGACCGGCTTTCGGGCGGCTGGCGCAACCGCGCCGCCCTGGCGCGCATCCTACTGCAAGAACCAGACATCCTTCTGATGGACGAGCCGACCAACTACCTCGACCTGGAGGGTCTCGCCTGGCTGGAGGATTGGTTTACCAGCTTCCGCGGGGCGCTGGTAGTCGTCTCGCATGACCGCCACTTTTTAGACCGGGTTGCCAACCGCATGGTGGAGATCGAAAATTACCGCTTCCAGGAATATCAGGGCAACTTCACGCAGTACGTGCGCGAAAAGCCCCTGCGCATGAAAACCCTTGAGCGCCAGTTCGAGCATGAAGAAGAACTGCTGGCTCTTGAAGCCGAGGCGATTTCAGACCGCCAGGAAGCGCTTAAAAACCCGTCCCAGGCCCTGAAGCGCAAGCTCGCCAACATTAAGAAAGAGACCAAACCCCGCCTGGTGGATAAAATCGTCACCGATATTTACCGCGGGCTGTACGTCCCCAACGATTTGCTGTTGGTAGAGCATCTCAGCAAGTCATACGGAGAGCGCGCGTTGTTTAAAGACATGGGGTTCGAGCTGCACAAGGGCGACCGGGTGGTGCTGGTAGGCCCCAACGGCATTGGCAAAACCTCTCTTCTGCGCGTACTGCTCGAAGAAGAGCCGCCCGATGCGGGCCGCGTGGCGTGGGCCAAAGGCGGCAGTTACGTCTCGTTCAACCAGGTCTTTGAGGAATTGGACCTCAAAGACAGCGTTTCGCACGCTGTCAACATTGCCGCGCTGGCCTTTAACGAGTCGCGCAAAGTGGTCCACCGTTTTTTGGGGCTGATGCAGTTTTCTGAACTGGATCTCAACCAACGTATTGGGACGCTTTCCGGCGGACAGCGGGCGCGCGTAGCCCTGGCAAAAGCCCTGCTCAGCGGAGCATCTTGCATTGTGCTGGATGAGCCGACCAATCACCTCGACCTGACCAGCACCCAGGTCATGGAACGCGCCCTGGCACACTTCCCCGGCGCCGTGATCGTCGCCAGCCACGACCGCTTTTTCATTGACAAAGTTGCCACCCGCCTGCTGGTCTTTGAAGGCGATGGGCGGGTAAAGCCCATTTGGGGCAACTGGTCCACCTGGCAAGGGGGTGCAAGCCAGCCATAATTGCAGGTAAAATCATTGCAGGAGAGACTACCCCATGAAAACAGCCAACTTCTTGCCTCATCCCTTCCCCGGCACGCCGGTCTCGCATGGTCGGCGTGCCTTCTGCCGCAAGGCGGCTTTTCTGCTGCCGGCGCTGTTGGCGGCGGGCTGTAACCCGGCCCCCAGTGAACCAACCCCTACCCCTATGCCCCCGCCCACGGCCACTACTGCCCCGTCGCCTACGCCGCGACCCACCGCTACCCCAACCCTCTTGCCCGCCATGCCTACCGGTCCCCTCACCTGGCAGGGAAGCGAGCGCCCTCTGCTGCTGGCTCATTATATGCCCTGGTATCAGGCTCCGCCGGTCAGCAGTTCGTGGGGGTATCACTGGACGATGAATCATTTCGCCCCCAAACAGAAGGACGGCGTCTGGCAAGACCTGGCCTCGCACTACACCCCGCTCATCGGCCCTTACGATTCTTCCGACCCGCTGGTGCTCGAATACCAGGCCCTGACCATGATCCTCAGCGGCATTGACGGCGTGATCGTCGATTGGTACGGCATCGAGCCATTCTGGGATTACGGGCTGATCCACAGCGCTACCCTCAAACTGTTCGAGGTGGTCAAACGGATGGGTCTTAAATTCGCCGTGTGCTACGAAGATCAAACCGTCAAGCATATGGTCAATAACGGCCGCCTGAAGAAAGAAGAAGCCGTAGCTCACGGTCAAAAGGTGATGGCGTTCTTGCAGGCCGAGTGGTTTGGCGACGACGCCTACCTGAAGTACAAAGACCGCCCGGTGCTGTACAATTTTGGCCCTCAGTACTTTAAAGGCGACGACTGGAAAAACCTCTTTGCCGACCTGGACCCTCAACCGCTGTTCGTCACCCTCGATAAGGCCATTGTGCCGGGAGCCAATGCCGGCTATCCCTGGCCGCCCATGTGGGCCTCGAAGGGCGGGGTGCTCTCGCACGATGTGTTATTGAGCTATCTCAATGACTTTTACGATATGGCCGAAGACTGGCCTTTTAAAACCGGCGGGGCCTGGCCGGGCTTCAACGACATTTACAAAGAAGCCGGAGTGGGCGAAGGCTATGGTTTCCTGGATGCCCTTGAGGGCCAGACTCTGCGCTTCACCCTGCAACTGGCGCTCGATCACCCTCAAGATGTGATCCAACTGGTTACCTGGAACGACTACGGCGAGGGGACCAACATCGAACCTACCGTCGAATATGGCTACCGCTACCTCGAAATCGTGCAGGAAGCCCGACGCGCCACCGACCCCGCCTTTGCCTTCTCCGCCGCCGACCTGCCGCTGCCCTTCCGCCTGTGGGAAAAGCGCGTTAAGCACGCTGGCGATGCCGATGCCAATCTCGAACTGGATCAGGCCGCCGAGGCTACCGCCGCCGGAGACTTAAAAAAGGCCGCGGAAATTCTTGATCGTCTGCCGTAACCCACGGCGATTCGCAAAGACGTCTGCATTTTTGGCGGTTGACCGCCCTCAGAAGAACCTTCCCGAAAACAGGGCCTGGCACAGTACTTTGCGCCGGGCCCTGTGCCTATCACAAAACACCTTGCATCCAGGGAAAAATTAACATAATATAGAGTAAAAGTATCGCACTCCTTATAATACAACCATCCTCCATTCGGCACACAATTTTCAAGGAGCAGAGATGAAAATCCTGGATGGCATCATCGAAGGCAGTTTTAAGCGCGGGGAAGATGGCACCGAAACCTTCTATCCGTGGGGCGTCCTCGGCAAAGGGTACATTCTGCCCGACCGTCAGAAGGGCCAGGAAGTGCGCGCCTTCCTGCGCCGCTATCTTCTCATTGGGCTGGCCGCCGCTGTCGTGCTGAGTCTGGCGGCCTTTACCATCATGGTTTATGTCAACCTGGCGGCGGGCGCGGCGTTGTGGGTGGCACTGCTGGCCGCCGCTGTGGCAGGCGGTGAATGGGTGGCGCGGCGGCTGACGCGCGGCCTGCCCGCCAGCCAGAGGCGCATGGCCCTTGGCGAAGCCTCGCGCCGGACTGCCAGCGCAATGAGCTTGGCCCGTTTGTGGATCCTGGAAGGCCTGGCCCTGCTGCTGACAGCCGCGAGCGCCTGGATGGTCTACTATTTTCTGACAGACGAGCGCTCCCCCTGGTATATTGGCTCGCTCGGCGCTTTCGGCGTGCTGATCTTCCTGGCCGCCGGCATCCTGTTCGCTTGGATGATCGTCCTCCGCTCTAACAAGGGGAATAAAATGTAACCGGCGCAACCGCATCCACGCCGTCACCCACTGCGTTTTCTGCGCCGCCGTTCTGTGCGCGTCAGTTCCATAATTTCGTCGGGGGTATGGCCGCGCTGAAACAGCCATTCGCGCTTGGGTTTCAGTGCTCCGGTCGGGCAAACGCCCACGCACTGGCCGCAGAACACGCAGGTGGTGGCGGGCATGGGGTGGTTAAAAAACGTGGCAATTTGCGTTTCATACCCGCGCCCACTGAAATTTAAGGCAAAGGTGTACTGAGCGTCTTCAGCACACACCTGCACACAGCGCCAGCACAGGATGCACTTGCTGTAATCGCGGACGTACATGGGGTTGTCATCCAGCACGGGCGGATCGCGGCGCTCGGCTTGGGGGTAGCGGGCGGGATCGGCCCCGTATACCGCCATCATCTGCTGAATTTCCGGCGCTTCCGAGAGGTCCACGCTGGACGCGAGCATCTCCAACAGCGTGCGGCGCGCGCGCGTCACCCTTTCGGTCCGGGTAAAAACGCGCATCCCCTCAGCGGCTCGCGCCACACACGCCGCCGCCAGCGCCCGCGCCCCTTCCACCTCTACCACGCAGATACGGCAGAGCGCGTTGGCCGTGCAGTAATCGTGATAACAAATGGTGGGGATCTCCACCCCCGCAGCCCGCGCCGCCTGCAAGATGGTCGCGCCCGCCGACACGCTGACGGGTATGCCGTCAATGGTCAAAGAGATGGTGGCGGTCATAAGCCTCCTTGAAACATTTCCGGCCACAGGCGTATGGCGCTCAGCACTGCGCCAGCGGCCGTCTGGCCGAGGCCGCACAGCGAAGCATCGGTCATCGTCCAGCCGGTATCCAGCAGGCGCTCGCGGTCGCCCGGCAGTAAGCGGCCCGCCGCCAGCCGCCGCAGGATTTCATACTGGCGCTGTGTTCCAATTTGGCAGGGGAAGCACTTGCCGCACGATTCGTCCGCGAAGAAGCGCCCCAGCCTTATCAGGACGTCGCGCAGGTCGCGGGTATCGTCAAACACCGTAATCACGCCGCTCCCCAGGGGCAGGCCGGCGGCGCGCAGGTCTTCAAAAGTCAGGCGCACGTCCAGGTGATCGGCAGTCGCAAAGGCCCCCGCCGCTCCGCCAAACAGGGCCGCCTGCATCCGCCGCCCCCCGCGCACGCCCCCGGCCAGGTCTTCGAGCAGATGGCGGAAACTCACCCCAAAGGGGACCTCATACAGCCCGGGCCGAGCCACGTCACCGGAGAGGCAAAACAGCTTCGGCCCCGGCGATTTTTCCGTCCCCACCTGGCGGTAGGCCGCCGCCCCCGCCCGCAGGATGTACGGCACATTCGCCAGCGTTTCTACATTATTAATCACTGTGGGCTTGCCAAACAGGCCGTGCGTGGTGGGGAAAGGCGGCTTAACGCGCGGAAAGCCCCGTTTGCCCTCAATCGACTCGAACAGAGCCGTCTCTTCGCCGCAGATATACGCCCCCGCACCCAACCGGAGTTCAACATCGAAGTCAAAGCCCGATCCCAAGATGTTACTTCCCAACAGGCCAGCGGCGCGAGCCTCGTTTACGGCCTGCTGCATCGTCTCAAACTGAAAGCGGTACTCTCCGCGGATGTAAATATAGCCCTGGCGCGCCCCAACCGCATACGCCGCGATCATCAGCCCTTCCAGCGGCAGGTGCGGGTCGTCTTCGAGCAGTACGCGGTCTTTAAACGTCCCCGGCTCGGCCTCATCGGCGTTGCAAACCACGTAGCGCACGTCGCCGGGAGCCTGCGCGGCCCCTTCCCATTTCAATCCGGTTGGAAAGGCCGCCCCTCCGCGCCCCACCAGCCCGGCGGCCTTGATTTCGGCGATCACCGCCTGCGGCGGGAGGGCCAGGGCACGCTGTAGACCTTCATAACCGCCGCCGGCCCGGTACTCCGCCAGCCCCACCGTGCGCCCCTGCCCACAGCGGGCCGTTAGAATATCCATCTCGCGGTACACCCGACTGCGCGGGCGCTGACCCAACCCCACTGTTGGGGACACCAGCGCCGCGTAACTGCCCGGCGCCAACCCGGCCTGCGCCTTACCCACCACGTGCAGAGCCGGAGCGTGTTCGCACAGCCCCAAGCAAGGCGAATGCTCCACCACCGTGCGGCCGGTTTCCCCCTCGCCCTCCAGTTCAAAGCGGCTCGCCAGCACTTTCATCACTGCGTCGGCCCCGGCCATGGCGCAGGCCGGGTCGGCGCAGACGTGGATAACCGTTTCTCCCACCGGTTCGCGGTAAAACAGGGCGTAAAAATCAATCACCCCAAACACATCCACCAGCGGCACGCCCAGCCCCTGCCCAATGGCCGCCGCTACCGGCTCTGGCAGATAACCATAGATGGCCTGAGCCGCGTGCAGCGCCGGCAGCAGCCCACTGCGCCCCTGCGGTTTATACTGCTCCAGGATTGGAACGAGCGGGGTCAGATCAAATTCGGCCATTGGCCCTCCTTTGCCATCCATTATATGCAAATTTTGCCGCGCCATTGTCGAATCTTGTGATCTTCTTTATCCGCTTTTCGATAAGGTAGGAG
>DAOUAC010000161.1:0-10044 GCA_034434155.1 Anaerolineaceae bacterium
CTGAAATACAGCTCGGCCACGTTGCCTGCCAGCGACTGCCCGGCCAGGGCCAGGTCGAGGTCGCCGTCGCCGTTGGCATCGCCAAAGGCCAGCGCGCCGCGGCGCACGCCGGTCAGCCCGGCGTCGGTGGGAGAGAAGGTATCAGCAATGGGGTCGTAGATGTAGACAATGGTCTGGTCCTGGCTGCCGCTGGTTGAGACACGCCCAGCCACAACGGCATCGAGGTAGCCATCTTCGTTCACATCGCCCCAGGCCGCCGCAGGGTAGCTGGCCCCCTGCAGGTCAACGCGCGTCCATTCGGGGTTGCGGTAGACGTAAGCGCCCACCTGGAACAGTCCCCGCGCGCCGGCCAGCAGCAGGTCGGGGTCGCCGTCGGCGTCATAATCGCCGCAGGCCGCCGCCGGAGAGAGCAAGCCCGGCAGGGCTACGCCGCTGTCTTCAAAACTGCCGGTTGAGACGTTCCACCGGTAGATGGCGGTTTTCAGGCCGGTGGTGGAACGGCCAGATAGAAGCAGGTCGGCATCGCCGTCCTGATCGAAGTCACACCAGGCGGCTGTGCTGTTGCTAAAGCCGGGCAGGGCGCTGTTGGTGACCAGTTTCAGGGTGCGCTGGCCGCCTGCAAAGGTGTTCTCATACAGGCGTGTGACCGGCAGGGTATTATTGGCCTCTTCGCCGGTGATCGCCAGATCGGGGTCGCCATCAGCGTCATAATCGCCCCAGGCAACCGCGCCGCCGTACAACCCTTGCAGGGCGACCAGGCCCTCGACCGGGTCATCGGGGACGATCAGTTCTTGAAAGGCCGTGGAAGGGGCATCGTAGAGGTAGACGTGAGTCTGGTACACGTCAACTCCGGCCACGCGCCCGGTGACGGCCAGGTCCAGGTAGCCATCGAGGTTGAAATCGGCCCAGGCGGCCCCACCCGCTTCGGCTCCAGCCAGGGCATAGAGCGGGGTGAGCGCGCCGCTGCCGTCGTTCTGGTAAACGCGCGTCACGGGGGTGTCGCCTTCCAGGCCGGCGGCCAGCAGGTCCAGGTCGCCGTCGGCGTCATAATCGCCCCACGCGAGCGCGGCGTTGGTCAGTCCGGCGCTGTTCCAATCCACCGGCGCGCCAAAGCCGCCCGCGGCGCGGCCCGGCCCGGCGGGCCGCAGACCCGCCGCCAGCGCCGCAATCAGCGCGGCGATGATTATCCAACCCAAACCGGCCGCCGGTTGTTTTGTGCGATTACCGTAGAAGGGGGAGTTCTTGTTCGTCATCGATCCTGTCACTCCTATTGCATTCATGTTTACTTACCCGCCTGATGGGCCGGTTCTTACTTCGAGGTAACGGGCATAAAAACGGTGTGGAGCGTTGACTGCGCCGCCAGGATGGTCACCTGGACGTTGTCTAAGCCCCAGGCTTCATCGGCCTTAGGCTGCAAGCCCAGGTCGCGGAAGTTGAGCGTCAGGGTAGAGTCGGTGTGCAGGAAGGTCAGTTCAAAGTGATAGACGCTGTCCATTTCCGTGATGCCGTAGTACTCATAGCCCAGCGTGCCGTTTTCAACCGCGCCGGTGCGCGGGGCGTAATCGCCGCCGGGGTACGAGCCGGGGAAGGCCTGGCGCAAATGACTCCAGTTGGCGAAGGTGGAGTGGATGAGCACCTGGCTGCCGCCCACGTTCAGTTCCCAGATGTCCGGGCCAATGATCCCCCCGACCTGGGCGTAGGGGCCCAGTTCCATGCTGCGCGAGGGGTTGAAGCGGTTGTTGCCATCCCACGAGCGCAGGATGAACAGGTCAAAGCGGACAGTTACGGCGGTGTGATCGGGCAGGTTAGGCAGTGTGAGGGTGACGGTTTCGTTGTTGAATTCACCCATAAAAGTGCGGCCTGAGGGGGTGTTGGAAGTGTCTTTGTTAGACCATTCGTCACCGGGGGTGTCATCTCCCTCATAAACCTTGATGAGCGTGCGCACCGAGGTGGTCTGCTCGGCCTGGTTGTCGGTGGGCGTGGCTTCGTGACCGGCAGAGGCCACCTGGAAGGTTTGCTCCAGCAGTTGGGCGGCGGGCAGGTTGGGGGCTACCGCCAGCGACACGGTGAATACCCGGCTGGTCCCGGCCTCAAGGACATCGAGCGCGCAGGTGAGGGCACTGCCCGTCATGGAACACTCTGGGCTGGAAGCCTCGGCGCGGTAAGTGAGCGGGCCTTGCAGTGTGGCAGTCAGCACCAGGTCAGCGGCGGCGTGATGAGGATCTACATTGGTGACCGTCATCTGGTATTCGAGGTTTTCGCCGGAATCGACCGGGTCGGGCGTATCTACGACGGTGAGGCGCAGATCGGTGTCGGGTTCAACGGTCACATCGAAGGCGGCGGAAGCGCTCAGGTCTTCCACATCGGTCACGGTGATCTCAAAGCGGTAGGGTTCGGGGCGGGCCGAGCCTTCGGGGGGCGTCCAGGTAAAGATTCCGGTGACGGGGTCAATGGCCGCGCCGGGCGGCAGAGGTTGGGGAGCGCCATCCACCAACAGCGCTGCGCTGAAGGTGAGGGTCTCAACCCCATTCGGGTCGGTAGCGGATGGCGTCACCGTAAGGAGGGTGTCTTCTACGACCGTCTGGGCGGCGATGGGGTCAATTTCGGGCGCATCAGAGACGTTCAGGACGGTGATAACGACGTTAGCGGTGGCCGTCAGACTGCCGTCGGTGATGGTGTAGGTGAAGCTATCGGGGCCGTTGTAATCGGCATTGGGGCGGTAGAATACCTGATCGCCGGTGCGCGAGACAACCCCATGGACGGCCTGGGTGATGGCGGAGACGTGGATGGCAGGGCTGTCAATGTCGCTGTCGTTTGCCAGCACGTCAATGAGGGTGGGCGGGCTGTTCTCGTTGATTTCGATGTCCACGTCATCAACGGCAGTAGGCGGGTCGTTGACAGGCGTGACGGTGATGCTCACCTCAGCGGGCGCGGAGGTCAATTGGCCGTCGCTGACCTGGTAGGTAAAGCTGTCGGGTCCGAAATAATCGGGTGAAGGTGTATAGTCAAAGGTATTATCGGGATGGATGACGAGGACACCGTGAGCCGGCTGTGTAGCCGGCGTGACAATCAGCGTGCCAACCGGGCTGTCAATATCGTTGAAGGAGAAGGCCCGGCCAGCGGCAGCGGCGTCTTCGGCCACCGTCAGGGTGACGGGGTCAGCGGTGGGGGCGTCATTGACGGGCGTTACCGTCACGTTGACGATGGCGGAGTCGTTCATCAGCGCGTTTTGCGTCTCTGCAACGCGGATGCTGAAAGTGTCGTCTCCAAAGTAATCAGGATTGGGCGTATAGGTGTACGCGCCGGTGGAGGGGTCAACCGTCAGCAGGCCGTGAGTGGGCAGGGCGGCGGCGGAGAAGGTCAGAGCGTCATTTTCAGGGTCATTTACCGTCACGGTTCCGCCGGTAGGTGGGGCATCTTCGGGCAGGGTCAGGGTGTAGGGATCTCCGGAGAAAGCAGGCGGGTCGTTGACGGGACCGACCGTCACCGTGACGGTAGCTGTGGCTGTGTCCGTGCCATCGGAGACGGTGTAAACGAAGGTGTCTACGCCGTTAAAGTCACCGGTGGGCGTGTAGGTGATCGTGCTGTCGGGGGTAACCTCTGCCGTGCCGTTGGCCGGGGCAGTGGTGGAGAGAACCGTCAGGGCCTGACCGTTCACGTCATCGTCGTTTGCCAGCACATCTACCGTCACCGGCGTGCCTTCTTCGGTGGCGGCGCTGTCATCTTGGGCGGTGGGCGGGGTGTTGACGGCCGAGAGGGTCAGCGTAGCAGAGACGGGCCCTGCCCCAACGGTATTGGTCACGCCGCCGCAGGCATCGGTCACGGTAAAGTCAACGGGGCTGTCGCCCAGTTGGTTGGCCGGCAAGGCTGCGGGCGCGGTGACGGTAAAGGAAACGCCATCGGGATTCAGGGCGAGGGTGAGGCCGTTGAAGGTCTGCGGGTCAACGCCGCCCGCGCCAAAGCTGGTGATAGCAGGGGCATCGCCAGCGTCGGGGTCGCCAATGCCCAACTGCTGTTGAGTAACGGTGATCGTCTCACCGGCGCGGATGGTGACGGTGTAGTTCTGGGCGGTGGGGAGCCGGTTGACGGCAAAGCGTCCTTCGTCAGCAAAAAATGAGGCCGCGTAAGAAGCGTCAATGTTCTGGGCGCTCCAGGCATAGACGGGGCAGCTTGAGGGGTCGTGCGGCAAGCCGGTCAACTGGTAGCTGGCGCGGCTGTAGGCGTTGCCCAACCCGCTGAGATAGCGCCACCCCAGCGCCGAAGCCTGCGGAGAAACGAGATACGGCGGTGTTCCGGCCAAACGGCGCACGCTAACTTGAGCGGAGAGGGCGGCGGTGGGCGTCAGATCATCGCCGTCGGCGTTCCAGGTCAGTTGCACGGTATACGCGCCATTGTTATAGGAAATAACGGCGGGCTGGAGCGTGGGAGCGGCGGGGGGCAGGTTCTCATACAGGGCCGGAGGGGTGTTGAGGTACAGATAGGCCGCCGGCAGGCCCCCAGCAGAGCGGCCCAACAGGGCAAAGTCTAGGCTGCCGTCGCCGTTCACGTCGCCAGGGAGGACCGCGCCGCGCGCCAGGGGGGCGGGCGTAAACCCGCCGATGGCGGTGAAGGCCTGAGTAGCCGGGTCGTAGCGATAGACAGCACTGAAGGGCAGGTAACTGCTTTCTTCTGCCCCGGTAACGAGCGCGTCTACGCGCCCATCGTTTTCGGCGGGGACAGAGGCGTTATCGAAGTCGCCCCAGGCCACCGCCGCGCGCGAAAGGCCCACCGGCAGGGCAATCGGAGCCGCGAAGCCCGATCCGGTATTGGGGTACACCCGTGCCAGCGGAACACTGCCTTGCCCTAACCCGGCAATGAGCAGGTCGAGGTCGCCGTCGGCGTCGAAATCGCCCCAGTCGGATGAGCCAAGCATGACTCCCGGTAGATTGAAGGAACGCAGAGAGAAGACCCCAGCGGCGGTTTGCTCGTACAATCCGGCAAAGACGCCGCCTTCATCGGCCTCGCCGGCCAGGAAAACATCCAGGCGGCCATCGTTGTTGTAATCCACCCAGTCGGCGGTGCTTTTATATACGCCGCGCAGTCCGGCATCCACAAAGGCAAAGGTTCCACCCTCGTTGCGGTAGATCAGGGCGGCGGTCGCCAGGTCATCTGTCGCGCCGGTGAGCAGCAGGTCGAGGTCGCCGTCGGCGTCGAAATCGCCCCAGTCAGCACTGCCCCAATGCAGGCCGGTGTCTTCGAGGAAGGGGAAGGTTACGCCGCTGTCGGTCAGGGTTCCACCGGCGTTCTGATAGAGTTTCAGGACGGTATGGAGCGAGCCAATGCTGTCGCGCCCCGCCAGGAGCAGGTCGAGGTCATTGTCGAGATCGTAATCGCCCCAGGCGACCGCGCCAAAGCCGACGTTTGCCAGCCCTGAAGGTGCAACCGGCTGGAAAACGCCCCCGGCCGCATCGTAGCGGAGGAGCTGTGTGAGCGGCGCGCCCGCGGCGGTGGTGCCTGTCACCACCAGATCGAGGTCTTCGTCGGAATCGAAGTCACCCCAGGCGGCGGCGGTGTTTTCGACCGGGGTCAGGCCCGGCAGAGCAGCAGCGGCGCTCTCAACGAAGCTCGCGCCGGCCCGCGCCGCTTGCGGCGGCAAGGGGCCGGTCAGAGCCCCGACCAGAGCGATCATCAGGGCCAACGGCAGCAGCCGGACGTGCAGATAGAGAGGTTTGGAGTTCTTGTTCACCATCGATCCTGACACTCCTGACGAGATTGAGATTACAGCAAGAAAATTGAAGTTGAGATGAACCAGCCAATTCCACCCATACTGGCAGGCGCGCAAAACCAGCCCAGCCTTTTAATGGAACTTGAGCGTTGATCTGGTTGTGTGCGGCGGACTCTCTGGTTAAAAAGAGACGGGTTAGGGAAAATCCCTTGCGTAAAGGTTCCCTGCCTGCCGGATTCAGTATATCATGTTTACGTCAATTTAATTTGGTTTGCAAAGGGATTGTAAAGCAGGGGTGTGGTATAGGATTTTGGAGATTTACAGGTCAAAAGGACAGTTGGCAGTTAGTCGTCTTTACCTTTGCCCTTGCCTTTACCCTTGTCTTTATCCTCGTTTTTGCCTTTACCACCCTCGTCATCCTTATCTTTGCCTCTATCTTTGTCTTTATCCTCGTCTTTGCCTTTATCTTTATCCCCCTTCTCATCCTTGTCCTGATCTTGATCGCGGTCCTCATCCCGGCTCTTCTCCTTCTTTTCATCGGACTGCGGCGGGTTGGCAGGAGGTTGGTCTTGTCGGGGCGGATCGGGGTTGACGGGAGCGTTTGCAGAGGGCGGGGCCTCCGTCGGCGGGACGCGAGTGGGGGCCGCTTCCGCCTGGCCGCCGGAGTCTGTGGGGGGTGGGCTGGTTGGCTGAGGAGGTAAGGGGGTAAAGATAATGGCAGAGGGCACGGTGGGCGAAGCACTGGCTGTGGCTGTCAGCAGGGGGGCCGGAACGTACAAGGTGGAGCCAAGAGCTAGGGCCGTCTGACTGCCTAGGCAGTTGGCCTTTTGCAGTGCTTCCACGCTGGTTTGAAAGAGGATGCTGAGACGGAAGAGCGAATCGGTGGGCTGGATGGTATACGCCACCCACCCGTCGGGTGGATGGCATTCAGAGCCTACCAGAGGTTGAGGGGTTGGGCCGGGCGTGCGGGTAGTGGGGCCGGGGGCGGCCATCGTGAGTGGGGGCGGCTGGCCGAACAGGCCCGACAGCGGAATAAGGTCATTGGCCGCGGCGTTGAGTTGGGGGGCGAGGAGCGCCCTCATGCGGGCAACGGCCTGTGTGCCGCCGATCCATGAGCCGGCCAGATAAAGCAGCAACAGCGCCAGCGGGAGCATGGCCGTATCGAGCAGTTTGCGCGCTCTGGCTGGCAGGGACATAGGGGGCGCGGCCAGCGTAGGGGGCGGGGGAGCCGCCGCGCGCAGTTGAACTACCGGGCATTCTGCATGTTGCCCGCTCAGGCAGTAGGCCGCCTGGTGATCGCGCCGCACCGGCGCGACCGGGCGCGCGCGGTAACAGCGGTTGCCTTCCGATGGAAAATCCAGCGCGGTTTTGGCATCGTCGAGCCGTCCGAGGTAGGGGCAAATCTTGCTTTCCATGCCCCTATCCTACCGCGAAGTCCCGCGCGAAAACAGTAGGGGAATCCACCGGGCGGAACAGCTTTAATCCTGGTCATTAGCGGAATAACGGCGCGAGATAAATGACTTCGATGGCTTCATAGATGGCGGCGACAGCCAGCACCAGCGCCACCAGCAGGTACACCCAGGCCGTGCGGCGCAGGCCCTCTACATAACCCTGCCGCCGGGTCGTCTTGCCGTACCGCGCCGGGTTCAGAATGGCCCGCCCGTGAATATACACGGCCAGCAGCGCCAGAATGTAACCCTGGCCTTCAAGCAGCAGTACCAGCGAGTGCGGAATCATCGCCCCGGCCAGCGCCGGATTGGCAGGCGAGAGCAGCATTCCCCACAAAACGGCCCGGTACGCGCCCACCAACAGGCCACTAAAGGGGATGAGCAGCGAAGGCAGAGTAATCTGCAGCAAACTGCCTGCCAACAGGTTGACCACAAAGGTCAACCCCATGGCGCTGAAGACCTGCCCGCCGCCGTAGGCCTGCGCCACCCCTGCCAGGGGGCCGCTGCCGAAGGCTTCGCCGACGGCAGCCAGCAGTTCTTCTTGCAGTTGAGGGTTAAAAAAGGCAACATAGATCATCAACACGATCACCAGGCCGTAATACATGGCATTCAGGATCAGGTAAGCACGCCAGTCGGCGCGCACCACCGCCCAGGCTTTGCGCAGAGGGTTGATAGAAGCTGAAGTAGCGTTGGAGGCAGTTTGTACCGTCATGGTTATGTCCTTAAAGTGGAGATTGTCTATTCATCAATAACGGAGCATGATCCGAAAAAGTTGCGACTGGATATAATTAGCTTATGAAAGAATTTTCGCGCAACTGGCACATTCTGTTGGTTGATGACGACGAGGACGACTACCGCCTGGCGCGCTCGATGCTGGCCGAAGCACAGGGCCATCAGGTGACGTTGGATTGGGCCAACAGCTACCAGGAAGGGCTGCGCGCGGTGCAGCAAGAGGGGGCCGCCTATGACGCCGTTCTGGTAGATTACGACCTGGGCCGGCGCAACGGCATTGCCTGGATCCGCGAGGCAGTTGCTGGAGGCTGTTCCTGGCCCATCATTTTATACACGGGGCGGGTCAGCCATGAAATTGACGTGGAAGGGATGGAAGCCGGGGCCAGCCTGTACCTGACCAAGTTCGAGGCCACTCCCCTGTTACTGGAACGCGCCATCCGCTACGCCATTGAACGCAAAGAGGCTGAGCGCCGGCTGGCCGAGGCCAACCGCCAACTGGCGCTGCAAACTGCCGACCTCGAAGCCAGGGTAGCCGAACGCATGATGCAGGCGGAACGCGCGTCGGCTGAGTTGGGCCGCGCCTATACCCTCTTGGATCACGTTTTTGAAACGCTTTACTTAGGCATTGCCCTGCTGGACTGCGACCTGAACTTCGTGCGTGTCAACCGGACCTATGCCCAACTGGATGGGCGTGAGCCAGACTTTTTTATCGGCAAGAACCATTTCAGTTTGTACCCTAACGCCGAAAATGAGGCGATCTTTCGCCAGGTGTTAGCTACAGGCCAGCCTTACCTGGCAGAGTCGAAGCCTTTTGTCTACCCAGAACATCCAGAGCGGGGCGTTACCTATTGGGATTGGCATTTACAGCGCGTGGAAGATGAGCGCGGCCAGCCCACCGGCCTGCTGTTGACCCTGCTGGATGTAACAGGCCGCCGCCCTGTGACGCCCGCGCGAAGCGAGGCCGCCGGGCCAGAGGTACTTTTGCCGGAACCGCCCGCCGCCGAGATGGGTGGTGTGCTGGAAGCTCTGCCCGATGCTGTCCTCGTGGTGCATGCGGATGGGCAGGTACGCGCCAACAGCGCCGCCCGCTGGCTGACTGGGCTGGAGATGAATGGCCGCATCTGGCCCGACCTGTTGGGCGTGTTGGGCTTGCAATCGCCAGATGGCCGCCCTATCAGCCCGGAAGAGGATCTGGTTGCCCGCGCTCGCCGCGGACAGGTGGTGCGCGACGCGCCTCTCACTCTGACGCATGCCGACGGCCACCGCCTAAGCGTATGGGCCTCGGCTTCGCCGCTTACCGAAGCCAGCCAGGTGACAGGCGCTGTGCTGGTCTTGCGCGAACGCTTCGACCCAACCACGCCCCAAGCTCCCCCGGCCGCCGGCGACCTGCACTTAGGCGACGTGGACCTGCGCGCAGTCTTGGAATATCTGCCCATTGGGGTGTGGATTATCAACGAACAGGGCAGGATCATCTACGGCAACCCGGCCGGGCGCAAGGTCTGGGCCGGGGCCGCTTATGTGGGTCAGCAGGAGTATGGAGTCTACCGCGCGTGGTGGTACGCCACCGGGCAGGAACTGGCCCCCGAACAGTGGGCCGGGGCGCGGGCTGTAAATTACGGCGAAACCAGCCTGGATGAAGTGCTGAAAATTGAGTGCTTCGACGGCAGTCATAAGATCATCCGCAATTCGGCGGTGCCGCTGCGCGACGAAGTCGGGCGGGTGATCGGCGCGGTGGTGGTCAACGAAGACATCAGCGAGATGATTAACATCCAGCAGCAGCTACAAGATCACCGCGACCGCCTGCGTGAGCGCGAGCGTTACTGGCGCGCGGTTTTTGAGCTTTCGGCAGTCGGCCAGGCCAGCATTGACCCCTTCTCGTACCGACTGCTCAACGCCAACCAGCGCATGGCCGAGATCACCGGCTACAGCATGAATGAGCTATTGAGCATGAGTTTTTTAGATCTTAGCCACCCCGACGACCGGGCCGAAGATCAGAAGTACTTTGACCGCATGGTATCCGGTGCGGACCAGGAATACACCAGCCGCAAGCGCTGGGTCCGCAAAGATGGGGCGGTGCGCTGGGTAGAGGTCCACGCGCGGTTAATCCGCAGTTTGCAGGGCCAGCCAGAGCGCACCGCCGCCGTGGTGATTGACATCACC
>DAOUAC010000162.1:0-12100 GCA_034434155.1 Anaerolineaceae bacterium
CGTCAACCTGATCTTTGGCGCGGTGATTGACCCCTCACTGACCGACGAGGTGCGCATTACCGTCATCGCCACCGGCTTCGACCGCGCTGGCAGTGTGCGGCTGCCCGAACCGCGCGTGGAACCCCGCGCCGAACAGCGCCCCTCCAGCCGCATTGATGATATCCAGGCGGGCCGCACGCCCCGCTCCACAACCGGCCATACGCCTGCTTCTGGCTCTTCCACCCCTGGCGGGCGGGCTGCCGGTCCGGGCAATGTTCCGCAAAACACTCAGGGGTCGCAGACTACTGGCGACTTCCAGCGGGTCGTCAATACCGACGATCTCGACATCCCGGCTTTCCTGCGCAACCGCAACAACCAGCGCTAGAAAGCCAACACTGCTCTGCACTCCTCCATAAAACCCTGTTAGCGGGAGAATCCATCCCGCTTTCAGGGTTTTAATTGTGCGGGCGGCGGTCCACTGATCGCCCCTTATTCTCCAGCGGCTGAAAACCCCTCCGTTCTGACTGCATATTTTTTAACATTCCCCTGCTCGCGGCCCTTCCCCCCACATCTACGGCCTCACCTATGGCGATCTCCCACAGATATGCCCACTGCACCCCACATCTGGATTTTGTCGAACAATTTTTCCAATCCTGCCGCCCCCACCTGACCGCACGATAGATCCCCAAACAGGCACTAGAAATTTTAAGGTTCTTAACGCAATTTCTACTTGAATGGATGGATCGTTTGTGCTAAAATGAGTCATATAGTAAATATACGGGGGATCAAATCATATACCACCATATATGGTGGTCGTTTTTTCTAGACATGGAGTGATACGTAGCCACCTGAACGGAGGAGGAGAATGCGTTGCCCCTACTGCCAGAACGATAATGACCGCGTCCTCGACACCACGCACGATTCGCGCGGCGGGGTGCGCCGCCGCCGTGAATGCAAAGCCTGCGGCCAGCGCTTCACCACCGTTGAGCGCCCTCTAATGGCAATCCCTTTAATTGTCAAAAAGGACGGCACGCGCGAAGAGTTTGACCGCGAGAAGCTCATGCGCGGCATCCGCATCTCGTGCGCCAAACGCCCCGTGCCAGCCGCCGCCATTGACCGGCTGGTTGGTGAGATCGAATCGGCCCTCCAGCGCCTCGGGCGCGCCGAAGTCCCTTCGCGCGTGGTCGGTGATATGGTCATCGCCGGCCTCAAAGAGCTGGATCACATTGCCTACATTCGCTACGGCATTGTTTATTTACAGTTAGACGATCTGCACGCAATTCGGAACGAGATTGACAGACTTTTAAAAGATGAGGAGCCTTCGGATGGAAAAACAAGTTGATCAGGCCGCCGGCCAACCTGCCGCCGGCAATACTGCTGACAGCGGGCTGGTTCCCACCCCGCCCCTGCCCCAAGACCTGCCCAAAGTTGAACTGACCGCCAACGCCCGTCAGGTATTGATGAAGCGTTACGTCCGCCGCGGGCCAGATGGCAAACCCGCTGAGACCGTCGAAGAGATGTTCTGGCGCGTGGCCTACCACGTTGCCAGAGTCGAAGAAAACTGGGGCGGTGACGTTTTAGCGCGCGCCCGCGAATTCTACGCGCTGTTGACCTCGAAGAGTTTCTTCCCCAACTCGCCCACCTTCACCGGGGCGGGTACGCCGCTCGGCCAACTGGCGGCCTGCTTTGTGCTGGCTATCGCCGACGACATGGGCCGCCATCCCGATGGCATCTTCCAGACCCTGCGCAACGCGGCCCTCATCCAGCAAACCGGCGGAGGCAATGGGTTTTCCTTCTCGCGACTGCGCCCCAAGGGGTCGCTGGTTAAATCATCCGCCGGACAGGCCACCGGACCGGTGGGCTTCTTGCGCGTTTACGACCACGCCTTTGGCGAGGTGGCCCAAGGGGGAAGCCGCAGGGGCGCGAATATGGCCGTACTACGCGTTGACCACCCCGACATTGAAGAATTTATCACCTGCAAGGCCGACGAGAACGCCATTACCAACTTCAACATCTCGGTTGGCATCACCGATGCCTTCATGCGCGCCGTTGAGAACGATGAAGAGTGGGAACTGCGCTTTCCCGACATCACTGCGCCCCAATATCACGGCTTTCAGGGAACCTTCGAACAGGCCGAGCGCGCCGGGGTGCCTTTTAAGGTCTATAAAAAGGTGCGCGCCCGCGATCTGTTCAATAAAATCGTTCGGCAGGCCCATCACAACGGCGAGCCGGGCGTTCTCTTCCTCGACGCCGCCAACCGCTCTAACCCCGTGCCGCACCTGTACGAACTGGAAGCAACGAACCCCTGTGGTGAGCAGTGGTTAGGTCCCAATGAGAACTGCTGTCTCGGTTCCGTTAACCTGGCCCAGCACTTTGGCCCCAACGGCAGCGTTGATTGGGAAAAACTGCGCCAGAGTGTCGTCCTCTCCACCATCTTCCTGGACGATGTGGTGGATGCCAACGCTTACGTACCAGCCGTCCCCGCTCTGAAAGAGGCCGCTCACCGCGCCCGCCGCATTGGCCTGGGGATTATGGGCCTGGCAGACCTGATGTACCACGCTGGCATCCGCTATGGATCGCCGGAAGGTCAGGAGTTCGCCGCTCAGGTGATGGAGTTCGTGCGCTACACGGCCATGCAGACCAGTATTGCCCTCGCCAAAACGCGCGGCCCCTTCCCCGCCATTCAGGGTTCGATTTACGACCCGCAGGCCTTCCGCTGGCAAGCTCCCCGCTCCATCGTCCCTTATCAGCACGATTGGGGCCGCCCGCCCCTTGATTGGGATACCCTCACCGCCGACCTGCGCGCTCATGGCATCCGCAATGCCGCGCAGACCACCATCGCCCCCACCGGCACCATTGCCACCGTCGCCAGCTGTGAGGGCTACGGCTGTGAGCCGGTCTTCGCCCTGGCCTATATCCGCCACGTCAACGACAACGGCAAAGACTTGCAGCTCACCTACACCTCCCCGCAGTTCGAGCAGGCCCTCAACCGGCTGAACCTCGACCCTGCCCAGCGCAGCGCCATCCTCGATCAGATTATGCGCGAGGGGACCTGCCAGGGCGTTGAAGCTCTGCCGGAAGACGTCCGCAATACCTTCGTCGTCTCCTCCGACATTACCGCCGAAGAGCACGTGCGCATGCAGGCGGCGCTCCAGGCATTTGTGGATAACAGTCTATCCAAAACCATCAATTTCCCCGCTGGCGCTACCGAAGAAGATGTGGCTGTTGCCTATCAACTGGCCTGGAAGCTGGGCTGTAAGGGCATCACCGTTTACGTCACCGGCTCGCGCGACAAAGTGGTGTTGGAGACGCGCGCTACTGCCGAGAAGAAAAAGCAGGCCGCCGAACCCCAGCCCGCCCCGGCTGCCATCGAGCCGCAAACCGCCCTCCAGCCTACGATCTGGCACGAGGCCAAGAGACCGCGCCCCCGCGTACTGCCCGGCTACACCTTCAGCATTCAGACCCCCCTCGGCAAGACCTTTGTGACCATCAACGAGAACGGCGGGGGCCAGCCTTTTGAGGTGTTTATCACCTGCGCGAAAGCCGGCTCGGATACCGCCGCCGTCTCAGACGCGATTGGGCGGCTGATCAGCCTCATTCTGCGCATGGCCTCGCCGGTGGAACCCAAGCAGCGCCTGGAAGAAGTGGTGCGCCAGTTAGAGGGCATCGGCGGCGGGCGGCCCTTGGGCTTTGGCCCTAACCGCGTCCGCTCCCTGCCGGACGGCGTCTCGCAGGTGTTGAGCGATTACCTGACCGGCTGGCAGAAACGCGCGCAACCCACTGAGAGCGGCAACGGCCACAACCAGACGCCGCTGGGCGGCCCGGTCAAAGAAGTCCGCCCTACTGCCGACCAGCCCACCCTCTTCAACAACGCCATCGGTGACCTCTGTCCCGAATGCGGTCAGGCCGCAGTGATTAACGAGGAAGGGTGCCGCAAGTGCTACGCTTGCGGGTACAGCGAGTGCTAGAGGAACGGGTTTGGAGCAATTTAAACTTCATGAGGTAAAAAATGAAACCCAATAGGCAAAAACCTGGTGAAAAGCCAAACAAACCTGGAGAATATATAGAGAGAGGTCCTCGGGGTGGCGAGGTTGATAAACCTCGTCAAGTGACTATCGAAAACGGAGACACGCCATTGCCGCCAACCCAGGAACCAGGCCGAACCTGGGAAAGAGTTGGGCCTCCAAAACCGTAGTTTTCCTGATTCTATATATACACTAGAGGGCATTGGGAAATTCCCAATGCCCTCTAGTAGTTCTACCCCTCTCCCCTTTCGCTACTCTCAGCCGCGCCAGGGAGCGCAGAGCGCCCATCTCCCAGGTAGCGTAGGGTGACAAACAGCGCGGCCAGCGCCAGGGCCAGCGAGACGGCGAACAGCGGACGGTAGCCAAGCGATTGGGCCAGCGCCCCGCCGATGAGCGGCGCGGCCAGCGAAACGACCGCTGAGATGGTATTGGCCAGGCCCACGTAGATGGGGCGCTGGTTTGGCCCGGCGTAGCCCACTAACCAGTTGATGTACGCCGAAAACAGGTTGCTCGTGGTCGCCAGGCCCGACACCAAAAAGCCAAGATACAGCGGCAGCGGCCCCACGGCTCCGGCCAGCAAGGCACAGACCGGCAGCAGGACCGCACTACCCAGCGCCAGCCGGATGTACAGCAGGTTATGGTGCGCTCCCAGCCAGGTGTATAGGATGGCCCCTACAATGCTGCCGGCCGTCTGCATTGCCAGCAGAACCGGAACCGCCACCTCGCTCGACAGCCCCAACTGCACGGTGGCATATCCGATGTAAAACGGCGCGGCCATCATAAACAGGTTGGTTAAGATGCGCGTGAGAATATAAGCGCGGAACGACCCATCCGCGCGCAGTAACCGCCCTAAATGTGGGAAAAACTCGCCAAAGGTGGGCAGTTTTTCCACTGCCTTGCCGCCGGGCAGTTCGTGGATGAACAGCCCCGGCACAATCGAAAGGGCGAACACCGCGCCCGATATGCCAAACAGCAAGGCGTAGTTGTGAGGGAAGCCGGGGCCGGTCTCGCCCAAAATCACGCCGATCAGCGGCGCGACCAGCAACATCACCCCTCCGGTGATGGCTGTGGTCAGCCCAAACATGCGGGCCCGCCAGCGGTGATCCAGGCTGGTACCGGCCAGGTCTGCCCAGGGGACCCCCACCAGGCCATCGCCAAACGCCGCGATGCTGTAGCAGATGAAAAACGCCGCCAGCGTAGGCCCGGGCCGGTCTTTGCCGAGCCACGCGGTAATCAGCGCGAAGATCAAGATCACAAACCGCACCGGGATGTTGGGGCCGACAAACCACCACTTCTTGCGCTCGTAGCGCACGATGTAACGCGCAACGAACAACTGCGGCAAGGTGAACCCAATGGTAAACAGACTGCCCGACAGCCCGATCAAAATTTCTGAACTGGTGAGGCGGCGGACGAAATCAGGCACGACCGTGGTGGAACCGATCAGGCTGATTGCAATCGTGAATAAGATGTTATCGGCCAGGAAGTAAATAAAATTGCGGCGGTAGATGCTTTCGTGTGCCGATGGCGAAAGCGCCTGGGCTTCCGGTTGGGTCATGGTGAGCCAATCCTTTGCGTGGTGGGTTGCTTTTTGGTCCAGGTGGCTGGAATCATCTCCGCTCTGTGTGCATGACGGAGACCCTCACCCCATTATACCGGCTTGCGCGCTTTTTCGATCAACATTTTGAGCGGGTCTACCGCTCTGCCGGCGTCCTGCCGGGCATTCACAAATAGAAAAACAGCTCTTCCAGCGGATTCTGCTCCAACACGGTGCGGGCATAACTACCGCCCGCCTGCCCCCATTTAATCAGGCGCAGAGTCCCGTTCTCCAGCTCCGTCCCGGTGATATCGCCATCGTTATAGCGGCAGCAGCCGCCGTTAAAATACGCCGGGCGGGTCTTGATGATGTCGGTGCAGGGCGGGTACTGGGCCTGCTTCCTTTCGACCTCGCGCTGTTTCTCGGCCACCCGCGCTTCATAATCTGAGGGGCGCTCAGCGGAGGGCATGCGCAGCAGGGTATAGAGTTCCTCGGTTAGCTTTTCCAGGTGAGTCTTAGAACTCCACACCGGGCGGTGCGTGTGGCCGCACAGCAAGATCAGCTTCTTTTTGTGGCTCACCCAACGGTACAGGCGGTTATCCACCTCAGAGCGCAGGCAGGCATCGCGCGAGGGGCTGGTTGTTCCCAGGCCGGTGCGGATCTGAAAGTCGCGGTAGTAGGGCAAGACGCTCTTTGCCAGGAAAGAAAAGATGTCACTGTCCAAACTGCCCTGATAGCCATGCACCAGCAAGAGTTCGCCCAACACCTGTTCGCCTTGAGCGTATTCAAAAATCAGACCCTCGCGATAGCGGATGCCTGGGAAGAACGGGTCTATGGCCTGTTTGACCTCACGCTCCACCTGCCAGGCAATATCATGGTTGCCATAAATGCGGATCAGGCAGTCCGGATGGAAGCGCGCCTCAGCGCGAAAGACATTCTCATAAGCGGCCATCACGTCACCCACCTGCTCTTCCATCAGTTCTTCGGCATCCCCCAGGATAATCAGGGTATAGCCGTGCTCCGCGTAGTAATCCAGGGCCGCCAAGTAGGTCTGCTCACAGAAGCGGAAGTCATCGGCCAGGTTGCGATTGCCTTTATGGTGATCTGAAAAAATCACGTAGCGGTGTTGGGGAGCCAGGCGAATTTTTCCCTCTGCTGCGATGCGCGCATAACTGCGGTCCAGCGCCCGGTTGACCAGGCGCTGCTCCAAGCTGCGCTCTGGGCGGCGGCTGAAATACGAAGCCACAGCCAGCGCCGTGCCGGCCCCACCGACCAGGCCAAGCAACAGGCTGCGCGCATCCAGAGAAAAAGGCTTGCGTTTCATGCTTTACTCCCTTATCCGTTGTACCGGCTCCCCCTAGGCATTCACCAGGCCACAGGCTCATTTATCCATTAATTTAATAAACACGATCCACAATGTCAACAAATTTTGCAAACTCTCATGCCGCCCCTCGCGCGGGCTGCTCACCCGCCGCCGTTCAGCAGGCAAAAACTAAGATCCATTATCTCAAAGCACTTCCGGGCCGCTTCAAAGAATGTTATGTTCATCATCAGGCAGGCGGCGGAGTTCCATCACCGGAATGGGCCGGTGACTGGCGCGGCGGCGGTAATACTCGTAACCGGGGTAGAACGCGCAGGCAATGGCCCAGGCGCGGCGATACGCTTCGCCGGTTAGTTCGCGTGCCTGGCAGCGGCGGGGCCGACCGGCAATGGTTAAAGTCGCATCGGGGTGGGCCTTCAGGTTATAGTACCAGGCGGGCGTGTGGCGCTCGCCAAAATTCGAGGCGACCACCAGAAAACGATCTCCATCCGGGATAATCACCAGGGGAGTGGTGCGCGGCAGACCGCTTTTGGCTCCCAGGGTTGTTACTGAGCAGGCGGGCAGTCCGGTCAGCAGTTCGACCAACGTGCGCCGCCCGCCGGTCAATTTTAACAGCGCGCGGTCGAGCGGGCGGGCCAGCCGGGCTACCAGCCAGCGGCCCAGCGGCGTGTAAGCAAACCGGATCACCAGCCGCTGGCCCCAAGAAGGTTGAAACCGGGCAGTATCCATTGCAAGCACCCCTTTCCATCCACAGCCCAATGCTATCCGATGACCCATTTGGGTCATAGCGCGCCGATAACGTGCGCCCCCATGCCCATGGATATGCTACATAGTTTACCCAAATGGGGAATAGACTACACCTCTGGCAAACTCTACAATTTCTTTACGTTTCGTAATCTTATATTGGGATGATCGAGAGGAGTAGAAAGCGATGGACACCTTGAATACTGGCGATACTGCCTGGGTATTGATTTCCGCTACTCTGGTGTTGATGATGGTGCCGGCCCTGGCGTTCTTTTATGGGGGCATGGTACGCAAGAAAAATATCCTTTCCACGCTTAACCTGAACTTTATCATCATGGCCCTGATCAGCATCCAGTGGGTGCTGGTGGGGTATACCCTGACGTTTGGCACAGATTTTATGGGTCTGATCGGCAAGTTGGATTTCCTGGGTTTGAACGGCGTTGGGGCCGCCCCCAACGAAGCCTACGCGTCTACCATCCCGCACCTGGCGTTTGCGGCCTATCAGATGATGTTTGCTGTCATCACCCCCGCCCTGATTACCGGAGCATTTGTAGAGCGCGTGCGCTTTAAAGCCTTCCTGATCTTCAGCGTATTGTGGGCCACGCTCGTCTACGATCCGGTGGCGCACTGGGTTTGGGGCGTTGGGGGGATTTTCCGGCAGTTTGGCGCGCTCGACTTTGCCGGCGGCACGGTTGTGCATGTCACTGCCGGGTTCTCGGCCCTGGCCTTTGCCATGGTCATCGGCGCGCGCAAAGGTTTTGGCGCGCGCACGTTCGAGCCGCACAACATCCCCTATACGGTGCTGGGGGCCGGGCTGTTGTGGGTAGGCTGGTTTGGCTTCAACGGCGGCAGCGCCCTGGCCGCTAATGGCCTGGCCGTAAACGCCATTCTGACCACCAACACCGCCGCGGCCAGCGCCGGCATCGTCTGGATGCTGTTAAGCTGGAGAGACAACAAACCCAGCGTCTTGGGCATCGTCACCGGCGCGGTGGTGGGCTTGGTCGCCATCACCCCGGCGGCCGGCTACGTTACCCCACTGGCCGCGATTGTCATCGGCGGCCTGGCCGCGCCGATCAGCTACTATGCCATCCGCTTCCGCCAGCGCCGCAACCTGGATGAATCGCTGGATGTGTGGGCCTGTCACGGCATGGGCGGAACCTGGGGCGCGCTGGCAACCGGCTTGTTTGCCACCCAAACCGTCAATGAAGACGGGGCCAACGGGCTGTTCTACGGCAACCCCAACCAGGTACTCGTGCAGTTGCTCACCATTGTCGTTGTGATCCTCTTTGCTTTCGTCGTCACCTTCCTGATCGCCAAAGCGTTAGCCGCGACCGTCGGCCTGCGCGTCTCGTCCAACGAAGAAGAGGTGGGTCTGGATATCAGCGAGCACGGCGAAAACGCCTATGCCTAGAGGGGCAGTTTTTCACATGATTTGAGTCACTACCAGGAGTGTAAGCCATGACCAAGAAAATTGAAGCGATTATTCGAGAAGACCGTTTTAACGAAGTCAAAGATGCGCTGCGCAGAATCGGCATTGTGGGCATGAACGTTACCGAGGTGCGCGGGCATGGCCGTCAGGGCGGCATTGTGCTGACCGGCCGAACCGGAACCTACCAGGTGGATATGCTTCCCCGGCTGCAGATCAACATCGTTCTGAGCGATCACAACGTTGAGAAAACGGTAGAGACCATCATCGGCGCGGCCCGCTCTGGCAACGTGGGCGATGGGATCATTTTCATCTACCCCGTAGAGGAAGTCATCCGCATCCGCACCGGAGAGCGCGGCCACGATGCCCTGATGTACGAGAACGACATTGATATGATGAACGCCCAGGCTCAGGCGGCGAGCGGGAACGGCAAAGGGAAATAAGGCCCCCATCTCTCAAAACAGGTGTAAACTCAAGACTGCTGATCGAGCAGTCTTGAGTTCATTAAGGGGTGCAAGATGACCGCACAGATTATGACCGTTACCGGCTCCATCCCGCCGGAACAACTGGGCTTTACCCTCTCGCACGAACATGTGATGTCCACCTTTGGCGCAGAACCGGCCCGCTACCCCAACTATCCGGTAGAACGGTTGTTAGCTCAGGTGCTGCCTTACCTGGCAATGATTAAATCGCTGGGGGTTCAGGCTCTGGCCGACTGCACCACCGCTTTCTTTGGGCGTCACCCCGAACTACTGCGGCGCATCTCTGAAGAAAGCGGCATTTTGATCCTGACCAATACCGGCTACTACGCCGCGCGGGAAAACCGCTACGTCCCGCCCCATGCATTCCAAGAGACCGCTGAACAAATTGCGGCACGGTGGATTCGCGAATGGCAGGACAGCATTGATGAAACCGGCATCCGGCCTGGCTTCATCAAAATCGCAGTGGAAGCAGAGCCGCTGACCGAGATGGAAATCCGCCTGGTTGAAGCCGCCGTCCTTACCCACCTGAACACCGGGCTGGTCATCCAGACCCACACCGGCAACCACCCTCAGGGTGCGCGCTTCATCCTCGACCGGCTGGCCGCGGCAGGCGCGCGCGCATCCGCATGGATTTGGGTCCACGCACACGCCGTTCAAGATACCACCCATCTGCTCGAGGCGGCGGCGCGCGGCGCGTGGATCTCGCTGGACGGCCTTTCTGCGGCCCGCGGCGAACAGATTTTAAGTCAGCTTCAGGCACTGCGCGCGGCGGGTTTTCTCGACCAGGTGCTGCTTTCGCACGACGGCGACAGTTTCACCGTCGAAGCCGGACTGCGGCCCTACGATTACCTGCTGACCGGGTTTATCCCCATGCTCCGGCAAAACGGTTTTACCACCGACGAGATCGAACAGTTGACAGTGCGTAACCCGGCACAAGCATTTGCCATTGCCGGCTGAGAAATTCACATTTGTTCTTAACCTTGTTGGGCCGTTTATAGGATAAACTAAGGAGTGATCATTCGGATCTAGTTTACGAGGAGATTTCTGTGAAAGCACAACCCAAACGCCTGGGATTCGTCCTGGCGAGCGTCATGACCCTGGCCTTCGCCCTGGCAGCCTGCCAGACCGCGGCTCCCGCGCAAAATACCCCTACGGCCGTTCCAACCGCAACCACCCCGGCGACGGCTACTCCGGCCCCGCTGGTTTTAGAAGGCGCGACCACTACCGCCAGCGGCCTACAGCACCTGGAATTGACCCCCGGCAGCGGCCCGGCGCCTCAAAAAGGCGATATCATCACCATAAACTACAGCGTCTCCCTGCCTGATGGCACGGAACTGGCGAACACTTTCACCGAAAATAAGCCGGTTACATCGGTGTGGGGAGCAAACCGGATGCTGCCCGGATGGGAAGAGGGAATTGGGCTGATGAAAGTGGGCGGCAAGAGCAAGTTCGTTCTGCCCCCCGAACTGGCCTTTGGCGCGCAGGGTTCTGGCGCGATTCCACCCAACAGCCAGATCGTGATTGAAGTTGAACTGCTGGCCGTCGAAACCCCACCCGTGCCGACCGCCGTAGAAGATTCCATGCTCACCCAAACGGAGAGCGGCTTGCAGTACTACGACATTACCACCGGCGACGGCATGGAAGCGGTGAAGAACAGCAGTGTTTCTACCACTTACACCGTCTGGGTAAAAACAGAGAACGGCTATCAATATATTGACCGTTCCGGCGAACAGGGACCGGTGAGTTTTATGGTGGGCCGCGGTGATACGGTCTTCCCAGGGTGGGAAGAAGGCGTCACCGGGATGAAAGTGGGCGGCAAACGCCTGCTGATTATCCCCCCCGCGCTGGCAATGGGCGAGCAAGGCAACGGGCTGATCCCACCAAATGCCACCCTGGTTATGGAGATTGAGCTGGTTGACGCACGCGAACCCCGCGCCGCCACGCCGGTGGATGAGAAAGATTACATCACCACTGCCAGCGGCCTGAAGTACTACGACCTGGTTGAAGGCGCGGGCGAAACGCCCAAAACCGGTCAGACTGTGGTAGTACATTATACCGGGTGGCTGCAAGACGGCACGCAGTTCGACAGCTCGCTCGACCGCGGAGAGCCTTTCAGCTTCCAGTTGGGAACAGGCGGCGTGATCCCTGGCTGGGATGAAGGCCTGGCAACCATGAAAGTGGGCGGCAAACGCCAGTTGGTGATCCCGCCAGAACTGGGGTATGGGGATGCCGGCGCGGGCGGGACCATCCCGCCGGGCGCAACCCTGATTTTCGAAGTGGAACTGCTGTCTATCGAATAATCACTGGTTATCAAATTCTGACGTGATGGTCAGCGAGAACCTAACAGGCTTTTCCTCGCTGACCATCACGTCACTTTTTAAAAAGCCGATGATTTTTAATATGTTTTGTATATGTTTTGTACCGATAATCCAGTAGAATATTGGTAGACTTTCGATTTGATTTCTTGAAGAACACCCCTTATGCGGCGGCGAGGCCATGCAACAGAAACCCAGGGTTTTAATAATCAACGGCAACAGCGGCTCTTCTGAACTGAGCGGGCTGTTGACCGGCCTGGATGTGGAGATCATC
>DAOUAC010000163.1:0-31550 GCA_034434155.1 Anaerolineaceae bacterium
ATCTGGCCCGCGCTCACCCAGACCGCCCGCCCCAGGAAGCCGCCAGAGGATTGGTGTTCGCTTCTGGCATGGCCGCAATCACGGCGGGAATTCTGGCGCGTGTGAAAGGTGGGCAGACCATCATCGCCCAAGAGCGCCTGTACAGCGCCACGTTTAACTTCCTGCACGACCTGGCCCCCCAATACGGCATTCAGGTGGCGTGGGTGTGCGAAGGCCACCCCGAAGATTGGGAAGCGGCCTTCGCTGCTCATCCCAACGCGGCCCTGGCTTACGTCGAAACCCCGGTTAACCCTACCCTGTCAATCATTGACCTGGCCGCCGTCGCGGAGATCGCCCACCGGCACGGGGCCTGGCTGATGGTGGATAACACCTTTGCCACTCCCTACTGCCAGCGGCCCCTTACTCTGGGCGCGGATATTGTCGCACATTCCACCACCAAGTATTTGTCGGGACATGGGCAGGTGATCGGCGGGGCGGTGGTCAGCCGCCACCCAGATTACGTCAGTGGGCCGCTCACCCAAATGTTTCGCATTCTAGGCGGCTGCCCCAGCCCCTTTGATGCCTGGCTGGCTAACACCGGCCTGAAAACCTTTGAACTGCGCATGCAGCGCACCTGCGAGAACGCCTTGCGCGTGGCCCGCTTCCTTCAAAACCATCCCCAGGTGGAGCGGGTGTACTACCCCGGCCTTGAATCTCACCCCGATCATGCTCTGGCAATGCGCCAAATGACTAACGGCGGGCCGATGATGTCATTTGAATTAAAGGGCGGCTACCAGGCCGGCGTAGCCCTGATGGAACGCGTGCGTATTGCAACGCTGGCCGTCAGCCTGGGAAACGTGGATACCCTGATCTCGCACCCGGCCAGCATGACGCACTCTAACGTCCCCCCCGAATCGCGCTGTCAGATGGGCATCTCCGATGGTCTGGTGCGTTATTCGGTCGGCATCGAAAACGCTGACGATTTGATTTCCGACCTGGATCAGGCGTTAAGTTAAACCGCCCGTTGCTGTTTGTGGTTTCGCTGCTAACTTTGGTACAATTCAGGCCGCCATGAAAAAACGTCTGGTCGTTGGCATATCCGGCAGTTCAGGGGCCATTTTAGGCATCCGTCTGCTCGAGGCACTTCGCAACAGCGCCATTGAAACGCATCTGGTCATTACCCCGGCGGCTCGGCTTACCATTGAGCAAGAGACGCCCTACCGCACTGCCGACGTGCTGGCGCTGGCATCGCAGCACTATGCGCCGCACGATATCGGTGCCGCTATTGCTTCCGGTTCGTTTGAAACCCTGGGCATGGTGGTCATCCCCTGTTCGATCAAATCGCTCTCGGCCATCGCCAACAGCTACAGCGACGATCTGCTGGTGCGTGCGGCGGATGTGACCTTGAAAGAAGGCCGCCCACTGCTCCTGGTCGTCCGTGAAACGCCCCTGCACCGGGGGCATCTCCGCCTGATGGACCTGGCCGCCCGCGCCGGGGCGATCCTGTTTCCGCCGGTCCCCGCCTTTTATGCCCATCCGCGCTCCCTTGATGAGATGATTGATGCTACAGTGGGGCGCGTCTTGCGGCGAATGGGGATTGAAAATCACCTGTACAGCCCATGGCAGGGGATCGCCAAAGACCGTTCCACGCCGGCCCCTGCGCCAGAAGCTTCCGCGCCGCTTTCTGGCCCATTTGTAGACTCAGACGTATGGGATACGCCGGTGATGACGCTCGCCACCAGTGCGCCGGATGGCGCCCCCCACGCCGCCGCCGTGTATTTTGCGGCTACAGCCGACCGCCGCAGCCTGTATTTCTTCTCAAAGGCAGACAGCCAGCACAGCCTGGATATTGAGCACAGCCCGCGCGCCGCCGTTACCATCCATCCCATCGCCGCTGATTGGATGCAAATTCGCGGCCTGCAACTGCGCGGACAGGTAACGGCAGTGCCGCCTGGCCCAGAATGGGAGCGCGCCTGGCAGGTTTACCTGCAAAAGTTCCCCTTTGTGAACGATCTGGAGACGATTGTGGCCCAAAACCACCTGTATTGCTTCCGCCCCACCTGGGCGCGCAAGATGGATAACCGCGATGGGTTTGGCGCCCAGGAGGAATGGAGCGAGGCATGAACGAAGAGCGTCTTACCAAAGCGGCCCTGCGGGGCGAGCCGTCTTATGTCTGGCGGGCCGGGCAAGAACGCCGCCTGGGGATGATCCACACCGCCGCCGGCGAGCGCGCCGCCGGGCGCGTGCTGGTGGATGGCTGCGGCGTGGGAATGTACCTGGAACGCCTCGCCCGCACAGCCCGGCAAGCCATAGGACTGGATATTGAACTGGAACGTACCCTGGAAGCCCATCAGATGGTCGAGCAGGTGGTTTGTGGGGCCGGAGAAGCCCTGCCGTTCCCAGAAGGTTACTTTGACCTGGTTCTCAGCCACGAAGTCCTGGAACACGTTCAGGATGACCGCCAGGCCATCCGCGAGATCATTCGGGTGCTGCGTCCGGGGGGGAGGCTGGTTTTGTTCGTCCCCAACCGCGGGTATCCTTTTGAAACGCACGGCATTTACTGGCGCGGGCAGTACCACTTTGGCAACATCCCCCTGGTCAACTACTTACCGCGCCGTCTGCGCAACCGGTTAGCCCCGCACGTGCGCGTCTATACCGGCGCAGATCTGGCGGCGCTCTTTCAGGGACTGCCGGCGCAAATTATCTCACGCGCCATCATCTTCGGAGCTTATGACAATATCATTGCCCGGCGCCCGGCGCTTGGGAAAACCCTACGGGCCGTTCTACAAACGCTAGAGGCTACTCCTCTGCGTATTTTTGGATTGTCACACTTCTGGGTGGTTGAAAAACGATGAATGACTGCTGGGCCGCATAGTCACAGGCTGCTATGTACCTTTGCGCGCAAAACCAATTTTGCTATAAATAGTAAAAATATCCTCCTCGCAATTTTATAGAATATCACTATAATGGTAATGACAACCTGTCAGTTTTGTTAGGTTTTCCTGGAGTTTGGGTTAGGGTAGCAGTACAACACGGGGAATATCACCGTTCCAAAGTACGGGGGGATTTTTATCTGAGGAGGTGATGGCTGGGAGTTAGTTTCACATATTTCCATTGATTTTTTGGCTACTTCAAACTCGCTGAGCGCGAGTCTTGGTTCACCTTACGCCATTCTTTTGAGAAGAGGAAAATATGAAAACCGCGAGTCGCATTGTTCTTTCCCTACTGTTGGTAGGCCTCGTACTGATCGCCTCGGTTTCAAGCGCCCAGGCCAACAAACGGGTCTACAAAGCCCTGCTCGCCAGCACCAACGAGCTTCATCCCGTAGTAGATTCCACCGCCAAAGGCTCAGCCGTGCTCACCATCCAGCCCGATGGCAGCGTCCGCTTCCTGATCTCCGTGCGTGGTCTGAGCAGTGATCCCGTTGGCGGGCACTTCCATGGGCCGGCTACGGCCAGTGAAAACGCCCCGGTGATCGGCACGATCTGCGGGTCTGGCCCGAATTGGGGCTTTTACAGCACCTGCACGCGCAACGCCGATGGTCTGCTGATTCTGGAAGGCGTGATTGATGGTGGCGTCCTCTATCGCTGGGGCCTCACCGGTCGCCAGTTCATGGAGTGGTTGGATGGTGGTCTGTTGTACATCAACTTCCACACCACCCTCAACCCGCTGGGCGAAACGCGCGGCCAAATCTTGCCACGTTAACCCTTTCTTACCTCATCTGACCATCCGGTTACAGCCCGCCATTTTTCAGGCGGGCTGTAACTTAACTGCTTAATGGCGGTTGACAGGAACTTCTGTCTGTTATATACTTCGATATATGAACAATCATTCATATATCGAAGACTTACCCACTCTGGATTCTCAGACAGCAGCGTGCGAAATCAACGTCCTGCATGAAGATCGCGTCCGCATCGCCAGGGCCGGTTTGCTCGATGAAGCCACCGCTGACGGCCTGGCCGAAGTCTTTCAGGCTGTGGCCGACCCCACCCGCATCCGGTTGATCTCCGCCCTGATGCAAACCGAGCTGTGCGTGTGCGATCTGGCGGCCACTCTGGGCATGAGCCAGAGCGCAATCTCGCATCAGCTTAAGCTGCTGCGCACCCTTCGAATCGTGAAGTATCGCAAAGAAGGCCGGGTGGTTTACTATTCGCTCGACGACGATCACATCCGCCAGTTATATCAAATGGGGCTGGAGCACTGCTTACACCGCATCACAACCACAGAGGCAAAATGACCGAACAAACCTATCTTGTCAAAGGCATGGACTGCGCCGACTGCGCAATGAAAATTGAAAAAGGCGTCCGCCAGCTTCCGGGCATTCAGACTGTGCGGCTGGATTTTGCCACCGGGCTGCTGCAAGTGGCAGGCGAGGCCCAACCCGAAGCAATCCGCCAGCGGGTGGAGGCGCTCGGCTATACCCTGGAAGAAAAACAACCGGCCCGCCAGTTCCGGCCACAAGGCAACGCGCTGGTTGGCTTCTGGCATTTCCTGCTGGGGCGTTCTGAAACCCGCCTGGCTCTGATCGGCGGCGCGCTGATCCTGCTGGGGGCGCTGCTGCGCATGGCAGGTGTTGCAGAGCCCATCACCGCTGGCCTTCAAATCCTGGCGCTGGGCGTAGCCGGTTTTCCGATTGCCCGCAGCGCGCTGGTTAACCTGTGGATCAACCGCGATTTCAGCATCAACCTGCTGATGACCATTGCGGCGGTGGGGGCTGTCATCATCGGCGAGTATACCGAAAGCGCCACCCTGATTTTCCTGTTTGCCATCGCCGAGGCCCTCGAAGGCTACACCGCCGATCGCGCTCGCGGCGTACTGGGTGAGCTAAATGACCTGGCTCCCAGCCACGCCACCCGCATTGTGAACGGTCGTGAAGAAGTGGTCCCAGTTGAGAGCTTACAACCGGGGAATGAGATTATCATCCGTGCCGGGGAACGCATCCCAATGGATGGGATCATCCTTTCCGGACACAGCGCGGTGAACCAGGCCCCGATCACGGGCGAAAGCCTGCCGGTGGATAAAGAACCCGGTCAGGAAGTCTTTGCGGGGACCGTCAACGGGAGCGGCGTCCTGCACATCCGGGTAACGCGTCCTGCCGCCGAAACGACAATTCAGCGGGTCATTCGCATGATCGAACAGGCCCAAAATCTGCGCGCGCCCACCCAACGCTTTATTGATCGCTTCGCCCAAACTTATACCCCGGTGATGGTTGGGCTGGCAGTGTTGGTGGCCGTTCTGCCGCCCCTGCTGTTCGGCCAGCCCTTCTTGAACACGGCCAGCGGCGAAAGCGGCTGGCTCTACCGCGCCCTGGCTCTGCTGGTGATCGCCTGCCCGTGCGCCCTGGTAATCAGTGCGCCGGTGACGGTAGTCAGCGCCATTACAGCGGCGGCGCGGCGCGGTGTGCTGTTTAAAGGGGGGGCCTACCTCGAAGCTCTGGCGGCCATTCGGGCCTTTGCGTTTGACAAAACCGGCACGCTGACGCTTGGACAGCCTAACGTCACCCGCTTTCGCTCTGTGGACTGCCAGTGCCAGGGACCGACCAATCAGGCACAAGACTGCCCCGATTGCAACGACCTGCTGGGCCTCGCCAGCGCGCTGGAAAAGCGCAGTACTCACCCGCTGGCCCGTTCCGTGCTGGCCGCCGCCGAAGAACGCGGCGTGCTTCACCGCTACCCAGCCGCGCAAGAAGTCACCGCTCTGACCGGCAGCGGCCTGCAAGGCCGCGTCAACGGCAAACTGGCGACCATCGGCAACCACAGGCTCTTCGATATGAGCCACCCGCATGAGGCTGATCTATGCGGGTGGGTACGCCAGGCCGAAGACCAGGGTCAGACGACCATGCTGGTCTGCGACGGCGACCGGGTACGCGGTTATATTGCCGTGGCCGACACGGTACGCGCTGAAAGCAGCCAGATGATTGCCGCCCTGAAGCAGTTGGGGAAAGAAACCATCATGCTAACCGGCGATAACCCCGCCGCGGCGCAGGCGGTGGGCCGGCAGATCGGCGTAGACCAGGTGCGGGCTGGCCTGCTGCCGGAAGATAAAGTCACAGCAGTACAGGCCCTGGCCCAACAGTACGGTCAGGTAGCCATGGTCGGCGATGGCATCAACGACGCCCCAGCCCTGGCGGCCGCCTCGGTAGGCATTGCAATGGGCGGCGCGGGCAGCGACCAGGCCCTGGAAACCGCCGATGTAGTTCTCATGGCCGCCGACCTCAAGCAGTTGCCCTTCGCATTGCGGCTTTCGGGCTTCGCCCGCAGGCTCATCCGCGCCAATATCATTTTTAGCCTGGCAACCAAGCTGGTATTTGTGCTGCTCACCCTGGCCGGAGCAACCACCTTATGGATGGCAGTAGCAGCCGATATGGGCGTCTCACTGCTTGTAACGCTGAATGGCATGCGCGCCCACAGTTTTCAGGGCGAGTAACCCACTAAATCGCCTCCTTAAGTGTATTGGCGATATATTCCACCTGTTCATCCGTCAGCCGGGCATACATCGGCAGAGTGATTTCATTATCTGTGACGTACTCGGTATGGGGCAGGTTTCCACGATGAAACTGCTGATAGATTGAAAAACGGTGCGCCGCCGGGTAGTGGACGCTGGTCTGAATGCCAGCCTGGTGCAGACGGTCGCGCACGGCTTCGCGCTTCTCGACGGTCGAGTCTTTCAAAATGATCGGGAAGATGTAATTGGAGACAAATTCCTGGTTCGCGCGGAACGGCACAATGATGCCATCTACCCCCTGCAGGCGCGCCTCATACTTTTTGCGAATTTTCTGGCGCTGCTCCAGGTCGCCGCGCAGTTTTTCTAGCTGGACAATGGCAATCGCCGAGCGAATATCATCCATCCGGTAGTTATAGCCCAGGTCAATCACATCGTAGCGGGTGCTGTGGCCTTTGGCGCGCTCGTAAGACAGGCTGGTCATGCCATGTGAGCGCAGAAGTTTAGCACGGGCGAAGTAATCGGGGTTGTTCGTCACCAGCATTCCCCCTTCGCCCGTGCTGATATTCTTATTGCTGAAGAAGCTGAAACAGCCCACATCTCCAATCGTGCCAAGCTTTTGGCCCTGGTATTCAGACAGCGGCCCGTGGCAGGCGTCTTCCATCACTTTCAGGCGATGTTTGCGGGCAATCTCCATAACTCTTTCCATATCGCAGGGAAAGCCAGCGTAGTGCATGACGACCATCGCCCGCGTCCTGGGGGTAATCAGTGCCTCGATCTGATCCGGGTCCACCGTCAGATCATCGGTACCTCGAATGTCGCAGAAGACCGGAACGGCCCCTACGTAGCGGATGGCATTCACGGTTGCTACAAACGTCAGCGAGGGGGCAATCACCTCATCGCCCGCTCCAATGCCCATCAAGAGCATCCCCAGGTGCAGCGCCAGGGTGCAGTTGGCAATCCCTACAGCATACTGACAGCCCAACATGGCGCTGAAGCGTTCCTCTAACTCGGCGGTTTTCGGCCCGGTGGAAATCCACTTTGAGCGCAGCGTGGTGATCACCGCCGCCTCTTCCTTTTCGTCAAAATTCAGGTCAAATAATGGGATCTCGTATTCCATGCCTGTTCTCTAAATGTTGTACATTTCCTGCTTATACTTTCGTAAATTTTCGGGCTTCAGGAACCAGTCAACGGTCAGCCCCAGGCCCTGTTCGAGCGAATATTCAGGCTGAAAGCCGGTTAACTGCCGGATTTTGCCGTTATCACACCACAGGCGCTGGACTTCGCTCTTTACCGGGCGGCGGCGCTGCTCATCAACGCGCAGGGTGGCGGATCTGTTCATTAAGGTCTTGATCTTCTCAAACAGGTCACCGACGCTGATCTCGTAATTCGAGCCGATATTCACCACCTGCCCAATGGCGGCGTCACACCCGGCCAACAGCGCCAGCCCGCGGCAGGTATCGGCCACATAGTTAAAATCGCGGGTGGGGCGGGTGTCGCCCAGGTAGATTTCTTGTCTGCCGGCGGCCAATTGCGTAATGATAGTCGGAATCACCGCGCGCGCCGACTGGCGCGGTCCATAAGTGTTGAAGGGCCGGGCAATGATCACTGGCAGGTTAAAGGCGTAGTAAAAACTGGCGGCAACTGCATCCGCGCCGATTTTGCTGGCACTGTAGGGCGACTGAGGCTGTAGAGGGTGTTTTTCGTCAATGGGAACGTACTGGGCCGTGCCGTAGACTTCACTGGTCGAAATCTGGACGACCCGGTCAACATGGTTCTCCAGGGCGCCCTGGCAGATGTTTAACGCCCCCTTGACGTTGGTATCAATATAGCTGTCCGGCGCCACATACGAATAGGGAATAGCAATGAGAGCGGCGAGGTTGAAGATGACATCAACATCCTTTGTAACCGTCTTACAGAAGTGCGGGTCACGCACGTCACCGGCAACCACCTGGATGTTTTTCAGGCAGTTAAGGTCTTCGAGCCAGCCCCAATGGTTAAAAGAGTTATATAAGGCCAGCGCCTTCACCCTGGCGCCTCTGGCTGCCAGAAGTTCGACCAGGTGCGAGCCGATAAAACCATCCGCGCCCGTCACCAAAACGCGTTTATCCTCAATCTTCATTTATCTCCCCCAGAGTTGGTGTCAAAAGCCATGCCTTCCGGCCAATCGTCTGATGCCCCCTTGTCTGCGACCGGGCCGGATAACACAGTGTCATCTGGCTTTCAGGCAAACCGACATCCGGTTTGCAGTTCTATTATAACCTAAACTTTTTAAGTAAACATTTCTAAGCCCCTTTTTCAGGCTCACAAACTTAAACTCATAGACGCGATTTTTTTGTATACTTATCTGGGCTGTCATTTTTTAATCTCAAAATTCCTGGCGCCCCCGGAACGCAACCATGAAATTGGGCATTAACAGCTATACCTTTATGTGGGCTGTTGGGTTTAAAGGGCCTAACCCAGACTACCCAGACCGCGAAGCGCGCCCGAAGAACCCGCTGACGGCGTTAGGACTGCTCCAAAAGGCGCGCGGCTATGGTTTGCGCCTGGTGCAGACCGGACCGAACCTTGCCTTTGAGCGCCTTCCGGAAGCGGAACAGGAAGAATTTATCCGGCAGGCGGGTGCGTGGGGCATTGAGTTGGAGTTAGGGACGCGCGGCCTGGATTACGATCACCTGGTACAGCAGGCGGGGCTGGCAAAGCGCATGGGGGCAAAGCTCATCCGCACTTTACCCGAAATTGGGGGGCATTACGTCGCTGACGCCCGGTTCATTGTGCCGGCGGCGCGCAAAATTTTGCCGGTGCTGGAACGGGAACAGTTGCGCCTGGCGATTGAAACCGGCAGAATCCCAGCCGCCGATCTGCGGGCCGCGCTCGATGAAATCAACAGCCCGTGGGTGGGGGTAGTGCTGGATATGGTCAATTCGCTGGCCGTACCGGAAGGCTGGAAGGAAGTGACCCGCCTGCTGGCTCCGCATACAATGTGCCTGCATTATAAAGATTTCGTTATCCGGCGCGCCTGGCATATGATGGGCTTCCTGTGCGAAGGCGCGCCGGCTGGTCAGGGCTGGGTAGAGACCGGCTGGCTGTTGAAGCAACTGAAAGCCTCACCGTATGATTTCAACGTAATCCTCGAACTCTGGCCGCCCGAACAGGAAACCCTGGAGCAAACTATCGCCCTCGAACAGGCCTGGGCTGATGAGAGCATCGCTTATTTACGGCGCTGGATCAAAGAATGATGGCGCTGTTGAGAGATAACTCTTATGCCTGTACTCAGCGCCGTTGGTTACTGTAATGGAAGTAATTTATTGGATTAGGCGTTCGACCTCGCGGATCAAGATCCCCGTAATCTCGGCCACTCGCTGAGAAAACAACCTGAGGAGTGGAGCTTCCTGTTCAATGGTGGACGATTTCACTGGGTTAAGCCCAATCGCTCGCATGCCGCTTTTTAAAGCAATCACCGTATCCACCAACTGCTTGAAATAGCTGATCACGTTGAAATAATTCAGGGATTCGACAGGGCGGCCAGTTTGAGTTTCATATTCTCTCAAGATGTAGTCCGCCCACAGTTTTTGGCCTAAGTCTCCCATGATCAGCAGCGTCCAACTGAGATCAGCGCGATAGTCGAATACGCCCACCTGCGTCCAATCAATCACAGTCATTTTCCCCTGACCGTTCAGGAACACATTATTGGCGTGAAAATCGCGGTGAACGACTGCCGGCCGGATGCCGTCTGGGGGAACATGACTTTCCAGCCAATCAATGACAGGGAGGAAACCTGGCACATCAAACTTCTGGATCATCCGCCGCTGTGCAGCGCACCAATCGGTCAAGATCCGCGCCGGGTTTGTGTCATAGAGCGCAGGGTCCGCGCAGAAAGGCCGCCAATCCAGGCGGTGTAGGTCAACCATCAGCGTGCAAAAGCGATCGATCAGATTGCTGGTTTCCTCTGCCGAGGACTGTACAAGACGCGGCCATAATGCCTGCCCTTCGAGCTTCTCGACGATAGAAAAGGGTTTTCCAAGTACGGTGGAGCTGGTTTCGAACAGCAGAATATCCGGTACAGGATAACCAACCTGGCGCAGCCGGATCAGCCCATTCGCTTCATTCGCCACTTTCTGTTCTACGCCTTCGCCTGGGAAGAGGCGTAAGATAAACAGTCGGGTTTGCCCGGTAGGGAATATCAGAGAAAACGAATAAACATCACTCTCCCAGCCGCTTGTAATAAATGAGAGATTGCCAATCGTCGTGCCTGGATAGCGCTTCGTCAGGTAATTTTGGAGAGCGGCAAGTGGAAGGTCGACCATGCTGATTTTTTTACTCGCTGACGTTTAGGATGGTGGAGGAAGAAGGCTCTGCTGAGCCGCTAAAAACAAACACGAGACGGGAACTCCATCTCGTGTTCTTCGCTTACACAGGCTCCTCGAGAAGGACTCGAACCTCCAACCTAGCGGTTAACAGCCGCCCGCTCTGCCGATTGAGCTATCGAGGAAAGCACCGTTATTATAGCCGAGGTTTGGTAGTTGTCAAGGTTTTCCACAGAAAATTTGCCGCCCTGACGGGGTAGGGGGCGCGGCCCCGACCGCTATCAAAGGGTGACATTTATGCCATAAAAGATATGACAATCGACAAACCAACATTGTTGACATGATTACTCTCATTGTGCTATCCTTCAACCGTACCCATGAAATAATGAATTCCCTTTTTGAAAAGGAAGGAAAACCATGCCTTACATTATCAACAAAGATGACTGCATTCAGTGCGGCGCCTGTGAAGCAGAATGCCCCGAAGGCGCGATTTCAGAGGTTGACGGCTACTACGTGGTGGATCCTGCCAAGTGCAAAGACTGCGGCTCCTGCGCGGACGTTTGCCCCACCGGTTCCATTGGCCCGGCCTAATATAGGATCCTGTTAGTCGTCAGCCAACCAAAGCGAGTGCCGGTTGGCTGACAGACCCATCCATCGGTACAATTGATTTCGGTAGAACCTCTTGGGAGGCGCCCTGAACGCGCCTTCCACTGTTTTAAGATCAAGACGCTCGCTGATGATATAATTGCTCCATGGAAATTCCTCCTTCTTCTCCTTCCCTTCTTCCTGCTGAAGAACCCACGCAATCGCAGTTCACCATCTGGCAGTTTGCCGGGCTGTTAGTGCTGGCGTTTTTACTCGGCATTGGCGCCGGGTTCTTAATCTGGGGCTACCCGCTGCAAAAGCAACTGACCGAAGCACAGCAGGCCAATCAAAGCGCCCAGGCAACGATCACCGCGGCGGCAGGGGCGGCTGAAGCCGCCGCCGTGCAAAGTGACAGCCCCGCCGCCACCGCCACGCCAAAAGTGATCCGTTACCCGGTTCCCGTTGATGACGATCCCATCCTGGGGTCAGCAGAAGCTCCAATTACCCTGATCGAATTTTCGGATTACGAATGTCCGTTCTGCAAGAAGTGGAATCTTGAGGTGTACCCTCGTCTCAAAGAGAAGTACGGCGACCAGATTCGCTTTGTCTTTCGCGATTTTCCGCTTTACACCATCCATCCCAATGCCATTCCAGCAGCCGAATCGGCCAACTGTGCCGGTGAACAGGATCAATATTGGGAATATCACGATCTGCTGTTCGCCGGCGGCAAACCCCTGAGCCGTGATACATACCTGGCCTATGCCGCCCAATTGGGGTTGGACCAGGCCGCCTTTGAGAAGTGCATGGATGAGCGCCGCTACCAACAGGAAGTACAGGCCGATATGGAATATGCCAGTAATTTGGGCATTCAATCAACCCCAACGTTCTTTATTAATGGCCTGGCGATTGTCGGCGCACAGCCTTACGAAGTCTTTGAGCGCGTCATCGAAATGGAACTGGCGGGAGAAATACCACAATGAAAAAATACATCGTGGTAGCCGGAAACATCGGGGTGGGCAAATCAACCCTGGTTAACCTGCTCTGCCAGCAGATGGGCTGGGAGCCATACCTGGAACCAGTGACAGAAAACCCCTACCTGGCCGATTTTTACGGCGACATGCACACCTGGAGCTTCCACTCGCAGGTGTTTTTTTTGGCCCACCGCCTCAAGATCCACCTCTCGATCCTGCGGTTTCCGGGATCGGTGGTGCAGGACCGCAGTATCTATGAGGATGCCGAAATCTTCGCGCGTAATTTATACCTGCACGGCAATCTCAGCCGGCGAGACTATGAAACCTATTATGCGCTCTACCAGTCGCTGACTGAATTTCTGCCGCCCCCAGACCTGGTCATCTATCTCAGAGCATCGGTCTCTACGCTCTTACAGCGCATCTCACAACGCAACCGTGCCTACGAACAGTCCATCAGTCCCGAATACCTCGACGGCCTCAACAGGCTCTATCTGCAATGGATCGAGGCTTTCCACCTCTGCCCGGTGCTGACCGTCCCCGCGGATGACTTAGATTATGTGGCGCACTCGCACCATCTCAACCTGATCTTGCAAAAGGTGCAAGAAAAACTCATGGGCAAAGACGAGGTGAGGTTCGATCCGGAAGAACTGGCGCAGGCGAATCGTGGTATGTGACGCGGTCCGCCTGCGCCAGAAAAAAACACCCGTTAGCGTGGCTCAACAATCAGCTTAATGGCAGTGCGTACCTTGCCTTCAATATCCACATCCACAAATTCGGGGATACATACCACCGGAATGCCATCTTCAGCCAGATAGCCCTTGGCTAAAACAAGGGCCTTAATAGCCTGATTGACAGCTCCGGCGCCAATCGCCTGAACTTCGGCACGTTTATGTTCTCGAACAACCCCTGCGATCGCCCCCGCGACTGCCGCAGTGCGAGAGTTTGCCTTGACCTTGATTACGTCCATTGCTCATCTCCCTCTTATGGTGTTAGTAGGATGGTTTTCCAATCATGTGCCAAGGGGGCAAATGTATACTTTTATGAGCAAATTGTAATTAAATACTAGAGTGGAATCAAGCGGGAATATCCCTCATTTAGATAGTTGTTTAAGGATTCAGTGGTAATAGTAGGGTCTGTGGAAATGTGGATAAATCGGTGGAGAACAGGGATTCTCCCTAGATTTACGGGTGAACGCCAGAAGTAGGCCTATAGGTAGGGGATTAACGCGCCATTCGCTGACTTTTTTATCCACCGGGCAGATGTGGATAATTGTGGATAGAGGGGCAGGGGTTATCCACAATTTCCACAGGCTTATCCCCATTTCATGTATTTAGGCATGAGTCAAAAACAGCCCCCCATATATGGGGGTGCGTTGAAATAACTGAGGGGTCGTTTTTATATCGTTTTAGGCCAGTTATCCACACCCTTACCAAGTTATCCACAGATTATGAGCATTTATCCACAGTTGTCAGGGAAAAAGTGGATGATGAGCCAACCCCACCGGTGGCGTCCCTTTCATAACAAAGCAGGATCTGTTTTAAATGATGTTTGGAATGCCGTAGCGTTGTCCCCAGACATCGAGTGTTTCTTCCACGGTATCCAGGAACTGATCTAGTTCCATAACGCGGTTGGGAAAATGATCTTCATCCAACTGAAGCGCCTGACAGGCACGCCGCCAGGCCTCGATTTGGGGCGAGTCAGAGGCAAATAACAGCGCCGCCGCGGTCCAACTCTTGAGCATGATCCACAGGGCCGCGATGGGGTGTTCTTGCCAGAGGGCGGCAGCGGCGCGCTCATAATAGAGCCGGCGCGCGCCCTGAACCTCTGGCGGCGGGTTGTCTTGCTGGCCAGCGGCTTCCAGCCCTTCTTTCCAGGATTGCACCCAGCCTTCCCACAGAGAGTCTAACTGCACCCCCGATCCGCTGAGCATGGCTACCAGGCGGGCCGAAATTTCAGGGCGCTGGATGGCCTGGGCACGCTGAGGGAAAAGCACAAAAAAGCGCCGTTCGGTCAGTGGGGCTCCGCTGAGGCTGGCAATCGCATTGCCAGCGTCTTCGAGGGCGCGCAGGTAAGTACGCACGCGTTGGGGCTGCGCGGCAGCGCTCTGGATTTCGGCCAGGGTCATCCACTCTTGCCGGGCCGACTGCGCCAGGGCGCGAGCGCGTTGCAAGGTGTAATCGGGCTGATAGAACTGCGCGCCGGTGGCCGCCTGCAAAAAGTCGAACCAGTGCTGGGTGTCGTGCAGTACCAGGGGTTTGGCGTAGATAAAAGGCCCCAGCCACGGGTCGGTGCGCAGGTGGCGCGGATGGTGAAAGGTGGATTGGGGATAGTGGCTGATATCGAGATGAACTTCATCGGTGACGCGGACGACCTCGCGCGGCTGGGCCGGGTCGCTGTCGTGAACGAAAATCAAATCAATGTCCGTCGTCCCCCCTAAGAGCGGGTCAGCACTCAGCACCGAGCCGGTCAGGTAAATGCAAATAATCCGCCGGCTGACGCGCGTTCTTTGCTCGGCGGCGTCGCGTGCAACTTTGATCAACGCTTCACGGGTCAGGCGCATGGTTGACCTTATGGTTCGGCAAGGGCAGCTCAGGCTGGAAAGGCGGCATTTTTAATGCCTGGCGAATCCGGTTTTCGATCCAACGCAAATCCTCTGGGTAATGCACGTAATCGAGCGACTCGGCTTCGATGACCAGCACGCGGTCGGGGTGGCTGCCGAGGAAGTAGGCATCATAGGCACGGTTAACCTGCTCGATGTAATCGCGGTCCATATCGCGTTCATAGGGGCGGTCGCGCAGGGCAATGCGCTGCATGAGCAGGTCGGTGCTGGCGCGCAGGTAAACCGTCAGGTCGGGCGCAATGATTTTTTCGCCCAGGGCCTGGTGGACCCGGTTGTACATCTCCAGTTCGTCGCCCTGTAAGTTAATCTGAGCAAATAAGGCATCTTTGGTAAAGGTGTAATCTGAGATCACATCTTTGCCTTCGGCCAACAGCGCGGGAATGCCCTGGTGTTGTTGATGGTAGCGGCTGAGCAAGAAGAATATTTGGGTCTGAAAGGCGTAGCGCGCTCGATCCTGGTAAAACTTGCTTAAGAAAGGGTTTTCCTCGAATACCTCTAACAACAGCCCGCTTTGAAAAGCTGGCTGCAGCAGACGAGCCAGAGTAGTTTTTCCAACGCCAATCACGCCCTCGATTGCCAGGTACATATACGCTCCAGAGTATAAGGGTTGAGTGGTTTATTTATACCATTATTTGAATGCGCCGGGAGAATCTTGGAAAGAATTTCTGTTTTTCGGTAAATTGAGGGGTTCGACCCTCAATTTACCGAAAAACCTACGAAACCTTTCTATGACTTGATGGGCAGTTGTTCCAACTGGTCAATCAGGCCGCGGATCACATCGAAACCGCCCTGCCAGAAGACCGGATCGAGGACGTTGATGCCGGCGTCGGCCAGCACTTTCACCGGCGCTTCAGAGCCGCCCGTTGCCAGGATTTTGCGGTAACGCGGGATGAAGCTCTGCCCTTCCTGTTTGAACTGTTGGTAGAGCGAGAGGACAAGCAGTTGGCCAAAGGAATAAGCATACACGTAGAACGGCGTGCTGTAAATATGGGGGATAGATACCCACTCCCAGCGGAACTCATCGCTGACCTCAACCGAATCACCGAACTGGCTGTGCAGGTTTTGCAGGTAAGCCTGGGCGAGATCATCAACCGAAGCATCGTGGTAAACCATGTCGTGGGCGGTGCGCTCGAACATGGCAAAATAGGCCTGCCGCATAATGGTAGCATAAGTGTCATCCACCTGCCGGAAAAGGATATCGCGGCGCACATTCTCATCGGTTTCTTCGCGCAGCAGGCGGTCTACCAGAATCATTTCTGCAAACGTCGAAGCGGTTTCGGCCAGGGGCAGGTTGGAATGGAAGGTAAATAGCGTATGATCCGAGGCCAGCATGGCGTGAATGGCGTGTCCTAACTCGTGGGCCATGGTTGCCACGTCATCGGCCCGGCCCTGGTAGTTGAGATGCACCCAGGGCGTCAGTTTCGGGTCCACCGGGTAACAGAAAGCCCCGCCGCGCTTGCCTTTGCGCACTTCGGCGTCTACGTGGTTCTTGTCAAAGACCCGGCGGGCCAGGTCGGCGATCTCAGGCGAGAACTCGCGGAACGAATCCAGCACCATGCCAGCGGCCTGTCCATAGGGGTATTCCTTTTCGGCATTCGCGGCGACTGGAGCGTAGATGTCGTAGCGGCGCACGCGATCCATGCCGATCCAGCGCGATTTAAGCTGGAAGTACCGCTGGTAGAGGACCGCGTTTTTCTGGCAGGTGTCCAGCAGAATATCCACCGCTTCGTCGGGAATGTCATTAATCAGATTGCGAACGGCAATAGGGCTGGCAAAGCCGCGCAGATTGATATTCTCGTTGCGCCAGTCGCGCACCAGGGTCTGGTAGATCTGCCCTAAGATGGGCGCGTCTTGCCCGTAAACGCGGTAAAGTTCCTGGTAAGCCTGGGCGCGCAGGTCGGGGTCTGACTGGCGCACGTAGACCATTAACTCGCCGCGCGTCACCTCTTTTTCTTCACCTTTCACCTTAATTTTAAAGGTGTAGCGGTTGGTGATCGATTCGTACAGCCGGTTAATGGCGTTGGCTCCGGTTACGTCTTTGATATTGATGATCTTTTCTTCTGGCTCGGAGAGGGTGTATTTTTTAAAATGGCGCATTTCTTCCAGCCAATAGCGGTAATCGCCGGTGTTTGCCATCAGCCGGTCGGCATTGGCGTCGTCTAACTGCTTCCACCACAGCGAGAAGAACAGAGTCTTGTTCTGCATTTCGGCGAAGAACTGCTGTACCCGCGCCACGCGCGTTTGGGCGGCCTGATCTTGCGTGTCGGCGTAGAAAGACAGGCTGGCAAACCCATACAGGTGATAAGCCAGCCGGTTGATGGCCTCTAACTGCTGGATGACCTGCATGAAGGTTTCTGGTGCAATATCTTCCTTCAACAGTGGGCGGACGCTGTTTTCAAACTGCTCCACCTTTTCCTGAATTTCTTTGAACGCCGCCTCAACGCGTTCCGGTTCACCTTCTGGAAACAGGTCGGTCAGGCTCCAACGCGCCTGCTGGTAAGCTGTCTCAATCATGGTTTTCCTCCTCAATGGTCTCAATTTTCGCTCGCAGGGCCTGGCGGAGATGGTCAATAGGCCGCCACTGCCGGGCGATTTCATCATAGTAATACCACTGCTGCCACCCGTTGCCAGGCCCGGACTGGATCAGGCGGGCTATTTGGTGGATCGAACCACGCTGTCCGTCATATTCCAGGGAACCATCTGCCAGGACGCGCGCGCAGGTGGCGCTGCCGGCCCCAAAATGCAAGAGCTGGCCCGGACGGAGCAGCCCGTTTTCGAGCAGCGCGCCAAAGGGCAGGCGCGGCGCCCGGCGTGGGTTATAGGTCTGAAACAGGCCGGGATCCCCTTCCTCAACCTGTACTTCGCTGATGCGCCGGCGGGCCGCTTCGGCATAGTGGGGGTCCTTTTCGATGCCAATCCAGCGCCTGCGCAGTTTTTTGGCTACCACGCCGGTGGTGCCGGTTCCAAAAAAGGGGTCCAGTACCACGTCTCCGGGGTTGGTGCTGGACAGCAACACTCGGTACAGCAGAGCCTCTGGTTTCTGCGTGGCATGAACTTTTGACCCATTGGAACGCAGACGTTCCTTGCCGCTGCAAATGGGCAGGTACCAGTCGCTGCGCATTTGCAGGTCTTCATTGAGGGCTTTCATGGCGTGATGATTAAAGGTGTAGGTGGCCCCGGCGGTTTTCTGCGCCCAGATGAGCGTTTCATGAGCGTTGGTGAAACGCACCCCCCGGAAATTGGGCATGGGGTTTAGCTTAATCCACACGACATCGTTGAGAATCCAGAACCCCAGGTCTTGTAAGATGCTGCCCACGCGGAAAATATTGTGGTACGTGCCGATGACCCACAACGTGCCGGTGTCTTTCAAGACGCGGCGGCAGCCGGCCAGCCAGCGCCGGGTGAAATCATCGTAGGAACGAAAGTCGGTGAACTGATCCCAGGCATCGTTGACTGCGTTGACTCGCGTCAGGTTCGGTCGCCACAACTCATGGCGCAATTGGAGATTATAAGGCGGGTCGGCAAAAACCAGATCTACCGATTGTTCTGGCAGCTTCTGGAGAATTTCGGTGCAGTCGCCTTCCAGCAAAGTGTCTAGTGGCAGCAGTTCGCTCATCCGCGCTCATTTCGGGCTTTACAAGAATCCTTAAACAACCCCTTCAATTGTAGCCCAGGATGGTAAAAATTTCACGGGGCGCGGTTATGGAACCAGTTTTTTAAACTCTTGCAGCATTTGGGCGTGGATGGCCGGGTTAGCGGCCAGGATAGAGTAGGGGGGACGGATGTAGTCGACATCTCCCCCAATACTGGTGACAATCCCACCCGCCTCTGTGGCGATCAGCGCGCCGGCGGCTAAATCCCAGGGTTGCAGGGTTTGCTCCCAGTAGCCATCAATGCGGCCGGCGGCCACATAGCAAAGGTCCAGCGCGGCAGACCCCAGACGGCGCACTCCCTGGCTGAGACGCGAAAAATGTGCGAAGTTCACCAGGTTTTTTTCGGTGTTTTCAACATCGTAAGGAAAACCGGTGCACAACAGGGCCTGGAGCAGGTTTTCGGCCTGCCCCACGCGGATTGGCTGCCCGTTTAAGCAGGCTCCCTGGCCTCTGGCGGCGCTGAAGCACTCATCACGCATGGGATCATAAACCACGCCCACCTGTACCTGGCCGCTATGGGCATAGGCCAGCGAAACGGCAAAAATAGGCAGGTGATGCGCGTAATTGGTCGTGCCGTCCAGCGGGTCAATATACCAGGTATGGGCGTCTTTACCCTGCACCTCGCCGGTCTCTTCTGTCAAAATCTTGTGACCGGGAAAGGTGGAGAGAATTCGCGCGATTAAAAAATTCTCGACCTGGCGATCCATCTCTGTCACCAGATCAATGCGTCCTTTGCGGTCTACCTGATGATTTTTGCCGTAACCGGCGCGCAGCAATGCGCCGGCGGCGCGCGCCAAATCTTCCAGTTGAGATTGGGTAGGTTGTTCCATGATTGGGATGAGGACTGTTTTAAGCCGGGGTTCCGGCCTGGGTGTTTTCCATGTTGATTTCTTTGAGCAGCTTGAAGAGCTGTTCCAGTTCTTTCTCGATCTCGTCGCGGTCGTAACTGGCCTGTTTCAGCAGGGTTTCGAAAGCTGGTTTTTGTTCGTCTGGCAGGGTCTGCAACAGCCGTTCAATGCGGACGATCTGCGTTTTCTTATGGCGCAGTTTGTTTTCCAGCCGCTCTCGGTAGCCCTGATAAAATTCCGATTCCGACAACGGCTCTGGCCCTACCGGGCTGCCCTGAGTGAGGACTTCCGCAACGGTCAGCAAAAATTCTTCGGTATCAATTGGTTTTTCGAGGAAGCGCACCGCGCCCAGGCTGAGGGCAAATTTTTTATCTTCTGGGGTCACGTAAGTGGCCGATAGGAAGATGATCGGGATCTGGCGGTAATGCGGGTCTTTGCGCAGAGTGTGTGCCAGGGCAAACCCGTCCATCTTTGGCATCAAAATATCCGTGATAATGAGGGCGGGGTGTTGTTTCTCAACCTGGGCTAAGGCTTCTTGCCCGTTGGTAGCAGTGATGACCGGGTAGCCCTTAAACCGCAGCGTTACCTCGATCAGTTCGAGGACGTTGGGAACATCTTCGACAACCAGGAGTGGACCATAGGGGATGCTCATAGGATGTATTGTAGCGTGAGGTAGAGAGTAGCGCAAGTGTGGAGGTTTAATTGTCAGGAATCTCTAAGGATGGGGTCTGATAAACCTTACCGCCTTGCCAAAATAACCAACTCTGCTATACTGAAGGCACAACCCGATGAACGCAACCGGCTTTTGGTGGATTTTGTTGGCAATCGCCCTATATGGTGCGCTGCACTCACTGCTGGCATCGAACCGCGTCAAGCGCGCGGCGGCGAAAGCCTGGGGAGAGCGCGCCTACCGCCGCTATTATCGTCTGTTGTTCTCGGTTACCGGAGCCATCACCCTCTTACCGGCTCTGGCGTTGATCGCTCTCTTTCCCGACCAAACGATTTACGCCATCCCTACCCCCTGGCGCTGGCTGACCCTGGCTCTGCAAGCGGCGGCGCTGGTGGGTCTGGCGGTGGGCGTGCTGCAAACCGGCGCGCTTAGCTTTGTTGGTCTCCGCCAGTTGTTCGAGCCAGATGCCCCTACCGCAAGATTTGGAACTGAAAAACTGGTCGTCACCGGGCTGTACCGCTGGGTGCGTCATCCGCTTTATACCTGCTCGCTGATCCTGCTGTGGCTGATGCCGGTGATGACCTGGAATCTGCTGGCGTTCAACCTGGGTGTGACGGTGTACTTGCTGGTTGGCGCATATTTCTTGGAAGAGCCCAAGCTGATCGAGCAGTTTGGCCCGGCGTATGAAGAATACCGCCGTAAGACCCCCATGATCCTTCCTGGGTTAAAGATCGGTCCTTTTTAAAACCGTCCCACCTGTCTGTGTGAAGACACAATCCAATACCCTACACCTGGATGAGTGGGAGCGTTGGACTGCATATCTGTAAACCATGCCGCTTCTATGGATCTCCCTGTGCTTTCTCATTGGACTGTATCTTGGCGCTGTCTGGCCCTGGATGGGCTGGCCGGTATTAGGGCTGCTGTCTGCCGTTAGCGCTCTGCTGCTGCCGCGCCTGGTAGGCCCAACTCGGTCACCCGCGGCGCTGGCCTGGGCCGTCCAGGTGGAACCCCGCTTGCAGGTTGCTCCACTGGTCTTGCTGGCATCTCTGACGTTCGGAGCCTGGCGGGTTGGGCTGGCGCAGCGCGTCGCGCCCGATTCACCCGCCGCGCTGTTGAATGACCGGGGGGCCTTTCGCCTGCGCGGGGTGGTGATCGAACCGCCCGACCGCCGCGAGGAATCTACCCTCGTGCGCCTGCGCCTGGAAGCTGCTGTGCCTTTGGATGAAGATGGCCGGCCCGGCGCACCGGTAGCGGTTCGCGGTCTGGTTCTGGCCTTCATGCCCGCGCAGGCCCCCTGGCGCTATGGCGACCGGCTGGAACTGGATGGCCGCCCTGAAACGCCGCCGGACGCTTCGGAAAATGCAGACTTTTCTTACCGTGAAATTCTGGCGCGCCAGGGCATTGCCAGCCTCATCCGTTACCCGCGCGCCCGGCGGGTGGAGCAGGGCGCGGACAGCCCGCTCTTGGGCGCAGTCTACGGGCTGCGCGAGCAGGCTTACCGCCGGCTCTACCGTCTCTTCCCTGCGCCCGAGGCCCCTCTGCTGGCCGGGATTCTGCTTGGGATTGACAGCGGCCTGCCCCCAGACCTCGCCATGGCCTTTCAAGATACCGGGACGGCGCATATTATCGCCATTTCTGGGTTTAACATAGCTATTCTGGCCGCGCTGTTCTCTTTGGTATTTACCGCGCTGTTAAGGCCGTTCCTCTCGCGTTGGTGGGCGCTGGCGCTGACGGTTCTGGCCGTCGCCGGATATACCCTGTTAGCGGGCGCGGGGGCCTCGGTGGTGCGGGCGGCCATCATGGGCTGTCTGGGGCTGCTGGCCGCCCAAATTGGGCGGAGTTCGGCTGGACCTGCCGGTTTTAACACCCTGACTTTTACTGCCGCTGTGATGTGCCTGTTCAATCCGCTTTTGCCCTGGGATGCTTCTTTCCAGCTATCCTTTGCCGCTACCCTGGGGTTGATGTTATACGCCGCGCACCTGCAGGCCGGGTTTACCCGCCTGGCTGCGCGTTGGCTGCCGCTCCCATTAGCGCGTAGGCTGGCCGGACCGGTAGGTGAATATATCCTCTTCACCCTGGCCGCGCAGGTTACGACCCTGCCGGTCATTCTCTATCACTTCCGGCGGCTGTCACTCAGTGCCTTGTTGGTCAACCCCTTGGTACTGCCGGCCCAACCCCTGGTGATGATCCTGGGCGGCTTGGCAGTGCTGACCGGCCTGATCTATGAGCCGCTCGGTCATCTGCTCGGCTGGCTGGCCCTGCCGCTGACCACTTATACCATTCGTGTGATCGAAGCCTTTGCCGCGCTCCCCGGCGGCGCGGTAACACTGCCCAGACTGTCGCCAGCGGCTGCCGGACTGCTGTTTGCCGCCGTGACCCTGCCGGCCTTTGCCGCTGAAATATCCGGCAAAATTTCCACCTGGGCGCGCCGGGTTGTCACGCCGGTAACGATCCTGGTCGTCTCCGGCCTGCTGGCGGCCTTCCTGGCGCGCGCGGCCCTGGCCGCGCCGGATGGCCGGTTGCGCCTGACCATCTTTGAAGGGGGGGGGCATCCGATCTTGCTGGTACAGGCCCCCGATGGCAGCCGGATGCTGGTAAACAGTGGAGCCAGCGCCAACCGCCTGAGCGCCGACCTCGACCGCCGCTTTTCGCCGCTCGACCGCCGGGTTGATGCGCTGGTCATTGCAGACTGCGCTCCGCAGGCCTTGGAATCGCTCTCGTCGCTGGTAGAGCGCTTTCCTATCCACTCCGTCTGGTGGGCCTGCGAACCCGGAGAAAGCCGCACTGCCCAAAATGGGTTAGACGCCGTTACAGCGGCCAAAATCGAGAGCCGTGATCTCGAACCAGGCGCGCGTCTTCTGTTGGGAGAAGAAGTGACCGTTGAAGTTCTGGAAACTGGCGAAGAAACCAGCGCCCTGCGCGTGGAATGGCAGAATTTCCGGGCCCTTTTCACGGGCGGTCCGCCGCCCGCTGGCCTGGGCGAGTCGACGGTGGGGCTGGGGCTGTTGGTGATAGCGCCCGAATCACTCCGGGCAAGTGATCCCGACGCATGGGAGCAGTTGGGGGCGCAGGCAGTTGTGGTTATTCCACCGCATGGGCCAGGCGCATCCCTGCCCAACCGCTGGCTGAGGCTCTTACCCTGGGATTGGGCGCGGGTCACGACGGATGGGGAAAGGATGTGGGTGGAATTGAAATAAGGGGTTTCCTATCACTTTTCTTTGCATTTTCGTAAGGTTTGAGTCTTTGCCGTTTCCAGCGACTCTTTTTTCCCTTCTCATCCGTTATCTGATTCTAGAACCGCAGGAAACTCAAGCCTGATTCGCTAAGGAGACCCTTTATGAAACGCAGCCATTGGATCGCTCTATGTACCGCTCTCATCGCGCTGGCACTGCTGGCCGCTCCTGCCGGCGCTCAATCAGATTCTCCAACCGATACGCCTACCGTTACTCCTACAGCCGTCCCTCCCACCGCCACGCCTACGGCAGTTCCTACTCAGCAAGCTGACCAGCCCGGCGCAAAATTCTTTACCCATCCAATTGTGCGGCTGTTAGATGCCTTCTTTGGCAAGCTCATGGCGACTCCGACTCCCATTCCCTCCCCCACCCCTACGCTCGATCCTGCCATCACCCCTGATCCGTTGGCGACGCCTACCCCTCTGGCAACCCCTGAGCCAGAGGGAAGCGCCAGCGGTCTGACCCCGGTGGGCGAAGATATCGCGGCTTACCACGAGGCGGGCTTGGGCTTTGGCGAACTGGTTAAGATTTACTCGTTGGTGAAGGCGTCTCAAGAAGCCTGCGCCGCCCAGTCGCAGGTAAACGCTCCAGATGCAGAACCCTGTGTTCCTCTAACGGTAGAAGAACTGGTTGAGCAGGTCGAGTCTGGCACAGGCATGGGGCAGTTGTTCAAAGAGTATGGCAAACCTCCAATGATGGGCGTGGGTCATGTGCGCAAAGCCGTGCGCAACCAGGAATCTCAGCCGACGCCAGAAGCCACCTTAACGGCTATGCCAGAGGACGACCAGGGTCAGCCAAAGGATGACCGGGATACTGGCAAACCTGAAGACAAAGATAAGGACCACGGTAAGGAGAAGGAACGGGGCCAGGACAAGCCGGATAAGGCTAAGGATAAACCGAAGGACAAAGGCAAGGGCAACAAATAGCCTCTGGAACCTTGAGAAGGAAAAAGCGGGCCGCGCGCCCGCTTTTTTGTATAATTGCGGTATGGTTTCTCAGGAGGTGCTGAGCGAGGCGGTTCGTGCCGCGAAGGCAGGGCACAGAGCACAGGCGCGCGCCCTGTTCGGGCAAATTGTGAAGCAAGACCCTACCTGTGAGGCGGCCTGGCTCTGGCTCGCGGAACTGGCGGATCACCCCGGCGAGCGTGTGCTGGCGCTCGAAAAGGCGCTGGCGCTGCGCCCCGATCACCCGGTGTTACAGCGCCGCCTTGAACTCGCCCGTCAAGAAGCCGCGGCCCGCCCGCCGGTTGAGGGGTCTGCGCTGGAAGAAGACAGGCCGCTGGTGATCCCGGGATACGTTCCCAAAGCCGAGCGCGCGCCAGAAGAGGCACTCTCCACCGAGGACCGGCGGCTGGAAGAAGTACGCGAACAACTGCGCGTTGGCCGTCGCCGCGAGGCCTTGAGCCTGCTGCTGCGCCTGGTTGAAACCCAGCCCGGCAACGTGGAAGCATGGAAACTGTTGGGTGAGCTTCAGCCCACCCTGTCAGAGCGAGCCGCGGCGCTGGAAAGGGCGCTGGCATTGGGCCCTCACCCGGCCGCCTTACAGCAAGACCTGGAACAGCAGTTGGCTTATCTGAAAAAGCTTCAGGTCAACCCGTGGAGCGCCGCCCGGCAGTTTGAAGAGACAGGTGATTTTGACCGGGCAGCGGCGGCTTACCAGTGGATTGCGATTCATTCACGTCTGCCCGCTGAACGCGTCGCGGCGGTCCAGCGAATCGACCAGTTGAAACTGCGCCAGGCCAGTGACCAGATTACGCCCGTTAACCCCACCCTCAACCTTCTGCGCCTGGCGGCCGGGCCGGTGCTGTTATTTTTCTTCATGGTGTTGATCCAGGCCGGGCTGAACCCGCTGGCAATCACTCCACTGGCGTTGGTGAGCCTGGGCGGGGTGAGCGCGGGCAGTGTGCTGCTCACCGCTACCGGAATGCGCCCACTCCACCCTGCCTGGGTGCAGATGATCGGCGAACCCGGCAGTCCGGGCGAAAAGGAAACTCGCGCTTTACTGCGCGGGCTGGGCTGGCTGTTGGTGATCGTGCCTTTTGCGTTGTTTTTCATCGAAGCAGGCCTGCGCCTGATGAAATTGTGGATCGCGGTTGTGAATGCCTCGCGCTGAAGGGAAAACGCCCCATGCTCCCCTTAAACGACCCCGAGCCTAACCGTTACAGCGGTTTTCCAATCATGACGCTGACCCTGATCCTGGTGAACATTCTGGTCCTGGCGGGTCAGCTCATCCTGGAACCGCTGCTGCCCGCCCGCTTGTATTACCTGTTGGGGTCGGTCCCGCTTTTGGTGATGGGTCAAGAGGGCGGGGGCGCGCTCGCCAGTCTGACGAGCATGTTTATGCACGGCGGCATTTTTCACCTGCTGGGCAATATGTTCTTCCTGTGGGTGTTCGGGCGGCGTGTGGAAGATGCCTGCGGCTCGTGGCGCTTCTTGTTCTTTTATCTGATCTGTGGTTTTATGGGCGACCTTCTCAGCACGCTGGCCCGCCACCGCTCGCCGGTCCCATCCATTGGGGCCAGCGGCGCGATTGCCGGGCTGTTGGGCGCTTATCTCATCCTCTATCCAGGGGGGCGCATCCGTACCCTGATTTTCGTCTGGTGGATTCCGGTACTGCCGAAGATTCAGGTGTTCTGGTTTACCCTGTATTTCTTCTTCATCCAGCAGATCATTCCGGTGATCCTGGGGGCGCGCGATGGAGTGAATTATTGGGCGCATATTGGTGGCTTTGTGGCGTGTATTTTTATCATCTTTTTCATGCGCCCCGAAGCCTTCGCCCGCTATTTGAGCAACGAGCCGGTTTGAAAGTCATATGATCACTGGGAACGGGCCGCTTTTTGAGGGGATCAATACTTATAACGAAAAGCCACTGCACGCGGCGATCAAGCAGTGGTATGCCCAACCGGGCGACCGCATGGAAGTTCCCCTGGACGGCTATTTTATTGACCTGATTCACGACGATCTGCTGGTCGAAGTGCAGACCGGCAGCTTTGGGGCGATCCGGCGCAAACTGACCGATCTGTGTTCTCGCTACCCGGTGCGGTTGGTATATCCGATTGCGGCGGAAAAGTGGGTTGTCACCTTACCGGAAGAAGGTCAGGGCGAAGGCGCGCGCCGCAGATCGCCCCGCCGTGGTCGGATTGAGGACCTCTTCCGCGAGCTGGTCTATCTGCCGGGCCTGCTAACAGATAAGCATTTTTCGTTGGAAGTACTGCTGATTCAGGAAGAAGAAGTGCGCCGGGCTGTGCCCCGGCGCGGGCGGCGGCGCAAGAATTGGGTGACAGAAGAGCGCCGGCTGATTGGAGTCTTGGAGCGCCGCGTCTTTGAAACCCCTGCCGACTTGGGCGCGCTGCTGCCTGCCGATCTGACAGACCCTTTTACTACCCGTGAACTGGCAAAAACTGCTCGCTATCCGCTGTGGCTGGCCGGCAAGATGGTCTATACCCTGCGCGCCGCTGGCGTATTGGCGGCCGCCGGCAAGCGCGGGCGCGCCTTCCTTTACACCCGCGTTTAAACTTTCCCTTCCTGCCGGGCGTTAAACAGGGCTTCTTCGAGCTTATCCTCTTTATAGTCCAGCACCACATGGCCGTAGATATCAATCGCCGGGGTGATCAGCGCGCCGTTGCCCCATTTGCGCAGCCGGTTGCGCGCTTTGAGGTTATAGTCAATATCTACTTCCACGTACGGCAGATGGTGCGCTTCCAGCCAGGCGCGGGCGCGCTTGCAGTCTTTGCACCAGCGCGCGCAGTACAGCACTACCCCGCCCTCAGGGAGTTCTTCTTCCTGCTGCGGTGGGAAAATCGGCTGGACCACCGGGGCTGTTTGCAGGCCGCGCAGTACGTTGCGCAGCACCTCGTTATCAGGCTGATCGTCAATAGCGTGAATATCAATATAGCGGATGACGCCGTCTTTATCAATCACAAAGATAGCCCGTTCTGTAAACCCATCGGCAGGGCGCAGCACGCCGTATTTTTCGGCCACTGCGCCGTGCGGCCAGAAGTCGCTCAACAGCGGGTAGCTGATCTTCCCCAGGCTGTCGGCCCAGGCCTGCAGGCAGGGAATATGATCAATGCTGATACCCAAGACCTGGGTATTTAATCCCGCGAACGATTCCTTTTCGGCCTCGTAAGACGGGATCTGATTCGTTCATATGGGCGTCCAGGCCAACGGGAAAAACGCCAGTACAACATTTTTCCCGCGCAGGTCGCTCAGCGTGACCCGGCCCCCCAGATGGCTTGGTAAACTAAAATTCGGCGCTTTTTGTCCGACCTGGAGCTGCATCGTTTTCCATCCTTTGTGTATGGGTTTCGTAGCTTATTGTACTAGATTCGTCCCTTTTTGTGACAAATTACATGCGAAATTCTCACTTTTGCAAGGGTAATTTCGCCTTAGGCCCTGCCCCTATAACACTGCCGGTTATCCCCTGCAGGGTTGGGTAAGCTTGCTCAGCGAGCGATGGTTTCCCGCTCTGTACCTGACTGCACCGCTGGCCCTGAAACAGAGTACAATAATAAGCAGGGTTTGGGCCAGCCTATCCCATGCAAGCGCACGCCTCTGGCGCGCCCCCCAATTCTCGACCCAATTCTGAGGAGCATAGCGTATACATGCAGTCGAATCCTTATGATCTCCAACCCTTATTCCGGCTCGATGGTCAGGTAGCGGTGGTTACCGGTGGAGCGGGAGTGTTGTGCAGCGCCATGGGCCATGTATTAGCGGCGGCAGGCGCGCAGGTTGTGTTGTTAGATCGCTTTGCCGATAAAGCCGCAGAAATTGCCCAGGCGATTTGCGCCGAAGGCGGCCAGGCTGTGGGCATGGGAACGGATGTCCTCAAAAAGGAAGCCCTGCAAGAGTCTTGCGATCAGATCATCCGGCAGTTTGGCAAAGTGGATATTCTCATCAACGGGGCCGGGGGCAATCACCCTGGCGCGACCACCTCGCCCGACCAGTCTTTCTTTGACCTGGACGTGACAGCGGTGGAAAAAGTCTTTGCCCTCAACTTCACCGGGACCTTCCTCGCCAGTCAAGTATTTGCCCGGCAGATGGCCGTGCAGAAGAGCGGGGTAATCCTGAACATTGCTTCGATGAACTCTCTGCGCCCGCTCACGCGTATCCCGGCCTACAGCGCGGCGAAGGCGGCGGTGGTGAACTTTACCCAATGGCTGGCCGTTCACATGGCCCAGGAATACAGCCCCACGATCCGCGTTAATGCCCTGGCCCCGGGTTTCTTCCTGACCGAACAGAACCGCTTTTTGATGATTGACCAGGCCACCGGCGAAAGCACCCCGCGCGGCAAAAAAGTGCTGGATCACACCCCCATGAACCGCCTGGGCGACCCATCTGACCTGTTCGGGGCTATGTTGTGGCTGGTCAGTCCAGCATCATCCTTTGTCACCGGGATCGTTGTGCCGGTTGACGGAGGTTTTTCGGCCTATAGTGGAGTGTAACAATGGCTGTCATGGGTGTTGGCGATTCGGTTCGGTTCCTCACCGAAGCCCAGGTAGAGGAAGTGGTGGTGCGCGGCCTGGAAAGCCTGAATCTGGCCGGCAAGCGCGTGCTGGTCATCATTCCCGATGCAACCCGTACCATGCCCCTGCCGATGTTCTTCCGCATGATTACCGACTGCCTGCTGGGCAGAGCCGCCCGGCTGGATTTTATGGTGGCGCTGGGTACACACCCCCCCATGAGCGAAGAAGCTCTCTTAAAACTGGTGGGCATCACTGCGGAAGAGAAGGCCGGGCGGTATCGTGATGTGAATCTGTATAATCACGCCTGGAAGGACCCCCAGGCTCTGGTTACGTTAGGGACCATCCCTGGCGCGGAGATCAGGGAACTTTCCGGCGGGCGGCTGGACGCCGAGGTGCCGGTGCGCCTCAACCGCCGCATTTTAGATTATGACCAACTGCTCATCTGCGGGCCGGTCTTCCCGCATGAGGTGGTGGGGTTCTCTGGCGGCAACAAATATTTCTTCCCCGGCATCGCCGGCAGTGATATCATCGACTTTACGCACTGGCTGGGGGCGCTGATCACGTCGTATCAGATCATTGGAACGAAAGACACCCCCGTGCGCCGGGTCATCAACCGCGCCGCCAGCTTTATCCCGGTGGCCCGCCATGCTTTTTGCAGCGTAGTTCAGCATGAGGGCATTTCGGGCGTGTATTTTGGGACGCCCGAAGAAGCCTACGAAGCCGCCGCTGACCTGTCCTCGCAGATCCATGTGCGCTGGGTGGAGCGGCCTTTCCAGCGGGTGCTGTCAGTTCTGCCCACCATGTACGATGAAATCTGGGTGGGCGCGAAAGGCATGTACAAGCTGGAGCCGGTCGTTGCGGACGGCGGAGAGGTGATTATCTACGCCCCTCACATCCACCAGCTCAGCGTGGTGCATGGCAAAGTCCTGCATGAGATCGGCTATCACGTGCTGGATTACTTCCTCAAGCAGTGGGACCGGTTCAAGCATTACCCCCTGGGCGTGATCGCGCACTCTACCCACCTGCGCGGCATTGGAACCTATGAAAATGGGATCGAGCGCCCGCGCATCCAAGTGACGCTGGCGACCGGCATTCCAGCAGAAGAATGCCGCCAGCTAAACCTGGGCTACTGCGATCCGGCCACCATCCGCCCAGAGGAGTGGGCCAACCGCGAAGCCGAGGGTATTTTGCTGGTTCCCAGGGCCGGCGAATACCTGTACCGGTTAAAGTAGCCGCTTTACGGCGTAAACCGGAAGGATGGCATGAGGGTATCCCACAACTTCTGTTGGTCAGACAGCGCCGCAGAGTAGGGAGCCTGGTCATCCCAGGGCGCGAAGGTGAGGATATAGTAGCTGTCCTGGTAGATCACAACGACCTGGCGCACCTGGTAGGGCAAACCTTCGGTTTCCAGGTGACCGCCCACCCGTCCCGGCTCGCCGCCTACGGTGACAGCATCCTGACTGAAGCCGGGTTTGGCTCCACCCCACAGGGCCGCGGCCACCGTTTCGAGGGTGCTTCCGGGCGGCAGCGGCTTTTTTTGGATCGTTACTTTTGCAGTCAGGGGCGGCTCTTCCTGGTTGAGCGCCGGGCCGACGATCTCTAAGACGTTGGTTGCCGGCTGAAGGATGGTAAATCCCTCTGGGTACAGCAGGCAGTAGTGGTCTTGCGCGTTATTCAAAGGCAGTTTGCCGCTTTCAGCGGGCGGACAGCCCTGCGCGGCGGGCGCGGGAGTGGCGCTGAGGATATTGTTATATACAAAGATGACCGGCTTTCCGCGCGGCAGGGTGATGGTCTGCTTCAGCGGCGCAAATTCGGCCTGCCGGGCGCATTGTTCATCCATAACCGAACTGGCGCAGTCCACCGAGAGGACACCTACCGTCCAGTTACCGGTGCTGTTGGCCGGCAGGTACAGGTAGAACATGCCATCCGCTCCGGTAAAGGCCAGCGGGCGGTTGGTTTCGTCCTCTGTTTGCCATACCGAGACGACGGCCCTGTCAATCGGCTGGCCCGAACCGCCTTCCACCCACCCAATGATGGGAATACTGTCAGAGGGGACGCCAGGGTACAGCGGCAGTGACTCGGGTGGGGCTTCAAGGTCCAGCAGGCTGAGCAGTAACCAGCCTTCCTGGCCGTCTGGAGCCGTCACTTTGCCCCACCGGTAGCCTGGGGCGGCGTAGGCGACGATCATGCGGGTCCCCATGGCGTAAGGGGCCACCAGGGTATGCAGCGGGCTGGGACCAGTGCGCAGGTTAGCGGAAGCCACGTTGATCACGCCCGCTACAGCCGCGGGCGGGGGCGGGTTAAAGCCAATGGGAGCTACAAGCAGTGAGCGCCAGGCCAGGCCGCCATCTGGCCCTTCCGCAACGGTCAGCACGGCTTCGCCAAAGCCATCTGGTCCCCAGCCCCGGCTGAAGAACTGCCGGATAGGCCGCCCCTCTGGCGCTCCGGCCTCGACCCCTGCCGGTAGTTGATCTGAAAACGTCACCGTAACCCGCGACGCCAGCAGTTCACTGCGCAGCACCGCCACAGCCTCTGCGGCGGCAATCTGCCCGTGACCGCTCTGCGACTGCCAGAGCGCCAGTTCAAACGGGTCGCTTAACAAGGGGGATAAGGCGGCAAAATCGCGGGCGGCGAGGGCGCGTTGAAGCTCTTCCGTAAACGCATCGGGGTTCACCGGGGCCTGCGAGGGCTGAGGGCTGGGGGTTGGCAGGGGTGCGGCGGCGGTGAGGGTGGCCTGATGGGCGGCTTCCAGCGTGGCGGCCACCAGAGTCTCCAGGGC
>DAOUAC010000164.1:0-18175 GCA_034434155.1 Anaerolineaceae bacterium
AGGTGCGCCGGGTGACAGTGATCGCCAATGTCGCCAAGGAACTCAAGAACGGTGACATCCGCTTTGAGCCAATCTATCGCCTGGACGACCAATTGCCAGAAAGCCAGCCGAGTTGGGTGAAGGTAGGCGATTTGCGTCCGCGCATCCTGGCGGAAACCAGTCTGTAGGAGGTGAATTTACGATGATTACCCTGGTAGGTATTCTGGTCGGTCTTTTGATTTATGTTCTCTTTGCGCCGCGTCGCGTCCGGCGCGGCGAGGCCAGCCAGCGGATTGCTGAGCTGTATTCACTCGAAACGGCGCGTTCCTTGAGTGAGTTGAAGCCGGGATCGTTGGAGTATAAGCTGCTCGCTGCCGGAGTGCGCATGCAGCCAGTCACCTTCCGGCTGCTCACTATTGCGATTGCGGTGGCTGCAGGGGTAGTAACCTGGCCCTTTCTGCCCGGTTTGCCTGTCTTGATCATCGGCGTCGTCGCAGGATATTTGCCGTACGCCTGGCTGGATGACCGGGTCAAAAGCCGCGGCAGGGAAATAGATCGTTTACTTCCGGTTGCAGTAGGGAGGATCACGGCTGGTCTGCTAGCGGGAAGTTCGGTCCCTGAGGTTCTGCAGAAGACTGGCGAGTCATTGGAAGTAGAAGGGCCTAACCCGTTGACTGCGGAGCTCATGTTGACCGCCGCAGAATTGCGCAGCAAAGAACGCCAGCAAGCATTGCGCGGTCTGGCTGCTCGTTCGCCTTCTACCTCGCTCTCCAATCTGGCTTACCTGCTGGATGGTTACAGCGAAGCCGGCGGTAGTAAGTATGCTGAAGTCTTGCAGCAGATCTCTCAGCGCATTCAGCAAATCCTGGTGGCGCGCAACCGGGCCGTCGCCAAGGCCGGTGATGCGCTGCTCTCGGCGCGGATCATCCCGGTCGTCCTGCTGATCGTCTTCCTGTTTCTTACCCGCGATCCGCTCATCCAGGAATCGCTCCTCTCCCTGCCCGTTCAGATGGTAATCTCGGCCGGAATTGGGATGATGGTGTTGGGCTATCTGCTGATTCGTTCCATTGTATCGGAGGCTGTATGACGATTATTTACCTGCTTGGACTTGCGACCGCATCATTGCTGATCGTCATATGGGTCGAGTTTGTGCCCAGCCTTCCATCTGGTAGAGCGGCGCGCTACCTTCGGGAAAGCGACCAGCCGGCAGATCCCGAGCTGCCCGGATGGCGGAAGTGGCTGGCCTGGCTGGATCGCCCCACGGCGCGTTGGGCTCCCGGCTCGATCCTCAGGCGTACCAAAGCCGACTTATATTTTGCCCAACTGGCCGGGAAGTGGCATGGCTGGGACGAAGTCCAGTTCACTTCGCTTAGGGTAGCTCTGGCTTTGGGCGCGCTCATTTTTGGATTGTTGATCTACGACGACCTGGTTCCCAGCGCAATTGCAAGCTTGTTGGGATGGCAGGTTCCCGTGGTGCTATTGGGCGGCATCGCTCGCCGGGTTCGCCGGCGCTTCCAGGCACAACTACCGGAATTCATCCAGCTCGTGTCAGCACAGATGGCTGCCGGCGTCTCCTTGGAAGAAGCTCTGCGGCGTACAGCCCAGATGGATAGTCTGGCAGCACAGTGGATGCGCCACGTGCTGCAGATGTCTCAGGGACGCGTCATCTTCACCCAATTACAGAAGGAAGCTCAGGCTTCAAATATGCCGGATCTGATCGGGCTGGCGGTGCAGTTGGAATTCGTCCGCTTGGGCACCGCCCAGCAAGAGCTGATGGCGCAGATGGCCAATCGCATCGCTGCAGAATATACCGGCGGAGCAGAACAGCGCGCCGAGCGAGTAGGCGCGGAGCTGGTCATTCCCATGGTGATTTTCTACTTCCTGCCCTTCATCGCAGTCATCCTGGCTTTGATCGGCTGGCCAATACTGGCAACGCTATAAAGGATTGTGAGGGTATGCCAATGACTATTACAGAATACTTCGCGGCGCGTGCCGTAGCGATTGCGGGTTCCACCTTTGCCTTGGGACTTACCCTGGGCTGGTTCCTGGCGATCCTGCACTTCGGCGGCTCTTCCGGATCGTCAGACCGGAGAGATCGAGACGATGATTGAGCAGATGAAAGACCGCCTGGGGCTGGCTTTCTTCACCTTCGCGGCGGTTGTTTCAGCGCTGGCTGCCTGGGAACAGCCGACCGCCCTGGCCTGGCTGGCCGCATGGCATAACGCCATCCTGGCCGCCGTCTACGCACGCCGTAAGCCGGCTAAGAGTTACGATCGGCGCGGCCTTGTCTTGGGGATTCTTGCTGCTTTGCTGCCATTGGCTGCTCCCTATCCGGCCGAGATGCCTGTGCCGGTCTTAATCATCGGTCTGCTTGGGTACGGGTTGGTGCTCTGGTCTTTGCTCGTCTTGGGGCGCAGCTTTGGCATTGCGCCCGCAGACCGTGGTCTGGTCACTCAGGGGCCCTACCGTTATATCCGCCATCCTATGTACCTGGGGGAGCTGATCTTGCGGGCTGCCCTGGTCATCTCTTCGCCTGATCCGCTGCTTGCCGCAGCCCTATTGGTTGTGCTTGTTATTATCCAGGTGATCCGTGCCATTCGAGAAGAACGCATCATAGATACATATAGTACCTACTCCAGCCGGGTGCGATACCGGCTGATCCCAGGAGTCTGGTAATGGAGCTGCGACTGCTGCCCCTGATCAGCTACTTCGCTGCCGCGGCTTACTTAGCGGCCTGGCTATTCCACCAGTCGTGGGCGCTTGTGGCGCAAATACGCGCCTGGTTATTTCATCGTAAGGCGGCTGGCAGAGTCCTGTCATTGAACGCAATACGAGAAACGAATGATCGGTTTGGAATATTGCTCAAGATCCTTGCTGCAGCTATCGGTATTTTCATCGCAAACTGGGCGGCGACCAGGATATCCAGGGAGTGGCTTATCCTGGTATTGGTTGTTGCTGTGATTTTAAGCGAGGAATTCCGGCCGTCGAGAGACATGATGAATTTGCTGGCGGTTACAGTCTTGATGGACCGCATCCACGTTTATACCGAATCAGGTAATGATCTATTCGAGGTGCTATCCAAGGCTGTTCAGGATCTGCCAGAGGGAGAAGTACAACAGGCGCTGTGGGAAGCTTTGCACAGGCGACGCAGCGGGCTTGCTACTCAGGAATGTCTGGCATTATTGAGCGGGATCGATCCCCACCTGGATGAATTTGTGCTCACTTTGAAACACATCAACTTGCAAACAGGGCTTACACTGGCGCAGGTGGCTGATCGGCTGCACCAGCGAGCGGGTCGAAGGTGGGATCACGCCAGCCGGTTTATGCTGACGAAAGAGCATATGTGGCCTTATCTGCGCATTGTTAGAGCAGCCATCGTCGCGGCAGTCATTGTTTTATCCTATAACGGCGTCTCCTTGCATTTTACTGCCTGGCCGAGTCACATTACGGTTGTGTGGCTTGGATTGGGATTGATCGCTGCTGGTTTATTACTCTATTTTGCCCTCACCAGCAGTTGGCCCAGGCGAGTCCTGGCAGTATTCTTGCTGCTGCTCGCCTTGTTTCCCTTTTTGAACAGAATCGGTGTCCAAAGCCCGTGGTGGATCCAGATTCAAACAGTTACCCATGTCTCGGAAAATGTCACGGAATCACGAAACGGGGTCGGTTCGCCAGCGTCTCAAGAACAGGCCCAATATGAGCCCCTGAGTTTACCGGTCTCGGTTCGTCTGTCGGAAGGTGATCTGGACCCCGCTTCTCTCCCTTCCCTCAAACCATCCTTTCCCATTACAAATACTTTCACAACAACCATTTTAGTTCCATCAAGATTCGCAGATGTAATGCTCGAGGAGTTATGTTGCCATCGCCTTTATCAGCCCAGGTGATCGTATGGGCGCTTCTGCTGGCCTGGCTGGCTGTATGCGTCATATTCGACTTGCGCTCACGGCAGGTGCCAGCCTTCCTGACCGTTATACCGCTGATCCTGGCTGCGATATGGCGATTATCCCAGGGCGGCTGGCAGCTTGTGGTTCTGGTGGCGCTCCTGGTCCTGATATCCGATCTGCCCCAGGCAAAATGGCGCATCCCGATTGCTTGTGCCGTGACGATCCTGAGTCTTTCCATAGCCGGGTCGCCAGGTATCGTGTATGCCATGCTAGTAGTTTTTGCTGTCTGGGCGCTGTGGGAGATCGGTGCTTCCGGCGGTGCAGACGCCAAGATCATCATTACCCTGGTGCTGTTCTTCTCGAACGGGTTGCTGTTCATTCCGATTGTTCTGGTGGGAGGCATCCAGGGGCTAGTTGGGTTGATTCCCAGGCGGAAAACCATTCCATATACAGTGGCGATTGCCCTGGGGATGGTCGCCTGGCTTTGGATGGTCAACTATCCAAGATGAAAAATTCTAAAGAAAGGAGGAGAACAAGCCATGCGTTTCTTACGGGATCGAGCAGCCATTGAAACATCGGAAGTAGCCGTGATTATCGCCGTGGTCGTGCTGGTTGCTTATGGAGCCTATCAGCTTCTGGGCGCTCGCATCGCCCAGGTGGTCCAGGATGTCGCTGGACGGTTATGAACAAACTGCTGGCAAGGGCAGGTTTATGTTTCTTCCCTTGCCAGCACCTTTTGATTTGCAGGAGGTCGAAGATGCGATTTCTATTCTCTAAACGTGCGATTGAGACATTGGAAGCTGCCATCACTTTCCCGATCGCCATCCTGGTCATGCTGGCGACGGTCAACCTGGGCATGGTGGTGTACGGTCAGCAGGCTGTGCAGGCTGCCGCCCGTCATGGAGCGCGCATGGGCAGTGTGGCGCAGCAGTGCGGCGCTTGCTATGCGGCCAGCGCGGCCAGCAGCGCGATCGATAGCGATCCGATCGTCAAAGAACCCAGCGTCGCCATCCTTTCCCCAGGCGGGGTGGCCGGCAGTATTCTGAGCGTGCGGGTTTCGGGCACAATCCCCAGCTTCCTGGGCAACCTGGTTCCTGGATTGCCAGGCAGCTTTCCGGTTTCGGCGGAGGCGACGTTCCGGCAGGAGGGATGGTGATGGAGCTCAAGCTGCTACAAGATAAGCGCGCTTACTCGTTGACCTTCTGGACGGTTTTCTTTGGGTTCATCCTGATCCCGATCATGGCGTTGGGAATCGAGCTGGGCCGCTATTATTACGCTCGAGCAGAGATCGCCAAGGCAGCCGATGCCGCCGCCCTAGCTGCCGCCTCAGAGATCAGCCAGCGAGTGTTCGAGGAGACGGGGGATCTACAGCCTACCAGCCGTACCTGGGCCAATGCCCAAGCTTTTGCCAGCATGAACAATGGATACTTGAGTCAGTATGGAGTAAATGCGGTTGTGACGGGGATTTCGGTGGATGCCGGGGAAGACACGGTGCTGGTGCTGGTGTCGGCGAATTTGGACCGCTTGTTTCCCAGTGTGGTGCCGGATGTGGTGGTGACAGAGAGCGGGTATGCTGAAATTCGGGCTTTTTCTCGCTAATGGCCAAATGCATCAACTCAATCTGAAAAATTATCTAATCTCTGCTAAATTCATCGAGCCTAACGGGATTATTGTCACCGTTAGGCTACGATGATAAGTTTCTCGTTCAGGGTTTCTGACCGCAATACGGGCAGACAACCCAATCCGCCTGGATGTACCTGCCGCAATGGGAACACGGGCGCGCCCCGGTTCGTGTTGATGAACTGCCCATGCCTCGTACTAGAGCTGCAACGCCAGCGATGACTGCACCAATCAGAAGCAGCGGAACCAGGATCATCCCAAACATCATCAGACCGCCGAATATGCCGAAACCTCCAAAACCGTTGTATCCATGCATCATCCCCGGACCCATCATCCAGGGCCCCATCCCGTAAGGCGCCCACCTGCCGCCAAAAAACGGCAGCGCAATCGCAAAGACCAGGGCGAAGATGAGTAAACCAACCAGCAAATACTTCCAAAAATTGCTCATTTCTAGAACTCCTCTTCGCTGATGAAATCCCCATGCCAGGTGTGCGGCCAGACGTCGCCAGTCAGGCCGTTGACGCTCAGCATCCCGGCAACCTGGCCATTCATCTCGTAATCGAAGGTGTAGTAACCGTAGAACGCCATTCCTTCGCCCTCGATCGTTGCACCGGACAAGTTAGCGTCCAGCGCCTGCTGGGCAAGCTGGCGGGCTTCCTCTATGGTTAGAGCGCTGTCACCCGTACCGCCGCCCATGTGGCCATACTTGAGGTTCCACATCATGTTGGGACCAATCTCGGGAGATACGGCTCCTAAATAAGGATCTACCAGCAACTCGAATGCCCCGCGGCCGGTATCCGCTTCTCGAATGACCAAATAGAAATTCTGGCTGAATTCCATCACTTCAGCGACTTCCAGGCCTGACCCATAGCTGGCAAGATATGCCATGGCAGCCTCCACGACATCCTGAATGATGATTCGCTCCGTATCTGATCCGGGCTGGGGCTGGAACCAGCCTCCCATCATTCCCCGACCCATGCCGCGGTCACCCCATCCGCCCATCATGCCCGAGCGATAGCCACCCATTCCCTGCCAATTCCAACCCTGTCCGGCCGAGCTCGACCAGTTGCCGCCGTACCATCCACAACCGGCATACCAGCCTGCGCCCGGGCGAGCGGATAGAGTCAGTTGGGGAGTGGGATCTACTTGGGCAACCTGGACAGGTTGGATGACTTCGATTGAATCGGGTTGAACTTCAGGTGATTCCAAACGGATCGATGCGGCCGGTAAGATCTGGGAGCTATCCGCTGGCGCGGCAGAAACTCGCAATAGCGAGCTGGCTCCTGTCGCTGCCCCAACGCCGAGTGCGAACGCAGCCACGACGACAACGATCCAAATAAATGTTTTACGCATGGTACATCCTCCTGTTTGTGTCCAGTTTCTTGAATTTCATCCTTCTGTTATCTAGTCTATCGGGAGGATGTATAGAAGTTGTGTAGAACCGGTAAGCAGGTTATAAGGGTTTCGGGGCTGGCAATAATACCAAGAAACGGGTGCCAATACCGCCACCATCTGGGTTGCGAAAGACCGGGCTTTCCGCCCATACCTGGCCCCCATGCGCTTCGACGAGCTGTTTAACGATCGCCAGGCCGATCCCCGACCCGCCACTTGTCCGATTGCGGGATTTATCTGCCCGGTAGAAGCGGTCGAAAACGTACGGTAAATCTTCCGAGGCAATCCCGCTGCCTGTGTCAGTGACTTCAACTTTCACCTGCCGCCCGCCGGCCTGTCCCTCGACACTTACACGTAACGTAACCTTGCCGCCAGAGGGTGTATGGCGCAAAGCGTTTCCGAGTAGATTGTGCAGCACTTGGCTTGTTCGGTCGGCATCTAGCGCAAGCTTGGGCAAATTATCGTCGATTCCGCTACTAAGCTCCACCTGGATTGACTCTGCCTGTGGGCGCAAAGAGGCGATGACCCGCTGCGCCAGCTCGCCCGGGTCGGTCTCCACTTTTTCCAGCTTCAACTGCCCGGCTTCAGCCAGAGAAAGCAGGCGCAGGTCCGAGACCAGGCGCGCCAGCAGGGCTGTTTCATCGCGTAACGAGGCGATCTCTTCGGGACTGGCCGGCAGCACGCCATCCAGCATGGCTTCCAGGTTGCCCTGGATGACGCTGAGCGGGGTGCGTAGTTCGTGGGCGATGTCGGCTACCATGTTCTGGCGCAGTTGGCGATCATGAGCCAGTGCGTCGGCCATCTGGTTATAGGATTGGGCGAGCTGGCCGATCTCATCGTTGGATTTCACATCGATCCGTTGGTTTAAATCTCCCGCCGCGATGCGCTGAGCCCCGCGGGTCACGGCGCGCACGGGTGCAATGATCTGACGGAAGAGCACCGATCCGAGCAACAAGGCCAGAAACGCAGCTGTCAGGCTGGAGAGCCAAGTGGAGGCGTTTAACTGGCGCAAAAAAGCACCGCTCGCGGAGGCTGGAGCTGCCGTGGTAGAAACCGGCAATAGTGTCCCGATAAACTGGTTGCGGAGAAGGAGGGGCATACCCGCAGAGAGATCCTGAGCTGACAGGGAAGAACCCAGGGCGGCGTTCAGGGTGTCAGCCACCACACGGCTCCGGGCGTCAGCCAGCATCAGACGTACGTCCATCATCTGCCACATGTCGCTCCAACCCATCATCGAATCCATGTCCATCATCCCCCCGGATTGTGTCCCCGGCAGCCGCCCATCCATCATACCTGAGCGATTATCGCCCATCATCCAACTGTCTTCTTCCCAGCCTCCCATGCCGGACTCTGTCCCCATCATCATCCCCTGCCAGGGGTTGTTGATAATCCTTTCGACACCATCCCAGCTCTGGTTGCGATCGTAATAATCCACTAGCGCCGGGGCCAGACGCTGCGCCCAGGCCAACCCGTTCTGGGATACGTACTGGTTGAACTGGGATCGGGTAGCGCGGCTGACCAGGAAACCGTCGATTGCCCCACCAATGGCGATCACGAGCACGAAGGCGCCCATCAGGCGCAGCCATAGACTACGCATATCCTTTTCCTTCCGCCGCAAACTTATATCCAACGCCAAAGACGGTCAGAATGTAGCGCGGGTTGCGGGCATTATCTCCCAGCTTGGCGCGCAGGTTCTTGATATGCTGGTCGATCGAGCGTTCATAGCCCTCGTACGACACCCCCTGCACAGCTTCCAGGAGCTGTAAACGGGTGAAGACCTGCCCCGGATGGCGGGTCATTGCTGCAAGCAAATCGAATTCATTCGGAGTGAGCTCCAATGATTGACCATTGAGGGTAGCCGTGTGCTGCTCCAGGTCCACTTCCAGTTCGCCGGCGCGCACGATTTGCGGCGGCTGCATCAGACCGCGGCTGCGCCGTAGAACTGCTTTGACTCGGGCCACGACTTCACGCGGGCTGAACGGCTTGGTGATGTAGTCGTCGCTGCCTAATTCCAGGCCGAGCAGACGATCCATCTCCTCGCTACGGGCAGTGAGCATGATGATCGGTGTGCCCGACTCACGGCGGATCTGGCGGCAGATCTCCCACCCATCTACGTGGGGGAGCAATAAATCCAGGATGATCAGGTCGGGTCGTTCATGACGGAAGGCTGGCATGGCCTGCGCGCCGTCCTGGATCGTGACCACATGGTAGCCATCTTGTTCTAGGTACAGCCTCACAGTGCGAGCGATCTTTGTTTCGTCTTCTATCAGTAAAATCTTATCAACCAAGCCCGACCTCCGACAGTGAGGACATCCATGACATTAGCCTACCAACAACATGTGAGAAAGTTGTGTAGAACCGATCAGCGAATCGTGTAACTATGCCCGCAACATACGCAGGCCGCTACCGATGACCACAAACTCGCTGATCTCGTGAGCCAGCACGACGGCGGGTAGTGTGAAGTACCCGGTCAGCGCCCCGATAACTAGCGCGCCGATCACGATGGCGGAAAGGGCTAGATTCTGGTTCACTACCGACTGATTGCGCTTTGCCAAACTCAAGGCGTAGGCCAGCTTTTCAAGATTGTCAGCCATGAGCGCTACGTCTGCTGTCTCCAAGGCCACGTCCGTCCCGGCCGCGCCCATCGCCACGCCTACCGTGGCTTCGGCCAAGGCCGGGGCATCGTTCACGCCGTCACCCACCATAGCCACGTGCCCGTAGCGTTCAGATAGCTCGCTCACTTTGACGGCTTTATCCCCTGGCTTCAGATCGGCATAGATCTCATCGATGCCTAATTCTCCAGCTATAGCCTTCGCTGTACGCTGGTTGTCGCCGGTCAACATAACAATCTTGTCGACACCAACAGCGTGTATGGCTGCAATCGCATCGCGGGCATTGGGACGAATGTTGTCGCGGATGGCGATCAGCCCCCACGGCGCCTGCTCGTCGCCCAGCACCACTACCGTCTTCCCCTCGCTCTGAAGATAGTTGATTTTGTCCCAGGCATGCTCCAGCGAGACGCCCAACTGCGAGTGGAACAGATCCGGGCTGCCAACGTAGACCGTGCGCCCGTCCATACGGGCGGAAGCGCCGGAACCGGTCAGCGAGCGGAAGTCGGCCAGCTCAGCAGGGAGAACCCCTTGCGACTCCACATCGCGGACGATGGCCTGCGCAAGCGGGTGGCCGCTGCGCCGCTCGATGCCCGCCGCCAAAGTCAGCAGCTCATGCTGAGAGGTTATTATTTGATCGGGATCCTGGCGAAGGAGGACGACGTCGGTCACTTCCGGCTCGCCGCGGGTCAGTGTGCCGGTCTTGTCCATCGCCACCACCTTCACCTTGGCCAACTCTTCAATATACACACCGCCCTTGATCAATACACCTTGGCGCGCTCCCGTTCCCAGCGTAGCCACCAAGGTAATCGGGATGGAGATGACCAGGGCGCATGGGGCGGCCGCAACGATAAATACTGTGGCGCGGGTAATCCAGGTGGTCCATTCGGCGCCAAAGGCCAACGGAGGGATCACAGCGATCAGAAACCCGATCAACAAGACGATCGGGCTATAGCGCGCTCCAAAACGCTCGATGAACCGCTGGCTCTTGCCTTTCTTTTCCTGGGCTTCCTCGACCATGTGGATGATGCGGCTGATCGTGTTATCCGCAAAGGTCTTGGTGGCGCGCACTTCCAAGGCGCCCTCGCCGTTAATACTGCCGGCGAAGACCGGATCGCCGGGCAGTTTCTCTACTGGCACACTCTCGCCTGTCACTGGGGCCTGGTTGACGCTGGAAGCTCCGACCAACACTTCACCATCGGTGGCCATCGCCTGGCCAGGTTTGACAATGAAGACATCCCCGACGAGTAGCTCCTCCACCGGGATTTCTCGCTCAATCCCATCCCGGCGCACCAGGGCGACTTTCGGAGCCAGATCCATCAAGGCTTTGATGGCGGCTCGGGTTTTTTCTTCCGTGTAGCCTTCGGCAGCCTCACTGATCGAGTATAGAAATACGAGCATAGCGCCCTCGGCTGGCTCGCCCAATGCGGCGGCCACTACCGCTGCGATGCTCATCAGCAGCTCGATGCCGATTTTGCGCTCGAAGATGAGTTCCTCGATGGCCTCACGGCCAAAATAGTAGCCACCAATCAGAATGGCCGCGATATAGATTACTGTCGAGACGATTTCCGGAACACCTACCAACCCGATGATCCAGCCGATCAGCAGTAGCACGCCAGACGCCGCTGAAGTCAGCACTTTGGGGTTCTTCCATGGCTTGGGCTGTTCGGCTATTTTCATGCCCATCTGGGGCGGGAAACCCAGACTCTCGAGCTTCTCCTTGAGCGCGTCAGGATTGGTCTGAGCCGGGTCAAAGGACAAGGCCACTTTGGCTGACTTGGGATAAATCTTCAATTCAGCTAGGCCGGTGAACCCAGCCAGCCCGCGTTCGATGGCGGCGGCATCGTGTTCGCAGTCCAGGTTAGCGACGCGGATTTCAAGTTGTTTGGTATTCATTGACCTTCTCCAGAATCCTCTTGGCGCTCGCCTCGCGGGAGGTTATATCGGGTGCATTCATAAACACCCCTGGCTACGTCCGACAACAGGGATTCGGCCAGTTCCAGCAGCTCGCCTACCCGGTCATCGCTCAAATGATAAGTAACGTAACGCCAGTTTTGCTCGGAGACGACAAGGCCGCATTCACGCAAACAGGCCAGGTGATTGGAGGCGTTGGACTGGGAAAGGCCGGTTTCCTTGACGATCTCGCCTACGGTGAGCGGTCCGTTGCGCAGCGCTTCCAGGATGGCCAGGCGAGAAGGATCGCCGAAGCCGCGGAAGAGCTTGGCTTGCAGATCGATGGCTTGAGTTTGGGCATTAATCAACATATCTTCAACCTCGTATTATCATATCATCAATTAATGATATGATAAATCAAGAATAGATACCTGTCAAGCCAGAGAGCAGGAAAATGGTATCTCCCTGCTCTCTGGCCTGTTACAAATTCGCTGACGGGTCGATTATTTCTCTAAGGAAAACCCTTCTTCCTCCCAGGCGGTCGTGCCGCCATCCAACATCCAGATGTCGGTGTACCCCATTCCGAGCAAAGAATTGACCGCGATCTTCGCCATACCGGATGTCAGGCAGTACACCACAATTTTTGTGTCTTTTTCCGCCGGCAACTGCGCCAGGCTTTGCTCGATCTGGTCATACGCCAGGCGCTGGTCGGTCTGGGGAATATCCCCCTGCCAGGGCGTGTGCACGTTGATCAACGTGAAATCCTTGTCTTCGAGCAGTTCCTGCAATTCTTGAACCGAAACAACCGTGTAGCTGCCATTGTCGGTGCTGGCTTGCTGCCCAATAGTTTTCGCCTGGCAGGCAGCTAAAAGCAAGGCTAGCATCAGGATGCCTACAAGTATCCAGAATTTACGAGTTTTGTCAGACATTTTACTCTCCAAATCACTTATGGTTCGACCGGATAGGCTGCCTGCTGCCAGGCCCTGAATCCGCCCAGAATAGGGGTAATTTTCTCGAAGCCGTTATCCAGCAGGATGCGCGCCGCACGGGCGCTCGATTCTTCTGCAGGTCAGGTACAGTAGGTGATGATCCATTGGGAGCGGTCCAATTCTCCCAGTCGCTGCTCCAGCTCAGACAGGGGGATAGATAACGCGCCGGGGATGTGGCTTTCGGCGAACGAACCGGCATCGCGCACATCTACAAGGATAGCTGACCCAGCATCCACAGCCGCTTTGGCTTCATCCAGCGTAGCACGCGGGATTTCTGGATAGGTATCTTCCTCATGCTCATTCGACGAAGCCGCTGGCGCTGCAGGAGCAGGCGTATTCTGAAGCGCCATCATAAATGCGGCAGTGATCAGCAGCAGACCCCCACCAATGGTAAGCAGGACTGGGATTGGTAAAGTCTTTTTTCTGCGAGGCATGCTTAGGGCTCCTGTACTTCAACCTGAAGTGTGATCTCCCCCGCTTTTTCAAAACGCAGGGTGAGGGTGAAAGTATCGTTGATCTGTAAATCTCGGTTCAAATCGATGAGCATGACGTGCAAATCTCCTGGCTTGAAAACGACACTCTCCCCGGCGGGAACCTGCACGGCATCCTGCATGCGCATGGACATCACCCCGCTGCTGTCCATCATCGACATGTGCGCTTCGGCGCTGGCGGCTGCATCGGTGCTGGCGCCGATCAAGGCATCGTCGGCGCGTGTATCGTTCTGGATAACGAAATATACTGCGCCATTTTGTCCTTGCAAGGCCTGGCGCGCCCAGGCATCCTGCACATTCAGCGCCTCGTTCGCTGGCGAACAAGCGCTGAGCATGAGTACTAAAAGGGTCAAAAGCAACAAGCGTTTCACGAAGTGTCTCCTTATTTTTAGTTTTGCTTGTATCCCAACAGCCGCAGTGCATTGGCGACCACAACCAACGTGCTGCCTTCGTGGAAGAGGATGGCAATACCGATACTGACAATGCCCGTTAGCGATGTGATGATCAGCAGCGCAATTACGCCAAGCGAAATGACCAAATTTTGCACGATGATCGCACGCGTGGCGCGCCCCAACCCCACCGCAAAAGGCAGCCTGGACAGGTCATCGCCCATCAAAGCCACGTCGGCGGTCTCAAGCGCCACGTCGGTGCCAGCGCCGCCCATCGCAATGCCCACAGTGGCATTGGCAAGCGCCGGGGCGTCGTTTACCCCATCGCCGATCATGGCTACCTGACCGTATTGCTGCACCAGCTCGCGGATAACGGTCAGCTTGTCCTCCGGCATTAAATCAGCGCGGAATTCGGTCAGCCCGATCTCGGCGGCGATGGCGGAGGCGGCGCGTGCATTGTCGCCGGTCAGCATAATCGTATGCTCTACTCCTGCTTGATTGAGCGCCTTCATCGCCTGCGCAGCTTCGCTGCGTAGAGTATCCGCCAGGGCGATCAAACCCAACAAAGTTTGACCTTCAGCGATCCACATCAGCGTCTTACCTGCCTGCTGAAGCGCCTCGCCTATTTCCAGGGATTCACCGGAAAACATTGCGCCGGCTTCGTCCATCAATTTCTGATTGCCGATCCAGATAGTTTTGCCGTTCGAGACAGCGCGCAGGCCGCGGCCCGTAAACGCCTCGACTTCGTCCACTACTGAGAGAGGCGCGCCCTGAGTCTGGGCTGCGCGCACGACCGCCTGGGCCAGGGGATGCGCTGAACGCGATTCCGCTCCAGCAGCGAGCGAGAGCAATTCTGCTTTACTCAACTCACTCAGAGGGACGATATCTGTCACCTCTGGCCGGCCGTGCGTGACCGTGCCGGTTTTATCGAAGGCGATGGCTTTGAGCCGGCCAAGGTTTTCCAGGTGCGCCCCGCCCTTGACCAGCACCCCGTTGCGGGCCGCCTGCGCTACTCCGGCTAAGATAGCGGAAGGGGTGCCAAGCGCCAGGGCGCATGGCGAGGCTGCCACGAGCAAGGTCATAGCGCGCAGGAACGATTCTCGGAAGGGAAATCCAAACAGCGGGGGAAGGATGATGACCAACGCGGTGAGGATCAGCACAGCGGGGACAAAAACGCGCTCAAACTTTTCCACCGTCTGTTGGGTGGGCGATTTCTGCGCCTGGGCTTCCTCGACCATCCTCATCACCCGGGCTAGGGTGGAGTCTTTCGCCAGGCGGGTAACTTTGACTTCCAAAGCGCCTTCGCCGTTGACCGTGCCAGCAAAGACCGCATCGCCGGGTACTTTATCCACCGGCAAAGACTCGCCGGTCACCGGAGACTGGTCCACGCCGGAACGGCCGTCCAGAATGACGCCATCCATCGGGATGCGCACGCCAGGGCGTACGATCACCTCATCCTCAAGCCGGAGCGCCTCGACTGGAAGCTCCTGTTCTTTGCCATCCCGGCGGACGAGGGCGGTCTTGGGCGCCAGCTCGGTCAGGGCTTTCACGGCAGCGCGGGCGCGATCCAGAGCGCGCTCTTCCAGCGCGTGACCCAGGCTGAACAGGAACAGCAGCAGCGCGCCTTCGGCAAATTCACCCAGAATTGCCGCCCCGATAGCCGCCATGACCATCAACAGGTCGGTGTCGAAGTGGCGCTCTCGCAGGGCATGCCAGGCGTGGCGGGCGATATCCCAGCCGCCGAACAGATAGGCAGTTAGGTAAAGAACGGTGCTGAGCAGCGCCGGGAAATCCAGAAATTGCCCGCCAAGCCAGCCAGTAAGCAAGAGCAGTCCGGAAACGATGCTGAACAGCAGCTCACGGTTTTCTTTGTACCAGGAGCGCAGCCCTTCAGTGGGAATCTCATAGCCCATCGCCTGCACTCGCTTTTCGATGACGGCGCGGTTTACTGCGCGTTTGTCGTACTCCACCCACATCTTCCCGGCAGCATAATTGACTGAGGCTGACAAGACTCCCTCCATCCGTCCAACGCTGTGCTCAATCGCCATGCTGCAATCGGAGCAGTCCATGCCTTCGATGGGGATGGTCGCGTGGTGGAAGCGGTTGGCGATCTGCGCTCCAGCTCGTTCAGCGATGCGTTTGACTTCGGGCAGGGTCAGCTGGTTGGGGTCATAGTGCAGGCAAAGATCCACAGGCGACTTGTCGCGCTCCAAATGGGCGCGCAGGATGCCCTTGCGGTTCTGGAGGGAAGTTTCCAGCCTGGTGAGGCACTCGTCCCTCTCGTCTTCAATGCCCGGAAGAAGGAGGGGGATTTCAAGTTCGATTGTTTTTTCCATGCAAATAAATCCTTTTCAAAAATCAAACAACAATCTACGCGCAAAGCTCAGAAAATCGCTTTGCGTAGTGCTCGAGCATGCCTCCCGAACAAATGCTCGCGCGGCTGGTTTTAGATGGTGGGTGGGTGGGGGATTTTTGCGCTTAACTGCAGGGCGCAAACGCAAACTTGTGTAGCTTCGATCGAGATGGTAGGTTGAGAAGACAAGTGCTGTGGTTTATCGGCGTGAAGCATGCCGTTGTGAATAGGGCAGGAAGATTCCGTTGCGGTGTGGGCTGTGTCCGTCGAGGTAATAAACAAGTGTCCTGCCATGCTTCCAAGCAGGAAGATGACGAGCAAGGCCAGGATGATCTGTCGTAACTGGTGGTTCATATCAACTGTGCAATACATGATCCAGCCCGCGCTGGAGAAGCTCGATGATGTGCTCATCGTCGATGCAAACGTAGACGCTGCGCCCCTGCTTACGGGTCCGTATCAGACGTTTATCGCGCAGCCCGCGCAACTGGTGGGATACTGCCGACTTGGTCAGCCCGATGTGTGCTACCAGATCACCTACATTCATCTCTCCATCCATTAAAGCGGAAATGATTCGGAGGCGAGTAGGATCGGATAGAGCACCGAACAAGGTGGCAAGCTGCTCAGCGGTATCTTCATTTAGGTAATTTTTCGTAAATGGTTCGTTCATATCAAATAAAGTTGAATGATTGCTCAACCATAGAATTATACTATATTTTTTGATCTAGGCAAGGAGATGACAATTTTGAGCAACCCCATTTCTGGGAAGGAATTAACAAACAACGCGAATAGGGTTGACAAATTCGTAAAATAGTGTAAACTAATGAACATAACCGAATAATTCAGTTTCTCACACGTTGGCCGGGACGCTCCTGCTGGAGATGCGTCCCGGCCTTTTTGTTTAACCACTTTTCAGGAGGCTGCCATGATCAACGATGTCGTTCTCGAAGGTATTGTCGTCAAAACCTGGAGGTACGCCGACGATCTGCTCTTCCGCATCGCCTGCTATCGCGACCCGGACCTGCCTTCCAAATCGCTTAACGATGTCCAGGACGCGGCCGATTTCGTTACCATCCGCGTACTGAAGGGCAACCTGGGTGCGCCGGTGGTGATCGAGAAGGGCTACAAAGTGCGGGTACACGGTTTTATCCAGAGCCGGGATTACGAAGAGAGTCTGGCGGATTTCTTGAAAGATGCCCGCGGCGCAGAGCTGCCGGTCCCGGAGAACCTGGATCCGAACGAGCTGCGCGCTCCGCGCGGCACCACCGAAGTGATCGCTCGGCGCATCATGAGCCAGCGCAATGGATCGAAAAGGTAATCCGTCTGGCTGAATAGCCGTTCTATACTGGCGGCAATTAGCAATTATCAAAATTATCCTTTGGGGAATATCTCAGAACAACTGAATAATTCTGTGCTGGGCAGCTTGACTGCCCTATACGTAGGCCGGTGTGCTTCCCCCAGGAGGGTTGTGCGCCGGCCTTGCTGCTTAACGAGCCTTGCAGCTCGAAGAGCAGCCTGCACCTTTACAAACAGCCTCTTTGCGTAAACGTTCTGTCCTGGCAGGCGGTGGCCGCTGCCCCTTAGTCCGGGGGCGGGTCGTGAGAAGCGCTGGGGAAACTACGTTTCCTTAAAGTCGTCCGCAAAGGCCAGGCTCATAAGATGCAAAAATACCGATCTTTACGGTTGCCCGGCTGGTTTCGCGCCGGCCGGGCAGCCGTTCACAGACTCAGAGCAGCAAATTTCGGCAGCTGCACGCGCTCAGTTGCGATCGGCGGTCGAGGTTTGCTGCCCTGACGTGCCCTGAAGTGAGGAACTCAGGGAAGCAATCGTCGGTTGGGTAGCCGGTTATGGCTTTCCCAACCAACGTTGGAAACCAATCCCCATACGTTTGTCTTTTGACACGAAAGGAGCGAAATGCGCACACGATGAATACCGCACCCCCGATCCTGGAGAACCAACTCCAACACGAACGCACGGCCCGGGCGCAGGCTGCCCTGCAGAGCGGCGATATGCAGGTGATGGTCCTGATGGACTACACCTGGACGGTCGCCAGTAAGAGCAGCCATTACACCGTCTCGCTGAATGGCGACGCCTGGACCTGCACCTGCCCGGATTTCAGCGGCCGCTGCCAGCGTTTTGGCTTGCGCTGCAAGCACATCGAGGCGGTCCGTCTCACCGAGACGGAAAAGTTCGCCGAATCCGGGCTGGTAAGCCTATACACGCATCCAAAATTTTCAACTATTCACACGGAGGAACACATGACCCAATCCATGCCAACACACGATCCACCCACGCTCGATCCATCAAGTGAGCAGATCCTGTGGCGACTGCGACAACCTCTGGATATGAACCGCGTCAAGCGCCGCCAGGCTCCCGGGCAAGGGACAGTCCCCTACCTGGAGGGTTACGACGTGATCGAAGCCGCCAACGACTTGTTCCTGTTCCGCTGGTCGTTCGACCTGCTCAGCGAACCGCACATCATGCGCTGGGATAAGGCGATCACCTTTTACGATCAGCGTGCCAGGAAGAAGGTGCCGGTTCTGGGCGAAGATGGCAAACCAACCACGGAGATCGCCGGCATC
>DAOUAC010000165.1:0-37070 GCA_034434155.1 Anaerolineaceae bacterium
ATAAGCCCTGCCGTAAGCCGCCGGGTTGCAAATGGCATGAACAAAGGCATGGGCGGCATCGTCAATGTGACAGGACGACCACAGCGAAGAGCCGTCGCCGTGAACGATGATGGGCTTGCCCTTGCGCACCCGGTCGAGATAGGTGGTTGACCAACCCAGCGAGTGAATGAGGGTCCCACCCTCGCCGTAGGTATGGGCCGGGCGCAGAATGGTTACCGGGAAGTCGCCGCGCTGATGGGCCTCGAAAAACACGTCTTCCGCCAGGACTTTATTCTGCGCGTATTCGCTCAGGGCTCGGATGCGGCCTTCGCTTTCCGTGTAGGGATAGCGGTCGGCGGGTCTATTATAGACATCCACCGTACTGCAAAAGATGAAGTGATTGGTGCGCCCGCGGAAAGCGCGCACGTCGCTGTGAGCTTCTTCTGGTTTAAAGCAGATCATGTCAATCACGCAGTCAAAGGGGCCAGACTGAGCTATCTGCGCCTCGAATGTGGCGAAATCGCGGCGGTCGCCGACAATGTGCTGTACGCTGCCCGAAAAACGTTCTTCGCGCAGCCCGCGGTTATAGTGCGTAACGTTAACGCCGCTAGCCAGCAGTTCGCGGGTAATGGCGGTGCTGATCAGCCCGGTTCCACCCAGGATTAAGACGTTCATGGCATCCTCGCTGTTGTATCTGAAATGGCATGGTGGGTGATTCCAGACGGCGGCCTGGTTCACCACCTCTGCTGGTATTGTATCGCGCTTGTGGTAAATCCCTACCTGTTTTGGATCTGGAATTGTGGGTAAGATCGAGGGGACAAGAACGGAGTTGTAAGTTTGCCGGGCGGCGAGGCGGGAACGTTACAGCAGTGGTGGAATGCCGATGATTACCGTGAATAGCATTGGAGCGTGGAATTTTACAATCGCAAATGAGTTGGCGCAGACCAGCGCGTGGAGAATGGCGTTTCGCCGCCCACTCTCCACGCGCCAAAAAATGTTTGGGTGCTTAGAGCTTCAGCTTGAGGGTGATGATTTCAAACGGCTTGAAGGAGAAGGTGGTTCCACCTTCGTTCCATTCGACTTTGTCGCCCTCTTCTTCCAGCAGGTTGCAGGTGACCGCCGCGCGCACCGGCAGGCTGGTCTTCAGCGTGGCCTGGCCGTGCGTTCCACGGGCTTCATACATGCGCACCACAATATCTCCAGTGTCTTCAGCTTTCTTAATCGTGTCAATGATGATCGCTGGGTTTGAGACATTGAAGAAGGAGTGCTGTCCGGGCTGTGCCGCAGTGGGGAAGATTTGCAGGGGGACGTTGAAGCGGTAGCCCTCTTCAATGACGCCAGAGGCCTGGACACTGCCGGCATGGGGCAGGAGCGCATAGCGGAAGCTGTGCTGGCCGCGGTCGGCGAGCGGGTCGGGAGAATCGGGCGCGCGCAGCAGTGACAGGCGCATCACGTTGCCATGGACGGCATGACCATATTTGCAGTCGTTCAGCAGCGCGACGCCAAAATCTGGCTCCGAGAGGTCGGCCCACTTATGCGCTACAACCTCAAAGCGGGCCATGTCCCAACTGGTATTAAAGTGAGTGGGGCGCTGCAAATGGCCGAACTGGATTTCATAAGTGGCCTGTAAGGCGCGCACATTGAGCGGGAACTCGACCTTCAGGAACTTGTGGCTCTCTTGCCAATCCACTTGGGTGTCGAAATCGAGGCGCGGTGAGATGGCCGTGAGCGACACGGTCTGGCGGACGGTACAGGCGGGCGAAACTTTCCATTCAAATGCGATGGAGGCGCGCAGGGGGCCCTGTTCTACCACGCGGCACGATTCAGCGCCGGGAACCGGATAGCGTTTCTCCAGATGGAAGATGTCCACATCCCAGGCGTCCCAGGCGTTGGGGTCGTCATCGAACAGTACAAAAGCGTTGGCTTCCTGGCCCGGCTCAATCGCTTCGCGCCCGACGCGCTTGTCGAATAAACTGATCAGCGTGCCGCTGCGCTTAAAGACGGCCCGGACGTAATCATTTTCCAGCACCACATCGGCCCCGGCAGTGACGGTGACGCGCTGGGCCACGCTTTGGGCAGGGGTGAAGATGCTGTAGCCGTAGGCCGGAACCGAGGCCACGCCCAACGGTTTGCCATCGGCAGTGGTTTGCGCTCCGGCGGCCCCGGCGGGCAAGACCACCACTTCACTGCGGTCAACGCCCACCGTGTTGAGGGCGCACACCTGAGTGGCCTGGGCGGCGGGAGTCCCCAGCAGGGATACAGCCGCCTGGTCGCGCAGGCTGGCCGCCGTCGTCATTACGTCCTGATAGTGGACGTCGGAATCTTCGTAAACCATGCGGATGGAAGAGCCGGGGATGATATCGTGGAACTGGTTGGTCAGCACCATCTTCCAGATGCGGTCTAACTCGGCGGTTGGGTAAGCGTAGCCCTTAAGGGCGTGAGCCACTGCCGAGAGGAATTCGGCTTCGTGCAGCAGGAACTCGCTGCGGCGGTTGTAAAGCTTATTCCGGGCCTGAGTGGTATAGGTCCCGCGGTGCAGTTCGAAATACAGCTCACCGACCCACACCGTCGGATCTTGAATGTCTTTCTCCAGGCGTTCAAAGAACTCACCTGGCGAGCGCATCTCCACGCGCGGCAGGCCGTCAACGTTTTCCATGCGGGCGACCTGCTCTAACATGCCCAGGGTGGGGCCGCCGCCGCCATCGCCGTAGCCAAACAGCAGGTAAGCCTCGCGTGAGCGGTCGAGGTCTTTATAGTTTTTCTGGCTGTACAGCACTTCCTTGACGTTCGCCATCGAGTTATACGTATCGGCGGGTGGGAAGTGGGTGAGTACGCGGCTGCCATCCAGCCCTTCCCACCAGAAAGTATGGCTGGAGAGCTTGTTGAACTGGTTCCAAGAGAGCTTAATGGTCAGGAAGTACTTCATGCCCACCTGGCGCAGAATTTGGGGCAGAGCCGCCGAATAGCCAAAAACGTCTGGCTCCCAAAACTCGCGGCAGGTGATGCCGAACTCTTTCTGGAAGAAGCGCTGGCCGTACAGGAACTGGCGCACCAGCGATTCGCCAGAGGGGAGGTTGCAGTCTGGTTCTACCCACGAACCGCCCGCCGGGATGAAGCGGCCTTCTTTGACCTTCTGTTTGATGCGCTCCCACAGATCGGGGCTCATTTCTTTGATCCACTCATATTGTTGGGCCTGCGAGCAGGCGAACTTATAGTGGGGGTATTCATCCATGTAGCGCACGGCGGTGGAGAAGGTGCGGATGCACTTGCGGCGCGTCTCGGCCAGGGGCCACAGCCAGGCCGTGTCGATGTGGGCGTGGCCGATGGCCGACAGGTTAAGCTGACCTTCGCCGGTTTTCTGGTCGAAGAACTCTTGCGCCAGTTTGCGCGCCTGCTGCCAGGTGGCGGGGTCATCCAGGTGGATGGTGTTAATCATCTGGTTGGCGGTGAACATGGCCTGAGCGCCGCGCGGGTGGTTAGCGCCAAGTTCCTGGGCCATTTCGCCGATGACGCGGAAATCCCACAGCAGGTTCCAGGCGTCGCGGTTGAATACGGCGATCTCAGCCTGGCGGAGCATCCCTACGAAGGCGAGGAAAATGGGGTCGTTGTGGATGCCGAACAGGCTGTTGATGGCGATTTCAACGTAGAGGGTACGCGTCTCGCCGCCGCGCGCTTTGCGAGTCAGCACATATTCGCCGCGGATGATTTCGTTGGTCCAACTGCTGCCCGATCCGGTCAACCCCTGCATGGGCTTGCCATCTTCCCACACCTGGGCCTCAGAGCATGAATCCCATAAGAAATGCACCTCTTTACCAGCCCATTCTTGCGGAATTTCAATCTCAACGCGGAACCAGTGCGTAGACCACAGCGGGCCGAATTTTTCGCCCACGTTAGCGGGAACATAGGTTCCCTGCATGGCTTCGGCGTAAGGGATGCGACCGGGGGCGCTGAACACAGACAGGCGAACGGGGGCCTTGTCGGTGTAGAGAAGCGCCGGAAGCCGGCGCTCCGCGAAAAGTTGGATGCGCCTTAAGGTTAAATCAGGGTGTTTTTGCATTGAGGACTTCTCCCATGGATGCGATTTCGGTCTTGCCGATTAAATATAACATAATGGCAATTAATTGGGGGAACGGAAAAGAGAGGGGCTGTTTAAACCCACCCTCGCAAGGATAGATCGTGATAAGATCGTTTTGAAACATCGGAAAGCGCAGAATCCTTTGAAATATCTCACCAGGTAAAATGGGAGGATTATGATCCACATCACAGACTCGGACATTTTGCCGCTCTCACTGGAGCATAATTTTTGGACCTGGTCGGCCCAGGCGCACGTAAACCCGATCCCTGTTAAGCGCGCGAAGGGCGTGTATTTTTGGGATGTGAATGACAAGCGCTACCTCGACCTGAATTCGATGGTCATGTGCGTCAATATTGGGCATGGCGATGAGCGCGTGATCGAGGCCATGGTAGCGCAGGCGCGCGAACTGCCCTTCGCCGGCCCTGGCATGGCGACGAAACCGCGCGCGTTGTTGGGCAAGCTGCTGGCAGAGATCGTGCCAGAAGGGTTGACGCGCTTTCTATACACTCTGGGCGGGGCCGACGCCAACGAAAACGCCATCAAGCTGGCGCGCGGGTATACCGGCCGGCATAAGATTCTGGCGCGCTACCGCTCTTATCACGGAGCGACCTACGGCGCGTTGGCGGCTACCGGCGACCCGCGCCGGGTTGCCTGGGAGCCATACGTGGCCCCTGGGTTCGTTCATTTCCTCGATCCTTACCGCTATCGTTCCACCTTCCACCGCACCCAACCCGACATTACCGAAGAAGAGTTCACGCGCGATTACCTCAATCATCTGGAAGAGATAATCCAATACGAAGGGCCCGAAACCATTGCGGCCATTTTGCTCGAAACTGTTACCGGAACGAATGGCGTCATTATCCCACCGGCGGGGTATTTGCAGGGCGTGCGCGCGCTCTGCGACCGTTATGGGATTGTGATGATCTGTGATGAGGTGATGAGCGGGTTCGGGCGTACGGGCCGGTGGTTCGCGGTTGATCACTGGGGGGTGAAGCCAGATATCATCACCATGGCGAAGGGGCTTACGTCTGGGTATGCGCCGCTGGGGGCCGTCGCCATGCGGCCCGAGATCGCGGCGGCGTTTAACGAGCGCGCCTATCAGGGTGGGTTGACGTATAACGGGCATCCGATCTCACTGGCGGCGGCCATTGCCAATATCGAGGTCATGCGCCAGGATGGGCTGGTAGAGCGCGCCGCCCGCACCGGCGAAGTGCTGGGCGATATGCTGGCAGAGCTGGTGGAGCGCCACCCCTCGGTGGGCGAAGTGCGCTCGATAGGCCTGTTTGGGGTGATTGAACTGGTGCGCAACCGCAAGACGCGCGAACCTCTGGCCCCCTATAATAGCTCCAGCGCCGAGATGGCCGCCATCCGTAAGTATTTGCTGGATCACGGCGTCTTTGTCTATACCCACTGGCATACCATCCTGGTGATCCCACCCCTGATCATCACCCCTGAAGAACTGCAGGAAGGGTTTGCTGTGATAGATCGCGCTCTGGAAATCGGCGATGCGGCGGTAGTGCAATAAGAACATCCATGTAACCTTTTTCGGGGCGGCGCATCGAATCATTGTAGAATAGAGCTGGATGATTGCATAACCTGTTTCTCGGTTGGCAGGCGCAGGGCTGTGCTGATCTGAGATGAACTTATCGGATGAGGTATCATCGTAGAAGGACATTAAGGAGCGAAGGATGGATTTTAACTTATCAGGATTAACCAGCGGCGACTCGATGACCAATCTGCCCGGCGATGGACAGCCGGTCAGCGTTTTAATCCTGGGTTCTGGCCCGGCGGGCCTGTCGGCGGCGCTGTATGCGGCGCGGGCAGAAATGCACCCGTTGGTGCTGACGGGGATGGAGTTGGGCGGTCAGGCCGCCCTGACGTACACCATTGAGAATTATCCTGGTTTCCCCGATGGGGTGGGCGGCAGTCAGTTGGGCGAGTTGTTCCAGAAGCAGGCCGAAAAGTTTGGCGCGCGCATTGAGTTCGATACCGCCACCGCTGTTGATCTGAGCCAGCGCCCCTTTAAGGTGACAACCTATAGCCGTGAATACCTGGCCGAAAGCCTGATTATTGCTACCGGGGCCAGCCCCAACAAATTGAACATCCCTGGCGAGGCCGAACTGACGGGCAAGGGCGTCTCATGGTGCGCTACCTGCGATGGGTGGTTCTTCCGCGATAAGGATGTGGTGGTGGTGGGCGGCGGCGACAGCGCCATGGAAGAGGGTATCTTCCTGACCCGCTATGCCCGCAGTGTGACGGTCGTCCACCGCCGCGATACACTGCGCGCCGGGGCGATTTTACAGTCGCGGGCGATGAGCAACCCCAAGATTAAGTTTATTTGGAACACTGTGGTAACTGAGGTGATCGGCAAAGATGCAGTGAAGGCCGTTCGCCTGAAAAACGTGCTGACCTCAGAAGAATGGGAGCATCCCACAGACGGCCTGTTTATTTTCATCGGCCATACGCCCAATACGCAGATGTTCCGGGATCAGTTGGAGATGGATGAGGGGGGCTACATCAAGACCAACATGCTAATGGAGACGAGTGTTCCGGGCGTGTATGCCGCCGGTGAGGCCGCTGACCCGCACTTCCGCCAGGTAATCACCTCGGCTGGTATGGGAGCCGCCGCCGCCATGCAGGCGGTGAAGTTCCTGGAAGCCGAACACAGGCAAACGCAGTAGATCGCTTTTTAGAAAGAACAAACCGGCGATGCTGGAGCCAGCATCGCCGGTTCGCTTAATAATCCGTTAGGGCGCGGGCGTAGCGGCAGGGCCGCCGACCCAACTAAAGGCGCGCTGTTGGCTGGGTTCGCCGGCGGGGGACCATTCCGGCGCGCCGGTGTCTTTATTCGTCCCGGTCTGGCGGACGGGCAGCACCGTCCAATAGAAAATGTGTGGGTCAGTGCCGGCGGGCTTGAATTCATCGGGGACGATAAACTTGGTGTCGGTCACGTAGCTGACCAGCTTGCGCTGGTCGCCGTCGGTAGCGTCTATGACGGTGACGGCGTAAGCCTCGTTCTGGCGCAGGTCACCAACCGCGGCCCACTGCAAGGTGACGACATCACCAGCTTTGAAGAAGGCCCCATCGGCAGGCAGGAGCAGGTTGGGCGCCGGGTAAGGTGGAATGGGTGTGGCAGTCGGGGCCTCTAAGGACTGCTCACACAGGGGGATGACCAGTTTTTGGCCGAGCATGACAATATCGCTGGTCATGCCGCTGTACTTTTGGATCGACTCGGGGCTGACGGCGTAGTTGGCCGCGATTTTCCCCAACGTGTCATTTTCTTTGACGATGTATTCCACCTGCTGGCAGTCTTGCATGGCCTGTTCAGTGGGGTTAAGCGTGTTGGTGGGCTGCGGCGATGGCGTAGGCGTGGGCTGAGGGATCTTTAAGGTCTGGCCGACGGAGAGAACACATTCGGCGGAGAGCTTGTTAAGCTGGATGATGGAATTGACGCTGACCCCATAGACATACGCAATGGAGCCGCAGGTATCGTTGGCGGCGACCTGGTATTCAATGGGGGGGAGTTCCGTCGCAGTAGGCTGGGGCGTTTCGGTGGCGGTGGGGCTGGGAGTTTGAGTGATGGTGGGCGTTACTGTGATGGTTGGGGTGCTGGTGCTGGCAGCGGGGAGGGATGCGCCTTCTACCGGGCGGCTGGTCGTCTGGAAATAGGCAAACACCGATCCGGCGCCGATCACAATCAACAAGAGGGCCAAACCGAAGATCACCGGCAGGCTGAGGGTCACTTCAGGAATGCGCGGTCCCTGCACCGGCTTGCTGGAGGCCACGGCTGTGCTGGGAGCGAAAGTGCTGCCGCATACCGAACAGCGCGCCGCGTTGATGTTTAGCCGGGTTCCGCAGGTTGGGCATATTTTGGTGGTGTTAGGTAAAGTCTCAGGACTCATAGTTTCCTTAAAGAAATACCGGGGGCGCCCCGGTGGGGGCATTGTAACACAGGTTTTTGAGGGCCGTCAACCGTCCGAGGGTTTTCGGACGCGCCCAGGCTGCGTTGACGGGCGGCTGCGCCTGTGTTATCCTTCCGAGCAATATGGAGGATCATAGTCTTTATTTGCACGTGCCATTTTGCCGCCATCGCTGTAGCTACTGCGATTTTAACACGTTTGCGGGGCAGGAAAAATGGATTCCTGAGTACGGCAGGGCAATTTGTCGAGAAATTGAAAGCGTTGCGGCGGCGGCTGCCCACGTCTATGGAACGCCGCTGCCAGCGCATACGATCTTCTTTGGCGGCGGCACGCCCTCGCTGCTGCCGCTGGAGGTGTTCGGGGCAATTTTGAGCGCGCTGCGCACCTGTTTTAACGTGCGGCCCGATGCGGAGATCACCATCGAAGCCAACCCCGGAACTGTCAACCCCGAATATCTGCGCGGACTGCGCCGGCTGGGGGTCAATCGGCTGAGTTTTGGCATGCAGTCGGCCCATCCTGACGATCTGCGCCTGCTGGAACGCCAACATGATTTCTTGGATGTGGTCAAAGCCGTTCAATGGGCGCGGCAGGCCGGTTTTGAGAACCTCAGCCTGGACCTGATCTTTGGCCTGCCCGAACAATCGCTGGAGCGCTGGCGTGCTACCGTTGAGCGGGCCATTGACCTGGGGCCGGAACATCTTTCGCTCTACTGCCTGACGATTGAACCCGGAACCCCGCTGGAAAAACGCTACCGCCGCGGCCTGGTTCCTGTGCCTGATGAAGACCTGGCGGCAGATATGTACGAGTACACTCAGGATCGGTTGGAACAGGCCGGGTTTTGCCAGTATGAAATCTCGAACTTTGCGCGCAGAGGCCCCAAAGGAGATCTGTTTTCCTGCCGCCATAACTTGCAATACTGGCGCAACCTGCCCTACCTGGGCTTTGGAGCGGGAGCGCATGGCTACGCGGGCGGCGCGCGTACGGCCAACGTGGGGGGCATCCGGCCGTATATCGAGCGCTGTCTGGCCCCCGCTGATCGGCAGAAGGCAGAAGCGGCGTTTCCGGCAGGCCCGGCTACTCGCCGGACCATCCCGGTAGACCGGCGCACTGCCATGCAAGAGACCATGATGGTGGGGCTGCGGTTGACGCTTGAGGGCGTGGCAGAGCGCGCCTTCGAACAGCGTTTCGGAGAGCCGTTGGAAGAAGTATTTGGCAAAGAAATCCAAAAGCTGATCCAATTGGGCCTGCTGGAGTATGACGGCCCGACTGGCGACCGGCATCTGCGCCTGACGCGGCGCGGGCGGATGTTGGGCAACCAAGTTTTTATGCAGTTCGTTTAAGAAACGATCACCAGCGTGCCGTAGCCACGCGCTTCCCAGGTCTTTTCATCACAGACGGGCGTCGTCCAGCGGAACAACCATTTGGCGTCTTCGGTGCGCAGGTTCACACAGCCGTGACTCATCGGGACGCCAAAGTTGGTGTGCCAGAATGTACCATGCAGGGCGACGCCATGCTGGGCAAAGAAGGTCGTCCAGGGAACGCCCGGCAGTTCGTAGGCGTCGAGGTCGGCGGAAAACGTGCCGTCGCCCATATGCTTGGAAGGCATCTTCGAATAGACGTGGAACTCGCCTTTGGGGGTGTCGGTCTTGATCTGACCGGGAACATCACGGTGATCTGGTACGCCAGTAGATACCTTTGCTTTAAACACAGCCTTATCGCCCTCATAAGCGACCAGTTCCTGACGGGCGATAGATACTTCGATGCGCTTTTTCCAGGGGTCCACTTCTGGCGAGATGGGGGCGAATTCCTCTTTGGGGATCATGCGGAAATGGGGGGCGGGCGCATGGTACTCGACTTCGCTCAATTCGTCGTGGATGCGGTACCAGGGCGTGCCATCGGGCCCATCTTCGACCGCCATAATCCAATGGGTTGATTCGTAATACAGGCGGTGGACCGGTTCCCAGGTTTTGTTATAAGAAAGGTAGCGCATGGGCTGGGTGAACGGTACGGTTACTTCGGCCAGTTGGCCGGTCTTGGGCGGGATGTACGTTGCGACCGGGTTCAGTTTGATCTTAACCAGTTGGAGGTGGGCGCTGTGGATGTACCCGCGCCATACCCGGTACCAGATCGGGTTCCAGGCCGGCCCTTCGTCGGAAACCACTTCGTAATACAGGTTTACCAGTTCATCGCGGGTGCGCTGGTAAAGGATGGTGCTTTTATCCGAGGGGCGGCTGTAAACGCTGACCGATTTCGTGCCGATCCGCGCCAGGTTCACGCCTTCTGAGTCTTCCCCGGCCCCAAAGAACGGGCGAAAAGCCAGGCTGCCCAAACCTAACAGAGAATACCTGATAAACTCTCTCCGGTTAAAGGTCGTTTTCATACGCCGATTATACCAACTCTTCGGCCAATTCTGACGCGCGTTCTGGCAGGCTGAGTATAGTAAAAAGCATACAGGCTGTGCCGGTGAGGGCACAGCCTGCAATTTAAGTGAGTCGCGCCGGTTGCGGCGGACACACGAATTTCATTCCTCGGGCGTGGTTTCCGCCTCGTTATCGGCATCCAGCCGGATGATGACGGCGGCGGCTTCCGAGAGGGCCTCGGCGCAGGGCGTCCAGACGCCGTCAACAGCGGTGGGTTTCAACAGCCGGAGCAGAGCCACTACCTGCGTCTCGCTCATCGCATCCAGGTAGGGGGTTCCGGTGACGTATTCCAGGTAGCGTTCCAGGTCGCGGGGGCTTTCAAGCAGACTCTCCAGCGCGTTTTGGGTGATGGCGTAATCATCTGGGCCGAGGACCAACCCACGCGCTTCAATCGCGGTGACGGCCCTGGCAAAATTGGCGCGCAGTTCATCCGGGCTGTAGGGGCGGGCACTGTGGTTCTTGCCATTGCGTTTCGCAGGCGTCGTTTCCATCTGCTGGTCGGCCTGATCGCCACCGGGCAAAATAGGGGTAACATTCGGCGGATTGTCGGCCTGGTCCATTTCCTCGGTGGTGTAGAGGCCGGAAAGCTCGTGGGGGAAGGCCCGGCGCAGCGCCAGCGCCTCGGCGCACTTGGCGAGCATCCCGGCGGGATCGGTTCGCCAGCGGCTGATGGGCTCGCCGTTGGCGTTGGTCTGCACGTAGCTGCGGTACAGGGCTACGGCGAAGAGCGGCTGGTGAAAGTCGTGGCGCATCACGCCTACGCGGGCGGCGGAGGGGGGCTGATCGCTCAACCAGACCTCTTTCCACTCGCCGTCTGGCCCGCACCACCACGGCCCCACCTGACCGGCGTATTTGTGGGTGCGGTCGGCAATCAGCCGGAAGCCGTCAATAGACACCTGGATGATCTGCGTTTCTTCATAGGAGCGCGACACTGAGTTCCACTGCTTGCGCCGCACCGAATAGATCTGGCGCGCAAACGGGTCTAACCCGGTGCGTTTGCACTGTTCGATAAACAAAGCCAGTTCGTCTTCAGTACACCCGCGCGCAATCGTCCGGCGGATCAGGGCAATCTTGTCGTCGTCGAAGTCGAGAGTATAGAGACTGCCAGGGGGCTGCTCGGTCAAAATCATTTGTGTATCCATATCATCATCCTAAAGTTTCTAGTCTCTGCAAATCGTCAAAGGACAAAGGCAATCGATTGTATAACGGCAACTGCGATAGGATACCCCTCGTCTTTCCAGTGCAGACTGTTGTTTTGCCATCCCGATGGTTAAAAAAACCCAATTGGGTGACTTTTCTTATTTATATTATAGCACAATTGTTCTAAAAATCAATGGGTTCTTGCGGCAGGTTACGATTTAACAGAACCTTGACGGTGATGAGGACCACAAAGGAGAGCAAAACGAGGATAAAAGAAAGGGCCAGGGCGCTTTCGAGGTTGGCTTCAAAGCCGAGGTAGATCGCCAGCGGCATGGTCTGCGTGCGCCCTGGGAAGTTACCCGCAAAGATGATGGTGGCCCCAAATTCGCCCAACGCGCGCGCCCAAGCCATGGCGCAGCCGGTGATAATTGACAGCCACGAGAGCGGCAGTACGAGGTAGCGGAAAATCTGCCAGGATCCGGCTCCATCGAGGGCGGCGGCCTGTTTTAAATCTTGCCCGATGGTCGCAAACCCTATAGCCGCCGATTTGACGTAGAAAGGCCCGGCCACAAAAGCCTGCGCCAGAATCACTGCTGTTGGGGTGAACGGAATGCTGATCCCCAGGTCGGCCAGCCAGGCTCCCAATAACCCCCGGCGGCCCAGGGCCATCAGCAAAGCCAGGCCAGCCACTGCCGGCGGCAAGACGGTAGGCAGGTCTACCAGGGTATCTATCACCTGGCGCAGGCGAAACCCCGGTTGTGCCAGCAGATACGCCACGGGCGTGCCGGCCAGGATGGTTAAGCCAACAGATGCCAGCGAGGTGAGCAGGCTGAGGCGCATGGCGAGCAGAACTTCGCGTTGGAGCAAGATGGCAAACAGCCGATCCATAGGGACGCGCAGTACCAGAGCCACCAGCGGCAGCAAGATAAACGCCAGCAGCGGCAAGGCCAGAAGGTACCAGGCCCGCTCCATCCGCCCGTACAGGCGGCCGCGCGCAGAGCTACGCGGGCCAGAGAACATAGTCATCCAGGAATGATAAACTGCCACGAACCCCCCAGCGGCCGCCATGGGCGCTGTCAAAGTGAAGGGCCATCAGGCTTCATCCTCTCCAGAACTGGGCTCATCCTCAGAAAGATCATCTCCGGCAACAAAAAAGGAAGCAACGCCGTCGTGGGCGTTCAGATACCAGTCTTGCACATAATTGGTATCGTTAGCGTCTCCCAGGTCAATGATGATTAATTCCATGCTTTGAAAGATCGCCTGTTGACCAGGTTCAAAAGGGAACTGCTCAACAATGCTTCCGGGGTCTTGAGCGTTAGGATGAATACGAATATGAAGTTCAGCCGGCATACCATTTCTCCTGTCATCGTGGATGGTATTGTAGCACGAAGTCAAAGGGAAGCCAGCCGTAATTACCATTCGCCCGCTTCCTGTTACAATTAAGGTCGCTCTACCTGTATATTTGGGTTGAGATAGGGGCAAGAAAGAGCTTCGTGCCCGCCCGCATCTCACCGGGGAAGACTGTTCAGGGTTGTGAAAGGAGTCCACTGCGATGGAAGTCATGGAAGCCATACAGAAGCGTCGATCGGTGCGCAAATTCACCGGAGCGCCGGTGAGTTGTGAAGACCTGGTGCAAATCGTCAATGCCGGGCGGTTGGCTGCCTCTGGCAATAACCGCCAGCCCTGGGAGTTTATCATTATTACCGACCCTGCTATCATGTCCAGGCTGCGAATCCCAGCCGACCATTGGTCTGAAAAAGCCGGGGCCTATATTGCAGTGGTGATGGACCCCGAATCGCGTTGGTGGATCGAAGATGGAGCCGCCGCCGTGCAGAATATGCTGCTGGCAAGTTTTGCGCTGGGCTATGGGGCCTGCTGGATCGAGGGTTATACCCTGCGCAACGAAGCGCTTCTTAAACAGGTGTTGGGGATTCCGGAAAACCGGCGGTTATTTACCCTGGTTCCGATAGGGGTTCCGGCTGAAATTCCCACCAAAGAAAAAAAGAGCCTGGAGGAAGTTCTCCACTGGCAGCAGTATACGCCGCGCGCTCCGGCCATAGAATGATGGATGAAAGATAAGTTTGGATTCTCGCGGGTGAGCGGGATGTCCTCTGCTGCCTGCTCTGACTGCGTCACTGGAGAAATGTAAATGAGGTTTACGGATCTTTCCTGGCGGACCATTTTTATCGGCCTGGCCTGGGCGGCGGGCGTGTTTATTGGGGTGCGCTATGTCTTCGGCCAGGTTTTTGACCCAACCCTCCGGGCTCTGATCATTCTGGCAGGCGCGCCGCTGGGGGCGTTGGCCGGGGGCTATGCCATCGCGCGGCAGTTGAGCTATCTGGTCATGCTGCACGCCGCTCTGGTTGCTGTTCTGGATGCCGGCCTGCTGATTCTGCTCCGGCTGCTGCCGGCCAATCCGCTGCTGCTGGGCGGTATCCTGGCGGCGGCGCTCCTGGGCGCGTTCATTGGGCAGCGCGCGCCGGTCTCGGCGGCCGGCACGCCGTTTGCGGTGGGACGGGGTTATTCTTCGCGCGGGTACCGTGAGGCACGGCCGGCGCTGCGCCTGCCCGGCTGGCTGTGGCGCATTTGGGCGCCCTTGCGGCGCATGCTCACCAACCGGCAGGCCGGGCAGTATTATGAACAGCTTCTGCGCCGCACGCGCATGGATCGTGATCTGGCGGATCGTCTCATTGAATATGAGCGCCGCCGCAATCCGTATGCCAGTCGGGCGACTCTGATCCGTAACGCGCTCGAACGCCTGGAACGCGATAATCGCTAAAAGCGTGCGTCTGTTGGCGGGCCGCGCCGGCAGGGAAAGAGTCTTAGAGTTGAGGCGTAACCTGGTGTTGGTAAATTTTGACGCAGTTGCGCCCGGCCTGTTTGGCCGCGTACAGCGCCCGGTCAGCGCAGATAAGCAGTTGGTCGAGGGTGGCGCTGTCTTGCCCTAATTCGGCTACGCCAATGCTCAAAGTCACTTTGGATGGGGTGCCTGGAATATTGACCTCGATCGACTCCACCAGGCTGCGGATGCGTTCCGCCGTCACCAGGGCGCGCGCCAGGCTGGTTTCTGGCAGGATAATACAAAACTCATCGCCGCCGTAGCGCCCAATCAAGTCCGAGGCGCGCAGTCCCTGCCGGCACATCCGGGCCACTTCCTGAATCACCTGATCGCCAATGTTGTGGCCGTAAGTATCATTAAAGGTCTTAAATTGATCAATATCCATCATCAGGGCGGTTAGAGGCCGTCCATAGCGCAGTGAACGCTCGATTTCGTTTTGTCCCTGATTGAAAAAATGCCAGCGGGTGAATGCTCCGGTCATCGGGTCAATGATTGCCATTTGCTTCATCTGGTTAAAGATGCGGGCATTTTCGATGGCAATGGCCGCCTGGTTGGCGATGGTCTCCAGCAGGCGGATCTCGTCTCTGTTGTAGGCTCCCGGCTGATAGCTCTGCATCGAAATGACTCCCACCACCTGATCGCGCGTAATCAGCGGTACGCCCACGTAAGAACGGGTGGGCCGTCCTGCGGTGCGGACGGCCGGATAATTGGCGGCCTCGGGGGCGAGCAAATCGGGGACGTAGAGGGTTTTGCGCCGCTGGATGACCATGCCGCTTAAGCCGGGTTGAACGCGGATGTCGCGCGCTGGAACGGTAATGGGTTGCTCTCCCTTATAAAACAAGGGATGCTCTACCGTGTGAGTGCTCTCGTCGTAGATCGCCACATAAAAGGCATCGTTGCTCAAGACGCTCCGGCATTGATTGTAGAGCGTGGTAAGCACCTCGTTCATTTCTAAGCCCTGGGCCAGCATCAGACCGATATCATATAAGGTTGTCATCTGGTTGGCGCGCTGATGGGCTTCCTGATACAGGCGGGCGTTTTCAATCGCCACCGCTGCCTGATTGGCAAATGCCTGGACGCGGCCGGCATGTTCTGGGGTGAAAAAGCCGGGGATTGGGCTGTCTACATTCAAGATTCCCAAAAGCTTGCCGCGCGCGCGCACCGCCGCGCCAATATAAGACCGGAACCAACTGGCATCATCGGTTTTAATCCAGGGTTTCACGCGGAAAGTATCGGGGATGAGAATCGGGTCTTTTGATCGCGCAACCCGTTGAAAGGTTTTCCAGCTACTTAATGGAAAGTGCAGGTTGTAGAGGCGCTCCATCACGTGCGCGGGGTAGCCCCTGGCTTTGGCTACGCTTAACACATTGTGTTCGTCCAGCAGAGTAAAGTTGGCACCCTGGTGAGGTAGAACGCGCTGCAGGTTGATGAGCAGGTAATCGAGCATTTCTTCAAAACTCAACGTGCTGTTCACAACCGAAGAAATGTCGCGCAGCACCTCGGCCAGCAGGCGCTGACTGCGCTCTTCCTCATCGAGCTGCTGGCGGACGACCGCGCTGGAAACCGCTCGTGAAATGTTGCGGAGCAGGTCCTGTTCTTCGATGCTCCATTCGCGGATCAGCTCTGTATCGTCATAAGCGATGAATCCGTGCAGGTGGTTTTTGTCATAAATCGGTATGGCGGCCAGCGAGTGAATTTTCCAGGATTTGAGCAGTCTGGCGGCTTCTGGGGTTATCCCCTGGCGCTCAGAGAGGCAGGCGACCCCATGCGCTTCCATCATTTTCAAGAAAGGAATGCGCTTGTATGAGATGGCGCGCAGGTCGGCGCTGCGCGGCTTCACGCCCTTGCCAAACCATTCTTGGGTGATGACGGCTGAGCGCCCGTCGCGGCTGCTGACGGCCAGATAAACGTGGCTGGCATGGGTGTAAGCGCCGATCAGACCGATCACCTGTTCCAGCGCCGCATTAAGATCATGGGGCTGGTAGATCAGTTGGAAAAGATGATTCAGGAACTGCTGTTGGTCAAGATTTTGCTGGAGTGAAATTTCTGCCGTTCGCGCTTCGGTCACGTTACGTAAAATTACCAGCAGGTGTTGGATGCAGTCTTTTTCGCCGCGCAACGGCATGAAATGGATTTCTAGCCAAAACTGGCTCTCGGTTCCCTCGTCCTGGTATGAAAACCGATACTCCTCGCCAGCAGGAGGCTGTTCAGACTGCAATGCAATTTTGATTTGTTCGGCCATGCGGGTGCGATCCTGCGGGTGCACCCATGCCAGCAGTGAAGCGCCTGTAAAGTCTACTCTTGAACCTCGCGTTAAGATTTTCTGTGCTGCGCTGGTTGCGTAAACAATTATGCCTTCTGTATCGGTCAACACGGCCCCGATCGGAAGAACTTCTAAAAATCGGATGATTTGATCTGGATGGTTGTGCAGAGGTCCCGCCCCTTTTGAACGCAGCGCCGACAGCCGTCGACGCTGCTCTACAAAATAATATTCTGCACGTATTTATATAACAGAACGGGTGAAAAAAAAAGGGGCGAGGCCTCGACTATTATGAAAGCTCTTTGCTTTGCCGCCGAGACAATTCCACCATCCTGCGGATCGGTTCATTCCAAACTTTCAGGCGTACCGCGCGCAGGCTTTCGCCCAGGTCAATGCGCCGCGCCCACTTTTGGATCAGCGCCGAAGACTCGTGGGCTTTGTCGAGATTGTAATTGGGAATGCGCGGACTGAGGTGGTGGATATGGTGATAGCCGATATTGCCGCTAAACCACTGCAAAATGCCCGGCAGTTTGTAAAAGGAAGCGCCTAACAAGGCCGAGGCCACGTAATTCCATTCTTCATTGCGTTCCCAATAGGTATCCTCAAACTGGTGTTGGATATAAAACAGCCAGATCCCAGACGCCCCAGATAACCATATCACCGGCAGGTGAATCAGAATATACGCCTTAAACCCCATCAGCAGGCTCAGGAGCGCGCCAATGGCAAGGATTCCCAGATTCGTCCAGATCACGCTTAGGGTTTCTTTTTTGCCGTAGCGTGGTAGGGGCAGGCGGTGCATCAGGACAAACATAAACAGTGGTCCCAATCCAAACATCACCAGTGGGTGGCGGAAAAACCGGTAGCCGAACCTTGTGGGCCACTTCGAGGTCAGATATTCTTCGAGGGTCAGGGTGCTGATATCGCCGTGACCGCGCTTGTCGAGGTTGCCGCTGGTGGCGTGGTGTAAGGCGTGCGAGTGCCACCAGTGTTCCGAGGGGGTCAGCACGAGCAGTCCCAACCAAAAACCCACTCGTTTGTTTAATTTCACTGAGGGAAAGAAGGAGTTATGCCCGCAGTCGTGGAAAAAGATAAAGATCCTCACCAGGAACCCGGCGGCTACTACGGCCAGCAAGAGGGTTAGCGCATAAGAAACCGATAGGCTCAGATACATCAGATACCACAGCAGGGCGTAGGGGATGAGGGTATTTGCCAGTTGAATTAAACTGTGCCGAAGGTCCGCTTTCTGATAAGGGGCTAGTTCGCGGTTCAGTTCTGCCATGCTCGGCAGGGGTTCTGTGAGAATAGGGGGAGATACAGATTTCATCTTGCGATTTGCTCCTCTGAAGAACGTTCACCAGACTTTGCGGGTAGTAACCAAACATTACCAATTACCCCCCGCTGAGTGGTTACAAAATGCATTGTCTCTGGCAGTATAGCAGGCGCGGAGGCAAGCGCTATGTGAAACATGCATAATTTGGGTCACATTAGGAGTCATAATTAGCTTGTGACGGGGTGGGTGAAAGACTCGAACCCTATAGAATTGAAGGGATTTTCCAAAATATGGGTACAATACAAGCAAGCAAGTGATGACTACACAGTCACAAACAGAGAGAAGGTTCATCCGATGTTCTTTTTAGGATCACCCAATATCCAGAAAATGGCCGCCGAGCGCGATTATGACGGCCTGGTGAAATGCCTGGAACATCGCAGTAGTGTGGTGCGGTTAGAAGCGGCCGAGGCTCTAGCTGAACTTAACGATGGGCGCGGCTGGCGCTATCTGTTAGACGCAGTGCGCCACCCAGAGAGCGCCGACAGCCAGGCCGCCGCCGCCGAGATTTTAGGCGCGTTGGGTCACGACCGTGCCCTGCCTGTTTTAAAAGAAGCCCTGCCGTCTGCGCGCGGCCCGGCCCGCGAGGCTATCGAAGAGGCTCTGCGCAGTCTGGGCGCCGCAGAGCCGGGGCCAGAACGCCGCAGGATTATGCCAGATGCCCAGGAGCGCGAAGAACCGCTGGAAGCGGAAAGTATCTTTACCTCACTCTTTGGCGGCTTGCAGGGCGAAGCGCCCCTGAGCGACATGGCTCCTCCGGTGCTGCCTTCTACCGAAATTGAGATCCTCACACCCCAACAACATTTAGACAACGCCGTCCAACTGCGTGAAAACGAGCTGCAAGAACGCGCACTGGTAGAGTGTATGCTGGCGCTGTGGCTCAAGCCCGATTGGGCTTATGCCTGGTATCTGCGCGGCGTACTGCTGGAAGACCTGGAACGTGAGTGCGAAGCCCTGCTGGCTTATCGGCGGGCGCTCGCGCTAGACTCCACCCTGCGCGAGGCCATCGAAGCGCGGCGCGACTTGGAAGATAGCCTGGGGCCTTTGCCGCAAGACCCCGCAACGCTGCTAAAAGCCATTGCCGGCGGCAATTGGCGCGAGCGCCGCGATGCTTGCGCCCTTTTGGGTGAGTGGCTGGCAGGGCGCAACCGTCAGGCTGGCGGCGAGACGGAAGGAGCCGTCGAAATTTTGCTGGAATGCCTGTCTGATCCCGAAAGGGAGGTTCGCCACGCTGCAATCGAAGCGTTGGGGCGTTCTGGCTCGCGGCAGGCAGTGGATTTTCTTGAAGCCCAATCTGAGTCTTCCTGGCTGCTGCGGATCACCCTCTTGCAGGCTCTCTCAGACCTGGCCGCGGTGGGCGCTTTAATGACCCGCCTGCACCGCGAGATGAGCGGCTTTCAGGAGCGTAACCCGGTTTTTGCTTCTCAGAAAGACCCGCTGTTGGAGCTGGAATATAATCTGATGCTGGAAGCCGGGGTGTTGGCTCTGGAACGCACCGGGGACCTGGAAGGGCTTTTGCAACTGGCCGAAGAGAATATCTGGGTGGAGGATGAAGCGGATGCGCTGGACGAAGACGACTCCACGGACGAGGATGAAGACCTGGAAGATGTGGAATTGGCCGAAGATTTGCTCTCGTATGCCGATGAACCCGCTCAGATGGCGGCGCTGGCGCTGGAGCGCCTGGCGCTGAAAACTATGCCTTCTCTCAGCCGCGCTGTGTTGGAGCGATTGGCAGCCGTCCCAGACTTGACCCTGCTCGACCTGGAAGATGAACAGGATGAACCCGTCATTCTTTTTGACTTCTCAGAACTGCGTACCCAGGCGCGTAAAGCATTGAATCTGTAGTTGCCCTCACCTGGAGCAATATGAGCGACCCTCTCAACCGCTATACTCAGCAGAACCGCCGGGCGTGGAATGAAATCGCGGCGGTGCGCGCCCAAACCTTCCCACCGGCGGAATTTTATGCCCAGGGAGGGTCTAGCCTGCACGAGCGGGTGGTGCAGGCTGCCGGTCACTTTGCCGGTAAAACGGTACTTCACTTGCAGTGTTCGACCGGTGAGGAAACCCTCTCATGGGCCGTGCTGGGCGCTCGCGCTACCGGGGTGGATATCAGTGAGGAGCAGGTCGCCCTGGCCCGCCAGAAGGCCCAGTCCGCCGGGCTGGATGTGTGTTTTTGCGCTGCCGATATCTACCACCTGCCCGCCGGGGTGCAGTCTGGCGAGTTTGATTACGTCTACACCGGCGGCGGGGCGCTGGTGTGGCTGCCAGACATCTGGCAGTGGGCCCGCATCGTGTTTGACTGCCTGAAGCCGGGCGGGCGACTGATCCTTTATGAAATCCACCCGGTGATGAGCTGTCTCTGGTATGAAGGCGACCGGCTGGTGGTGGACTCTGATTATTTTGGCCGTCACCGCCCAATGGAAGTGAGCGGCTGGTATCATTTTCGCGGCGGCGAGCAGGCTCGTGAAATTAAATATGAATTCTCCTGGCCGCTGGGGGATGTGGTAACAGCGGTGGCGCAGGCCGGACTGCTTATTGAACGATTGGAAGAGTTTCCGGGCGGCCCGTCTGCTCCCCTGGCCGATTTCCCTCAGGCCGCCTTCCTGCCGGCTGATTTTCTGCTGGTTGCCATCCGGCCATAGTTTAGATTTATTGCGCCAAAAACTCTTTAACGATAGACTATAGATAGCCGCTGGACTCTATATATGAACATTGATCGTTCGCTTTTGCCTGGGTCGGTATTCCTGTTCGCAACGGTCCTGCTCGCGCTTGCTCTGGCTGTCTTTGTGTGGCGCAACCGAGAAGCTCCAGGAGCAGGTTCCTTTGCCCGCATGATGCTGGCCGCTGGCTGGTGGGCTGGCTGCAGTGCGTTGGAATACTTGTTGACCGATGTACAGTGGAAAGTGTTCTGGTCCAGGATGGCTTATTTTGGCACGGTTGCGCTGCCGGGGTTCTGGATCTGGTTTGTTCTACAGTTCTGCCACAGAGAGCGCATCTTAAAACGCCCGGCGGTTGCACTGCTGGTGTGGCTTATCCCTCTTTTGACGGTTGTAGTGGTATGGACGAATGATTATCACGGCCTGCTGTGGGCGCGCATCACGCCCCTGCCGGCCTCTAATCTGATCCTGTACGAACACGGCCCCTGGTTCTGGCTGTTTGCTGTTTACAGCTATACCCTCATTTTTGTCGGTTCCGTGATCTTGCTGGTGACGACCCTGGTGCGCTACCCACTGCCTTATAAACGTCAGGTGGTGGCGCTGGTCATTGGCATTATTTTGCCCTGGGCGGCCAACCTGGCTTATCTGCTGCGCATTAACCCGTTCCCAGGCGTTGATCTGACGCCGTTTGGCTTCTCGCTGGCCGGAGTGTTATACGCCTGGTCGTTGTTCCGGCTCAATCTGCTGCTTACCCTGCCCGTCACTCGTGATACCCTCATCGAAAGCATGAGTGACGGCATCCTGGTGCTGGACCAAAAGCGCCGGATCGTAGATACCAACCCGGCGGCGCTGCGGCTGTTGGGCCTCTCTGCCCGCGACCTGTTGGGCCAGCCGATGGATGAACTGTTCGCTATGCCGCCCGATTCCTTTGGCGCGCCCGAAGGCGGCATCGAGGACCAAAAACAGTTGGAAATGGTGATTAACCGCGATCCGGTTGCCATCCTCGACCTGACGATTTCGCCGCTACTCGACCCGGGCTCAAAGAAGAATGGATGGTTGGTGTTGATGCGCGATATTACCGAGCGCAAGCAGATGGAGGAGGAACTGCGTAAAGCCAGGGATGCCGCTGAAGCCGCCAGCCGTTACAAGAGCGAGTTCTTAGCCAACATGAGCCACGAGATCCGCACACCCATGAATGCGGTGATCGGCATGAGCTCCCTGCTCCTCGAAACGCCCCTCAATGAAGAACAACGCGACTGGTTAGACATTATCCGCAGCAGCAGCGAGGCGCTGTTGGGCATTATCAATGATATTCTGGACTATTCTCGCATTGAATCGGGCAAGCTCCCCCTGGAACACCAACTTTTTGCACTGCGCGCCTGCATCGAAGAAAGCCTGGATGTGGTGGCTGTGCGCGCGGCGGAAAAGAACCTGGAACTGTTGTACGAAGTGGATGACAGCGTTCCCTGGCAGATCGAAGGCGACGCCATGCGCCTGCGCCAGGTATTGGTGAATCTGCTCAACAATGCGGTCAAATTCACCGAAGCGGGTGAAGTTCTGCTGTCTGTCACGCGCGGGGGCATCGTAAACCTTGAAGGCAGTCAGGCCCCAGCCGACCAGAACTGGATCGAAATTCATTTCGCTGTCAAAGATACGGGCATTGGCATCCCGCAGGATCGGCTGGACAGCCTGTTTCAGCCTTTCAGCCAGGTAGATGCATCCATCACGCGGCGGTACGGCGGCAGCGGCCTGGGACTGGCAATCTGCCGCCGCCTGGTGGAGATGATGGGTGGGCGTATTTGGGCTGAAAGCACCGTTGGGCAGGGGTCCACGTTCTTCTTTACGATTTGGTCGCCAGTGGTGGAGTCGGCGGCCCCGGCCTTGGAGCCACCGCCAGCACTGGCCCAGAAGCGGCTGTTAATCGTTGACGAGAATAAAACCAGCCTGCGCATTCTGGCAAATCTGGCCCGCAAGGCCGGTATGCGTGTCCGCACCAATACCTCGGTGGATGAGGCGATCCAGCAGGATAACGAATGGCTCGCGCGGAGAGCATCGCTGTTTGAGGGCGCCGCCCGAATGAGCCCCATTGGGGACGAGATTGATATTTTAATGGTGGACCGCCGCCTGGAAAATCTGGAAAAACTGCTGGACCGCTACCAGGGGGTTCCTCTGGTGCTGCTGTCTGCACCCCAAAAGTCCGGCCTGACCGGGCGGCTGGAACGTATGGTGCGGCTGCACAAACCGGTGCGCCCGGCCCGCTTTTACGCGGCTCTGGCCCGCTGCCTGCAATTAGACGCCGCTGGGGAAGATCTGTTGGAAGATGGTGAGAGCGCCGCCGTCGCCCAAAGCACGGAGCGCGCCAGCCAGGCAACACCCGCTTTTACCGCCGCAGGAGAGCGGTGGATGGGGCCGGCTTCGCGCATTTTGGTCGCGGAAGATAATCCTACCAACCAGAAAGTCATTCAGTTGGTGCTGAAACAGATTGGCTGCGAGGCCGACCTGGCGGAGGATGGGATTCAGGTTCTGGAAATTTTGAAGCGCCGGCGCTACGACCTGGTGTTGATGGATGTGCAGATGCCCAAGATGGATGGCTTGCAGACCACGCAGGCCATTCGCGGCACGCTTCCCCCTACGCAGCAGCCTTACATTATCGCCATGACGGCCAATGCGATGAGCGGCGACCGCGAATTATGCCTGGAAGCCGGCATGGACGATTATTTGAGCAAACCGGTGCGTACCGAAGAGCTAATACAGGCTCTCCAACGCTATCAGGAGAAGCGACAGGCAGATGGGCTTCAGGAAGGGGGAACTGCTCGCGCTGCGCCCTTCGTCTCAGAGGCCAGCCTGAGAGCCGCGGAGCCGCCCAAAACCGCTCCAGCGGAGGAGGTTGTCGTTGACCGCGGCATGATTGACACGGTGATTAACTTCCTCGGCCCAGATGGCCGCCAGGCAATGGCGGAAGTGGTCGCCCTGTTCCGCCAGAACACGCCAGATTTAATTGACCAGCTAGAACATTCTCTGACTGTGCTCGACCTGCATGCCCTTCAGCGCCTGGCGCACTCCATCAAGTCGTCTGGCGCCAGCCTGGGCGCTGTGGCCCTCGCTGAACAGGCACGCCTGATCGAAGAAAAGGTCAGGCTGCTGCAAGAGAACGCCCCCGGCGGTGGGTCTGCCCTGCTCACCCCTCAAGAGGTGGTTGATTTTTCCCTGTTGATCGCGCGCCTGCGGGTTGAATTTGAGCGGGCCAGCGCCGCGCTCGCTCAAGAGGGGTTTTAAACGAGAATCTTAAGCAGCCCTGCCAGCGTTTCACTGCACGGCACGCCCGGCGCGCTGGCATGAACCAGGATGGCCGGCAGTCCGGCTTCTTGCGCGCCGCGAATATCGCTGGAGAGACTGTCGCCAACCATCCAGACCTGCACCGGCGCGGCAGATTTCCCCTGTGCCCGAATCCAATCGGCTGCCAGGCGGAAGGCGTGACCATTGGGCTTTTCCCATCCGGTTTGGGCAGAGTTGAACACTGCCGCAAAGTGCGCGCTGAGTTCCAGATGGTCGAGAAGCCGGGGCAGTTCTGGCACGTGGTTCGACAGCAAAACGTGCCGCCAGCCCTGCTGACTGAGGCTTTGCAGGGTGGAGGTCGCGTCGTCAAAACGGCGCCAGGCGCGCAGGTCAAGGTAGGCCGCGCGCACCTGCCGGGCCAGGTCTCTGGCCGCGGCGGCTTCAACCCCCACCGAGCGGAAGGCCCGCCCAAAAACCGGCAGCATCTCTGCCCACCAGTCTGCGGGTGAGAGACCGCTGTGGCCGATTTCGGGCGCGTGCCACGGGAAACCGGCTTGCAGGTAAGGGCGAAGCTGTTCAACGGTGACAGTCGTGGAAGGGTCTTTTTTCTTCAGCACGGCCAGCAGTGCGCCCGACCAGCCCCCTATGCGCTGTGCCAGCGTCCCGTCAAAATCCCAGATCACAAACCGGTTGGTTTTTTTCATCCTGTACCTTACCAGGCGTACATTTTCTTCGGAATCAATTGGATGATGGAGTTTTCGGGGTCTACAATCCACGACTGCGGCGCGGCCGCTTTGACGCCCTCCTCGCCCATGTAGTGGGTGTAGATGATGCGGCTCATCTCTTGCACTACGGACGATTCCACAATCCATTCGCTTTTGCCTTCCATCAGTACGGCGGTGATGCCATCAACCGCCTGCGCCACGTCCACCAGGACGGCGATATAGGGGTTGCGTTTCACCTCTTTGACCTTGCGCGTGCTTTGAAATGCGCTAATCCACAGAGCCGTGCCATCCCACCAGTACCAAACCGGTACATTATGCGGCTGGAAGAAGTTGGGGTCATCGCGCACCGGTACGGCCGTGGCAAGGCGCGCCAGATGGGGATGTTTAAGAAATGCGTTGATCTGAGACAGGCTAAATTTTCCAATCTTAAGTTCTTCGATCATGGGGTTCCTCGTTGACAGCCAGGATTTTTTCTGGGGAACAGGGACCGGCGAACGCCTCATCGTAGCGCGCCGCCAGGGTGCGCAGGTAGCCAGCAAAGTCGCCCCAGTGTTCGGCTAACTGCCGGCGTTTTCGATCAATCTGAGGGTCGGTTTCTCCGCGGCGGGCCAGGCGCAGGGAGCGAAAAATATTGCGGCTGTTGCCGACAAGCTGTCGGGCAAACTGCCACAACGGGCTGACTTCGGTGTTGGCCAGCACGCCCTCCATGGCGCAGCGCGCCCGCGCCGCGTTTTCAATGCTATCCAGATGGCCGCACAGCAGGGCGTAGTCAATCAAAAAAGCGCGGTGCCAGTAAAAGCTGACGCGGTCGGTGGCATCTTTGATGGTGAGAAAATACAGAAGTTTCTTCGACAGGCGTTTGAGCAGTTCGTAGAGCAGTTTGAAAGGCAGCAGCAGACAGCCCTCTACGCAGCCTTCCTCACTGCGGTTTAAGAAGGTAATTACTTCAGGCGATAACCTCCCGCCCCGGCTGCGGGCCACGGCGGCGGGCATGCGCCGCCGGAAAAAGTCTTCAAACAGCATATCCAGCAGGGGGATGGGGATGAGCATTGAGAGGCCAGCCAGCGTAGCGTCGGCGTAGACGCCCCAGTTGAAATCGGTGCGGGGTTGAGGGGTCTCCATTGAGATTGGGGTGGTTGGAGCCATGAGGTATCCTTAATGCTGTTTCAGCGCCGCCTCCATGCCGCTGCGCACGGCCTTGCCTTCCAGTTCTTCTAACAGGTCCAGGAAGTGGGTTGTCTCGGTTACGCCGCTCCACTGCATGGCCCGGCACAGGTCTAAGAAGCGGCGGTTGCCAATCTGCCCGGCCAGGTGGTGCAGTAAGACCGGCCCCCGGTGATATAACTGATTTTCAACCCGCTGCCGGTTTTCAGCCGAGCTTTGATCGGCCCGGTCAAACTCCCACAGAGGTAGGGCCCCATTGGCCTGCTCGCGCTTGCGTTCCAGCCACCGGTCGAAGGCCGCTTGCCCAAACCGCTCGCGGATTGCCATCAGGGCGCTGTATTCCGCGAAACTTTCGTTCAGCCAGTCTTCCCAGGAATTGGACGGTGTGTTCCACCACCAGGCATGGGCGGCTTCATGCGCCAGATAGCGCAGGTACATCTCGCGCTGTTCCAGGTATTCGCGCTCGGATAGGCCCGCCAGCACCGCCAGGCCCCGCCGTGCGTACCCGCCACCCTGCGACCGGGGCGACTCGATCAGGGTGAATTCGGAAGGCCGCACCGGCCCGAACCAGCCGGCAAAGCGTTCCAGGGCCCACAACAGGTCTTCACCCAGCGCGTGAATGGCCTTCTCGCCAAATGTTGCGCTGTGCAGCAGTACGCGGTTCGATTCGCTCTCAAAATTGTAGCTGCGCAGGTGCGGCCCTGCCGCCACGACGATATCATTGGTGGGATACGGCCAGTTGAAAAAGTATTTGCCGTTCTGTGCCAGCGCGCTTCCCTGACTGGCAACGGTGATGCCCTCTGGGGCGGTGACGACCAGGCTGAACGTTAGAGCCGGCATAGTTTTATCGTATAGGCATGGATACCAGGGCAAATAAAGCCCCAGTTCGGTCCAATCGGGAGATACAACATTGGCCGGGTTTGCGGTCCGGTCGGTCAGTTGACCCCCATACGAAAATTCAATGAGAGCCGTTTCGCCGGCGGCCAGAGGCGGATCAAAATAAATATCCAGCATGGCCGCGTCTGCCAGAAAACCTGGCAGGGAGATCGCGGGTGCTTTTTCGAAGTGATACCCGTAAACGCGCCGCCCCTCCAGCGTTTCGATTTCGAACTGGCGGTGGAGAAAAAAACGGGCACGTTCTGTCTGGTTTTCAGGCGCGTGGTAAACAAGGCTGCCGCGGACGGCGATTATCTGCCGTTCTGGGTTGAGTTCCAGTTGAAGGTCGTAGTGCAGCCGGGTAGCATTGTGACGGATCAGTTCCATGCCCTAATTATAGCGGGTTCTGGCGTGCCCCACGAAGCTACGGTCTCCAGTCAAATCCAGAGACAAATGCCTCGGTCACCCGCGCCGGGCCGCTTCTGGCCGCCAGGGTTTCTGGAATGTTCAGCGCCCACAAGCCCCGCTCGGTGCTGTACAGCAGCCACTTGCCGTCTGGCGAAAGGACCTGATGCAGTGCGTAGTCTTCAGTTTGCCACAGCGGAGTCTGATTTCCACTGTCGGCATCTACCAGGGTAAAGGTGGACTTGATTTTTTGATCCACCGGCGCGGCAATATGCACCACAAACTGCTCAGTCTCCGCCCGCCAGGCGATTTCTGCATTGAGAACCCGATACTGCTCGTTGGGAACGTCGAAAGTGGTCAACAGGCGAATATCTTCCCCCTGCAGGCCGCCGGTAAACAGGCCGACGGTGGCCTGCGCAGAGCCAGGCAGTTGCCGCGTTGCCAGAAAGGCCAGCCGTCCAATGCTGGGCGCGGCCACCATATCGTTAATGCGCCCCCAGTTGGGTTCCGGCCACTCCAGGCGCAGGCCGTAAACCGCTTCCAGTGGGTCTGCCTGTGGATCCACGATGATCAGGCCCATCGCCGCGCCCAGGCTGGCGGCCAGGTACACCTTCTGATCGTTTTCCATCCATAACGGGCGGGTGTACAGGTCGCCTTGCAGTTGAAAATAGCGGCTCTCAGCTTCGCCGGGTTGGGGCTGTGCCGGCAGGATCGCCAGGTATTTGCCGTTCTGGTTGACCGCCTCTACAGCCAGGCGCGTACCGTCTGAGGCCCAAGAGAACTGCCCGTACGAGAGCGTCACGTAAGGACGCGGGTCGGTTGGCACGCCGGTGATCTGTACTGGGTTGCCGCCGTTGGCATCCATCACAAAAACCTGCCGGGGGCCGCCCAGCGGGCCGTCGCGGTCTGAAGAAAAGGCAATCCGCCCCGGTTCCCCCTGCTGCACGGCCAGCAGCCGGTCATCCGCCAGATGACGGGTAAGATTGACCGGGTTGGCACTGCCGGGCGTGACTGCAAAGACTTCATTGTTGCCGTTCAAGGGGGCCGAAAAGAAAATGGTTCCTGCGGCGCTCTCTAACGAGGCCGGGGGCAGTGGTTCGGGCCGGGCGCTGACCTGCACAGGCGTGGGGTTGATCCCCAACAGCGCCGATTGGGGACGGACTTGCGGCAGGGTGTCGCGCCCGCCCGGTTCTGTGAGACGTACCAGCGGCAACCGGGCCGTGGGGCTGCGGCTCAGATCCACCCGCGTTTTAATCACATCCAGGGCATAGAGCGCCGGACTGGCATCATTGCCCGCAACCGCCGCCATCACCAGCCAGCGCCCATCCGCAGACCAGGCGGCATCCGTCAGCCCATCGGCGGCGCACACGCCGGGGATGTTCAGAGGGTCGGGCGGCGCAGGGTCTCCGGTGGAAGCTCCACCGGCCTCTGGCGCGCTTATCAGGGCCAGTTGCCAGGGAGCCTCTGAGCCGCATTGCGCGCCGCCGCCATGCAAAAATGCCAGCAGGTTCTGCGGCGACCAACTGGCCGAAAACACCTGTACGCCTGGAGGGGCTTGCCAGGCCAGGGCGGTTGCGCCAGCCGCGCCGGCCGCCGGCGAGAAGGAACGGGTTTGCAACTGCCAGGCGGTATCGGCCAGGGGCGTCAGCGTTTGCGCGGCTCTGGTAAAACGGTAAGGCCCATCACTGATAAAGACGATCCCCGCACCCGCGGGCGACCAATCAAAGCTGTTATCTGGCACTCGAAAGATCAGGTTATCGGTCATCACCGGATCGCTGATGAGGATCGATTCCTGGCGGTCTACCCGGCGGGCGCGAATCTGACCGCCGGTCTCCGTCTGAATCTGGTAAGCCAGTTGTTCGCCATTGGGAGACCAGCGCGGCAGGTAAGCATCGCGCGAAAAACTCAGCCGCACCACTTCATTGCCGCGCTTCAGGTTGATCAGATAGATCCAGGTGTGGCCCCCGTCCTCATCCCAGGCCCCGGTCACCGCCAGGCGTGAGCCGTCTGGCGACCACGAGATGGGCGCTCGCCAGGTGACGCCCGGTTCAGCGGTGATGGGGATCAGGCGGGTTCCCGACACGTGAATCAGGTAAATTTCATTTTTGCCGGAACGGTCCGAGAGGAACGCAATCCACTCGCCATCCGGTGACCAGCTAGGGGCGGTGTCGGCGGCGGGGCTGCGCGAAAAGTTAATCGCTTGGCCGTCGGGGTCTAGCAGGTAAATTTCCTCGTTGCCGTCGCGGTTCGATTGAAACACCACCGGCGTGCGGAAGGGTACGACAATCGGTGGGGTGGGGGTTGGGGCGGTCGTGGGCGTAGCGGCGGCGGCCAACGCGGCCTCGGCTGTCAGCGTTCCGGGCAGACTGGGGGTAGGCCCAGGGATGAAGATGGCATAGGCCAGGAACAGGCCCACCGCCAGCGAGAGGATCGTTCCCAGGGTTTTCCCGATGGAGAGCAGCAGCGCGCGCGAGCGCATCCCGGCGCGCTGGCGGGCGAGCAGTTTGTCGGGGTCGAGGGTGGGCATGTCGCCCGGCGCTTCGAGATGCGCGCGCAGGGTGTGTTGAAGTTCGCGCTGAAGGCCCTGAAGTTTTTTGCGATACGCGCGGCAGCCTTCGCAGTGATCGAGGTGTGACTGCAACGGAACCCATTCCTGCGCGGAGAGGTGCCCGTCTATTTCGGATTGGAGTAAGAATCTGGCCTGGTCGTGGCCGATGCTGGCGGCGGTAACAGCTTCGTCGGCAGGTAACCCGTCTGTGCTGTTCAGGTGCAAGGCCGCCATCAGCCGCTCGCGGGCGCTCGCCAGGCGGGTGCGCGCCGTGTTCGGTCCCACCCGCATTAACTGCGCGATTTGCTCAACCTCGTAGCCGTGAAAGTAGCGGAGCACCAGGGGAATCTGATAATCGGCGTTCAACTGCCGGTAGGCGTTCCATAGTTCGCTCGCTGGCTGGTTCTCTGCCGCCGGCAGGTTTTTCGCCGCCGGCTGGTTTTTCGCCGCCGGCTGGTCTTTCGCCGCCGGGCCCTGATGCGCCAGGTGGTGAGCGGCGCGCACCACCAGCGACTTTAGCCAGATCTCAAACGGCTCGTTGGCCGGGTGCTTGCCGGGCGTGTAAATGGCCGCCAATAAGGCTTCCTGAACGGCCTGCCGGGCCAGATCAACATCCATCAAGATCGAATAAGCGACCCGATACAGCGCGCGCTGATGACCCTGAAGCAGGCTTTTCACCGCGCCGATGTCGCCTTCGCGGGCGTGCTGGAGCAGGAGATGATCGTGGTCGCTCATCGGTCTTTTCCGAAGTTATGGATGAGATAGATAAGTATAATAGCGAACTGCCGCAGCCGTCAGATGTGCTACCAGGGCCTGAGCCGAATCCCATAATAATTGTTCAGATTCATATACGTATATTGTAAGGGCAAAGTTCCCTTCGGGCAGGTATACAATGGCCGCATCAGATACGTTGTGCATCAGCCCATCCAACGGGTCCGTCACCCAACCATATTTATGCGCCAGGGGGGTTCCTTCTGGCAATCCAGCTTCGATCAGAACGGCCTTGCGGTTGTTGCGCAGCATGGTAATCATCTGCTGGCATTCTTCGCGGGTGATCTCACCGGCAAAGGTTTCGATGAGCAGTCCATTGCCTTGGGCGGCGCAGCGCTCAATCGCGGCCAACAGCCGGCCCATATCGGCGGGGGTGGTCTGATTGTAGGGGTCGGGGTCGGTCGTTACGTCGGTGCGCCGGTTGGCGGGCGTTTCAAAGCGGTCCAGCAAGGGCGCGCCGGGGTAAAACATGCCAGCCAGGAAGGTGTTTTGCAGCCCGAGCTGGCGCAGGTCGCGGGTGACTTGCAGCGGGGCCAGGTTTTCGTCAAGGGCCGCCCGCATCACTTCATCGGTTGAACTGTTGTCGGAGAGATCAATCATCAATTCCATCTGCCGGCGGGTTTCAGGCGGCAGGTCCACCAGGCTGCGAAACGCCGATACCATCACCGGGATTTTGATAGTGCTGGCGGCGGTGAAGGCAATCTCTGGCGCAACCGGTTGCCCCTGGTGATAGGCCAGATTGATCTCACGCCCGGTTTGCAGGTCTTGCAGATAGACTTCAATAACCCCGTCAAACCCGGAGGTTTGGATGATGGCGGCCAGCATCGGCTCGAGCTGTTCAAAGGCGGGCGGGAGGGCCGCCACCGGGCGGCTTGTAAAATCTACCACGCGCTCTTCCAGCAAAAACAGAGCCGCGCTGACCTTTTCTACGGCGTCTTCCATGTTCAGGGTTTCGCCTGCCTGCCCGGGTTCGAAATCGAACCCGCCCGGCAGGGCGCGGGCGGCCGTAGGAGCGCGTCCGTAGCGCGGCGCGATCTCTGTTGCCAGGTAGGTTTGCAGCTTCTGGCGGTCGAGGCCAGCTTTGAGGGGAACCGTCACTGGCGGCGGGCGGCGGTTGAGCAGGTAATCCCAAAAACCAATCGCCCTACTGCGCGCCGCTTCGGCCAACATCCCTTCCAGGTCTAACTGAAACCCGATCTGTTGGGGTTCCAGGTGAATGACTGCGCCGTCGTAGCGGGCTTCTACCGGCGTGAACAGGTACGCCTGAGTCACCCGGATGCCGGCCTCTTGCGGCGACAGCCCCCCCACCGGTATGCCCGCAATGCTCGATCCGGGCGGTAGTACTGCCAGCATAGCCTGGTAGCCCGCATACGATTGAACAGCCAGCGCCGCCGCGCTGCCCAGGCAGATCAGGGAGAAGAGGAATAGGAGAAGTTTTTTCATCGCCGGTGTGGTCGCCGGAGATAATTATAACGGCAAACCGGCGCGTTTAGACCACCAGGCGAATATCCAGGCCCTGAACTGCGTCAGGGCCCATGACAGTTCTCGTCAGGGTTTAATCAAGAAATAAATCACCCTCATTTTTAGGAAATTAATAGGATCGTTTTGATGTGATTTATTGTATAATCATTTTACGATCTTTTTACAGCGGGGATGAATTTACAACTGAATAGGCCCTTAGTGCTCTGGCGCCGCGCTACCCGGCGCTCAGAGGTAAGCGCATTACAGTAAGCTCAAGATTTAACCGGTAAGAAAGGGCAAGGGAACTATGATCAGGCTAGGATGGAAAGCAGGCCCCGAAAATGGGCCGTTGGATTTACTGGATGGCGCGGTAGCTGCCGATCAATACGGTTTTGATTTAATGGATATCAGTTACCCGGCCATTCCGGAGAGCGGCGCCGGTCAGTTTTCATTCAATTGGGCCTGGCTGGGCGCCGCCGCCGCCAAAACGCAGTATCTTCATTTAGGGCCAGGGGTCAGTTGTGCGGCGCTGCGTTCTGACGCCGCGGTGATTGCTCAGGCCGCACAGACATTAGCGGTAGTGGCGGCGGGCCGCTCTTATATCTCTATCAACCTGGCGGAGTGTTTGCTTGATTCGAGCGATGAGGAAGGCTGGATTGACCAGAACGAACAGCAGGCCATGGCCGCCGAGGCCATTAGTTTAATCCGCCAGTTGTGGAACGGTCAGCCGGTCACGTTTAACGGACATTTTTTCCAGACCCGCAAGGCGCGCATTAATACCCACTGCGATCTGGGCGTCCCGATTTACCTGGCGCTGGACCTGCCTGGTACGGCCTATTTTGCCGGTTTTTATGGCGATGGTCTCATCGCCGCCGGGGGAATGCGCCCTCAGGTTTACCGCCGCATCTTGCAGGAATTTGCGCGCGGCGCCCGCGAGGCTGGCAAAGACCCCTACACGATGCCGCGCATGGTTACGCTGCCGGTATCCTATCACCGGGCAGAAGATTTGGACATGGAGACGGTCTTTCAGGTCTGGGGAAGCGACCTCTTTGTATCTCAGCCGTGCGACGTGGCTTACATTCCGGTAACGGCTACGGGCAACCGCCAGGCCTTTGTAGAGCCTCACGTAGAGAAAACCATCTGCGCTTCCTCTTACCCAGGGGAACACGCCGCGCTGGCTGAGGCGTATATCAATATGGGCTTTAACACGCTTCTGATCCGTCCGGTGGGGTGCGTTCTCCAGGAATTTATCCGCGCGTATGGGCGCGACATCTTGCCGCTGATTCGGGCCAGCAGTCGGGACCGTTCTTAGTGGGTTTGACCGTTCACAACCGAATACAAGAGGGGAATAACCATGAATCAGACCTTCTCGTATGCTTGCAAGGATTATCCTGGCATGGAAGAATGTCCTGGCAAATTTGTTGCGCAGACCGAAGAGGAGTTGTGGAAACACATGGAGCTCCACGCCGCAGTCGCGCATGGAGAGGACCCTTCCGCCTGGAGTGCCGAGGACCGAGAACAACTCAGAACCCTGATCCGAAGAGAAGGGTAGAGCATCCATCCGAAAACCAGAACCACTTTGGGTAGGTTCTCAACCCTATCGAAAGACCTGCACAAGATCATAGGACACAAGGCCCGTGTGTCCTATGATCTTGTAGGGTGAACTTGCGCCGTAATGGCTGTCTGAAGATTGAAACCGTAGTCAAAAATGGGCGTGTTGTTCTCGATAGCCACATCCAGAGCGCGGGTATAATGACACCTGGTTCTCTAACTTTCCTCATTCTCCAAAAGGAGCAGCGGGCATGAAGATCACGGATATTAAGACCTTTCCCGTGTGGGTGGGGCATCGCAACCAGTTGATTGTCAAGGTCGAGACCGATGCTGGAATTTATGGTTTGGGAGAGTCGGGGCTGTCGGGGCGCGAGCTGGCTGTGGACGGCGCGATCAAGCACTACCGCGAATTTTTGATTGGCCGCGACCCGATGCGCATAGGGGCTTTGTGGCAGGAAATGTACCGCAGCCAGTATTTTGAGGGCGGGCGGGTGCTGACGGCGGCGATCTCGGCCATTGACATTGCCTTGTACGACATTGCCGGCAAGGCCCTGGGCGTGCCAGTCTACCAGTTGTTGGGCGGCAAGCACCGCGACTACGTGGATTGTTTCACCACCGCCATCTGCGAGATGGGCCCTGAACTGATCGAGCACGTTCAGATGCTCATCGAGCGCGGTTGGAACGTCATCCGCGTGGGGGCGGCCGGCCATCGGGGCAGTGGAGCCGATCCTAACCTGTATGAGCCGCGCACCTCCATCCCTTATACCGCCGAGTGGATGACCCGTCTGCGCGAGGCAGTCGGCTTGGCCCCGGTGCTGGGGGTGGAATATCATCACCGCCTGAATGTGGCCGAGGCCGCCTCTTTTTGCCAGCGGATGCCATCTGGTACGCTCGATTTCCTCGAAGAGCCGATCCGCGACGAAACGCCTGAAGCCTATGAAACCCTGCGCAAGATGGTTGATGTGCCGTTTGCCATTGGGGAAGAGTTTTCGAGCAAGTGGGCATTTTTGCCTTACATCGAGCGCGGCATCACCAACTTTGTGCGGTTGGATGTCTGCAATGTTGGCGGCCTGACCGAATCGAAAAAAGTGGCCGGCTGGGCCGAGGCCCACTACGTTGACCTGATGCCCCACAACCCGTTGGGGCCCATCTGCACGGCGGCTACTGTTCACCTGGCCGCTTCTGTTCCAAATTTCAGTTGGTTAGAAGTTTGGGTTTCACCGGATGGCAGGTTCCACCATTCCAATATGGAACTCTTCCCCACGCAGTTAATGATGGAAGGCACGCGCTACCCGGTTCCAGATGGGCCGGGCCTGGGCGTGGAATTCAACGAAGAACTGGCTTTAAAACAGCCCTTTAAGTTCTGGGAGGCGCCTCACCTGCACCGCAGTGACGGCTCTTATACCAACTGGTAATTTAAAACAGGTTTTTTACCTGTGGAAGCAGTTCTTTGGCGTTCTGCACGGGCATACTGGCGTCAAAGACCAGACAGCGCCCGGCTTTGCGCGGATAGGCGTGGGCGGCGCTTGCCAGCCGAAACTGGCTGCCGCCGCCCCGCCCCCCGGAGATCGTCTCAACGCCCCCCAACACTGCCATATGCCCGGTGACCAGTACCCGTTGGGGAGGAAAATCTTGCGATAACTGCGCCAGCGACGCATCCAGGATTTCAGGATAGCGTTGGCCGTATTCTTTCTCACAGCGGGTGAACAGCGCCGCCCATAAAATGCGGTAGGCCGGCGTTAGCGTCACCAAAAAACCCCGCAGTGGGTCATCGAAGATCGGATTGTTAGGGTCGCTCAGGCCGAAGTGCTCTGCCACCAGGGCCGCATAGGATCTCATGCCGTTCATATGGGCAAACGAGTCGCGCAGTTTGTCGCGGTCTTTGTCCACCAGCAGCAGCTCGGCTTGCTGGAGCAACTGATGATGATTCCACTGGAACAGGGCCCTGGCTGTCTGCGGGTTCGCCAGCACTGAAGAGGCCCCGGCGTGAGTCATCGTCACCCCGGCAGTGGTCCGCACATAAAAGGGCAGATCCGATAAAAAATCCTTCACCTGGTCGCGGGCGCTGCCTGCCGAGAGGGCTGTTTCAAAATCGGGCGTGTAGATCGTACTGCCGCGTGCCAGAGTGGTGCTGTAGATATGGGGCATTTCATGGTTGCCCAGCAGGGCGATCACCCGGTCGCCGTACTGCTCGCGCAGGCGGATCACGTCTAAGACGATATCCAGCGAGCGGTCCGGGCCTTCCTCTGGCTCAGAGTGGATGAGGTCGCCGGTAAAGACCAGTGCGTCGGCTTCGCCCTGGCGCAGCAGGGCCAAAAAGTGATCCCGCGCGCGGCGGTAGGCTTCCCAATCGCCGTGCAGGTCCGTCACAACCATCAACCGCCCGGCCAGAATGGACCACAGTCGGGGATAGTCGCGGCGGACCGGGAAAGCACTTAAATCGCCCATAAACAGGATATCACTGTAATGGATTCTAGCAGAAAACGCAAATCAGACGTTGTATGCTTCTGGCCGAATCTTTGCCTCGATAGCGGCGCGTAAGTCGGCCAGTTCTTGCTCCACCCGCGCGCCAAGCTGTTCCAGCGGCACGATCTCTTTTTCGGCCCGGTCGCGGCGTTTCAACTCCACCCCGCCGGCCTTTAATGCTTTTTCGCTCACCGTCAGGCGCAGCGGCAGGCCGATCAGATCGGCATCGTTAAACTTGACGCCGGGGCTGTCGTCGCGGTCGTCGTACAGCACTTCTATTCCGGCGGCGGTCAGGCTGGCATAAATGCGGTCAGCTTGTTCCAGCGTCTCCGTTCCGCCAGATTTCGAGACCAACGCCACCAGGTGAACGTGGTAGGGGGCTACCGTCACCGGCCAGATCAGGCCCTTGTCGTCGTGGTGCTCTTCGGCAATGCAGGCCAGCAGTCGCCCCACGCCAATGCCGTAAGACCCCATGACGATGGGTTTTTCCTGTCCGTCTTTGTCTCGGAAGGTGGCGCCCAGGGTTTCGGAGAAGTGCGTACCCAGTTGAAAGATGTTGCCGACTTCCACGCCGCGCGCGGCCTGCAAGGCACTGCCGCACTGTGGGCATCCATCTCCGGCGCGTGCTGCCGCCAGGTCAGCAACGATCTGAGCCGACCAGTCGCGCCCATAGTTGACGTTAAGCAGGTGATAGCCCTCTTCGTTAGCGCCCGCCACCAGGTTGGGAGACAGGGGAACCTGATCGTCGGCCACTACCAGCACGTTCTGCAAGCCCACCGGCGAGGCATACCCCGGCGTAGCCCCTACCGCGCGGATTTCGGCCTCTGTGGCCGGGCGCAGGCTGCGCGCGTGGATGGCGTTCGCCAGCTTGGTCTCGTTGATCTCCATGTCACCCCGCACCACCGCAAACACAAACCGCTCGCTGGTCTTCTGGCCTTCTGTGACCGTTGCCACCATAAACACGGCCTTGGCCGTTTTGGCCTCTGGCAGTCCTAAAAATTGAGCCAGTTCCGCGATGGTCTTGCAGTCCGGAGTCGCCACTTTTTGCACCGGCAGGGCTGGTTCGGCGGCGGCAGTGGTTTTCTGAAAACGGGCCACCTGGCGGTTGGCGGCATAACCGCAGGCCGGGCAGAGAATCAGGGTGTCTTCTCCGATGGGCGTTAGATACATGTATTCATGCGAGAGCCGCCCGCCCATCATGCCCGTGTCG
>DAOUAC010000166.1:0-16057 GCA_034434155.1 Anaerolineaceae bacterium
CCAGGTATACGTGTTGAAGCGCGAAGAAGGCGGGCGGCACAAGGCGTTCTTCAACGGCTATCGGCCGCAGTTCTACATCCGCACGATGGACGTGACGGGGAGCATCAAACTGCCGGAAGGCGTGGAGATGGTCATGCCGGGCGACGACGTGAACCTGGAAGTGGAGCTGATCGTTCCGGTGGCGTTGGAGCAGGGCTCGAAGTTCGCCATCCGCGAAGGCGGTCTGACCGTCGGCGCTGGCGTGATTACCAAGATTCTGAAGTAGGTGGAAGATGGCTAAACAACGAATTCGTATCCGTCTCAAGGCATATGACCACCGCGTCCTCGACCAGTCCGCGAAGCGGATTGTGGAAACGGCGGAGCGCAGCGGCGCCCGCGTGGTCGGGCCGGTTCCGCTGCCTACCAAGATTGAACGCTTTACAGTGCGCCGCTCGACGTTCATTGACAAAGATTCGCACGAACACTTCGAGGTGCGCACCCACAACCGCCTGATTGACGTGCTGGACCCTGATTCCAAGACCATTGACATGCTGATGCGGCTGAACCTGCCTGCGGGCGTGGATATCGAGATCAAGATCTAAGGAAAAGCGCGCGAGGTTTGTGTTGTCTGGCGGCGAGAGCAATTATCCTCACCGGTGGACAACACAAACCCATACAGTAAGGAAGTGCGCGGTAGATTGGCTGGGAAATTGCGGGCGCGAGCCCTGGCAATTTACATCGTTTGTGGTAAAATAGAGCGGTTTTGGGAAAGTCCCTAAAAAAGACGCCTGAAACTTAGGCGATACAAGAGTCGTACTGGGTTGGCCCTCCCACCACATCCAACAGCGGAAGGCCACAGGCGGCTGACTATATCGCGCTCGGGGATGATGCAGCTTAGCCCAGGCTGACAGTCCCGTCATATTCTTAGAGAAGGAGACAACTGATATGGTAAAAGGGCTAATCGGTAAGAAAATCGGCATGACCCAGATTTTCGATGAAGACGGTTTGGCAATTCCTGTAACCGTGATCGAAGCTGGGCCATGTTACGTCACCCAGGTTCGCCTGCCCGAAAAAGACGGTTACTCGGCCGTCCAGCTCGGATACGGCGAAACCAAGCCCAAGCGCCTGACTGGCGGCCAGTTAGGGCATCTAAAACGCAACAATCTCCCTCCGCTGCGCTATCTGCGCGAGTTTCGGGTAAAGAACCCGGACGTGAAAGAAGGCGACCAGGTGACTGTTGCGGTTTTTGCGCTTGGCGAAAAGGTTGACGTCGTGGGGACCAGCAAGGGGAAAGGGTTCCAGGGTGGTGTGAAGCGTTACCACTTTGCCGGTGGGCCGCGCACGCACGGCGCTTCGGACCGCGAGCGCGCGCCTGGCTCGAACAGTTCTGGTACCACTCCAGGGCGTGTGTATAAAGGTTCGCGCCGGCCCGGTCATATGGGCAATGACCGCGTTACCGCGCAGAGCCTTAAGGTTGTATTGGTAGACCCTGAGCGCAACCTGATCGGTGTGATGGGTTCCGTGCCGGGTGCGCGCGGCGGCCTGGTGATGGTCAAAGAGGCGCGCAAAGCCTAAGGTACACCCTGCCACAGAATGGAGTGAAAGAATTATGGTAGTCGATGTTTTCAACATGGACGGGCAGAAAGTGACCACGGTGGAACTGTCGCCGAGTATCTTTGAAGCCCCTGTATATGTCGATTTGATGCACCAGGCTTACGTGCGCCAGATGGCGAACGCGCGCTTGGGGACGCATGATACCAAGACCCGCAACGAAGTTTCGGGCGGCGGCCGCAAGCCGTGGCGTCAGAAGGGGACGGGGCGCGCCCGCCAGGGTTCTACGCGCGCACCCCATTGGGTAGGTGGCGCTAAAGTCCACACCCCGCACCCGCGCTCGTATGAGCAGGCGATGCCCAAGAAGATGCGCCGAGCGGCTTTGCGCTCGGCCCTATCGGTGAAGGCGGCTGAGAGCAATATTGTGGTCGTGGAGAATATGGACCTCCCCGAACCAAAAACCCGCCTGATGGCGAAGGCCCTGAATGCCCTGGTTGGCGATGACAGCGCCCTCATCCTCGTTCCTGAGAAGGAAGCTTATGAGGCCGTGTATCGCTCGGCCAACAACATTCCCGACGCCAAGGTGTTGTTAGCGCGCTATCTCAATATTCGTGATTTGCTGGCCTACGACAAAGTGGTTCTGCCGCTGGCAACGCTCGAAGTGTTAAACACGAACTTTGGATAGGGATGGAGGCGAGAAAAGATGAGCACGATTTACGATGTACTCCGCCGTCCAGTGGTGACCGAGAAATCGAACTATCTTTCCGGTAAACTGCACCAATACGTGTTCGAGGTGGCGCAGGATGCCACGCGCACGCTGGTGAAGGATGCGGTTGAGAAGCTTTTTGATGTGACGGTCGTGCGGGTGAATGTGGTGAACGTTCCAGCCAAGCGCACGCGCCGCGCCCGCAGCCGCCGCATGGTGGTTCATCGCCCCGGTTATAAGAAGGCGATTGTTACGCTGGCGCCCGAAGACAGACTTCCGATCTTTGAAGGGGTAGAGTAATCATGCCTGTAAAAGTTTATAAACCGGTTACGCCTGGTCAGCGCAACATGACCAGCTATACCTTTGAAGAAATCACCAAGACGAAGCCCGAGCGTTCGCTGGTTGTGGTGCGCAAGAAGAAAGCTGGCCGCAACGCTTACGGGCGCATCACGGTGCGCCATCAGGGCGGCGGCAACCGCCAGTTCATTCGCCTGGTAGATTTCAAACGCAATAAGCTCAACATTCCGGCGAAAGTGGCGGCCATCGAATACGACCCGAACCGCACGGCGCGGCTGGCCCTGCTGGTGTACGCGGATGGCGAAAAGCGTTACATTGTGGCGCCAGTGGGCGTGTCGGTAGGCGATACGATCCTGTCTGGCCCGCAGGCCGAAATCCGCCCGGGCAACAGCCTGCCGATTGCCAATATCCCGGTGGGGACGATGATTCACAACATCGAACTGCAAGAGGGGCGGGGCGGGCAATTGGTGCGCTCGGCGGGGGCCGCGGCTCAACTGCTGGCGAAAGAAGGCGACTACGCCCAGATCCGCCTGCCCTCGGGTGAGGTTCGCCTGGTGCGGCAGGTGTGCTATGCCACGGTGGGCCAGGTGGGCAACCTGGATCACAGCAACGTCAAGTTGGGCAAAGCCGGACGCAAGCGCCATATGGGCATCCGCCCGACGGTGCGCGGCACAGCGATGAGTCCCCGCGACCATCCGCACGGTGGTGGTGAAGGCCGCCAGCCGGCCGGTATGCCGGGGCCCAAGTCGCCGTGGGGCCAACCGACGCGCGGCTATAAGACGCGCCGCAATAAGAAGACGGACCAGTACATCGTCCGCCGGCGCAATCAGGGCACCCGCTAGGTTGCCGGGGTAGAGACCGTGAAACACGGGGTTCGAACCAGATTTGAACCGAACGAAAGAGGTACGTAGAGATGTCTCGATCTTTGAAGAAAGGCCCATTCGTTGAGCCGAAGCTTTTGCAGAAAATTGAGCAGATGAACGCCCGCGGCGAAAAGAAAGTGATCCGCACGTGGAGCCGCGACAGCGTCATCTTCCCGCAGATGGTTGGGCATACCATTGCTATCCACGATGGCCGCCGCCACGTGCCGATTTACATCACCGAGAACATGGTCGGCCATCGCCTGGGTGAATTTGCCCCTACCCGCCTTTTCCGCGGTCATGTGGCGGAGAAATCCTCTGCGGCGAAGGCCAGGAGATAAGCCATGGCAACTGATATCCGCGCCCAACTGAGGTTTGTAGACGTTTCTGCCCAGAAGGCCCGCCTGGTGGTGAACCTGGTGCGCGGCAAGGATGCGGTAGAGGCGATCAACACCCTCAAATTCTTACCGAACAAGGCCGCCCGGCACGTCAGCAAACTGCTCGGCTCGGCTATTGCCAATGCTGAAGAGAACTTCGGCGTCAGCCGCGATGATCTGTATATTCACGAGATCCTGGCGGATGAAGGTCCTACACGCAAATGGCGCCGGTTTGGCGCGCGCGGGCGTTTCAAGCCGCTGCTGCGCCGTTCCTCGCACCTGACCATCGTGCTGCGCGAGCGTGAGTAATTAGAAAGGAACCAGGAGAGACTTATGGGTCGAAAAGTTAATCCAGTCGGATTTCGCCTGAACGTCACCAAGAACTGGGAAGGCCGGTGGTTTGCGCGAGGCAAAGATTACCGCGATAACCTGGCTCAGGATTTTGCGATCCGCCAGATGATTTACAAAGACGCAGATAAAGCGGGCGTCTCGCGGGTTGAGGTGGAGCGTTTCCCGGGCAAGGTGAAGGTGATTATTCACACCGCCAAGCCGGGCATCCTGATTGGCCGCAAGGGCGAGAGCGTGAAGAAGGTCCGCGCCGATCTTGAGCAATTGACGGGCAAGAAGATTGATCTGGAGATCAAAGAGATCAAGTCGCCGGATATTGACGCGCTGTTGGTGGCGCAGAACCTGGCGGGGCAGATTGAGCGCCGCGTGAGCTACCGCCGCGCCATGAAGCGGGCCTTACAACAGGCCATGCGCCAGGGGGCGCAGGGCATCAAAGTGGAAGTGCAAGGCCGCCTGAGCGGGGCCGAAATGGCCCGCAGTGTGTGGCTGCGCGAAGGCCGCGTGCCGCTGCAAACCCTGCGCGCCGATATTGATTTCGCCCGCGCTGAGGCGCTGACGACCTACGGGCGTATCGGCGTGAAGGTGTGGGTATACAAGGGCGAAATATCGGCTCCGGTCGAAGAAAAAGCCCAGGCCACCGAAGGCGTTTACGTCAGTGAATAGCAGTCGCTCTCGCAGGACCTGGGCGTGAAGCGCCGGGGTTCTGGCGCGAGAGCTAACGAAGAAAGAGGTAACGACTATGTTGATGCCAAAACGTGTCAAGTGGCGCAAGCAGCATCGCGGACGCATGACGGGCAAGGCTCTGCGCGGCGCGGAACTCCAGACGGGCGAGTTTGGCTTACAGGCCCTCGAACCCGGCTGGGTGTCGGCCCGACAGATCGAAGCTGCGCGCCGCGCGATCGTGCGTGAGATGAAGCGCCGCGGGAAAGTCTGGATTCGGATTTTCCCCGATCACCCCTACACCCACCGCCCGCCGGAAACCCGCATGGGCAAGGGGAAAGGGAACGTGGAATACTGGGTGGCAGTGGTTCGCCCGGGCCGCATTATGTTCGAGGTTGGCGGCCTGCCGGCCGATGTTGCCAAAATGGCTCTCCAGCAGGCAGCCTATAAGTTCTCCATCAAGACCAAAGTTGTAGCGAAAGAAGAGACCGTAGGAGAACAGGCATGAAGACCTCAGAAATGCGCTTACTTTCGATTGATGAATTGCGGTCGAAGCTGGCCGACGCCCGTCAGGAATTGATGAACCTGCGCTTCCAGGTGGTTACCGGACAACTGACGGATACCAGCCGCTTGAAGCAGACGCGCAGGTTGATTGCCCGCTTTGAGACCCTGTTGACAGAACGAGAACGGGAACAGGCCAAGGAAGGTTAGAGATGAACAATCGGCGTCGAATGACTGGGGTAGTCACCAGTGACAAAATGATGAAGACCGTGGTTGTGGAAGTGACCCGCACTTACCAGCACCCGCTGTATAAGAAGGTGGTGCACAGTTCCAAGCGTTTCAAAGCTCACAATGAACTGGGCGCCAAGTTGGGTGACCGGGTTGTGATCGTTGAAACCCGCCCGATTTCACGCGAGAAGCGTTGGATCGTGGAAAGCATTATTCGCCGTGACGAAGCGGCTGCGGTGGAACCCACCCCGGCTGAAACTGTGGAATAACGGCGCTTTAGATGTAGGAGTATGTGAGCCATGATCCAGCAAGAAACTCGCCTGAAAGTAGCCGATAACACCGGGGCGCGCGAGCTCCTGGTGATGCACATTATGGGTGGCTCTACGCGCCGCTACGGCCGGGTCGGCGATATCGTCATCTGCACGGTTAAGTCGGCTGCGCCGCAGGGTACGGTGAAGAAGAGCGATATCGTGAAGGCCGTCATTGTGCGCTGTGCCAAGGAATGGCGGCGCGAGGATGGTTCGAGCATTCGTTTTGATGACAATGCCGCTGTAATTTTGGATAACAACCTGAACCCCCGTGGAACGCGCATCTTTGGCCCCGTCGCCCGCGAGCTGCGTGAGAAAGGTTTTATGAAGATTGTTTCGCTGGCCCCAGAGGTCATCTAGGCGCCGGCGTAGGAGCGAGGCCATGAAGGTCAAGATTCGAAAAGGTGATACGGTAGAAGTAATTAGCGGCCGCTCAGAAGACAAGGGCAAGCGCGGTGAGGTCATCCGCGTGGACCCGCAGGAAAACCGGGTGGTTGTGGCGGGCGTAAACCTGCGCACCAAGCACCAACGCCAGGTGCAGACGCAGGGACGCACCATCAACCCCGGGCGGGTGCGCTTTGAGGCCCCCATCCACATCTCTAATGTGATGCTGGTCTGCCCCAAGTGCGGCAAGGCCACGCGCGTGGGCTTGCAGCGCGACGGCGAAGTGAGCGCCCGGGTGTGCAAGCAGTGCCAGGCCATCATTGACGAGTAGGCCGCGGAGTGATGCAATGAACAGATTGAAAGAGCGATATCAGTCCGAGCTGGTGCCCGCGTTGCAGGAGCAATTGAACCTGACCAACGTGATGCAGGTGCCGCAGATTAAGAAAGTGGTCGTCAACATCGGTATGGGCGAGGCGCTGGATAACCCCAAGGCGCTGGACGCTGCCGTGAGCGACCTGATGCAAATTACCGGCCAGAAGCCGGTAGTGACGAAGGCGCGCGTGAGCATTGCCAACTTTAAACTGCGCGAGGGCCGCTCGATTGGCGTCAAGGTGACGCTGCGCGGCGAGCGCATGTGGGCCTTTTTGGACCGCCTGCTGAACATTGTGCTGCCGCGCGTGCGCGACTTCCGCGGCGTGCCGCGCGATGCGTTTGACGGGCGCGGCAACTACACGCTGGGTCTACGTGAGCAGTTGATCTTCCCTGAGATCGAATACGATAAGATCGACAAGATTCGGGGTATGGAAATTACTATCGTGACCAGCGCCAACAATGACGAGCAGGCTGCCCGACTGTTAGAAATGCTGGGCATGCCATTTAGAAAGGATTAATATGGCTAAGAAGTCCATTGTTATCCGCGAGACGCGACGGAAGTTCCCCAATCAGGTGCGCAATCGCTGCGAACGCTGCGGGCGGCCGCGCGGGTATATTCGCCGGTTTGGTCTGTGCCGCATTTGCTTCAGAGAGCTGTCGCTGCAGGGCAAGATTCCCGGCGTGATGAAGTCATCCTGGTAGCCGGTCTGGAGGAAGTACGATGAGTGTAAATGACCCAATTGCTGATATGTTGACGCGTGTGCGCAACACGGTTATGGCCGGCCAAACCCTGGTAGCAATGCCCAGCTCGAAGATTAAAGTAGAAATTGCCCGCATTCTGAAGGAAGAGGGCTATATCGAGGGCTACGAAGTGGTGGATGGGGAGATCCCGGCGGCGAAGGTGCTGCGCCTGAAGCTGAAATACGTAGGCGAGCGCCGCCAGCGCCGCCCAGTGATCACCGGTCTGGAACGGGTAAGCCGCCCAGGTCGCCGGGTGTACACCCGCAAGTCTGAAATCCCCTGGGTACTGGCGGGGATTGGCATTGCCATCCTCTCCACCCCCAAAGGGGTGATGACCGGGCAGCGCGCGCGCCAGTTAGGCGTGGGCGGCGAACTTCTCTGCAAGGTCTGGTAGCCTGGCAGGATGTAAGGAGGTTATTGTGTCTCGAGTAGGACGATTACCAATTACCGTTCCGTCGGGTGTGCAGGTGGACGTTCAGGGCTTGCACGTGCGCATCAAAGGTCCGAAGGGGACTTTGGAGCGCACCTTTGCCCCGGGCGTGAACTTTCAGATGGAGAACGGTGCCCTGGTGGTGACCCGCGAAGCGGAAGATGCCACGCATCGGGCGCTGCACGGCACGGCTCGCGCATTGGTCAACAACATGGTGACGGGCGTGAGCGCCGGTTTCACCCGCGTGCTGGAATGGGACGGCGTGGGCTACCGCGCTGAAATGAATGGTAAAAACCTGGTCTTGTATGTGGGCTATTCGCACCCGGTGGTGGTGGAGCCAGAAGACGGCATTAGCTTTGATGTGGACGCCAAGACGCGCCAGATCAAAATTGCCGGAGCCGATAAGGAGCAGGTGGGCCAGGTGGCGGCCAATGTGCGCAGCATCCGCCCGCCGGAACCGTATCACGGGAAAGGGCTGCACTACCTGGGCGAAAAGATCCGCCGCAAGGCTGGTAAATCCGGTAAGGGTAAGGGTAAGAAGTAGGTGCTCTCATGGCAAAATTATCACGTGCTGAATCTCGCGCGCGACGCCATCGCCGCGTCCGCAAATTTATCACCGGCACTCCCGAGCGCCCCCGGCTGAATGTATTCCGCAGTGAAGCGGAGATTTACGCCCAGGTGATCGACGACGTTGCAGGTCGTACCCTGGCAGCGGCTTCGAGCATCGACCATGAGCTGCGCGCCAAAGTGGCCGGTCTGAAGAAGACCGAACAGGCCCAACTGGTAGGTGAACTGGTGGCGCGGCGCGCCAAAGAGAAGGGCATCAGCCAGGTTGTTTTTGACCGCGGCGGGTTCCGTTATATCGGGCGCGTGAAGGCGCTGGCCGATGGCGCTCGCAAGGGCGGGCTGGAATTTTAGAAGGAAGGGCCTGAACCATGGAAATGATCGAATATCAAGCTGGGACTTCGGAACTGCAATATGACGAGCGCGTGATCGAAATTGCGCGCGTTGCCAAAGTCGTGAAAGGCGGCCGCCGTTTCTCTTTCCGGGTGACGGTGGTGGCTGGCGACAATCACGGGCGGGTTGGCCTGGGAGTGGGCAAAGCCAATGCAGTACCCGAAGCCATGCGCAAGGCGACCGAGCGCGCGCATAAGAGCATGCGCAAGGTGGCGCTGCGCGGCACGACCATTCCGCACGAGGTGATTGGCCGGCTGGCCGGGGCCCGCGTGCTGTTGAAGCCTGCCTCGCCCGGTACTGGCGTAATCGCCGCGGGTGGTGTGCGCGCCGTGTTAGAGGCGGCTGGCATCCGCGACATTCTGACCAAGTCGCTGGGCAGTGCCAATGTCCTCAACGTTGTCCAGGCGACGTTTGACGCTCTGGCACAGCTCAAGAGCCCTGAAGAAGAAGCGGCCCGGCGCGGCAAAGACGTGAAGGACCTGCTGCCCTTCTGGGAACGGAGGAAGAGCAATGGCTGAGAACGACACCCAGGAAAAGAAACTGCGCATCACCTATGTGAAGAGCGCCATTGGCTATTCCGAGCGCCACAAGGCGACCATCCGCGCGCTGGGACTGCGCAAGCTGCACCAGTCGGTGATTCACAAAGATACGCCGGTGGTGCGCGGGATGCTGTTGAAGGTGAATCACCTCGTCAAAGTTGAAGAAGTGTAGGTAGAACTGATGAAACTGCATGATCTAATCCCCAATCCAGGCGCCAAGAAGCGCGGGAAGCGCAAGGGCCAGGGCCACGCCGCCGGGCAGGGTAAGACCGCCGGGCGCGGCACCAAAGGCGAGGGCGCGCGCTCTGGCACGGGCGGGCATCTCTACCGCCAGGGCGGTAACCTGCCCTTTTACCGCCGCCTGCCGTTCCGACGCGGTGAAGGTTTTACCCCGCCGAACCAGGTGGAATATAACGAAATTAACCTCGAACAGTTAAGCCGCTTTGAAGCCAACGCCGAAGTGTCTCCCGAAACGCTGGCGAGCTGGAAGATGCTGCACAAGCCGGGCAACCCGGTGGTGATTATGGGCCGCGGCGAGGTCAGCGTGCCGCTCAAGGTCCGCGTCCAGCGGGTGACGAAAAGCGCCCGCGCGAAAATCGAGGCTGCCGGCGGCAGCGTTGAAATTATCGCCTAACCATGGCGACTGAGGAGACTTCTGTATGAAGCGGTCAGCCTGGCGTTACCTGTGGAAATCCGAGGATATTCGGAAAAAGCTGCTCATCACGGTGGCATTGCTGATCCTATATCGCCTGGCAGCCAATATTCCTGTGCCAGGGATCGATCGTGAACTGATCCGATCCCTGACACAGGGCAACAACCCAGCCGCGGGCCTGCTGAACCTGCTGAACCTGCTGTCTGGCGGCACGATGACGAACTTTTCGATCCTGGCGATGGGCGTTTACCCCTACATTACGGCCCAAATCATCGTCCAACTGCTGGTGCCGATCATCCCGGCGCTTGAACAGCGCCTGAAGGATGATCCGCGCCAGGGGCGGATCTGGATGGAAAAGTGGACCATGATCCTGACCATCCCGATGGCGCTGTTGTCGGCGATTGGGCAGATCAACATTTTTAACTCGCTGGTTGGTGGGCAGGTGCTGCAAAACTACGGCTTTAGCGGCGCGAATCTGCTCCCGACGATCACGGTGCTGGTGACGATGGTGGCGGGTACGATGTTTGGGATCTGGCTGGGCCAGCTCATTTCGGAGTACGGCATTCCGAACCAGGGTCTTTCGTTGATTATTTTTGCCGGCATTGTTTCGCAGATTCCGAATAACCTGGCGGCGGTGTTGAGCGATCAGCAGAACTGGTGGTGGATGCTGGCGCTGATCCTGGTGATTTTGCTGCTAACGATCTTCGCCATTGTGTTTGTGCAGCAGGGCCGCCGCAACGTGCCAGTGATGTTCCCCGGCCGGCGCGTGGGCAACCGCATGTCCATGCCGGTGCGCAGTAACCTGCCGCTGATGGTCAATATGGCCGGCATGATCCCGCTGATCTTCGCCCAGGCGATTCTGACCTTCCCGGCCCTGGTCGCCAGTTGGTTCCAGGGTTCTCAGACGGAATGGGTGCGCAATTTTGCCACCAGTGTAGTGAGCATTTTCGGCGGCACCAGCGGCTGGTACGCGCTGTTTTACTTCTTGATGGTGGTGGCGTTTACGTTCTTCTACACGGATGTGCTGTTTGCCCAGCAGAATTACGGTGAAAACCTCAAACGTCAGGGCGCGCAAATCCCTGGGGTAACGCGCGGCGCTCCCACCCAGAAATATCTGACCAAAGTGCAGCGGCGCATCACTCTGCCGGGGGCGTTGTTCCTGGGGATTGTGGCGGTGCTGCCGTACATTCTGACGCCCATCTTCCCGGTATCCGGGCGGGCGGGCCTGGGGCTGGTCACCGCCGCCGGGCTGCTGATTGTGGTGGGCGTGGTGCGCGACACGTTTATGATTATCGAAACCGAGCTGAAACTGCACGGTTACGATGAGAACCTGATCCGCGGTTAAGCGAGGAAGACATGGCTACCTACATCGTACTGCTTGGGCCTCCCGGCGCGGGCAAAGGAACACAAGCAGAGGTCATTGCGCAAGAAATGGGCCTGGCGCATATTTCGTCGGGCGACTTGTTCCGCGAGAACCTTAAGAATCAGACGGAACTGGGCAAACTGGCCCAGGGGTATATGAACCGCGGCGAGCTGGTGCCGGATGACGTGACCATCGCCATGGTGAAAGACCGCATTGCCCGCCCTGACTGCCAGAAAGGGGTATTGTTCGACGGCTTTCCGCGCACGCCGGCTCAGGCCGAGGCGTTGGATAAGATGTTGGGCGAGCAGGGCGGAAAGGTGGAGAGCGTTCCGTATATTTCCGTCCCGGCCTCGGTATTGATCGAGCGCCTGGGCGGGCGCTGGTCTTGCCCGACCTGTGGGCGGGTGTATCACGCGGTCAACAAGCCGCCCAAAGTATCGGGCCGGTGTGACGAAGATGGTACGGAGTTGATCCAGCGGGAAGATGATAAGCCCGAGACGGTGGAGCGGCGCATCCGGGTTTATATGGAACAGACTGCTCCGCTGATTGAGTATTACCGCAACAAGGGTGTGCTGGTAGAAGTTGACGGCACGCAGCCGATTGAAAAGGTCTCGCAGGAGATTCTGTCAGCCATCCGCAAGTGATGAACAATTTTTCCGGCAGTCCCGCCGATTGAGCCAATCGGCGGGGAGCCGGCAGAGAGTAGAAGGAAGAAGAAGCATGGCCTGGGACCGGCAAATAACGATTAAAAGCGCGCGCGAGCTGGAGATAATGCGAGTGGCCGGCAGAATTAATGCCGAGGCGCTGGCGGCGGCGCGCGCGATTATCCGGCCCGGCGTAACGACCGCTGACCTGAACGCGGCAGCCGAAGAGGTGATGCGCAAGTATGGGGTGTACTCGCCGTTCAAGAATTATCCCGGCCCTTACCCCTATCCGGCCAGCACGACCATCAGCGTAAACGATGAATTGGTGCATGGCATTCCGGGCAAGCGCAAGCTGAAGGAAGGCGATATCGTCTCGGTGGACAGCGGCGTGGTGTATGAAGGGTTCGTAGCCGACTCGGCTTTTACAGCGGGCGTAGGCCAGATATCCGAAGGGGCTCGGCGGTTGTTAGAAGTAACCGAAGGCGCGCTGTATGAGGGCATCCGCATGATGGTGGCGAACAACCGGGTAGGGGATGTCTCCGCGGCGATCCAAAGGTACGTGGAGAGCCGGGGGTTCAGCGTGACCCGCGAGTACACCGGGCATGGCGTGGGCCGCTCAATGCACGAAGGCCCGCAGGTTCCCAACTATGGCGTGGCCGGGCGCGGGCTGCTGCTGCGCCCCGGCATGACGATTGCGCTGGAGCCAATGGTGCTGGCCGGCAGTTACCGGACGAGAGTGCTGCCGGATGAGTGGACGGTAGCATCGGAAGACGGCAGCCTGACGGCCCACTTTGAGCATACGGTTGCAGTCACTGCGGATGGTCCGTACATTCTAACGGTCATTGATGAAAGTCAAACCCGCCTGAACGTCGTGAATTTCAGTTCTGAGAGCGAAAACAAGGCCAATACTGGACAAAGTTGAGGATAAGCTGTATAATCGAGGCTTTGGCTAAGAAGGCGAAATTTTCGACGGAATTATTGGGTTGATGGAAAAAACGAGGAGTAGGAATCATGCATGTATCTCCGTCTATTAAGAAGCGTTGCGCGAAGTGCAAGATCGTCAAGCGCAAAGGCGTTTTGTATGTGATCTGCGATAACCCAAAGCACAAACAGCGACAGGGATAGTGAAACATGGCGAGAATTGAAGGCGTTGATCTTCCGCGCAACAAGCGGGTTGAAGTAGGGCTGACCTACATTTATGGAATTGGTCCCACGCGGGCGCGCACTATCTTGAGCGCGACTAACGTAAACCCCGATACGCGGGTGCGGGACCTGAGTGAGGCCGAACTGGCTTCGCTGCGTGATTTTATCGCTCGCAGCTATAAGGTTGAAGGCGACCTGCGCCGCGAAGTGCAGATGAACATCAAGCGGCTGATTGAAATTGGTTGCTATCGCGGCCTGCGCCATCGCCGGAACTTGCCGGTCCGCGGCCAGCGCACCCGGACGAACGCGCGCACCCGCAAGGGGCCGAAGAAGACGGTTGCCGGACGCGGTCGCCGCCGTGGAGCGAAGAAGTAATCTGGTTCTGTGGGAATTGAGGCCGGGAGGGTTTCCTTCTCACCCGCGGCTGCCCGGCCGAAAGGCCCCGGAACGAGATTATGGATTGCGAAGATTACAGAAAGGTTGATAGCGAGGAAATATGGCACAAAACGTACGCTCGACGCGTCGCGCCGCTACCACGAAGAAAGTAAAGCGAAACGTCACTTCTGGACAGATCCACGTTTATGCTTCTTTCAACAATACGATTGTTACCATTACCGACCAGCAGGGTAACACCTTATGCTGGGGCAGCTCGGGTTCGGCTGGCTACAAGGGGTCGCGCAAAAGCACGCCTTTTGCCGCGCGCCTGGCGGCGGAACAGGCTGTGAAGACCGCGATGAGCATGGGGCTTCAGGAAGCTGACCTGATCGTCAAAGGTCCCGGTCCGGGCCGCGAGTCGGCCATCCGGGCGGTTCAATCGATGGGCGTCCGCGTGCGCTCGATCTCTGACATTACGCCGGTTCCGCACAATGGCTGCCGGCCTCCGAAGAAACGCCGCGTGTAATTGAGAGAGGGAATCTATGGGAAAGTATATTGGGCCGGTGTGCAAACTCTGCCGGCGAGAAGGTGAAAAACTGTTTTTAAAGGGTGAACGCTGCTACGGGCCGAAGTGCTCTTTTGAAAAGCGCGGTTTCGCCCCCGGCCAGCATGGCCGCAGCAAGCAGGGCCGCATGGATCGTGAATCGGACTATGCCCGCCAGTTGCGCGCCAAGCAGAAGGCCCGCCGTGTATACGGCGTCTTTGAGCGCCAGTTCCGGCGCTACTTTGGCATTGCCCGCCGCCGCACCGGCCTGACCGGCCTGGTGCTGCTCCAGTCGCTGGAGACCCGGTTAGATAATGTGATCTTCCGCCTGGGCTTTGCCGATGACCGCGCCGCCGCCCGCCAGTTGGTCAATCACGGCCACATTCAGGTGAACGGTCACAAGGCCGACATCCCCTCGATGCTGCTTAAGCCGGGTGACGTAGTGACGGTGGCCGAAAATGCGCGCAAGAAGACCTATTGGAAGAATGTTGTGGACGTTGCCGAAAAGCGCGTAGCCCCGCTGTGGCTGGAACGCGACGTGCGCGGGTACTATGGGCGCGTGCTACGCCTGCCCGAACGCTCGGAGATTGACGGCAACCTGAACGAGCAATTAATCGTCGAGTATTACTCGCGCTAACACCAATACTCAGGCTGAAATCCTTTGATTAGAAACACTTGCCTGAAAGGGGTGAATCGTGGCTGCTCTTAGTAACATGGTGACGCCGAAAGTAGAACGAGAAGCAGAAGCTCGTAACTATGGGAAGTTTGTGATCAGTCCCCTGGATCGGGGATATGGAATCACGTTAGGGAACGCGCTCCGGCGCGTGCTGCTCTCGTCTTTGGAAGGCGCTGCGGTGACCTCCATCCGGATTTCGGATGTGTTACACGAGTTCAGCGACATCCCGGGTGTGCGCGAAGACGTCATCCAGGTGATGTTGCAGATCAAGCAACTGCGCCTGATGTTACACGATGTGGATACCGCCCACCTGCATCTCGACGTGCGCGGCGAGGGCGTGGTGACGGCTGCGGATATCCAGACGCCAGCGGAAGTGGAGATTGTCAACCCGGAGCTGTACCTGTTCACGGTGGATGATCCAAGCACCCGGCTGGAAATTGACCTGACCGTGGAGCGCGGGCGCGGTTATTCGCCCGCTCCGGAGCGCAGCGGTCGCCTGCCCATCGGCGAACTGCCGGTGGATGCCATTTACAGCCCGGTGCGCCGGGTGAACTGGACGGTCAGCGCCGCCCGCGTGGGTCAGAGTACGAATTTTGACCGCCTGACCATGGAAGTGTGGACGGACGGAACCATCAGCCCAGAGCGTGCCATGAGCACGGCTTCTAAGATCCTCATCGAGCATCTCCGCTACGTGGCGGGCGTTACCGAAGAAACGCTGGTGATCGGCGCTGAGAAGGAAGTGACGGGCAGCCGACTGACGAGCGAAGCGGCTGAAACGCCGATTGAAAACCTGGACCTTTCGGTGCGGGTGTTCAACTCTCTCAAACGCACGGGCATCACCACCGTGGGCGACGTGCTGGAACTGCTGGAAAAGGGCGACGAAGCGGTGATGTCCATCCGCAACTTTGGCGAGAAGAGCCTGGACGAGTTGCGCCAGAAGATGCAGGAGAAAGGCTTCCTGCGAGACGAGAAAACTGTGGAGTAAGAACCATGCGACACGGAGTTAGTGGTTATAAATTAGGACGGACGAAGGATCAACGCATTGGCCTGCGGCGTACCCTGATCAACCAGCTCTTTGAGCACGAGCGGATTACGACTACCCGTGCCAAGGCGCTGGCGATCCGCGGCGAGGCGGAGCGGCTGATTACGATTGCGCGGCGCAGCGCCGACAAAGACGATGCCGGCAAGGTGCATGCGCGCCGCCTGGCGGCGGCTCGCCTGGCGAATGCCGCCAATGTGCGCAAGCTGTTTGATGATATTGCGCCCCGCTATGCCAGCCGGCCGGGTGGTTACACCCGCATCCTGCGGCTTGCGCCCCGCCTGGGCGATGCGGCCGAGATGGTGCTGCTGGAACTGGTGGAAGGCTAACCGCAGTCTGGGCCCATTCCGTGCTTCTTCTGAAAAGGGCCGGGGTGGGGAATT
>DAOUAC010000167.1:0-15717 GCA_034434155.1 Anaerolineaceae bacterium
CCGGGGCCGAAGATCATGGATGGGTTGACGATGACCGCGTCTAACCCCTGGGCCACGGCCTTCTGCACTTCTAACTCGGCCAGGTATTTGGCGTAACCATAGGGGTACCAATCGGGGCGGAAATTCCAGGTATGGCGTTCGTCAACTGGACAGGCCGCGGGGTGGGTGCTGAACGCTGACGGCACGCCCAACGCGGCGACGGAACTGGTATGCACTACCCGCCGCACTCCCGCAGCAAGCGCGGCATTAAGCAGGTTGCGCGTCCCTTCTACGGTAATGGCGTACTGCCTCCCGGCGGCTCCCTGATTATGCCCACCCATCCAGGCCGCGGCGTGGAAGACTACCTCGATATCCTGCAGGGCGGCGCGGAGCGTTTCGGGCTGGGTCAGGTCGCCGATGGCATGCTCCACGTCTAACCCGGCCAGCAGGTGAAGAAGGCTGCCAGGCCGGTGGAAGGCGCGCACATGGTGACCTTGCTCGCACAGCGCCCGGCACAGGTTCGAGCCAACGAAGCCAGTGGAACCCGTCACCAGGATGTTCACGCCAGCCACTCCACCAGCATGGCTTCGCCCTGCCCAACGCCCACGCACAGCGTAGCCAGCCCGTAAAAAGGCCGGGTGGAAGTATGGGCCGCGCGGCGGCCCATTTCGTGGAGCAGGGTGGTGAGGATGCGGGCCCCCGAACAACCCAGGGGATGGCCGAGGGCAATCGCGCCGCCGTTGACGTTGGTGATCTGGGGGTCTAGCGCCAGTTCGCGCATGACGGCCAGAGTTTGCACGGCAAAAGCTTCATTAATTTCCACCAACCCTACCTGCTCCAATCCGACTCCGGCGCGTTGCAGGGCCTTGCGCGTAGCCGGAACCGGCCCCATCCCCATGATGCGCGGTGGAACTCCAGCCGCCGCTGCAGAACAGACGCGCGCCAGGGGCTTGAGGCCCAATTGGGCGGCGCGCGTGGCGCTCATCACCAGCAGGGCCGCCGCGCCGTCGTTGAGGCCAGAGGAATTACCCGCTGTGACGGTTCCATCTTTGCGGAAAGCAGGCTTCAGCCGGGCCAGCGCCTCAAGTGAGGTGTCGCGGCGCGGGCGCTCGTCCACGGCTACCAGCAAGGGGTCCCCCTTTTTCTGGGGAACAGGCACGGGGACGATCTCAGCGGCAAAATAACCCGCGTCAATGGCGGCTACAGCCCGCTGATGACTGCGCAGGGCGAAGGCGTCTTGCTCGGCGCGCGAGATGCCCGTCATCTCGGCGATGTTTTCGGCGGTCTCTCCCATCGACTCGGTCCCGTATAATTCCACCATTTTGGGGTTAGGGTAGCGCCAGCCCAGGGCGGTATCGTAGGCAGTGAGGTTGCCGAACGGAAAGGCGCTCTCAGCTTTGGGGAGCGAATAAGGCGCGCGCGACATGCTCTCGACCCCGCCAGCGATGTAAATTTCGCCCTCGCCTGCGCGGATGGCGCGCGCCGCCGCGCTGACCGCCGCCATGCCAGAGGCGCACAGACGGTTGAAGGTTACGCCGGCTACTTCTACCGGCAGGCCCGCCAATAGCAGGGCCATGCGCGCCACGTTGCGGTTATCCTCGCCGGCCTGGTTGGCACAGCCCAGGTATACTTCTTCGATCAAGGCCGGGTCAATCCCAGTCCGCTCTAAGATGGCGCGGATCACGAGCGCGGCCAGGTCATCTGGGCGGACGGCGGCCAGACTGCCCCCCAGCGCCCCGATCGGCGTGCGGATAGCGTCAATGATGACAACTTCTTCCAAGAGACCCTCCCAGGCGTCTAAAGATTGGGGAGCAACCCCCCCGGTTTTCTATATTATACTTTCCCCATCTCTCCGGCAGGGCCCTGGGGGGCACTGTAACCAACTACGGCAGTCCCTGAAAGCTCCAGCGTGCGAACCGAGAGAAGCCAGCTTACCAAGTGGAGGAAGGATGAAACTCTTAATTGCAGTTGACATGGAAGGCATTACCGGCGTGACCACCTGGGACCACGTCACCCCTACGCATCCTGAATACCAGCGGTTTCGCCGCCTGATGACAGCAGATGTGAACGCCGCCATTCGCGGGGCGTTTCAGGGCGGCGTGGATGAAGTGGTGGTGTCTGACGGCCACTGGAACAGCGACAATATCTTGATCGAGGAACTGGATGCGCGCGCCCGCCTCAATACCGGCACGCCCTCGCCCTTTTCAATGGTACAGGGGATTGACCAGGGCGTGGATGCCGTCTTCTTCATCGGCTATCACGCGCGGATTGGCACGCCCCAGGCCATCCTCGATCACACCTGGTCTTCGGCACGGGTGCAGAATGTGTGGCTGAATGGTCGCCTGGTCGGTGAAATTGGGCTGAATGGGGCGGTGTGCGGGCATTTTGGCGCGCCCGTGCTGATGATTTCCGGCGATCAATCGGCGGCGGCGGAAGCTGAAGAATGGTTGCCGGGGGTTGAAAAAGTGGTGGTCAAACGGGCTTCCGGGCGTTGGGCGGCGGAAGTACTGCCGCCCGCCCAAACTCAGGTTTTGATCTGCGAAGCGGCAGAGCGGGCGGTGCGCCGCTTCCGCAGTGGGCAGGCGCCGGCGGCCCTCAAGGTGGAGACGCCGGTCAACAACGTAGTGGAATTCTTCTATGCGGAGATGGCCGATAAGGCCATGCTTCTGCCCGGCAGCCGGCGGCTGGATGGTCGGCGGATTGAAATCATCTCAGCGGATATGCCGACTGCCTACCGGAGCTTTCGCGCGGCGGTAATGTTGGCGCTGCGAGGGTAGAGGGGGGGCAATCGGTTGTAGGGGGCAGAGCAAATGTTTTAATGCGGCGGAGAAAGCACCCGCCGCATTTGTTATTTTGTCAAAATTCATAATTGACAAATATTATCAGATTTGTTATATTGTTGCTGATAAAAATATTTTTTAGCCTTAGCTAAAAATTTAAAGAGGTAAATGATGAAAACTAACTTTAAACTCCAACTCATGGCATCGTTCGTCCTCATTGCCATCTTGCTGGCCGGTTGTGCCGGAGCCTCGGCGCAGGCCGGCGCGCAGGATCTGAGCGGGCGCGCCATTCAAGTCGTGGCGACGACCAGCATGATTACCGACCTGGTGCGAAACGTGGGCGGCGAGCGCGTCAGCGTCACCGGCCTGATGGGCCCCGGCGTGGACCCGCACCTCTATAAAGCCTCAGAGGGCGACCTGCGGGCGCTCGAACAGGCCGACCTCATTTTCTATAACGGTCTGCACCTCGAAGCCAATCTGGCGCGTATTCTAGACGGCATGAAAGAAGGCGGCAAAGCTGTAGCGGTCAGTGACCTAATTGACCGTTCACTGCTCAGCACTCCACCCCAGTTTGGCGGCAACTACGACCCGCACATCTGGTTCGATGTGACCCTCTGGAAAAAAGCCGTTGAGAAAGTACGCGATGCCCTGGCTGAAAAAGACCCCTCCAGTGCCGCCGTCTACCGCGCCAATGCCGGGCGTTACCTCCAGCAACTGGACGAACTGGACGCTTACGTGCGCGCGCAGGCCGAGAAACTGCCCCCCGAACGCCGCGTATTGATTACCGCCCACGATGCCTTCCACTACTTTGGCAAAGCTTACGGTTTTGAAGTGCGCGGACTGCAGGGCATCAGCACCGCCGCCGAGGCCAGCACCGCCGATGTGCAGGCACTGGCGAGTTTCATTGCCGAAAAACGCATCCCGGCTGTCTTTGTCGAATCTTCCGTCCCACAGCGCAATATTGAGGCGGTTCAGGCCGCGGTGCGGGCCAAAGGGTTCGAGGTCAAGATTGGCGGGCAGTTATTCTCAGACGCTATGGGCTCGCCGGGAACCCCCGAAGGAACCTATATCGGCATGGTGCGCTATAACATCAACACCATCGTCACCGCTCTGAGTGAAGAATAATGGAGGCCGCAGACATGAATACCTCTGTCAATGCGATTACAGTCACCGACCTGACGGTCGCTTACCGCGAAAAGCCGGTATTGTGGGATGTAGACGTTGAGGTCCCGGTCGGAACGCTGACGGCTGTCGTTGGCCCGAATGGGGCGGGCAAGACCACGTTGTTAAAGGCCATCTTGGGGCTGGTGCAGACCGCCGCCGGGCAGGTGTTAATCTTGGGCAGGCCTTACGCCGAACAGCGCCGCCTGGTCGGGTATGTGCCGCAGCGCGGCTCGGTGGATTGGGACTTCCCTACCAATGTGCTGGATGTAGTGATGATGGGCCGCTACGGCGCGCTCGGCTGGCTGCGCCGCCCCGGCAAAAAAGAGAAAGAACAGGCCCTCGAAGCCCTGGAGAAAGTGGGGATGTTATCCTTTGCCAGCCGCCAGATCAGCCAGCTTTCCGGCGGTCAGCAGCAGCGCGTCTTTCTGGCGCGCGCGCTGGTGCAGGATGCCCGCATTTATTTAATGGACGAGCCTTTCCAAGGGGTAGATGCCGTGACGGAGCGGGCCATCATCACCCTTCTGCAAGAACTGCGTGCCGCCGGTAAAACCGTCGTCGCCGTCCATCACGATCTGCAAACCGTCCCCGAATACTTCGATCGGGTGGTGCTGTTGAACGTCCGCAAAATTGCCGATGGCCCCGTTGCCGATGTCTTTACCGAAGAAAACCTGCGCCTCGCTTACGGCGGGCGGTTAGGGGCCGCGCCGCCGCCGGAGCCGGCCAATGGTAACGGCGCGGCCTCGCGCGCCCAAAAGCAAGAGGTGCTCCGCCTGCCGGTGGATGGGAGGTAAGGCATGGACCTCTTACAGCTTCTCCACAACCTGATCTTCGACTATACCCTGCGCACGGTAGCGGCTGGCTCGGCGGTGCTGGGCGTGGTCAGCGGCGTGTTGGGGGTTTACGCCATGCTGCGCCGCCAGAGCCTGCTGGGAGATGCTATCTCACACGCGGCCCTGCCGGGCGTGGTGCTGGCCTTCTTGTTAACGCGCTCAAAGGCCCCCCTGGTGCTGTTGATCGGCGCAGGGCTGGCCGGTTGGCTGGCAACCGCCGCGATGACGAGCATCATCCGCAGCACGCGCATCAAGCAAGACAGCGCCCTCGGATTGGTGCTGTCCGTCTTCTTTGGGGTGGGTATTTTACTGCTGACGTTTGCCCAGCGCCTGCCCGATGCCCGCCAGGCCGGGCTGGATACCTACCTGTTTGGTCAGGCCGCTACCCTGGTCGAGCGCGATGTGTTCTCCATCGCCGGGCTGGGCGCGGCGGCCCTGCTGGTCATCGTTCTGTTTTGGAAAGAGTTCAAGCTCATCAGCTTTGACCGTGAATTCGCCGCCAGCATGGGCCTTGCGGTTAACCTGCTGGATGCCATCCTGACCACTCTGATGGTGATCGCCATTGCCCTGGGCCTTCAGGCCGTAGGGGTAGTGTTGATGAGCGCCATGCTGATTGCCCCGGCCGCCGCCGCCCGCCAGTGGACAGACCGCCTGGCCTGGGTGGTACTGCTGGCGGCCAGTTTCGGCGCGCTCGCGGGCGTAGGCGGGGCGCTTATCAGCAGCGCCGGGCAGGGGTTATCCACCGGCCCAACCATTGTACTGGTCGCCAGCCTGCTGGTGTTGATCTCGCTTCTGTTTGCCCCGGCGCGCGGCCTGCTTCCCGCCTGGCTGCGGCAGTTCCGCCACCGCCGCGCGTTGGCGCTCCAACCGCCTGCCAATGGAGAAGAACCATGAGCCAATCGCAAATCGAAATTCAGCTAATCGCCGCGCTGACGGCAGCCGCCTGCGCCCTGCCGGGGGTCTTCCTGGTGCTGCGTCGCATGGCAATGTTGAGCGATGCCATCAGCCACACCGTGTTGTTGGGAATTGTGATCGGCTTTTTCCTGGTCGGAGACCTGCACTCGCCGGTTCTGGTGTTGGGGGCCGCCGCAGTGGGCGTGTTGACCGTTAGCCTGACGGCCCTGTTAGAACGAACCCGCCTGGTGAAAGAAGATGCGGCGATTGGGCTGGTCTTCCCGGCCCTGTTTAGCATTGCCGTGATTCTGATCTCCAGCTATGCTGGCAACGTGCATCTGGATACGGATGCGGTCCTGCTGGGAGAAATCGCTTTTGCGCCGTTTGACCGCTTCACCCCGTTTGGCGCTGACCTGGGCGCGCGTGGCTTATGGGTGATGGGCGGCATCCTCTTAATTAACCTGACGTTCATCGGGCTGTTCTACAAGGAATTAAAGCTTTCCACCTTCGATGCCGGGCTGGCTGTGGCCCTGGGCTTATCGCCGGTACTGCTGCACTATGGGCTGATGGCGCTGGTTTCGATCACGGTCGTGGGGGCTTTTAACGTAACCGGCTCGGTGCTGGTTGTGGCTCTGGTGGTGGCCCCGGCGGCCACTGCCTACCTGCTGACCGACCGGCTGGCGGTGATGCTCTTACTGAGCGTCCTGGTCGGTATTTTAGGGGCCGTCAGCGGCTACTGGCTGGCCTTTTTGCTGGATGCTTCCATCGCTGGTTCCATTGCCGCCATGCTGGGAGTATGGTTTGGCCTGGCGTTTTTGTTTGCTCCCTACCGCGGCCTGGTCGCCGGTTTTCAGCGGCGGGTGCGCCAGAAGCGCGAGTTTGCCGTCATGCTGTTGGCCGGTCACCTGCTTAACCACGAAAACTCGCCCCAGGCCGGGGTTGAAAACCACCTGGAACACCTGGGCGATCACCTGCGTTGGAACGCCGATTGGGCGCGGCGGGTGGTCCGGCAGGCTCAACAGGCCGGGCTGATTACCCTGGAAGGGCAGAACCTGCGCCTCACGCCAGCGGGCCGGCGGCAGGCCCAAAAGACCCTTCAATTCTAGGCTCTACGTTCATCTTTACGCCGGACGCGGAGGATGACAATCTTGGTGGAGTGGTTAAATGGAGCGGGATCTACCGGGAGCTGGCCCAATTGCGTTTCTGGAAAGCCGGTGATATCCGGCGGAACCGGGATGCGCTCTTCAATCGAAAGATAGCCATCGCTGCACAGCTCTGCCAGCATCTTCATATATTCTTCGCCAGACAGGAACAGAGCATTATTCACGACCGCCAGGTAGCCATCGTGGCCGACCAGCGGTCGCACTTTGTTAATTACCCGGTGGCTTTCTGAAACCAGGTCCACTTTGCCGGCGGTTGTGATGGAAAAAAACGGCGGGTCTACAAACACGCAGTCGAACAGACGCCCCTCGCGCTTCAGCCGGGCGGTCAGCACCCAAAAGTCGCCGGTTAAGAAGTCCGCGCGGTTGACGGCGAAGCCGTTCAGGGCGTAAGAATCTTTTGCCAGGTTAAGAAAGCGCCGGCTGCGGTCAATGTGAATCACCTGCTCTGCGCCGCCGGCCCGTGCCGCCACCCCCAAACTGCCCGTATAAGCAAAGGTGTTCAATACCTTTTTACCGGCCAGATGAGCGATAGCCCAGGCGCGCAGGTTGCGCGTGTCGAGGTAGAAGCTGGCGTCGAGGTTAAGGGTCAGGTCAACGGCATACCACACCCCATGTTCGCGCACCCTGCGGTCGGGCGCGCGGCCATACGCCAGCCGGCCAGCGCGTTCCTGTGGATTGGGGGCGTGGCGAACCTTCAACACAACCGCTTCTACCCAGGGTAGCTTCTCCAACAGCCAGTTTTGAGCCAGTTCCAGGCGTTCCTGCGCGCTTTCAGGCGCGGCGGCATAGTTATACAACACCAGAGTCCGGCCATACACGTCAATGACGATTTCCGGATCGCCTTCTAGAAATCCGTTAAACAGCCGGAACGCGCCGGTATGCTGGGGAGAGTTCAGCCACTCGGCCCGGGCCTGTAAACAGCCTGCCAGTAAATCTAACCACTGCGCCTGCGCTTCCACAGCCTTCATTATAATGCCACTGTGGCGGCTGGCGCTTTAAAGAGCAGCAGGCGGTGGGTCTTACCACCGCCCGCCAGGAAGTGCTCACCCGTCAGACTTGCCTCTAGTTCTCCTCCATTCTCATGCTCTTCGCTTCTGAGCGTTGCAGCACCGGCAAGCCGGTGGAAGTCTCGGACACTTTGTACCCATCTGGAACGCTCTCCAGAACGCCCTCTTTGACATTCTTAGCAAAGTAATAGATGGTCTGTTCTTTCCCGTTGCGAAGCTTGGTTGTGCGAGAGTGAAGATAGTAATCGTTCCCTTTAGAATTCGTATATTTGTAAGGCATGCACTCACCTCTTTAGCTGGGGCCAGCGGCTTTGCCGGTTGCCCCATCCAAACGTTCTCTTCCAGGTTCGTTATTCAAAAAGAGGGTCTTTCAACCTGTGCATAGGGTAGCCGCAGGCACAATATGCACAGGTGGCAAACCGCCTTTCTAACTGATTATAGAAATTATTAGAGGGCCTCTTCTAGCAGGGTTTTCCGAATCATTGGCGGGGAATTCCCCCCGCTTTGGTACAGTTTCCTATCTTTTTTCACCGATTTTTTACTGAATGGTAAGTAAGAGTAATTACCATGATCTATTGACGTTTATCTCACTTAAGGGTAGTATAAAAAAAGGAGAAAACTTTTTTAACGAAAAATTCATTCAGGCAACATCGAACCGTAACACACTCAACAAGCTTGTTGCCGTCTCCGGGGGGCTTCTTTTCACGCATCTCTTGGGTTCTGAAGAGAGGCCGCCTTACTGCCAAAAAACATTCATTATTCTTCATGGCGACGACCAGCGTGCAACCATCTTCTTCCGTAGAAGCGGACACATTGCAAACCCAACCCCAGGTTCAGAAGCGTGAACGGAGGGCCCGCCGTCGGCTGCGGATTTACGGGTTGCAGGGCAAACTAATCTTGCCCTATGTGGTACTGACGCTGGTTCTGGCTGGCCTGGGCGTCTTCATTGTAACCCAACTGGTCACCAGTTCGGTCAAAGAACGGTTTAACAACCAGGTTTATGTCACCACGCGCTCGGTCAATGATAGTTTCGTCCGACTGGAGCGCCGCCACCTCGATATTCTGCGGCTGATGCTTTCGGTCAGTGAAGTACCGCAGTACCTGCGTGCTAAGGATGTGGCCGGACTGGACGCCAAACTGCGCCCGATTATGGCGAACCAGCGGGTTGAAATCTTGACGGCGGTGGACCTCGAAGGCAAAGAAATCTTCACCCTGGGCCTCAGCCAGGATAAGCAGGCGTACCAGATCACGCAGGGGGGAGCGGACCTCTCGAAAGAGTGGCTCGTCACCAGCATTATCCGCAAGGTCACCGATTCGCAGGGTGATAAATTCGCTCAATTGCTCAAGACCCAGATGGGCTGGGTGCTGTTTACCAGCGCCCCGGTACGAGACGCCAGCGGCGAGCTGAGCGGCATCCTGATGGTCGGCTCGTATATGGATACGGTGGTTAGCGAGATCAAAAAGATCAACCAGGCCGACTTGATCGTCCTCGACCTCGATTACAATGTCATCGCCGCCTCTGTGCCAGAACCCGAAGAGGGCTTTGAACATTATCAGAAAATCGCCCGCCAGGCCAAACCCGGCGGCGAGGCGCAGACGGTTAACACCACCTATGACCGCACCCCTTATGCCATTGCCTTTAATTCGCTGTTGGTGCGCGGGCGAGCAATGGGCTGGACGGGCGTGCTGCTGCCCGCTAACTACGTCGCCGCAGTCGAATCAACCAACCGCGACTTTTTGAGCCTGGTCTTTGCCCTCAGCACGGTCATGTTCATCATCCTGGGGTACTTCCTCGCGCAGAACATCGCCGCCCCCCTGCTGAAACTACGCGCCATGACCCAGGCCGTTGCTGAAGGAGACCTCAACCAGCGCATCCAGTTGGAGCGGGCCGATGAGATTGGCGACCTTGCCAATGCCTTTGATATTATGACTGCCCACCTGAAGGAACGCACGGAGCGGGTTGAACAACTGCTGGAAGAAACCCAACAGCGCAACCGGCAACTGCACGAAATGAATGAGCGTTTAAAGGCCACGCAGTTGCAGCTTGTTCAATCTGAAAAGCTGGCTGCCATTGGACAGCTCACCGCTGGCATTGTGCATGACGTTAAAAACCCGTTTGCCGTCATTATGGGGATGACCGACGTTCTGCAAGATGAAAAACTGGATGAGAACATCCTTCACGGGTTGAAAGTGATCCGCGAGAGCGCCCAAAAAGGTAATACCATTGTCTCTGATCTGCTCAAATTCGCCCGCCAATCCAAGGCTGAAATGCGGTTGAACGATCTGCGCGAGACGGTGGAAGCCTCGATGCGTCTGACGGCTTACCTGACGCGCCGCTATGAGCTCATCAGCGAACTGCCGGAAAAATCACTCTATACCACTTACGATAGCCAGCAGATTGAGCAGGTGTTAATCAATATGATCCATAACGCCGTCCAGGCCATGCCCAACGGCGGCAGGTTGCGCATTGCGTTAAAAACCGTTGACCAAAACGCCCTGATCGAAATTGAAGACACCGGCACCGGCATTGCGCCCGAACACCTGCAGCGCATTTTTGACCCGTTTTTTACCACCAAGCCCGAAGGTGAAGGCACCGGGTTGGGATTATCCGTCAGCTATGGGATTATTGCCAATCACCAGGGGCGGATCGAAGTAGACAGTGAAGTAGGTAGGGGGACGAAATTCACGATCATTTTGCCGATTATCAAGACTAACTACGCTTCTGAAGGCCAGTGGTAACGGAGACCGCATGGAACCTGAGCGGATCCTGGTTGTAGACGATGATGAAGGCCTTCTGAACCTGATGGTGTTCGTCTTAAATAAAGGGGGATACCAGGTTGAGGCCGCCACCGATGGCTATGCAGCCCTTAAAATCCTGGCTTCTCAGCCGCCGGTTTCTGTGTTGGTGACGGACCTGATGATGCCCGGCATGTCTGGCCTGGAATTACTGCGCCAGGCCAAAAAGATGGACGAACATATCGAAGTGGTGGTTGTCACCGCCGCCTCTGATCTGGAATCGGCGGTCTCGGCCATGCGCGCTTACGGGGCTTACGATTATCTGGTCAAACCCTTTGGCACAATGAACGTGCTGGCGCTTTCAGTCGAACGCGCTCTGATGCACCGGCGTCTGCTGCAAGAACGCCTGGCAATGCAAATGCAGATTGCCCACGAAGCCGAAATGCTGCGCGCCCTGATCGCGAACACCGGCGATGCTATTCTTTCGGCCAATGCCGCTGGCATCCTGCAGATTGCCAATCCCGCGGCTGTGCGTTTGCTGGGCAACCCCGAACTGGAAGGCAAGCCGGCCCTTGAGAGCCTGCCGCAGTTTTTATCCAGTCTGATCTCGAATTGGCAAACGGCAGGCGGAGGCATGCCGGTGATGGTAGAGATGCCCTGGTCAGACGGAACCGTGCAACTGGTCAGCCTGACGGCCATCCGCGAAGCAGAGGGGCGCCAGCAGGGCTGGGTCGCCGTGCTGAGAGACGTCACCCATCTGAAACAGCTAGAAGCCGTCAAAAACCAGCTCTTGGTTGAGGCGGCTAATAAGATTCGCATTCCGCTGGCGCAGGCCATGAACTCACTGGTTGAACTGAATATTCACACTGCCCAAAACAGCCAGTTGAGTGAAATTGTTTATCGCCTTACCCAAACGTGGATGCGCATCCAGGAATGGGGGGATGATATCCATGTCCTCACCCGGATTGATGCTCAGGCCAGTTATCAGCCTGTGGCGGTGGACCTCGCCCAGGTGATTCAGGACTTATCACAGACTCAGGCCGGTAAGATGGCGAGAAGTGCGAATATCCGCTTAAGTCTGGACATCACAGCGGACTTGCCAGCGGTCCAGGCCGACCCGGAACTACTGCGGCGGCTGCTGCAAGGGTTGTTAAACCGCGCGGTGGCGCGCAGCGAGCCCGGAGATGTGATCCACATTGAAGCCAAATGTCAGGATCACCAGGTATGGGTGAGCGTCAGCGATGATGGCCCACCCGTCAGCGACACAGACCTGCCGCACATTTTTGATAAGACGTTTGTAGAACTTAGCAACCGCAGCGGGTTTACCGGCCTTGAAATGGCCCTGGTAAAAACAATTATTGATCGCATGGGCGGACAGGTGATGGTTGGCGGGCAGACGAACCGGGGCAGCACGATCCTGGTTTGCCTGCCGTGTTTGACTGAATGAGAGCCGCAAGCAGCAGGAACTGGCAGGCATGGTCACATCCGGCGCAGTTGACAGCACCCCCGGCAGCGAAAGCGAGCGCAAACAGCACTTGCGCAGTCTTTTGCGCTGGTTGGGGCTGGCGCCCATGGTGTTTCTCATCCTGCTGCTGATCGGCCAACTGGCAATTATCTTGCGCCCGCCTCCCCCAGCAGTGGATGTGCGTTCCAGCCTGAAAGTGGATTATAAACCCTGGCCTTATCAGACCCTGGAGATCAATCCCACCGCCTTAATTGGCGAAATTATCAATAATCCGGATGATGAAGAAACGCCCCTGCCCATTCTGACCGTCACCGAGGGGAATTTTTGGTATACCGCCACGCCCGAAGGCCAGCCCACTATTACCCCAACCGTCACGCTGACCCCCGTACCGCCCACCGTTACGCTTACTCCTACCCCTACCTTAACGCCAACGCGTCCCACCCCCACCATTACCGTCACTCACACGCCTACGCCAACCTTTACCCCTTCCAGAACGCCCACTCGCACGCAGCCGCCGCCTACCCGCACGCCAACCAACACCCTCATTCCGACCATCACGCGCACGCCCACGCGCGCCACCTCTACAGTTACGCCGACGGTCACGCGAACCAATACGGCCACGGTGACTGTCACAGCGACCGCCACGCATACGGCTACCGCAACTGTTACAGCAACCACCACGCATACGGCCACCGCAACCGCTACGGCAACGCCTACGGCTACGCAGACTTTCACAACGACGCCCACAGCGACCAGCACGGCGACGACGCCGGTTCCTACCATCCTGACCATTTCCTCGCACCGGCCAGATCCTTCTGTGGTGGGACAGGCGGTCGAAATCACCTTTACGCTTGCCTATTCTTCTCCTTTAACTCCCAGCGGAACCGTCACCATCCAGGCTTTATCAGGCGAAACCTGCGTCGCCACACTTCCGGCCACTTCGTGCAACCTGGTTTTCACAACTGCGGGCGCCAAGTCGGTCACGGCTGCTTACTCGGGCGATTCTACCTTCGGTAGCAGTACTTCATCAGCAGTCAGCCATATCGTTAACCCTGCCAATACATCTCTCGCGATCCTGTCGGATTTGCCAGACCCCTCCAACGCCGGGCAGGCATTTACCGTCCGGTGGGAGTTGTTGGTCAGCGCGCCGGGCGCAGGGACGCCTACCGGCAATATCACCGTGAGCGACGGCGTTGATTCTTGTAGCGCCCCCGTGGCTGATGGGCAGTGCAGCCTGACGTTGACCACCGTTGGAAACCGCACACTGACGGCTATTTATCCAGGTGATTCCAATTTCAACGGCAGCACTTCGCCAGGCGTGGGCCACATCGTTAAGGGAAATACTTTGGTTGCCATCGTTTCGCACCTCCCACAACCTTCTGTGGTAGGCCAATCAGTGACGGTGAGCTTCGCTCTGACCCTGCCATCTTCGATTGAACCAACCGGCAGTGTGACTATCCAGAGCGATGATGGCGCTACCTGCACCGCTACCCTGCCAACCATGTCTTGCAGCCTGGCATTTAACACTGTCGGGACTAAAAGCCTGACGGCCACTTATTCGGGTGATGCGATCTACAACGGCAGTGCTTCGCCGGCAGTGAGCCATATCGTCAATAAAGCCGATACCACCCTGACCATTCTTTCGCACGAGCCGAATCCATCCGAGGCTGGTAGCCCGGTCACTGTGGTCGTCAGCCTGACCGTCAATTCACCGGGCGTAGGTACGCCCACTGGCACGATCACGATTAGCGACAACCTGACCGTGATATGCACGGCCATTCTGCCCGATACTTCCTGTAATCTCGCCTTCACCACCTGGGGGACAAAAACCATCTCGGCTGAATACAGCGGCGATGCCAACTTCAACGGCGTCGTTTCCAATGCTGTCAGCCATACGGTTCTCCCTCATACCCAGATTGCGATCACTGCGCACGATCCACACCCCTCGGTGGTGGGCCAGCCGGTTAACGTGAGTTTTACCCTTTCGTACAGCGAACCAGGGCTGCCCACTGGAACAGTTACAATCAGCGACGGGGTGGATAGCTGTGTCGCTACCCTACCCGCAACTTCATGCAGCCTGGTTCTCACGACTGCCGGCGATCGCAGCCTGGTGGCTACGTATTCTGGCGATTCAATCTTCTCTAGCAGCGTCTCCGCGCCGGTCACGCACACAGTTGATCCGGCCAGTACGAGCATCAGCATTACAACCGACTTGAGCGTAACCCGCGTCGTAGGGGAACCGGTGAACGTGGCTTTTCGCTTGCTCATTATCAGCCCAGGGGCCGGCCCACCCACCGGCACGATCACAGTTTCAGCAGCCGGTCCGGTGAACCTTTCCTGTACGGTTCCTGCGGCGGCGGGCGATGGGCAGTGCGCTGTGACTTTTGAGGAACCCGGTAATTATACAGTCACCGCTTCCTACTCCGGCGATGCCAATTTCAACCCTAGCAGTTCCAGCCCGGCCAACCTGACCATTCAAAAGGCCAGCACCGCTATCACCATAACTTCCCATACGCCCAATCCATCCGCATTAAACGAGCCCGTCTCGATTGCATTTAACCTGGCAGTAACACCGCCGGGCGGAGGGACGCCAACCGGGACTGTGACCATCAGTGATGGGGTTGACGCGTGTACTGCTGTTCTCCCGGCGACATCCTGTAATATTCCCTTTACCAGTTTGGGCAACCGGAATTTAACCGCCAGCTATGCTGGCGATGCCAGATTTAATGGGAGCGTTTCGGCAGTTGTCGTTCACACGGTAGAGAGAGCTGCAACGACCCTGACGATTATTTCAGACGCCCCCGACCCCTCGGTGGTGGGTGAGACGGTCACCGTCACCTTCGATCTGGCAGTGGTTCCCCCGGCCGCTGGCGCGCCGACCGGGGCAGTGACGATCACCAGCAGTGACGGCGCTTCCTGTACGGCAACTTTACCGGCCGCCTCCTGCGCCCTGACCTTCGCCACAGCCGGAGCCAAGACCCTCACGGCCAGCTACGGTGGAGATGCGAACTTCAGCCCCAGCACCTCAGCCGGTGAGCCGCACACGGTGGATGTAGCCGCCACGACCCTGACCATCACCTCAGACGCCCCCGACCCCTCTCAAGTTGGTGAAGCCGTGACCGTGAGCTTCGATCTGGCGGTGGTTCCCCCGGCCAGCGGCACGCCCACCGGGGTGGTCACCATCACCAGCAGTGATGGCGTCACCTGCACGGCAACCTTACCGACCACCTCCTGCACCCTGACCTTCGCCAGCGCTGGGGCCAAGACCCTGACGGCCAGCTACGGCGGGGATGCGGCCTTTAGTCCCAGCACCTCAGCCGGTGAGCCGCACACCGTTGACCCAGCCGCCACGACCCTGACGATTACCTCAGACGCCCCCGACCCCTCGGTGGTGGGTGAGACGGTTACCGTGAGCTTTGATCTGGCGGTGGTACCCCCGGCCAGCGGCACGCCCACCGGCACGGTGACCGTCACCAGCAGCGATGGCGTCACCTGTACGGCCACGCTCCCGGCTACCTCCTGCACCCTGACCTTCGCCAGCGCTGGGGCCAAGACCCTGACGGCCTCGTACCCAGGCGATGCGGACTTCGGCCCCAGCACCTCAGCCGGTGAGCCGCACACGGTGGATGTAGCCGCCACGACCCTGACCATCACCTCAGACGCCCCCGACCCCTCGCAAATCGGTGAAGCAGTCACCGT
>DAOUAC010000168.1:0-7390 GCA_034434155.1 Anaerolineaceae bacterium
GGCCATGACCCTCATTACCATTATCGGTCGGGGTCACTCGGGTACGCGGGCGATCTCGCACACCCTTTCGGCCAGCGGCGTCTTTATGGGCAGTCCACTGAACGTCTCGGGTGATTTACTGCCCCCCGAAGATATGTACGAAGCCTGCCGCGTGCTGGCGAAATACGTCACCTGGCAAGGGGACCTGCGTTGGGATTGGTCCAGGCTGTTTGAAGGCGAGATTGACCCGGAATTTACGCGCCTGATCGAACGCTACCTTACCTCGGTGATGACCAGCACCGCCGAACACAAGGGCTGGAAGATTCCCGAAACGACGCTGGTCTTCCCCTGGATCAGCCGGATGTTTCCAGACATCAAATACATCTTCTGGATTCGCAACCCGCGTGACTGCATTATTGGTCGCCATCTGACGGATGACCTGCGCGACTTTGGCATCCAGTACGAGCCTACCGAAGACGTGCGCCTGCGGCGGGCGATTTCGTGGAAGTACCAGTACGATCTGGTGCGCGCCACGCCCAAACCGGCTCACTGGATCGAAGTGCGCTTTGAAGATTTTGTATTGAAGCAGGAAGAGACCCTGGCGCGGCTGGAAGACTTTTTGGGCATCCCGCTGGCGCGCATCGAGGTGCGGCCCGAAGCCATCGGGCGTTATCAAGCCGATGACGGGGCCAATTATTACGACTTTTTCGAGCCGGCCATGCGCGAATACGGCTACGAAATCCCTCATACCCCGCCGGCGGCGGGCGAGCCTGCCGGGCCGCCCGCGCCGGAAAGCAGTTCACAGGAGGAGGAAACATGGCGCTCAAAGTCTGCGTGATCGGCATGGGTCCCATCGGCAACCGCCATGCCGATATGTACCGGCTGACGCCGCTGGCGCATCTGGCCGGCGTGTGCGACATCATCCCACAGCGCGCCGACGCCGCCGCGGCCCGGCTGGGCGTACCCGCTTTTTACGACGCTCAAGAAATGCTCGACCGCATCCGCCCCGACCTGGTGAGCGTCTGCACCGCCGGGGTGGAAAACGGCGGCGACCACTACATCCCCACCATGCAGGCCCTCGAAGCCGGCTGTCACGTGCTGTGCGAGAAGCCCATCAGCAACGAAATTCCCAAAGCCGAGGCGATGGTCGCCAAAGCGCGCGAAAAGGGCCTGTACCTGGGGACCAATCTCAACCACCGCTTCAACCCGGCGCACCGCCTGGCGAAGAAGTGGGTGCAGGAAGGCCGGCTGGGCCACCTGCTCTTTGTCAACATGAGCATGTGGATCAAAAACCCGCAGGAAAGCTCGCCCTTCTACCAGATTCAGGCCCTGCACCCCCACACGGTAGACATCATGCGCTACTTCTGCGGAGATATTGAGGCCGTTCACTGCTTTGGCACCACTGCCCCTGGGCGCACCATCTACTCGACGGCCACCTTCAACATGCGCTTTAAGAACGGCGCGGTCGGCACGCTGACGGGCAGTTACGACATCGAGCGCGGCCACCCCATGGAACGCTGTGAGGTGGCCGGCACGGGCGGGCGCTTTGTGATCGAAGATATGTTCCAGCAGGTCACGCTGTACCCCGCCGGCAACCTGGAAAAGACCGTCTACACCAACCCCATCTTCGGCGGCATGTACGGCTTTGAAGATACCTTTAAAGACCGCATCCACAAATTCGTGCGCGAATTGTGTGACGGCGTTGGCCCGGAGAACATTGACGGCTCCGGCGCCGACGGCCTGGCCGCGCAAAAAGTGCTGGCCGCCGCCATCGAATCGCTCAAGACCGGCGGCGTGGTCAAAGTGCAGTAAATCGGAGAAACCATCATGAAACTGGGCGCGAACTCGGTTCTGTTTGGCGGCTACGACCTGGAAACCGCCTTTAAATACCTGGCCCTGGCCGGGTACGATGGCATTGAGCTTTCGGCCATTGACGGCATGAGCCAGCACCTGGTGCTGGATCACTGGCAAGAGCTGGCCCCTGAGATCAAGCGGCTGTCGCAAGAATATCACCTGGAGCTGTTGGCGATGGAACAGCCCTCGCAAGACCCGATTCGAATGGAAAAAGCCTTCCAGGCCGCGGTGGAGATCGGCATTCCCATCATCAACTGCGGCCCTGGCGGCAAAACCGGAGATGAGGCCAGCTTTCAGCAGTCGCTCGATAACCTGGGCAGTCTGGCGCGCATGGCCGAAAAGTACGGGGTGACGTTGTGCGTCAAGGCGCACGTAGGCGCGGCCATCTACAACACCCCCACCACCCTGCGCCTGATGGAAGCCATCACTTCGCCGGCCTTTGGCATTGATATGGACCCCTCGCACATTTACCGCGCCGATGAAAACCCGGTAGAGGCCCTGCAGGCGGTGATCTCGCGCGTTAAGCACATTCACATCCGCGACTGCAAAGGCCGCCAGCCTTCGCCCGGCAAGCCCGAAATGCAGGCCAACGGGCGCGGCGATATTGACCTGTTGGGCTACATCCGCGTGCTGGCCGAACACGGCTACACCGGCCCGGTAGACCTGGAAGTGATCGGCGCGAAGGATTACCCCCTGGTGCACTGCGCCATGATCGCCGCCGAGTCCAGGGGGCATATGCAGGCCTGCCTGCAAGCCGCCGGCGTGCGGTAGATTTTGTGGTGAGCGCGGGGCTGAAGCCCCTGCTCAGGACGTGGAAACCCCTGCGGGGCTGAAGATGAGAACCCCGTCAGGGGTTTTCAGGCGTTGAGGCGGGGGGTTCAACCCCCGCCGACCCGCGCCGTGCCCTGAACCCGACACCTGTCAACGGATTAAGCCCATTCTTATGGGCCGGGAACGGATTAAACGGATTATAGAACGGATTGCAATCGGCTGTAGGGGCGGGGTTTCCCCGCCCGCGCGGGTTGGACGCGGGGCTGAAGCCCCTGCTCAGAACGTGGAAGCCCCTGCGGGGCTGAAGATGAGAACCCCGCCGATCCGCGCCGTGCCCTGAACCCGACCTACAAGAAATCCGTTCAATCCGTTCCCGGCCCATAAGAATGGGCTTAATCCGTTGACAGCTCTCCCCCCCGCCCGCGCGGACGGGTGAATGCGGGGCCGCAAGCGCAGGGGCCGGAGGGTCATTGTGGCTATGCGCAAAGTTCGATCCTTGCGCGCCTAAAACCCGGTCTGCGTCTGTTCACGGGCCGCTGTTCGCCGTATAATCAGCCGCAGTACCGCATTCCTCATCTTTGGAGGCCCTGCTGTGGCGCAAGACACCCCTACCGCTTACCGCAATCTGGTTCTCTATCAGGTCTACGTCCGCAACCATTCGGCGGCTGGCAATTTTGCCGCCGTCGAGGCCGATTTAGAGCGCATCGCCGCCCTGGGCGTGGATGTCCTCTACCTTATGCCCATCCACCCCATCGGCAAGGTCAACCGCAAAGGCAGTTTAGGCTCGCCCTATGCCATTTCAGATTACCGCGCCGTCAATCCCGAATACGGCACGAAGGAAGATTTTGCCCGCCTGATCCAAAAAGCCCACCGCCTGGGCCTGAAGGTGATGATTGACGTGGTCTACAATCACACCGCGCCCGACTCGAACCTGGTGCGCGAGCATCCGAACTGGTATCACACTAACGCACAGGGCCAGCCGGTGACGACCGTTCCCGAATGGAGCGACGTGATTGACCTGCGCTACCCCAATCCCGAACTGGAAGATTACCTCATTGAAACTCTGGCCGGGTGGGTGGAGTTCGGCGTGGACGGCTTCCGCTGTGACGTGGCTTCGCTCGTTCCGCTGGATTTCTGGCGGCGCGCCCGCGCCCGCTGTGCCCAGGTGAACCCTAACGTCATCTGGCTGGCCGAGTCGGTCCACGCGGCCTTTGTGGGAGCGCGCCGCCGCGCCGGTCTGCGGGCCATCTCTGACGCTGAACTGTTCGCGGCCTTTGACCTGGAATATGACTACGACATCTGGCCCATCTTTCAGGCCGCCGTCACCGGGGCAGAGCCGGTCAGCCGCTATTTAGAGATGGTGCGCCTGCAGGGGTGTATTTACCCGGCCAATTACGTCAAAATGCGCTGTGTAGAAAACCACGACCAGGCCCGCATTCAGCGGCTGGCCCCCACCCCCAACCAGGCCCTGGCGTGGACGGCGTTTATGGCCTTTAACATCGGCCCGTTCATGATCTATGCCGGGCAGGAATCGGCCGCCGCTCACACCCCCAACCTGTTCGAGAACGACAAAGTCGAATGGGGCGATTACCCCCTGACCCCCTTCTTAACCACGCTGGCAAAGCTGAAAAAAGACCCCGCGCAAACTGCGGGCGTGTTCACCGTCACCGCCGCCGATCCGGCCATCGCGGCCGCATGGGAAGCGCCCTCTGCCTGCCTGTTGGGCGTCTTTAACGTGCGCGGAGCGCAGGGCAAAGTCAGCGTTCCCCTGCCCGACGGCGCTTACCCCGAACTGCTCTACGGCGGAACGGCGCAGGTTAAAGACGGCGCGATGGAAATCCCCACCACTGCGGCCATTGTGCGCTATGCCGCGCCCACCCAGGCGCGCTGGTTCCACTCGAACCTGCTGGATCTGCACATCTCGCGCGATTCACCCTAAAAAGGGAAGTTCTCACTGGCTCTTTTCGGAGATCTCCCACAAGGGCCGGCCCCAGATCAGTTCCATGCCGAAACCGGGGCGCTCCGGCAGGCACAGCATTCCATCGCGCAGGGCGTAGGCGTCAAACGCTACCCCTTCGGTCTCATCTGGCACGCCTTCGATCATCGTAAAATTCGGGTAAGCCGCCGCCAGGTGAGCGGTGTAGTGGGTTTTCAGCTTGGCTCCCCAATTGTGGGGCGATACTCGAAACCCCCGGCGGACGATCTGTTCTTGGAGTCTGCGCCAGCGCGTGAACCCCAGGCCGTGAATATCCATCAGCAAAACATCCACCAACCCTTCAGCGGCCAGGTCTAACATGAAGTTCACGTCGGGGTCATATTCGCCGTCTGCGATCAGAGTGGCCGGACTGCGCTTTGCCAGGTGATCGCGCAGGCGCAGAAGGTCCTCGCGGTTTTCGGGAAATGGCTCTTCAATCCAATAGAGGCCCACATCGGCTACTGCGTCAATATAGCGCAGGAGATCGGGCAGGGTAAAGGCGTCGTTACCGTCCACCAGAATAGGATGGTCTGGGAAGTGCCGGCGCACCATCTGAGTGACCTCAATATCGCGCCGCAGGCCCGCTTCAGGCTCCATCCACCTGCCCCCTCGCCCGATTTTGAGCTTAAAAGCGCGGTAGCCCAGGGCCGCATCCTGGCGGCAGTTTTCGAGGACAGCGGCCAGCCCGCCGGGGCGCGAATCGGGGCTGATGTCGTTCATGTAGATCGCGCCGTCATAGCAAGCCACTTCTGAGGCGGCGGGCGCATGGATCAGGCGGCTGACCGGCAGGCCCAGGATTTGCCCCGCCAGGTCGTGCAGGGCAAAGTCGAGGGGGCGGCTGGCATCCTCGAGGATGCCGGCCTGGGGGTCAAACAATTGGGCGATGCGCTTTCCCAAAAAGGGCCGGAAGACCTCTGGCGCGGCGCGGGCGGGGTCGTAAGCGCCGTCAAAAGCCCAGCCGCGCGCGCCCTGATCGGTCTCGATTTCTTCTACCAAGAATTCAATGCCGTAAGAATGCTCTGGCAGGCGCGAATTTTTGCCGTACAGGCGCGGATAGCGGCTTCGCACCCGCTTGAGCGCAATTTTAACGATGCGGTGGCGCGCCAGTTCTTCCCGCCAGGCGGCGGGGTTGGGGTTGGGGGCCGGCGGTTGGTTCATGGCATTCCTCGGGGACATTGTACTTTAGAGAATGGCGCGCGCCCTGCCGGGCAAAGCCCGCAAGGCACGCGCCATTGAAAATCCTGCTTGCGGCAGGCGGGCGGTTAGTCGTCCAGCACGCTTTCGGGCAGGCCCACCGGCAGGGGCGCCGGGCGGACACAGGTCGATTCCATGTAGATGTGCCGGCCCTCGCGCGAGGCGTCGTGGATGGTGTGCATGATGTCTAACACGTGGTAGGCCATCTCGCCGCTGGCGCGGTGCGGGCGGCCCGAGCGCAGGGCGTGGGCCATGTCGGCCACGCCCAAACTGCGGCTGTTTTTGGCGCGCAGGGGCAGAAGCGGGATCTCTTCGCCCTGGGCGGCGTCGGGCTTCCACAGTACCACCGGCCCGCCGAAGGTGTTCGGATCGGGGACGCTTAGCGTCCCCTCTGAGCCGTAGATTTCGATGCGCGGCAGACTGCTCTTCCACACGTCAAAGCTGGTGATGATCGTCCCCACCGGGCCATCGGCGAAGTCGAGCAGGCCGGTGACGTGCGTGGGGGTCTCCACCACGATCTTGGTCCCGCGCTTTGGCTCTGAGCCGATTTCGCGCTCGGCAAAGGAAATGCGCGTTGCGCCGGTAACGCGCTGAACCGGCCCCAACAGGCTGACGAGGGCCGTCAGGTAATACGGCCCCATATCGAACATCGGCCCGCCGCCGACCTTGTAGAAAAATTCAGGGTCGGGGTGCCAGCGTTCTGGGCCGTGGCCGAGCATAAAAGCGGTGGCCGCCACCGGCACGCCGATGGCCCCCTCGTCAATGAGCTTGCGGCAGGTTTGCAGTCCGGCCCCCAAGAAGGTATCGGGCGCACAGCCCACGCGCAGGCTGCGCTCGGCGGCCAGCTTTAACATGCGCCGGCCGTCTTCGCGGAACACCGCCAGCGGCTTTTCGTTATAGACCGATTTGCCGGCTTCCAGCGCCCGCAGGCCGATTTCGGCGTGAGCGCCGGGGGGCGTCAGGTTGACGATGATCTCAATTTCTGGGTCTGCCATCATCTGATCAACGGTATAGACGCACGGCACATTGTGCTGTTCGGCCTTGGCTCTGGCGCGCGCCATATCGGCGTCTGCCACGGCTTTCACTTCGAGGATGTCGAAGGTGCGGGCCTGCTCCAAATAAATGCGGCTGATGTTCCCACAGCCGACAATGCCAATTTTAACTTTCTCGACCATAACTTCTCCCTCTACCGGGTAAGATGATGCGCGCAAACGGCGAGAGGCCCTCACCGTTTGCGCGCAAGGCGGCAAATACTACCGGCTGGCCCACAACAGGCCGCGGCGGACGATCTCGCGGGCCTGGGGAACGTCAAAATCTTTGGCTACGTGGCCGAGCGAGCAGTAAAAGACGCGCCCCTGCCCCCACCGGCGCTTCCACACCACCGGCATCACCGTCCCGTTAATCCAGGGGTGAATATCGCCGTTGAAGGTGGTCGTCGCCAGCACTTCATTGGAGGGGTCTACGTGCATGTAGTACTGCTCGGAGTGCATATCAAAATCATCCAGCCCGGCGGTGATGGGGTCTTCATGGTTGATGATGTTGACGCGGTAATCAATCACCCCGCCGGGGTGGGCCACCCACTGCCCGCCCACGATGAACTGGTAATCGGTGCTGTTG
>DAOUAC010000169.1:0-12014 GCA_034434155.1 Anaerolineaceae bacterium
TAACGTTTCGGCCACCCCGCGCAGTTTTTCTGCTGAAAGCTCGCTCAGGCGCATTGCCAGTTCGAGGTAGGGGCGGTTGACCGGCTTGCACACGAACTCTTGAATCTCTGGCGGCAGGTTGAGGAAGCGCTGAATCGCGCCCTGCTGACTGCGCCAGCGTCCGATGGGGCCGTGCTGGTCGAAGAAATGTTCAATGGGCAGGTCGAATACCTGAGCGATCACTTCCAATTCTGGCAAGGGAATCGGCTCTTCGCCCATTTCATAGCGTTTCAACTGCTCTTCAGGCAGGCCGGTGCGCTCGGCCATCTCTTGATAAGAGAAGTTGGCGCTGTTGCGCGCGAGGCGCAGGTTTGCCCCGATCATGCGGTTGCGCAGGGCGAAGAGGCGCTCTTTATCCGCCAGCGTTTGAGGGACGGCCGTTTCTGACAGTGCCTGTCTGCCCCAAAAGTGTTCCAGGGGGACGTTCAAAAACAGCGCCAACATTTCCACGTGGGGCAGAGGTGGGGGTGGGTTCCCTTTTTCATAAGCCTGATACTGCGCGGCGCTGATTCCCAAAGCCTGGGCGCATTCCTCAATACTCCGCCGCTGTGAGATCCGGGCATCCATGAGCAGCAGGCCCAGTTTCCTGGCGCGGATTTGAACGATCTGGCGGTTGATAGTCATAAAGTACCCTTCATACAAGGACTTTTATTGTTTAACGTCTGCGCCCACTCAACATTTCAGACAGGTTGGCGCCAAAGATTTCGGGGCCAAGCTTGAAACCAGCCGCTTCAAGGCGCGGACCAAACAGCGGACGGATGCCGGTGGGCTTAAGTTCGCCTAACACTTTGCCATCGCTGGTGAGGCCGGTCTGCTCGAATTTAAAGATATCTGACAGCACCACCGTGTCACCTTCCATGCCGGCGACCTCGGTGATGGCCGTTACCTTGCGGCTGCCATCTCTCAGGCGGCTCTGCTGGATAATCAGATCAATGGCCGAGGCGATTTGCTCGCGGATGACCCGCACAGGCAGGTCCATGCCAGCCATCATGCACATCGTTTCCAGGCGCGAGATCGCATCACGTGGAGAGTTGGCATGCAGGGTGGTCAGCGAACCATCGTGGCCGGTGTTCATAGCTTGCAGCATATCCAGGGCTTCGCCGCCGCGGCACTCTCCGACCACAATGCGGTCAGGGCGCATGCGCAGTGAGTTGCGCACCAATTCGCGGATAGGTACAGCGTGACGGCCTTCGGCATCGGCGACTTTCGTTTCCAGCCGCACTACGTGATCCTGCTGGAGCTTGAGTTCAGCGGCGTCTTCGATGGTGATAATGCGCTCATCTTCTGGAATAAAGCTGGAAAGCACGTTGAGCAGGGTCGTCTTACCGGAACCGGTTCCTCCAGAAATGACGATGTTCAGACGCGAATGCACGCAGGCCCGCACAAATTCGGCCATGCCCTTGGTAATGGAGCCGAACTTAATCAACTGGTCAACCGTGAGCTTATCTTTCTTAAATTTGCGGATGGTGATCACCGGGCCATCCAGGGCACAGGGGGGGATGACTGCATTGACGCGCGAACCATCCGGCAGGCGGGCATCAACAGTTGGGCTGTCGGCGTCGATCCGACGGCCCAAGGGCAAGACAATTTTTTCGATCAGCTTAATAACCGCCGCATCATTTTCAAAAGTGATGTTGGTTTTTGAGAGCTTACCCTTGCGCTCGATGTAGACTTTTTTCGGCCCGTTGACCATCACTTCCGAAATTTCATCATCTTCCAGCAGGGGCTGGAGCGGGCCAAACCCTAACAGATCGTCCAGAATCTCGTGAAAGATCTGGTCGCGCAGGGTGGTCGGAAGCTGTAAGCGCGTGTTCTGGTAAGCCTGCTGAAGATACTGCGAAATGACCTGACGCCGCTCTGAGGACGGTGGGGGGTTGGCTTCCAACTCGCGTGAAACGGCGTTGATTAGATACTCTCGGAGTTTTGCCAGTTCGGCCGCCCGAGGGTTTTGGAGCGTATTGTTCATATCGGTCAACCTGCTTTTCGATCTCTAACTCTAATCCCGGTTGGCAGTCACCAGGTTTCTACTCTTCTGGTATCAGCCAGATAATATGCTCGGTATTGACCACCAGGAAAGGCGCCTGATACAGTTCTTCCTTCTGGTTATTGTATATGACTGCGTTGGTTACTGCAATAAAGCGTTCCTGGCTGTTAATCTCATCTTTGACCCGCGAGTTGGTGCGCACGTGAAACACGCCGCGGATCAAATTCACCTCGGTTTGAATGACGACCGGCACCGGGTGCTTGCTGACAACTTGAGTGAAGATTTTGCCCTTTTCATCGTATGAGGTGACCATGTTTTTTTCCTTGTGAGAGAAGAATCAGTCTGCCCCTGCCTCTTTTTCGATCGGCGGCATCAGGTAGCCCAGGCCAGAGCGGGTGACAATGTGCTGTGGGTTGTGAGGGTTATCTTCTAACTTTTGGCGCAGGCGGGCAATGCTGACCCACAAGATTTCTTTATCGTCGCGGTACTGCCCGCCCCACACAGCGACCAGCAAATCTTCCGCCGAAAGCACGTGGCCGACGTGGTGCGCGAACTGGATTAACAGGCGGTATTCAGTGGCAGACAGGTAAACGGGCTTGTTATCGCGCCAGACCTCGGCGCGGGCAAAGTCTATTTTTAGATTGCCATGCGTAAAGTAACGGTTCTGGGTGGCGGCGTCGGTCGTTTGGGCGCGGCGGAGCACAGCCCGCACCCTGGCGACCAGTTCGGTTGCCGAAAAAGGCTTGACCACGTAGTCATCGGCGCCCACGTTCAGCCCCTTTACGCGGTCCTGTTCTTCTCCCTTCGCCGTCAGCATGATAATCGGCACATTGGAGAACTGCCGGATGCGCTCGCAGGTGGTAAAGCCATCCAGTTTGGGCATCATGATGTCGAGGATCACCAGGTCGGGATTATGATTCGATAATACTTCAAGCGCCTCTTCGCCGTTGCTGGCGCACTTCACCTCATATCCGGCTGCCTCTAGATTTACTTTGATGAGATGCAGGTAGCGGGCTTCATCATCAACAACAAGAATCTGATGGGCCATGATCCTTCTCCTGACTGGTTTGCAGACTCAATCCTGGTAGGGCAGGTAAATGTGGAAGGTGGTACCCTGCCCCACGGTTGAGGCTGCGTAAATTTGTCCCTGATGGGCCTGAACAATCTTCTTACAAATAAATAGACCCAACCCGGAACCGTGAACGTAGGGTTCCAGTTCTGGGTTGCGGAAAAAGCGGTCGAAAATATGCGGCAGATAGCGCTGTGGAATGCCCGGCCCACGATCTTGAATTTCGATGTGCACCCGGTCGTTCTCTTCGTGAATGCTAATGGTGACTTCTGAGCCGGGCGCGTATTTAATGGCGTTGTTCAGCAGGTTTTCAAAGACCTGACCGAGGCGTTTAGGGTCTCCGCGTACCAAAACGCCGGTCTTGCCGGTTTCAATCGTCACCCGCAAGCCGGGCGTATGCTGAATGACGCGGTCGGCCACCGCGCGGGCGAGCGCATCAATGCGCAAGGTCTGGAACTCCATTTTCATAGCGCCGCTTTGCAGGCGGGCCGAATCGAGCAGGTTTTCGATCAGGTCTTGGAGGCGGTCAGCTTCCTGGTCAATGATGCGGAGAAATTCTTGCTGGGTAGCCTGTTCCCACTGCGTATCTGAACGCAGAAGGGTGGTGGTATAGCCTTTAATGAACCCTAATGGGGTGCGCAGCTCGTGGGTAATGGTGGAAATGAAATCTTCTTGCAGGCGAGACTCCTGGTTTTGGGCCTCAAGGGCCTCGTAAGCGCGCTGCAAATTCTGGCGTTCTACCAAGAGGGCGATTTGCTGGGCAATAAATTCACCCAATTGAATGGCTTCTGGCTCAAAGGGCGGACTGCCAAAGCGGATGAAGATAATGACTCCAAGAGTGCGGGTAGAAACGCGCAGGGGGATGCCCAGGATGTAAGGGCGTTCCAGGCGATTGACCTGGGGGTCGTTGACCGGCTCTTGCAGCATCGTTTTTGGGTCATCCATAATCTGGTTTGCCAGCAGTTCGCCCCAGGCAATATCTGCCTCTGCCGAACGCCCGCGCCCCATGGCCCGCGCGTACATCACATCCAGATCATGCCGGGCCGGATCGGCGATATACACGACCAGGTTGTCGAAAATAAAAATCGTGCGGATCAGCGAAGCGATTTCATTGAGCGCAGGTTTCCACTCGGAAGTTTGCGTAACAATGCGGCTGATCTCATAGAGATGATCCAGACCAACTGCGGTGGGAGAGTACTTGTGAACGCCCATAGCCCCTGCTCCACGCCTTACTTCAGCGGCGGCACGCTTGCGCCGTGGATTTTCAGACGAAATTCAAAACAACTGCCCTTACCCTCTTCAGAGATCACGTTAATCAACGAACCATGCGCTTCAACCAGTTTTTTTGCCAGAGCCAGGCCCAGACCGGTGCCGCCGGCCCGGCGGGTGGTGCTGCCATCGAGCTGATAAAAAGAATCGAAAATGGCGTCAATGTGGGCCGCCGGGATGCCAATGCCGGTATCGAGGACAGAGACTTTAATATAGGTGCTACCATCCCGCATTACCCGCAGTTTTACCTGACCACCCGGCTGAGTGAACTTAATGGCATTATCGAGGAACTGCTGAATGACCCACGAAATTTTCTCTTCATCGCCTTCCACTTCCGGCAAATCGGGTTCGCATTCAAAAAACAGTTTAATATTGCGCTCGCGGGCCTTGACCCCCGCCTTGTGGATGCAAGAGGCGCACAGGGTGTTGATTAAGAATGGGGCAATCCGCAGGTGAATCTGGTCGCGCTCAGAGACTGAAAACAGGATGAGGTCTTCGATCAGGCGGCCCAAGCGGTCAGCCGAGCGTTCCATCACCATCAGGGCGCTCTGCTGGGCCTCGTTGATGGACCCCAAATCGCCCGCCAGGATCAACTCCAGGTAGCCTTTCAGGTGGGTCAACGGCGTACGCAGTTCGTGCGAGATGTTCGCCACAATATTGGCCTTCAACTGATTGATCTCTGCGAGTTTGGCAAGGGCGCGTTCCAGTTCGGCGGTGCGCTCTTGCACGCGGCGCTCTAACTGCTGGTTGGCCGCCTCTAACTGCTGATTGGCCTCTTGCAGTGCGGCCCGCAGGTTCATAATCACTTCAGTGACGACCGCATCGCGCGTCTGCGCGTCAATGATGCCCATGTCAATTAGAATCTGCCCAAACAGGCGGTTCTCGCCTTTCTTGCGCAGTTCTTCCTGAAAATCGGCCGCGCGCTGCATCTCTTCGGCGGTGATAATCCCTCGTTCCACCAGGTAGTCGCCAATGCGCGGGACGAGAATTTCTGGAGACAAAGGCGGGATGGGGACTGAATTCATGGCAGTCATGCCTCCTTTTTCCAGACCCATTCCCCGCCGATCATGGTCGCGGAAGGTTGGAGGCTGTGGAGTTGTTCGGGGGGAAGGTGGATGGGATCTTGATCGAGGACAATCAAATCGGCAAACATGCCAGGGGCCAGCCGGCCCAACTGCCCTTCGAGGCCGGCGGCAAAAGCCGGGCCGATGGTAAAGCCGCGCAGGGCTTCTTCCAGCGTCAGGCGTTGGGCCGGGTACCAGCCTTCTGGAGACGGGCTGCCATCCACGCGGCGGCGGGTGACGGCGGCATGGAGTCCCAGGAAGGGATTGGGTGACTCAACCGGCGCGTCGGAGCCAAAGCACAGGGCCGCGCCGCTGTTTAACAGGGTGCGGTAAGCATAGGCCCCCTCACAGCGGCGACCCCAATGCCGGTCAGCGGCGAGCATGTCTGAAGTGGCATGGATCGGCTGGACGGAAGCGATTACGCCCAGTTCGCTCAGACGATTGTAATCTTGGGGATGGAGGATCTGAACGTGTTCGATGCGGTGGCGCAGGGCCGGCAGGCCGTGTTCGCGCTCGTAACGGCGCAGGTGCGCATAAGCCTCTAACACTTCGTGGTTGGCGCGGTCACCAATGGCATGGATCGCCATGCTCAACCCATGCGCAACCGCCTGCTGGCCGTACTCAAAAATCTGCTCGTTGTCGAGGAGCAACATGCCGGTGTTATTGGGCTGGTTTTCGTAAGGTTGGAACATGGCGGCAGTGCGCGGCCCCAGAGCGCCATCGGCGAACAGTTTAACCGACCCAATCCGCAGGACGTCATTGCCGAAGCCGGTGCGCAGTCCCAACGCAATGGCATGGGGCAAATCTTCCAATGGAATGCTCTTGACCACCCGGAGCTTGAGGCGGCCTTCTTGCTGTAAGACCTGCAAGGCGGCGAAACATTGGCTCCGGTCATAATCGTGAACGCCCGTGATGCCCATCCGCCACAGGTTGGTCTGGGCTTCGTTGATGGCGCGGATGATCTCGGGCAGAGTGGGGGGCGCGATGGCCTCGTAGATGAGGTTCATGGCCGACTCGAAGAGGATGCCGGTGGGATCGCCCGCCGCGTCACGCTCGATCCGACCGCCAGAAGGGTCGGGCGTAGCGCGCGAGATGCCGGCCCGCTGTAACGCCGCTGAGTTGGCCCACCCGGCATGGAGCGACTTGGCGGTGAGAAAAACGGGGTGGTTGGGGGCGGCGGCGTCGAGGTCTTGCGCCGAGCCAAAGCCTTCGGGCCAGTCGTTTTGGTTCCAACCATGCCCGCGAATCCACTGCCCTAGCGGGGTGGCGGCCGCCCGCGCGCTCACCCGGCGCAGACATTCGGCCCGGGTGGGGGTTTCGCAGTCTACCATTTGGAGCGCGGCGGCGTAGTGCTGCAAGTGAATATGCGCATCGGTCAGCCCCGGCCACACCGTGCGCCCCTGCAGGTCGGTTTTCTCTGCCGCCGCGCCGAACTGTGCCAGCGCCTCGGCGTCGCCGCCGGTCCACAGCACTTTGCCGTGATCAACCACCAGCGCAGATACCAGCGGGCGTTGGGGGTCTAAGGTGGTGATGCGTGCGTTATACAGGATGCGCATACATCACTCCTTTAAGATCTTGGCGATCATATCGTTAAGTTCTTCGTCCGAAAAATAATAAATCGTCAATGAGCCACCATCTTTGCTGTATTTCAGCTTAATGCGCGTCCCCAAGTAGCTGCGCAACTGTTCTTCCATGGCGCGCACTTCCACGGGGACTTCTTTGCGGGCCGGTCGCACCGAACGGCGCGCGCCGCCAGCCAGATCTTTCACCAAAGCCTCGGTCTGCCGCACCGAGAGCCGGTTGCGCAGCACCGTCTTATACGCCTCCACCATCATCTGAGGCCGGTCATCCAGGCCGAGCAAGGCTCTGGCATGGCCTTCGCTAATCAGCCCTTCGGCCAGCCCTTGTTTCACCTCATCGGGCAGGCGCATCAGGCGCAGGGTGTTCGAGACGGCCTCACGGCTCTTACCCACCCGTTGAGCCACTTCTTCGTGCGTCAGACCAAACTCTTCGATGAGGTGATGGAAGGCTTCGGCGGTCTCCAGGGGGGTGAGGTCGGCGCGCTGGACATTCTCGATCAACGCCAGTTCCAGGCGCTGCTGTTCGCTCGACTGGCGAACAATCACCGGGACGGTCGTGAGACCGGCCAGGCGGGCGGCGCGCAGGCGGCGCTCGCCGGCAATCAGGATATAGCGGTCGGCAGCCTGGTCATAAGATACGACCAGGGGCTGTAAGATGCCGTGTTCGCGGATCGAATCGGCCAGCCCTTGCAGTTCTTCTTCGTTAATCAGCGTGCGCGGCTGGCGCGGGTTCGGGACCACCTGTTCCACCGGCACTTCTAACACCCCTCCCGCTGACCGCGAAGAGAGGCTGTCGCCCGCGGGAATCAGGGCATCTAAACCTTTTCCAAGTCCGCCTTTACGCGCCATACACCTCTTGTTTCTGACTGTGCGTTGATTTTTGGAGTAAATTGAGGGGCAGGCCGCTTCAGTTTACCCCAAAGGCACCATCTTGCTGCCAGTTATACCTGCAAATCAGGAATCATCACTCCATCTTTTGCCAGAACTTCGCGCGCCAGGCCAGCGTAGGCCTTGGCCGCCGCAGACTCAGGGGCATAGATAGAAATGGGGATACCGTAAGAGGGAGCTTCTGCCAGGCGGATGCTGCGAGGGATAACGGAATCGAACACCTGGTTTGGAAAATATTTGCGCACCTCGTTCACCACGTCGGCGGCCAGCCGGGTACGCCCGTCATACATGGTAAGGATCACGCCGTATACTTGCAGTTCGGGGAACAGGCGCGACTGAACGCGCGTGATCGTCTGGGTGAGCTGGCTAAGGCCCTCCAGGGCCAGGTATTCGCACTGCACGGGGATGATCACGCCGTTCTGAGCGGCCAACAGCCCGTTGACGGTCAGCAGGCCCAGCGAAGGGGGGCAGTCTATCAGGATATAGTCGTAGCGGCTTTGAACGTTCTGCAAAGCTTCGCGCAGGCGGAACTCGCGCCGGGGGATTTCGATCAACTCCACCTCGGCGCCGGCCAGGGCCGGCGCGGAAGGCAGCAGCGAGAGCTTCAGGCGCGGGTTGTGCAAAATCTGCGGCCCGACCGGGGCACTGCGGATTAACACCTCGTAACTGCCGGAGCGCACCGTGTTTTTATCAATCCCCAGGCAAGAAGTGGCGTTGGCCTGCGGGTCAATATCTACCAGCAGAACCCGCTGGCCGTAATAGCCCAGGTAAGCGCCCAGGTTAATAGCCGAGGTCGTCTTACCAACGCCGCCTTTTTGATTTACCAGGGTGTAGATGCGAGCCATAGCCTGCCCAACTTTCACCAGGTCTGCGCCTGCTTATTCCAGGATTTCGATCAACCCGGCCTGGACTTCCTCGGGCGTGGGGATGCCCTCCAGTCCGGGACGTTTTACCGATTGAGCCGCCAGGAAGGTGGCAAAGCGCGCGGCCTCCCACGGGTCACGGGTGGCGTGCAGGCGGATAAAGAAAGCTGCGGCGAAGATATCGCCTGCGCCGACGGCATCCACTTCTTCCATTTTGGGGGCCGGGAAGCGCCGCAGGTCGCCGTTCCAATAAACGCGCGCGCCGGCCGCCCCTTCGGTGACGACCAAAATGCGGATTGACGAAGCCATCTCATCAATAATCGCTTCATCGCCGCGCACGTCTTCAATACTCAACACGGCTGCGCCGGCCTGCTGTAAGACGTAGCTGGCTTCGGGCCAGTCAGAGTAATGCACGCGGCCTTCGGCATCCCAGCCGCGCAGCCAGCCCTGAACCGTCAGCCCAATGAGCGAGGTGGGGAAGGCGCGCATAATGTTGGGGTCCACCTCGCGGGCCACCGGCCCCAGGTGGACAATGGGCGTACTGCGCCAGGCTTCTGGGACCATCGAGAGGTCGAGCGTGGGCGCCACGCTGTGCAGGTATTGGACGCGCCCATGGGGCGTTTGGATATTTTCGAAGGTGGTGGTAGTGTCGGCGCGCGGCCCTACCACGCGAATGCCAGCGCGTTCTAATTCGGTAGAATTCAGACATTCCTCACAAGACGTTAAAACGCCCACCCTCAGCCCAATGGCGCGGGCGGTGAGAGAAGCATACGCTGCTGTGCCGCCCAGGCGCGTGCCGTCGGGCAGCAAATCGCGGGTAAGATGTCCAATCACCAGATAATCAACAGGTTCAACAGGAGCGATTCGATACATTATTTAATTATACCTGATTGGTTCGATTTCTGTCTTGACCTCCCCTTCAGCGGCATAGCTGCGGCGGAAGGGAACAGCCGCCTATTTAAGGACTCGCCTGGTCTTCTTGCTCCAGGCTTTCAACCGGTAAATTGCGCATGGCCTCCTCAACGGATGTGTTTTCGCGGCGCATTCCCGGCGCGGGGACGCCGCAGTAAGGGCACAGATTCCAGGCCAGCTCCATCAGCCGGCCGCATTGGTGACAGGGTTTGCGCAGGCGGGTATGGCAGTTGGGACAGGCCACCCAATCTTCGCGCACGCGCCTGCCACAGCCGGGGCAGAGGGCGTTATCCTCGATGGATTGCAGCAGGGCCTCTTCTTCAAGCGTTTGCTCGAACTCTTCCTCCAGGGTACGCGGCGGGCGCAGGATGAGGTAGACGACGATGCCCGGCAGAAACAGCACCGCCACGACCAGCACCGCCAGAATACGCGCCAGCGCGTCGCGGGTGCGGGCGCGGATGTCGCGGTAGGTCCAGATCAGCAGGCTCAACCATAGGGCGGTCAAAAAAGCTACCGCGAAGCCCACAGCCACCAAAACGAGGTTGCTTAACAGCGTTGGATCGAGGGTCATAATCCACTCCGGTGAAAAAATTATAGCATGGTTGCGGCCCGCTTCGCTGAACTTTAGAAGATCTGAAGGGGAAAATAACGTTAATTTTTGAGAAAGCGGATTAGGGGAAGCTCATCCGCCGCCAGCATTGACGCGGCGGAAAGTGCAGGTGACGATATGATCGTTAACCATGCCGGTGGCCTGCATGTGGGCATAACAAATGGTGGAACCCACGAACTTAAAGCCCCGGCGGATCAGATCTTTGCTCATGGCATCACTTTCGGGTGAAGTAGCGGGGATTTCGCTCATGCTGTGCCAATGGTTGACGATCGTCTGGCCGCCGGTGAAAGACCAGATGTAACGGTCGAAGCTGCCAAACTCATCCTGCACCCGAAGAAAGGCGCGCGCGTTGGTGACAGCCGCCTGGATCTTAAGCCGGTTGCGGATGATGCCGGGGTCTTGCAGGAGCGCGGCGATTTTCTCATCACCATAGGCGGCCACTTTCTGCACGTCAAAGTTATCGAAGGCGCGGCGGTAGCCCTCGCGCTTTTTCAGGATCGTCAGCCAATTCAGCCCGGCCTGTGCGCCTTCCAACACCAGAAATTCAAATAACAGCCGGTCATCATGAACCGGCACGCCCCATTCCTGATCGTGATAGGCCATCATCACGTCGCTGCCCAGGCTCCAGCCGCAGCGGATGATGGAGGTGGAATGCTCGCTCATCGTTGGCTCCGAATGGTTGGTTACGATTACTGCGCTGCTACCATTGTATCAGGGTAATGGGTTCCAGAGCATCCCCAACAAGACCGCAAGCGCCGCCAGGAACGCGCCAGCGGCGGCGAAGAATACGCTGATCTCCGTCACTTCGGTGCGGGTGATCAGCGAGGTGGGCAGGTTATCGAACACCTCGTTGAGCTCCTCGGCGCTGGAAGCGGTGTAATACTCGCCGCCGGTCATCTCGGCCACCTGCTGTAAGGTTTCTTCATCCACGCCCACGCGGAAGCGCCCTCCCCCAAACTGCGGGTCCACGCCCTGAATCCCCCCGCCCCCAAAGGAAATAGCGCCGTTGGGCGTGCCAAAACTGATGGTGTAAATGCGGATGCCCCGGTCTACGGCCTGCTGCGCAACCTCTACCGGATGCGGGCCGGCGTTGCTGACGCCATCGGTCAGGACCACAATAATCGCGGGAGCATAAGCGCCGCTGGGGACCGGGGTGGGCAGGTCTTCGGTGTAGCCATTGGAAACCGGCGCAATCTCTGGGTGGGCTTCGGCAATGGCATCAATGGATCTAAGGATGGCCGTCCCTACGGCCGTGCCGCGCCCGATCGTCAGCCCTCGGATGGCATCTTCCAGAGCGTCGCGGTCATTGGTAGGCGGCTGGACAAGCTCGGCAAAGCGAGCAAACGCCACAATGCCGATTTGGGCATTGGGATTCTGGCGGCGCACAAACGACAGGGCCGCGTCTTTGGCGGCGCGCAGGCGGCTGGGCGGGATATCTACAGCCCGCATACTGCCCGAAACGTCAAGGGTGAGCAGGATGGTGGCTTTATCGGCGGGCAGTTTCACCACTGAAACGGGGCGGCTGAGCGCTGCGACCAATGCGGCCAGCGCCAGCAGAAATAAGGCCATCGGCAGGTAGCGGCGCAGGCGCGAGGAGCGCGGCAGGGCCGCGCGCACCAGGGATAAGCTGGAGTAGCGCACGGCGAACTTACGCCGCCGGCGCTGCATCCACAGGTAGACCCCAATCAGAACCGGGATCAGGCCAAACAGCACCAGGAACCCAGGCCATAGCACAT
>DAOUAC010000170.1:0-34261 GCA_034434155.1 Anaerolineaceae bacterium
GCCTGGCTGCCGTGGGTGGTATACGGCGTGGAAGGGCTGTTGGCCGGCGGCGGGCGGCGGGGGATCTTCGCGCGCGGGCTGGCCGGGTGCGTTGCAATGCAGCTTTTGGCGGGTCATGCGCAGTTAACGTGGTATACGCTGCTGTTGGGAGCGGCGTGGCTGTTGGCGGGGATCTGGCGGCAGGGGGCCTGGCGGCAGGCAGGGGCGCTGCTGCTGCGGGCGGGCGGCTCGGTACTGTTGGGGGCGGCCATTGCCATGGTTCAACTCTTGCCAACAGCGCAGTACCTGGCGCAGTCACAGCGGGCCGAGGCTGTGCCGTACGCTGAGGCGATGCAGTATTCGTTGTGGCCCTGGCGGCTGATTACGATCTTTTCGCCGGATTTTTTTGGCAACCCGGGCTACGGCAACTACTGGGGGTTTGCTACATATTGGGAAGATCATATCTACGCCGGGATGATTCCCCTGGCGCTGGCGCTGGCGACGCTCTTATTGGTGGGCAAGGGTTTGGTGAAGTCAGAGAAACGTACGCCGCATTGGAAATTAAGCCTCTTTTTGTGGGGGCTGATTGCAGTGGCGCTGGTGCTGGCGCTGGGGCAGAACACGCCGGTATTTCCATTTTTATACCGCTATGTTCCCACTTTTGATATGTTCCAGGCCCCGGCCCGTTACCTGCTGTGGGTGGCGGCGGCGCTGTCCATCCTGGCGGCAGTGGGGGTGGAACACTGGCGCAGCCCTACGGGGAAGGGGTTATACTGGTTCCGCTTAGGGACGGCGGGCGCGTTTGCGGTGACGTTGGGGGCGGTCATCGGCTGGCTGACGCAGGAAAGCATTCGTCTGACGTTCATCCGCGCCACCGCGCTGACGGGCATCTGGGCGTTGGGGTTTGGCCTGCTGACGCTGGCAATCCCGCTGTTTGAGCGGCGCGGGCGGCGAGCGATCTGGCGCGGGCTGGTGATCGGCTGGACGGCCCTGGACCTGCTGGCGGCGGGTTGGGTTCTAAACCCCGGAGCCGAACTGTCTTTTTATCGGGGGAGCGTAGAAGGGCCTGTCATCCGCGGAGATAGGCGGGTGTTCATCCTGGCGCGGCTGGAAGACGAGTTGAAATTCGGGCGCTTTCTGCGGTTTAAGGACTATACGGCGGTTGAAGATTGGCGCGCTATGCGCCACGCGCTCATTCCGAACCTGAACCTGCTGGATGGCTACCGCTCGGCGAACAATTTTGACCCGCTGGTTCCGGGTCGTTATGCGCGCTGGATGGCTGCACTGGAAGAACGTCCGCGGGCGGAGAACCGCGCCTGGCTGGATCTGATGGGCGTGGCGGTGGAAGAGCGGATTGACCTGCGGGAAGCGTGGGGGGTGCGGTTTGATGCGGTAGCAACAACGGGGCGGCTGCGGTGGTATTCGTGTATCCAAACAGCAATTGATGAAGAAGAGGCATGGAATCAATTAACCAGCGTATTGTCTGGCAGAGTTGTTGACGCGCCCCTGGTGGTAGAAGGCTGGTCGGGAGAAGCGGCGCCGGCAGATTGCCGCTCATCGCAGAGCGCACAGATCCGTCTGGTTGTGGAGCGCCCGGATTTTCTACAGATTGAGGTGCAGGCCGCCGCGCCCGGCTGGTTGATGGTTGCTGATACCTGGTATCCGGGGTGGGGGGCGCGCCTGGATGGGGTTAAAACCCCTCTCTATCGGGCCAATTACCTCTTTCGGGCTGTGCCAGTGCCCGCGGGCGCGCACATTGTTGATATTTTCTATACCCCAGCAGAGTTTTATTTAGGCGGTTTGTTTAGTATACTTGGAATATTCGTGTTAATCATGCCAGGCGATACAATTTTGGGCCGCCTGCTTGCTCGATGGGTTCTGAGTCGAAAGAAAAGTTGAACCACAGGAGATACAACTGATATGGAAGCAGAGTTGACAGTAGCCGACATCCAGGTCTTTACCGACAAGATCATGGATAATCTGAGACAGGTGATCGTTGGCAAAGATCAGGCTTTGGAATTGGTGACGATTGGGCTGCTTTGCCAGGGTCACATCTTAATTGAAGATGTTCCAGGGGTCGGCAAAACGGTGTTGGCCCGCAGCCTGGCGCGCTCTTTAGGATTGGTCTTCAGCCGCATTCAATTTACCCCCGATATGCTGCCAAGCGACGTGACCGGGGTTTCGATCTTCAACCAACAGACGCGCCAGTTTGAATTCCGCGAAGGGCCGATTATGGCGCAGATCGTTCTGGCCGATGAAATCAACCGGGCCACGCCTAAAACGCAGTCGGCCCTGCTGGAAGCGATGGAAGAGCGACAAGTAACGGTGGATGGCGTGACGCACCCGCTGCCCGCTCCCTTTATGGTTTTGGGGACACAGAATCCCATTGAATACGAAGGCACGTTTCCCCTGCCCGAAGCGCAGTTAGACCGCTTCTTACTGCGGATGCAGTTGGGTTATCCGGCCATTGAAGATGAAATTAAAATCATGAGCGATCAGCAGTACCAGCACCCGATTAATTTAATCAGCGCGGTGGTCAGCCTGGGCGAACTGCAAAAGATGCAGGAAGCCGTGCGGCGGGTGTACGTTTCTCCAGCAGTCAAGCGGTATATTGTGGAACTGGTGCGCGCGACTCGCGAGAACCAGGATGTCTACCTGGGGGCCAGCCCGCGCGGCAGTTTGGGCCTCTTCCGTGCCAGCCAGGCCCGCGCGGCCATGCAGGGGCGCGATTACGTCCTGCCGGATGATGTCAAGGCGCTGGCCGAGAACGTCCTGGCGCACCGCATCGTCACCAACCCGGCGGCGCGCTTGAAGAACCTGACCTCTGGGCAGATTGTCAAGGAAATTCTGATGAGCCTGTCGGTTCCAGGGGGCGACCTGACCGGAAACGCGAGGAATTGATGTCCGTCCGGCGTTCCTTTTGGGCCGTGCTGTTCCTATTGATTGCGGGGATTGTGGCGGCGTATTTTACGCCTCTGGTAACGGGGGCCAAAACGCCGGTGTTTTTCACCCGGTTGGTGTATCTGTGCCTGCTCTTGATCGTGGTTAGCTGGATATGGGCGGCGGTTTCGACGCGCGGGTTTATCTTTACCCGCGAGGCGCGCGTACTGCGCCATCAGGTAGGGCAGGTGTTTGAAGAGCGCTTCCGGCTGCAAAACCGGCTGCCGATCATCCGGTTGTGGGTGGAGATCCGCGATGAATCGGCTCTGCCGGGTAATTCCGGCTCGCGGGTGCTGTCGTTGATCGGGCCGCGCCAGCAGCGTTCTTATATTGCCTACACCATGCTCAACCGGCGGGGGTCATTTGTGCTTGGCCCTACGCTGATGGTTTCGGGAGACCCGTTTGGGCTGTTCCGGTTTGCCGCGCGGCAGAAGAGCGCCGGTACGCTGTTGGTACTGCCGTATTATGTGAATCTGGTGCGCTTTCCATCGCCGGTAGGCATGTTCCCCGGCGGGCGGGCCATTCAGCGGCGGGCCAATGAGATCACCCCCCAGGCGGCTGGCGTGCGCGAATATGCCCCTGGCGATCCACTGCGGCGTATTCACTGGCCCACCTCGGCGCGCAAGGACCGGCTGATGACGAAAGAATTTGAACAGGACCCGCAGGCGGACGTTTGGATCTTTCTGGATGCTTATGGGCCGGTGCATTTTCGCATCCCGGAAGAGCGCGTTGGGGCGCAGCGGGTGGATCAGTTGTGGGTCTGGCAGCGCCAGGTAGAGGTGAAGCTCCCTCCCGATTCCTTTGAATATGCCGTCAGCGCGGCGGGGTCAATTGCCAATTATTACCTCAAACAGGGGCGGACGGTGGGGTTTGTGGCCGCCAGCGATGTGTTAACAGTGCTTTCGCCGGAGCGCGGCGAGCGCCAGTTGAACAAAATTTTGGAGACGCTGACGTTTTTAAAGAGCGACGGCAATCTGCCGCTGCCGGCGCTGGTGGAGACGCAGGCGCCGAACCTGCCGCGCGCCAGCACGGTGGTGTTGATCACCCCATCGACAGATGTATCCATTGACCTGGCAATTGACTACCTGATCATGCGCAACCTGCGGCCAGTGGTGGTATGGATTGATCCGGCGTCGTTTGGGGGAAACGGGGCCGGGGGTGATATGGAGTACCGGGTGCGCCAGCGTGGGATTCCGATGCTGACGGTGGTGCGGGACGATGACCTGAAGGCGGCGTTAGAGCGCTTCGTGTAGCCACGAAATTACCGCAGAACAAATATCTAAAGACGATGGCCCTGCTCGGAGGTGGGGCTGTCCTGCAGCAGTTCAATGGCATGAGGCAGAACTGGCAGGATCGTGTTTAGATTCTCTGCGGCGGCTTTAGGACTGCCGGGCAGGTTGACGATCAGGGTGCGGTGACGGATGCCAGCGACGGCCCTGGAAAGCATGGCGTGGGGTGTCACCTGAAGGCTTGCCAGGCGCATGGCTTCAGCCAGCCCTGGCGCAGCGCGTTGGATGACGGCCAGGGTAGCTTCTGGGGTGACATCGCGCGGGGCAAAACCGGTTCCGCCGGTTGTGAGGATGAGGTCAATGTTTCCCTGGTCGCACCAGTGGAGGAGAGCTTGTTGGATGATTTCCAAGTCGTCCGGTACAATGCGCGTAGCCATTACAAACCAACCCTGCCGCTCCAACAACTCCACCAACACAGGACCAGAACCATCCAACCGCTCACCGCGCGCGGAACGGTCAGACACGGTCAACACAGCCGCTCGGATCGTCATACGCCCTACGATTTAATCAGATCAATCAATTCATCGGGCATGTAAGGCTTCATCAGAAACCCATCGGCCCCAGCCTTCAGGCATTCCTGTTTCATATCCATGCCTGAAGCCATGTAGACGCGCACATCTTGCAGTTGGGGATCACTGCGCATTATCTTAAGAACATTAATCCCATTGACCTGGCGGATATGGACATCCATTAGAACGACATCCGGCTTCTCAGCCTTCATCAGCGCGATGATCTCATCCTCCGTTTTACGGTCTGGGATGGTCGCCACTGCAAAGCCTTCCAGCTCAAGAAGAGTGCGCAGCACGGACCGCATGGTGGGATCATCTTCAACGAGTAAGACTTTGGCTGTCTTTGGGGTCTGCATGCTCCACACTCACTTCGGGTTGTTCTTCAACAGGTTGGCCATCAGAAGGTTCAGGCTCCGCCGGTTGGGATTCCAGCCGGACAGTGGGTTCTTTTTGCGGTTTGTCTTCAAGTGCGTGAGCCAAAACCTCGTCAACGCGTTCAACCAGGATAAATTGAAGTTCCTTACGCACCTCTTCAGGTAGATCATCCAGGTCTGGCTCATTAAGCTTGGGCAGGATCACTTTTTTCAGACCAGCGCGGTGCGCGGCAAGAACCTTTTCCTTAACACCGCCAATCGGCAGTACCTGACCGCGCAGAGTGATCTCGCCGGTCATGCCTACGTCAGAACGTACCGGCCGCCCGGTGAGCAGGGATACCAGCGCCGTCACCATGGTAACGCCAGCCGAGGGACCATCTTTCGGCTGCGCCCCAGCAGGGATGTGCAGGTGAATGTCTGTGTGGTCGAAGAACGACGGGTCCAGGCCCAGGTCTTTAGCGTGGGCACGGGTGTAAGAAAGCGCCGCGCGGGCCGACTCTTGCATTACGTTACCCACCGAGCCGGTGACGGTGAAGCCTTTCGAGCCCGGCATGGCAGTGGCCTCAATGAACAAGACCTCGCCCCCTACCGGCGTCCAGGCCAGGCCGGTAGCCACGCCCGGCAGTGAAGTGCGCAGAGCCACTTCTTCGGTGGCCTGGAAACGCTGGCGGCCCAGCAACCGGCGCACGTCTTCGGCGTCAATCTCGTGATCCGTCAACTGGTCAGGATTTTCGGTAAGCTGAGTGGCGATCTTGCGGCACACCGCACCAATTTCCCGCTCCAGGTTACGCACGCCCGCCTCGCGGGTGTAGTTGCGGATGATCGTCTGAATAGCCGGAACGGTAAAAGTGATCTCCCCGGGCAACAGGCCGTTTTCCTTTAACTGCCGTGGAATCAGGTAGTTTTTGGCAATTTCAATCTTCTCGTTCTCGGTATAGCCTGCCAGACGAATGACTTCCATGCGGTCCAAAAGCGGCCCAGGGATCGTTTCGAGCAGGTTGGCGGTGGTGATGAACATGACCTGCGAGAGATCAACCGGGACTTCGAGATAGTTATCGCGAAATTCAGAGTTTTGCTCAGGGTCCAGCACTTCGAGCAAGGCAGAGGCCGGATCGCCGCGAAAATCGGAAGAAAGCTTGTCAATCTCATCGAGCATAAAGACAGGGTTCATGGTTCCAACCCGGCGCAGGGCCTGGATGATGCGCCCCGGCATGGCTCCAATGTAGGTGCGGCGGTGGCCGCGAATTTCGGCTTCATCGTGGATGCCGCCCAGCGAGATGCGCACAAATTTGCGCCCCAGGGCGCGGGCGATGGACTGGCCGAGGGAGGTTTTGCCGACCCCTGGCGGGCCAACAAAGCACAGAATAACGCCTTCACGCTCACGGCGGATGAAGTCAACAGGTTCAGTGGACTCAGGGGGGTGCAGGGCGGCGGCGCGCTCCAGGCGCAGCTTGCGCACGGCCAGAAATTCGAGGATGCGCTCTTTAACATCTTCCAACCCGTAATGATCCTGATCCAGCACCTGGCGTGCGTGTGCAATGTTGAGATTATCGGGCGTGGTCTCACCCCAGGGAATAGATACCAGCCAATCCAGGTAGGTACGGATCACGCCGTACTCCGCGGCGGCAGTTGGCAGGCGCGAGAGGCGGTCCAGCTCGCGGCGGGCCTGCTTTTCAGCTTCTTCAGGCATTTTCGCCGCCTCGATGCGCTTGCGGAATTCTTCTACATCGGCGGCCTGCTCGTCGCCTTCGCCCAACTCGCGCTGAATGGCCTTCAACTGCTCGCGCAGGAAGTACTCGTGCTGCATTTTCTCAATCTCAGAACGGGCTTCGTTCTGAATCTTCTGTCCCAGCTCCAGCACTTCCGCTTCACGCACGAGGATGCCAATCAGCCGGCGCAACTTTTCGTTAACCGAATCAATTTCCAGCAGAGCCTGCGCTTCAGCCAGATCCATGCGCTGAAAGTTAGCGATGGTGTAGACGATCTGAATAGGGTCTTCAAGAGCGGCGATAGAAGCTACCAACTCCCGTGGAAAAGAGGGGATCATCTCGGCGATGTGGGTGAACTGATCGCGCGCGTTACGGGCCAGGGCCTCGGTTTCCAGCCCTTCTTGGGTGATTTCAGGGGCAACCCGGATTTTGGCCTTGAGGTAGGGTTCAGTAGCGGTGAATTCTTCGATCCGAAAGCGGGTGACGCCCTGTACCAGCAGTCGGATGGTGCCATCGGGCGCGCGGAACATGCGGTGAATCATGGCGACGGTACCGACTTCATAGAGATCACCCGGGCCGGGGTTTTCTAATTCGGGGTTGCGCGAGGTAATCAGACCAATGAGCTTGTCACCGGTCATTACGTCATCAACCAGGCGAATGGAGCGCGGCTGGCCAATGGTGAGGGGGACGGCCGTCTGCGGGTAAACCACCAGGCCGCGCAGAGGCAGGATAGGCAGTTGAGAAGGAATGTTGCTGAGGGTCTGCTCGATGGCATCAGAGTCGCTCCCGACCTCGGTCAGTTGCTCTACCGAGCCAGATGAATCCTCAAACCATTCCTGGATGAATGGGGGCTGGTGTTTGATCATATGCAGGAAATGTGGGCTGTGCTGAAGAGCGTAAAGAGGCGGGCAGGGTCGCATGATCTCACCCATTGATCTTGATATGTTTGGGTTGGGCTTTGGGCAGATATACCCAAAGGAACCCATTCTGGTATTCGGCGTGGACGTTCTGGGTATCAATAGGAATGAGAATCTCCACCGCGGTGGCAAACTCACCAAAATTGATTTCCATCTGGTGGTAAGCGCGCCGCTCGGTAACGTCGGAGCGCACGCCGCGGATGGTGAGGATGTTTTGGTCGAGGCTGATGGCGAAATCACTCTCGTTCATGCCCGCGATTTCCACCCGCACTACAATTTTGTCATCATGTTCGTAGACGTCGGTGGGCGGACGCCAGGCACGTGGACGAGAACTTATTCTCCAGTTGACAATAAAGTATTCCTCGTTGCCTGGAACCTGCGATTGGAGGGTTCTCCGTTGACCGGGTTTTAACTCTACGTTCATGCTGTTCACCTGCTGTTATTGGTATAAAACATCTCATCGCGCAACTTGCCCCCCTCCGGCGCGAGGTTGATCCAATTGTTCCTCTAGCGCCCCAGGCGAGACTCGAACTCGCAACCATCGGATTAGAAGTCCGGTGCTCTGTCCTATTGAGCTACTGGGGCAGTGCCTTTCGCCTCTACACGATCATTTTTAAATTTTACTACAGAAGGAAGGAATCAGAAAATGAAATTTTGAGCTTAAAGATGGGAAAAAGATGAACTCGCATCAAAACAGCGCGGCCTTGTGGGAGATCCTTCGCCTATTTGCCCGGCACTTAAATTGCAACCTGCATAAGGGGCGAACCCGCAACAGGAGGATGCATGGAAAACACAAGGATCAACGGCGCTGTCGTCTACGCTGGCTATGAAACCGAGGCCACCCGCAAGTTTAGCTACCGCAATGAGGTGATTGACTGCCTGAGCCGGGCGCCGGTGAAGGTACAGCACTGGCTGTTGACCAATGACACCTTTCAGGTCGGGCTGGAGGCGCTTAACCCGGCCAGCGCCGCCTGGGTGCAGGATGAAAAGCTCCGCGAGTTGATTCGCAACGGCCTGGTGCGCATGGTGACAAGCGCCATCGAGTTTGTAAAAGCCTTTCCAGACGCCAACATCCTGAAAGCGTGAGAGGGTGAACTTCGTCGTATAATACCCCTGGCGGATTTCAACGTGCTCAACTCAACCGCCAGGTTTGTGGCAGCATGGCAACCTTCCAACGATCCATTCATCTTCCTTCAACCTTTCGGGCACTTAGGCATCGCAATTACCGGTTGTGGTTTATGGGGCAGACCGTCTCGCTGGTTGGCGTGTGGATGCAGTCCATGGCACAGCAGGTTCTGATCTACCGCCTAACCGGCTCGGCGGCGGCCCTGGGAATGGTAAATTTCCTGGCGCTCATCCCCCTCATCCCCCTTTCGCTATGGGGCGGGTCGTTTATTGACCGCCATTCCAAGAGAAATATCATCATCTGGACGCAAATCGGCATGATGGTCGAGGCTTTCTTGTTGGCCGCGCTTACCTGGGCCGGAACGATCCAAATCTGGCACGTGTACGTGCTGTCGTTCATTTTGGGCGCAATCAACGCGGTAGATGTGCCAGCCCGTCAGGCGTTCACTGTGGATATGGTCGAAGGGCGGCAGGATCTGACCAACGCCATTGGGCTGAACTCGGCGATGTTCAACCTGGCGCGGGCTCTGGGGCCGGCACTGGCAGGGCTGGTAGTGGCCGCAGTGGGCGAGGCGATGGCCTTCTTTCTGAACGGGCTGACGTTTGTGGCGGTACTGGCGAGCCTGATGTTCATGCGCGACCTGCCAGCAGCCGCGCCAGATAGGGCAGGTGGCAGGGATGGCCTGGCGCATATTTTGGAAGGGCTGCAGTTCACCCTGCGGCGGCGCTCGATCTTCTTTCTCATCAGTCTGATTGCCGTCAGCGCCTTTTTGTCCATGCCCTATTCCACGCTGATGCCGGTCTTTTCAGATCAGGTATTGGGCGCAAGCGCCCGCCCGGTGATTGATTGGGTTTGCGGCAGCGGGCCGGCGACCCTGCCGATTCACCTGAACTGCCAGGCTCCAGAGGCCCTACCGCTGGGGATTCTGCTGACTACGGTAGGGATCGGCGCGCTGGCTGGCGCGCTGGTAGTCGCTTCACTGCCCGACAGCGCCCGGCGTGGGCACTTTTTAACGGTCAGCAATCTGGCCTTTCCGGTCTTACTGCTGGCGTTCGCGGCCTCGCGCGTTTACCTGGTTTCTGTTGTGCTGTTGTTGGCGGTAGGGTTTACCTTTGTGATGCAGAATGCCCTGGCAAACACGCTGCTCCAAATTGTGACGCCCGACGAACTGCGCGGTCGGGTGATGAGCGTTTATACCATGGTATTCCAATCCACCATGCGCATGGGCGGCCTGCAAGCTGGCCTGCTGGCAGACCGCTTCGGAGCGCCGTTTTCGGTTGCAATTGGAGCCGCGATCTCTCTGATGTATGGCGCGTGGGTGGCGCTGAAAGTACCCGAAGTGCGTGGACTAAAGTAGGGGGCCAACGCAGGTTACTGCTGAATAGGCCGGATGCCTTTATAGACCTGGGGACCAGAGAGCGTGCGCAGGATCATTTCAGCAGGCTTGTTGATTTCCTGCGCCAACTGCTGGGGCGAAAGCGGCTGGTTGCCGTGCGCCAGCAGTACGCGAAAAACCGCGTCTACCAGGGTGGTATTGGCTGTCACAAACCCTTCCATGCGCGCGCAGTGATTCATCAGTACATGCTGTAAGCCATCAACTGCGCGGATTTCAGCCGTCTCTGGGTCAACCCAATCAACCCAACTATCACCGTTCATTCCGCTGAACACCGCCTGGTGTTCTGGGCATAAGTAACTGTGCAGATAGACGCGCCAGTTATTGTCGTGGCTCTTCCACCAATCGAAGTCAATATGAAAGGGAGTTTGGACGGTTGGTTTTACGAGGCTGAAGCGTTTGGCTTCGTTCATGGTGCGTCTCCTCCAGAAGTGTCTTCCAGGCGGAAGTAAAGATTTCCTAAGTGCCTGGCCCATTGGCTCTCAAACAAGAGTGCGAGGATTGGCCCTGGAGGACACCGGCGGAGGATATTAACGCCCGCGTATAACTCTTGCGCGTGGACGTGCGCCTGGGGGCTCAACTTAGCAAGCTCATGCATCACAGAACGAACCACCTGCGCCAGCGGCGCGCGCGCGCGGCTGCGCTCCCAGATTTCGTCGAGCAGGTCGGTGTTCGAAATTACAATGCCCATGCGGTCATCAACAGCGGCCGTAATATTGTGCTTCAGCATGGAGAAGACCACGCCGCCATCTGACCCGATAACGGCTGTACGAACCCATTCACGGGTAGGGCGTTTCTTTTCGGCCCTGACGATAACCTCTCCGGGATTTTGCCCACGTTGAACACGCACGATGCTTCCAGGAATCAGGCCTTGCGACAGGTACCATTCTCTCAACCCGTAAACGTAGCGGTAAGGCCGGACGACCCAACCAGAGAACTTTCCGCCGCTTGCCCCATCCACCAGGGTGAACTGAATGCGCGGGGATTCAAGGGCTGTTGGGAAGATGCGCGCCAGATTGCCCGCCAGCGGGAGCGTTCCAACGCGCCAGTGGGGGTAGATCAGGCTGACAGCGGCCTCGTCCACCTCAACATCGGGCGGCGCGGCGGGGTTTAAGGCAGGCTCCAACTCATCCAGTACCAGCGAGTCGAATTCGCTAAAATAACCGCTGACACTGCCGGGGTCGTAGCCTTCGGGCGCGTGGTAACGGAGGAACACCGGCGGCTCGCGCACCGGCTCCGGTTCCAAGCGGTGCAGATACCAGAGGACTTCGCCGGTTGGACCAACCTCATCAAAACGTTTATCTTCCTGGAGGGCCAGGTTCAGTGAAAACTCGTTCAAATTGGCGTTTGCGTCAGAGGATAGATCAATTTGTTCCATCAGGGCGCGGGTAGGCAGCGGCCCACCGCCCATCATATCCAGTACGGCCTCGGCCAGGTTCAGATGCCCCACGTTAATATCCACCAGCAGAGCGCGGGGGAACCAGCGCCCTGCGATACGGACGAGATGATCGTTAGCGGAGAGAGCTTTATCCAGCACCGCCTGAAGGTGTTCTCCAAAGGTTTTCAGAACGTTGGCTTCGTTCAGCAGTGGGTCATCCGTGTTGATGGTCAGCGGCTGGTTTAAGGCATGATTTTCCAGGCCGGCGGCAAGGAACTTTTTCTCGCCGTTTTCCAGCTCCACTTCGATCACTTCAAAGGGGGGCAGTTCGGGGTTTTGGCCTGGGCGCACAGAGACTACCTTGCCGCTCTGCCAGTTGAACTGCGGGAAGCGCAGTGTCTGCCCAACCTGATAATGATCTTTGGGATAATAGACTGCTCCACCGCTGACCTGTTGTTTTTCGAGGGCAGCTTTCTCCGCGCGAATCCGCTCCGCGACCAGCGCCTTTAGAATCTCGCGGGTGGTCTGCGGTTGTTCGACCTCTAGCAAATAATTGTAGATAAAATCGAGGTCCTGGTCGGTAACGGTGAAATCCAACCAATATTCTTTTTTCAGAGAGAAAGGAGCAATAGTCATCCGAATTTCACTCTTCCAGCCTGGGTGCGCGCCTGGCGGCACAAAAACGTGCATCCAAAGCATACATTATGGTGGGACAGGTATAATGCCAGAGATTATTATACCTGAATATTTTTTCAGGGGTAAGTCTGTTCTAACCAGGTGAGCGGGTTGACCTGCACGCCGTTGACCCAGACTTCCCAATGCAGGTGCGCGCCGGTGACGCGCCCCGTGCCGCCCACCAGCCCAATGACCTGACCTGTCTGAACGTGGTCGCCAACGGCAACTTTGATCTCGGATTGATGCCAGAACCCGCTGTAAACTCCCCAGCCGTGGTCAATGATGGTGGCGTTGCCGCGCACAGTAAGCGGGCCGGCAAAGACAATTACCCCTGGTGCGGGCGCTTTGATTTCCAGGCCCACGCCGCCGCCATAATCTACCCCGGTGTGGAAGAAAGAGTAAGGCGAAGCATTATAGGAGCGGCGCGTGCCAAACCATGAGGTGATCCAATTCGGGTCATAGCCAGGACTGAGGAAGGGGCCATCCCAATATTTTGTGGGCGTGGCGGGGGCAACGATGGCGCTGACCTGGTCGTTTTCGGGTTGGGTGACTACCGGGTCAATGGTAGAAGGGTCTACGCCGTTAATGTCCTCGCGGGTGTAACCGGCGGCCTGCACGACCACCATCTGCTCGAAAGCGAAGGAGCGGTTATCGGGCAGTTTGCCCGACAGGATGAAGGGGTGAATGCCAGGCGCGGCCATGGCATGGATGCCCTGTAAGGCGACCCACTGGTTTTCGCCGTTGGGGAAGAAGCGCAGGGGGCTGCCGGCCAGCGAGCCAGAGAGTTCGACCGGCTGCGGCGCGCTCACTTTAACCACCGCTGTAAAGCCCTGGGCCAGCGGCAGGGGCGTAACTTCGACCGATTTCAACAGCGGCGAGACCAGGCTAAGCGTTTCTGCGCCTGCTGAAGTCTCACTTTCGGGCGTGGGCGGGGGGGTAAAAAGAGTTTCACCGGGAAGCAAGTCCCACGTCCCCTGCATCTGGTTGATCTCCGTCAACAGCCAGGGGTTCTGACCACTGCTGGCCGCGTATTGGAGCAGTGAAACGCCATCTTCCACCGGGTAGCGGCTGACCGGTCGCGCCGCCTCGCCCTGGTCGGGCAGAACCAGGCTGGCCCCGGCAAAGACTTCCATCGGCCCGGTCAGCCGGTTTAACCTGGCAATTTGAGCAGTGGGAATCTGGTGGCGGATACTGAGAGACCGCATCGATTCGCCCAACTGAATAGTCTCCGTCACCAGACGGCCCTGCACCCCTTCCAGCCCTGGGATGACCACTTCCATGCCGGGCGCGAGCAGGTTGGGGTTAATCTCGGCATTGGCTTTGAGAAGATCGTCCAGGCTGATGCCAAAGCGAATGGCAATCATAAAGAGAGTGTCGCCTTCTTCAACGATGTACACCGGCCCCTGGGGGTTGGGAGGGGCCTGATCTTGGGCAGCGGCTGACAGAGCGTTAGACAGCAGCAAGCCAATCGTCAATAAGAAAAAGGTCAATCGCCGCATGGTTCCAGTTCCACCTGGTCGCCAATATAAAAGTAAGGTCGTTGATCGGGGTGAATTTCGAGAACAAACTTCGCCGCCCGCGCCGGAGTGTAGGCCAGCCGCCACCGGCGCGCCAACTGCACATCTACCACCCGGTAGTGCCGGTCCAGCCACACCACGGTGATATCAAAATTCATAAAGAGCATGTGAATGGCCGCGTTGATGCGGTCTTCGGTTGGTTGGGCCATCAGCAGACCTTCATCCGCGGCCAGCGCGGGGCGGAACATCAGCCCCATCAGGCGGCAAAAAAAAGAGTCGCAGTAAGCGACCCGGATGGGCTGAGGTAAGGGGTGCGTGCAGTTGTGCAGCCAGAAACGCTTCATCAAGATTCCGATTGAGACGGACGCATGACCCGGTCAATGCTGTCCAGCAGTTCCTGCGGGCGGAAAGGCTTGGAAATATAGTCATCTACTTTGGCAATGTGCAGACCCAGAACGCGGTCAATGGCCTGGGCTTTCGCGGTGATGATAATCACCGGGATGCTGCGGGTTTGCTCATTGGCCTTTAACTGCTGGTACACTTCCCATCCATCAATGCCGGGCATCATCAGGTCCAGAAGGACTAAATCGGGCAGTTCCTGAGCAACCATTTCCAACCCTCTGCGGCCGCCGTGCGCGCCCTTCACAGCAAAACCCCGGCGGCTTAGAATCATCGTGACCAGATCAATCATCTCTGGATCATCTTCGATATAAACAACGCGGCGAGGATTCTCTTGGTTCATCAGGGGCCTCTCTGAGATAGTTTACCACAATGCACAGCCATACGACAACAGGAAACCTTCATGAAAATTACCACCTGGAACGTCAACGGCATTCGCGCCGTGCTGCAAAAAGGCGCATTAGATTGGGTGGAGCGCGCGGCTCCGGATATTCTCTGCCTGCAAGAAGTGAAAGCCTTCCGCGAGCAGGCCGGCCTGCTGGAGGAACGCATGGCCGGGTATGTGGAGTATTGGAATGCGGCCCAAAAACCCGGCTACAGCGGCGTGGCGGTTTACACGCGCACCGTGCCAGAGGAATTCACGTTTGGCCTGGGGGATGAATATTTTGACCGCGAAGGCCGGGTGATTCAACTGCGCTACCCAGATTTTACGCTTTTCAACGTCTACTTTCCCAATGGACAGCGCGGTCAGGGGCGGGTGGATTTTAAACTGGCGTTTTACGCGCGCCTGTTAGAGATCTGCGACCGGATGCACCAGGAAGGCCAGCATATCATCATCACGGGAGATTTCAATACGGCCCACCGCGAAATTGACCTGGCTAACCCTAAAGCCAACCGCAACACCTCTGGCTTTCTGCCCGAAGAACGCGCCTGGATTGACCGTTACCTGGAACATGGGTTTTGTGATTCGTACCGCTACCTGTATCCGGAGCGCGTTCAATACACCTGGTGGACGTACATCTCGAATGCACGATCCCGCAACGTGGGCTGGCGGTTGGACTTTTTCCTGGTCTCGGAGGGGATGAAAGATCAGGTTGAGGATGTTATCATCCACGACGATGTTTATGGCTCTGACCACTGCCCGGTGACGCTGATATTAAAGCAAAGGACATCAAATTCGGTTATAATCCAACCGAGTAATCTTGCGTAGACAGACAAAAAAGAATGCCGTAGCAGGTGGAGATAGAGGATGGGTGAGACCATGACCAAGCAGAAGATCTTGCTGGTAGACGATCACGAAGTGGTGCGGCTGGGACTGAAGGCGCTGCTGGAGCATCACACGCAGTTTGAAGTGGTGGGTGAAGCCGCAACCGCCAAAGAAGCATTAGAACAGGTGGCGCGCCTGCATCCAGATATTGTATTGATGGATATTCGCCTGCCGGGGACTTCGGGGATCGAAGCCTGCGAAGAAGTGGTGCGGCAGTTCCCTGAGACGCGCGTGGTCATGCTGACCTCTTACGCGGAAGATGAAATGCTGTTCTCAGCCATCCGGGCCGGGGCATCGGGCTACATTCTCAAACAGATTGGCGGGGAAGATCTGGTGCGCGCGCTAGAAGCGGTGGGGCGCGGCGAAGCACTGCTCGACCCGGCGGTGACACAGCGCGTGTTTCAAGAGGTGCGCCGCGCCGTGAAGGAAGAAGAGGCTTCAGCGTTTGCCAACCTGAGCCAGCAGGAACGCCACGTGCTATTACTGGTGTCTGAAGGCAAAACCAACCGCGAAATCGCCAAGTCGCTGTTTCTTGGAGAGGGAACCGTGCGCAATTACGTGAGCAGTATCCTCTCGAAGTTAGGGGTCAGCAACCGGGCCGAGGCGGCCGCCTATGCAGTGGAACACAACCTGAAAGAATATTTGTGAGGAGAACCACATGAAAACAGCGAGTGGGCTGGAATACGTTGAAATCGAAGCGGGAACGGGCAAGCAGGCCCAAGCCGGCAACACCGTGCGCGTGCATTACACCGGCAAGTTAGAGAATGGCAAAGTGTTCGACAGCTCGATCCCGCGCGGGCAGCCGATTGAGTTCCGGTTGGGTGTAGGGCAAGTGATTAAGGGTTGGGATGAAGGGATTGCCCTGATGAAAGAAGGCGGCAAGGCCGTGCTGACGATCCCGCCACAGCTTGGGTACGGCGCGCGCGGCGCGGGTGGGGTCATTCCGCCCAACGCGACCCTGATCTTTGAAGTTGAGCTGGTTTCTGTAAAATAAAGCTACGCGGCGAGCTTCTTCCACGCTTGCTGTAAGATGAGGGCGTCGTCTTCCATCTCCGGGCTTTCGCACAGAATGCGCCCGGAACAGCCCAGGGCGCGCAGAGCCTCAAACAGAGCGGGGATGCTCAGGTCTGAGTCAGCCAGGGCCACGTGATTGCGCTCGCCTTTAGGGCCGTATTCGATGCCAGAAAGATGAATGTGCAGGCGTTGAAGGGCGTCTTTGCCCAGAGCCTGGGCATAGCGATTTAGAACGTCCAGCCATTCCGCTTGCGTATTCATCGAGCCGTCCCCTGCGCGCGCGTGTAGATGGGCGAAATCCAGGCACGGCTCCACGCCTTCCAGCGCCTGGCTCATGGCAAGGGTATCTTCCAACGAACCCAGCATGGCCGACTTTCCCATCGTCTCCGGGCGCAAAATGACCGGATTGCCGGCGGCGCGCAGTTCTTCCACGCACCCCCGCAGGCGCTCAATGGCCCGCGCCACAACCTCTTCTACGGGCTGACCAAAATACGAACCCGGGTGAAAGACAATATCCGTCGCGCCGGCCAGGTTGCCATAATGGGCCGCGTCCATCAGGCGCTTGCGCGAATGGGGCCATTCCTCATCGGTGGCGTTGAGATTGATAAAATAGGGGGCGTGAACGCTCAGGGAAATGCCCTGCTCTCCACAAGTCTTGCAAATTTCACTGCACGTGGCCTCGCTGACCCGCACAGACTGCACCCAACCCAATTCGAGCGCATCCAGCCCTAGCGTTTTCAGGTGCAGGATCGCGCCCACACTGCCGCCCGGCTTTTTGGGCGTGGATTTCGGCGCGCCGACTGTACCAAATTGAAAATCACCCATCCCTTTACCTCACAAGTTTTTGAATCAGCGCCACCAGCGGCGGCCCCATGATGAGAAAGCCAATCACCGCCGCCGCCAGCGCCGTGATCAGCACCGCCGCCGCGGCTACATCTTTGCTTACCTTTGCCAAAGGGTTCTGCTGCGGGCTGACCAGGTCAATCAGGGCTTCGATGGCAGTATTCATAAACTCCGCCATCCAGACCATGGCAATCGCGAGCAGCAAAACCGCCCAATCTCTCAGCGGTAACTGCAGAACTGATGCAAACAGGAACACCAGCACCGAAGCCAGCGCGTGAATCCACGCGTTGCGCTGCGTGCGAATGACGAACCACCAACCGCTAAATGCATAGCGGAAAGAATGCGCCCGTAAGCGAAAAAACTCGATCATATTACTCTGGCAAACGATTGATTCTGACTCCCAACGCCGCAAGGATATCTGCCTGAACGCGCCACATCGCTTCTTTTTCTTCGGGTTCAGCGTGGTCATAGCCCAACAGGTGCAGCACGCCGTGCACGACCAACAGTTGCAGTTCATCCCCTACGGTATGGCCCGCCGCCTGTGATTGTTCCAGGGCGCGCGGGTATGAAATAATTACGTCGCCCAGGTAGGGATGGCCGCTTTCAGGGTCAACTTCACCGCCGCCAGAAGGAAAAGACAGCACATCAGTCGGGGCGTCAATCTCCAGGTAGGCCTGGTTCAGTTCCTGAAGTCTGGCGTCGTCCTCGATTACGATCGTCAGATCGTGTTCGACCTCTAACGCGTGTTTTTCTAAGACGGCGAGAGCGGCGCGTTCCAGGGTTTCGGGCGCGACCAGATCACGAAAGGGATCAGCAATTAGGGTATTTATCATGGCGAATCGGGGTGGGTTGTGGAAGGGTTAGTGACCTGCACGGCCTCGGCGTCGCGGCGGGGCTTTTCGAGGCTCACCTGGGCCTGACCGGGCGCCAACTGAGGCGCATCCTCGCCGGGCGGAACCTGGGGCGCGCCCTGAACGCCGATCTCCGGGTAGCGGATGCGCGGATGATAGGTGTTCTGCAGGGTTTTGACAAACGACTCGGCAATCAGGTTGAGATCACGCAGGGTCAGGCGGGTATCGTCAAGCTGGCCTTCGCGCTGGCAGAACTCGAACACCTTGCGGACAATTGCCACCATTTCTTCATCATTTTGGGGCAGTTCGGCCCGCGCGCGCGCCTGGCAGCCATCCGCCAGCATCAGCAGGGCGGTTTCGCGCGACTGCGGGCGCGGCCCAGGGTAGCGAAAGAGGTTGACATCCACTTTGTCTTTGTCGCCGCCGGCCGCCTCGACTGCTTTGGCATACTGGTAGCGCGTCATCAGTGTACCGTGATGCTCCAAAATAAAGTCAATAATGCGCGCGGGCATGTGGTACTTGCGGGCCAACTGCGCCCCATCGGTCACGTGCCGGATGATCGTCTGCGCCGATACCAGCGGATCGAGGTCATCGTGCGGGTTGAGTTTCCCTGGAATCTGGTTTTCGATAAAGAACGAGGGGTTCAGGCCCTTACCAATGTCGTGGTAAATCGCGCCGACGCGCACCAGCAGGGTATCGGCCCCGATTCTCTCGGCGGCCTGCTCGGCCATAATCGCTACTTGCAGGCTGTGCTGGTAGCTCCCAGGGGCGTTCTGCAAAATGAACTGCTGAAGAGGATGGTCGGGCCTGGAAATTTCGAGCAGTTGCAGGGCCGTCGCCAGACCCAACACCTGTGCCAGCAAGAACTGCAAGACCAGCGTGAGACTGGCCGAGACCACGCCGTCGAAGAAGGCGGCGGCCGTCAGCGTGCTGATGCCCAAAAGGTCCGTAGACGAATCATTCAGGCGGTAGGCCAGGATCATGGCACTTCCCCCTGCGCCGGTTCCAAGCCCGGCCCAGACGAAACTGCCGATCCGCTGTCCCTTGCCCAGCAACAAAATGCCAAACATGCTGGAGATGGCGTAATAGAGCGTCAGGTCCAGGCTGTTGGGCAGGCCAAAGGCGGTAAGGATGCTCAAAAGCAGGGATAGGATCAGCCCCAACTCGAGGTGGAAAAGGACCGCGATGGTCAACCCAAAGGCCGGGATGGGAAAGATGTAAGGGATGACCGTGCGGTTGGGGATCACCAGGCGGGCGGCATAGAGAAAGATAAGGAAGGTAATGGCAATCAACGCCAGCCGGGGGATGCTGTCAACCACACCCAGGCGGCGGCGGATGAAGTACAGGGCGGTGAACATCCCCAAGACGACCACCAGGGTGGCCGCAGCGAGCGTATCGCGGTAGGTGTTGGGCCGTTGGATCAGCCCAAACTTCGTCATCGCCTCCCAATGAGCCTGGGTAATGACCTGCCCCCGCCGGACGATCGTCTCGCCGGCGGCGTAACTGCGCATGGCCGTTGGAACCCGGCTGCGGGCCTCCTGACGGGCAATGCGGGTTAGTTCTTCGCTGTAGAGGCTGTTGGGTACAACAAACGGCGCGACCAGGCTGGCGACGATTTCGGCCAGGTCTTGTGGCAGTGAAAAGCTGATGAAGGTTGGGACCCGGCGTTGAGCGTCCTTCAGTTGGTCTTCGCGGATGGTTTCGCGCATGACCTGCTCCAGCACGTTGAGGGCCTCTTGCTGGACCATCTGCCAGCGCGAATCGTTCAGGGACAGAATTTTTTGGGCGGTTTCGCGGTCGAGCTGCACATTTTCGAGGGCGGCCAGGTCTGCCAGTTTTTGCTCGCTGGTAGCGTACAGGTCGTAACGCACCGTATTGATGAAACTGAGCGTGGAGCGCAGCAGTTCAATCTGCCGGCGCGCTATAGCAGGGTCTACCGGCAGATAAACCGGGGCAACCTGCTGTTCGGCCTCCTGGCGCAATTGCTCGGTCAGTACTTCGCTGGGATAGGTAAAGGCCGTGGGTGCTTGAATATCCTGCGGAGCCACGTCACCGACTTTAACGGGGAAAAAGGAAGGGCGCGTGGCGATGGGCATCACGAGGATGAGCAGTGACAATCCGCCCGCGGCGATCAGAATCGCGCATTTTAATAACCGCCGGTTGGTGGCGCGCAGCGCCGTCTTGCTGATCCTCAACTTTTTAATCACGTCAATCCCGCAAGCACCGGCCTAACTTTGCAGGAGCCGGCGCACCGCCTGGCTGACCTGATCTCCGGCGGCTCGCCCCTGTACTTTTGGCATGAGAATTTTCATCACCCGGCCCATATCGGCGGCAGTCTTTGCATTGGCTTCCTGGATCGCCTCGCGCGCCAGGGCCTCAAGCTCTGTCGGAGAAAGCGGTTGGGGTAAAAAGGATTCGAGGAAGGCGCTCTCGGCGCGCGCCTTTTCCGCCAGATCGGACCGCCCGGCTTTTTGGGCATCTTGCAGGGCTTCGGCGCGCGATTTAACCTCTTTTTGGAGAACGGCAAGGATTCCGGCTTCATCCAGCCTGGTACCCTTCTCCACTTCAGCCAGCTTAATGGCGCTCATCACCATGCGCACCGTCTGTTTGCGCATTTCATCGCCGGAACGCATTGCCTCTTTTAGCGCGGCTTCTAATTTTTCTCTTGTATCCATGCCTGTTATTATACCCCGTTGCAAAAAAATTGTCAGATTCAGAAAAACGGCACGATTTTCGGGCCCAGGGGGCCGGGAAAAACCTGCCAGCGGCTTTAGGGGCCTGGCTCCACCATAATCTTATCTTTCAGGCGCTCAAAGATGGCATCGCCAATGCCGCTTACGTCCTTTAATTCTTCGACGGTTTTGAACCCGTTGTGCGCTTCGCGATAGCGAATGATCTCGCTGGCGCGCCCCGGACCAATGCCGGGCAGGGCGTCTAACTCTTCGAGGGTGGCGGTGTTGAGGTTGATTGGAAAAACGACGGCGGCCGGGCCGGCGGTCGGCTCTGCCGCTGGCTCTTCCTGGCTGACTGCGCTTTGCTTTGGCTCCGCAACCGGGCTAGCGGCAGAAGGGATGACGATCTTATCGCCATCTTTCAGGGGCGCGGCCAGGTTGACGCCCGATTGACCGGCATCATCGCTGAACCCCCCTGCCGTCTGGATGGCATCTTGCACCCGGCTGCCGCGCGGAAGGGCATACACCCCTGGACTGCGCACCTCACCGGCTACCTGCACCATCAGCGGGGCCGGGGTGGCGGCGGGCAGTAGATCCACCGGTCTACCCGGCGGCTGGCGCGCCGCCAGGTAAACCGCCGCGGAAAAGGCCATGCCCAGGAACACGCCAGATAAAAGGTAGACGAATGCGCTCTGCCAGGTTTTCATAACGCCGCCCAGAGAGGTGGTCAGGGTAAAGTCGCGCGCCGGTTAGCTACCAGTATAGTGTTCCTGAGCGCAGTGTCAAGCCGCTTCGCGCTCTTTGGCAATCATGGCATGAAAGGCGGCGAGGGCCACCTCCACCATATCGGGGGTGGGGGGGCGGGTGGTGAGGGCTTGCAGGGCCAGGTTCGGGCGCATCAGCACGCGCACCAGCGGAGATGAACGATGGCGCGCCGTCCAGCGAATATATTCATACGCCATCCCGGCCAGCAGGGGGATAAATGCTATCCGCGTAGCGATGCGCAGCACCGGCGAGAGCGGCCCCATCAGGGTGAACACCAGCACCGAGAGGACCACCAGGGTCAGCAGAAAAGCCGTGCCGCAGCGCGGGTGTTCCAGCGAGTGGCGCATCACGTTCTCAACCGTCAGCTCGTCACCAGCCTCGAAAGCATTGATGGTTTTATGCTCCGCGCCGTGATAGGCAAACACGCGCTGGATTTCGGGAATGCGCCCCACCGCCCAGATGTAGCCCACCACCGCCCCCAGGCGGATGAGCCCTTCCAGCAGGTTGCTTCCCCAACTGTTCAGGCCCATCCACTGAGCGGCGAAATGCCCCAGCAGGGCCGGCAGTGCGAAGAACAGCGCCACCGCAATCAGCAGGGAGAGGCCCACGGTAAAAAACATCCCCTGGCCCACCCATGGGGCAATGGAGAGGGTCAGAAGCAGGTTTAGGCCCCCGCCTCCGGTCGGGCGAGCCGGCCCCTCATCACCTTGCAGTTCAGCCGACAGCATCAGGTAGCGCGTACCCAGGCCCAGCGCGTCCCACAGGCCCACCACGCCGCGGATGAAGGGGACTTTCATCCAGCGGCTGCGGTAAATACCGCTGAGTTCTTCGGTATGGATGACAATCTTGCCATCTGGAGCGCGCATCGCGGCGGCGGCGGCGCGCGAACCGCGCATTAACACCCCTTCAATTAACGCCTGCCCGCCGTAAGAAGGCAGTTTTTCGGGGCGGGGCGCACCGGGAGAAACATGGTTTTCTTTCAACGAGTCTCTAACTCCCTCATGTTATAGAAGAAATGCACCAGGGCCTCGGTTCCCCGATACCAGGTGGGCAGATGCAGCCGTTCATTAGGCGCGTGGACGTGATCGTCCGGCAGGCCAAAGCCGGTCAGCACCGAATCGACGCCCAGGATTTTTTGCATTTCACCTACCACCGGAATGCTGCCGCCCTCGCGTTTAAGCACCGGGCGCTTGCCCCAGGCGCTTTCGAGCGCCTGGGCCAGGGCGCGGGTTTCGGGGCGGTTGGGATCGGTCAGGCTGGCCGCTCCGCCGTGCATATCAATCAATTCCCAGCGGATGGTGGGGGGCGCTTTCTGTTCCAGGTAGGCTAGCATCTGGCGGTAAACTTCTTCCGGCTTCTGGTCGGGAACCAGGCGGCACGAGATTTTCGCCATCGCGACGGCGGGGATAACCGTCTTGGAGCCGGGAGCCGTAAAGCCGGAGAGCAGGCCGTGAATTTCCAGGGTCGGGCGCGCGCCGGCGCGCTCGGCGGGGGAGTAACCGGCTTCGCCCCAGGTCTGCGGCACGCCCGCCTGACGGCGGTAGTAATCCTCGTCCATCGGAAGGCGAGCCAGTTCTTCGCGCTCCTCGTCTGAAAGCGGGCGCACGCTGTCGTAAAAGCCCGGCAGTGTCACCCGGCCCTGTTCGTCGTGCATCCCGGCGATCAGCTCGCACAAGGCTTGAGCGGCGTTATGCACCACTCCGCCAAACAACCCGGAGTGCAGATCGTGTTCCGGGCCGCGCACGCGCAGTTCCATATAGGCCAGCCCGCGCAGGCCGTAGACGATGGTGGGAATATCCGCCGCGATCATTCCGGCATCGGGGTTGAGGGCAATATCGGCGGCCAACTGCTCTTTATGTGCAGTCATGAAGGCCGGTAAATGCGGCGAGCCGATTTCTTCTTCCCCTTCGATCATGAACTTCACATTGACGGGCAGACCACCCTGCTTCAGCACCGCCTCGACGGCGGCTACAGCGGCCATGACCTGGCCTTTCATATCGGACGCGCCGCGCCCAAAGAGGTATTCACCGTTCACGCGGGCGGCAAAGGGATCTTGCTGCCATTCTTCCAGCGGTTCCACCGGCTGAACGTCGTAATGCCCGTAGACCAGCACCGTGGGCGCACCCCCGGCATGCATCCAATCACCGTAGACGACTGGATGGCCGCCGGTGGGGTAAACCTGGACGTTTTCCAGCCCAATGGCGCGAAGTTCCTGCGCCAGCCACTCCGCAGTCTTCTGCATGGCCTGTTTTTGGGTGGAGTCGGTTGAAATGGAAGGGATAGCGACGAGCGATTGCAGGCGCTGTAAGTAGTCCGCGCGGTGCTGGCGGATATACTCAATGGCTTGGGCGCGTTGTTCGGTCATAAGGCTCCTCTTAATCAATCATCCGGGTCATTTATTATCGTTGTTACGCAAGAAGCATTATAAACGATTACAGTAATGTAAAATAGATAAAACCACACCGATATATTCACCCCTGGAGTCAGAATGACCGATTCGATGCTGGTTATCAATGGAACGGTGATCACCTGGGAGCGCGACAACCGGGTGCTGCCCGACCATGCCGTTTACGTTCAAGATGGCCTGATCCACGACCTGGGACCGCAGGCAGAATTGATCGGGCGCTACCCGCAGGCCGCGCGCCTCGACGCCGCCGGTCAATATATTATGCCCGGTAACATCTGCGCCCACACCCATTACTACGGGGCCTTCGCGCGCGGCATGGCGATTCCCGGCACGGCCCCCAAAGACTTCCCGGAGATCCTGGCGAAGCTGTGGTGGCCGCTGGATAAGGCCCTGGACCTCGACGATGTGTATTACTCCGCGCTGGTCTGCCTGATAGATGCCGTCCGTCACGGGACAACCACCCTGATAGATCACCACGCTTCGCCCAACGCTATTGACGGCTCGCTGGACGCCATCGCCCGCGCCGTGGCCGAGACGGGCCTGCGCTCGGTGCTGTGCTACGAAGTGACCGACCGCGACGGCCCTGCAAAAGCCAGAGCCGGAATCGAGGAAAACGTGCGCTTCTTGAAGCGCGTGCGCAGTGGAGATAACCTGGATGGCCGCCTGGGGGCCATGTTCGGCCTGCACGCCAGCCTGACCCTCTCTGATGCTACCCTGACGGCCTGCCGTGAGGCCGCCGCGGCCATTGGGGATGACGTGGGGTTTCACATCCACGTGGCCGAACACCCGGCGGATGAGTACGACGCGGTAGCAAAGACGGGTACGCGCGCTGTTGACCGGCTGTACCGCCTGGGTATTTTGGGGCCGCGTTCGATTGCTGTCCACTGTGTGCATGTGGATGCGCGCGAAATCGCGCTGCTGGCAGAAAGCGGTACGTGGGTCAGCCACCAACCGCGCTCGAATATGAACAACGGCGTGGGACTGCCCCCGGTGGAATCGCTGCTGCGCGCGGGGGTGAAGGTCTGCCTGGGCAACGACGGCTTCACCAACCTGCATTGGGAGGAATGGAAGGCCGCATACCTGGGTCACAAACTCTGGCATCAGGACCCGCGCCGGATGTCGGCGCTGGCGGTGGCCGAGATGGGCGTCTACCACAACGCCGAACTGGCCGGCCTGCTGCTGCCGGGCGCGCCGCTGGGGGTTTTGCAAAAAGGGGCGCGCGCCGACCTGATTTTGGTGGATTATCACCCCTTTACGCCGCTCACTGCCGGCAACCTGCCCTGGCACATCGTCTTTGGGTTCCACGAGAGCATGATTACCACGACCATCGCGGCGGGGAAGGTTTTGATGCAGAACCGGCAGTTACTCGCGCTGGACGAGGAGCGCATTGCGGCGGAAGCGCGCCGGCGCGCCCCGGAAGTCTGGAAACGCTATCAGGCCGTTGCTGAGGCCGAAGGATAAACTTTACTTGGGAGAAACCATGACCGAAAACACTGCAACGACGAAAACGATTGGCATCTTGGGCGGAACCGGGAAAGAAGGCAAAGGACTGGCCTACCGTTGGATCAAGGCGGGGTACCGCGTGTTAATTGGCTCCCGGCAGAGCGAAAAGGCCGAGGCCGCCGCGGCGGAACTGCGCCAACTGGCAGGCGGCGGCGAGGTGAGCGGGGCCGCCAACGCCGCTGTGGCCCAACAGGCCGACCTGTTGGTGTTAACCGTGCCGTACAGCGCCCACCGCGAGACGTTAGAGGCGCTCAAGCCCTATCTTCAGGGGAAAATCCTGGTGGATGTTACCGTCCCGCTGGTTCCGCCCCGCGTGACGCGCGTGCAAATGCCGCCAGAAGGCAGTGCCGCGCAGGAAGCCCAGGCTGTTTTGGGCGAAGGGGTGCAGGTGGTCTCGGCCTTTCAGAATGTGTCTTACGAAAAACTGTTGAGCGACGAAACCGTGGAGTGTGATGTGCTGGTATGCGGCGGAAACAAAGCCGCGCGCGCTCAGGTGATCGCCCTGGTGCAGGCGGCGGGGCTGGTTGGCTATGATGCCGGGCCGATCGAGAATTCCGTGGTGGCCGAGGGCCTGACCAGTGTGCTGATTGGTATTAATAAACAGTTTGGGGTACAATCAGCAGGGATTAAGATCACCGGTGTCCCAGTGGGGAAGGACCCTGAGCGCAGGCAGTCAAACTAGAAGGGCGCCGCTTTCACAATATGGCTCTAATACTGAACGCTGTTCCCAACATTCCTATGATCCAACCAGGCGATCCCCTGGCAGACATCCTTTTCCGGGCGCTGCAACAGGCCGGGATTACTCTGGAAGATCAAGACATCCTGGTGATTGCCCAAAAAATCGTCTCGAAGGCCGAAGGCCGCCTGGTGAACCTGACCGAAGTGACGCCTTCGCCCCAGGCAGTGGAACTGGCCGGGCGTACCGAAAAGGACCCGCGCTTCGTTGAGCTGGTACTGCGCGAGAGCAGCGCGGTCTTACGCTCGCGGCCTGGGACCATCATCGTGGAGCATAAAAAGGGGTTTGTGTGCGCCAACGCCGGGATTGATCACTCCAACGTCAAAGGCCCCTGGGGCAACCCGGAAGATTGGGTTTTACTGCTGCCCGCAGATCCCGACGCTTCGGCAGAGCGCATCCGCCAGGAAATCGAACAGGCCAGCGGCGCGAAAATCGGCGTGTTAATCATCGACTCGCATGGGCGCGCCTGGCGCAACGGCATCGTAGGAACTACCATTGGCCTGGCAAATGTGCCAGGGCTTGTGGATATGCGCGGCAAACCCGATATGTTTGGCTACCGCCTGCGGGTGACGACCATCGCCGCGGCGGATGAGCTGGCGGCTGCGGCTTCGCTGGTGATGGGGCAGGCCGACGAATGCCGCCCGCTCGTCCACGTGCGGGGCTTTCCGTACCCACTGCGCGAGGCCCATCTGCAAGAGCTGATCCGGCCAAAAGAACAAGATATGTTCCGCTAGGCGAACATGTACGCCATTGTCTCGTTACTAGACCCGGCTACCGATCTTGAAATCCGCGCGCTGTGGCGGCGGTTTGAGGAAAGCTGTGGGTTAACGGGCATCATGCAAATGGACCTGCCGCATTTTTCATGGGTAGTGGCCGATTCCTTCCACTTTCCACCGGTGAAGGCCGTGATCGCGGAAGTCGCCAGGGAAATGCCATCCCTGCCCGTCCGCACGGCGGGATTGGGGATTTTCACCGGGCCGCTGCCGGTGGTGTACGTGGCATTGGTGAAGGATGCTTATCTCTTGCGCTGGCATACCCTGCTGTGGGAAAGGGTTCGTCCGTTTGCTATCGGGCCGAGCGCCCATTACCATCCGGAGAATTGGGTTCCGCACATTACCCTGGCGTATCACGAAGTGGACTTCCAGCAGTTGAGCTGTGCAATCAGCCGGATGGCATATACGCCGCTGAATTTTGCTTTCACCATGCACAGCCTGGCGCTGATCTACCATTCGAGCGGCGAAGATGGCATTGATTATCAGGTCGCACTGAGCTAAGCGGATGCACAGAGCGCGATGAAAATGAGGACCACCAGGAAACAACTATGAAGATCGTCGCACTGGCGGGGGGCGTGGGCGGCGCGAAGCTCGCGCATGGCCTGGCGCTGACCCTGCCGCCCGAAAACCTGACTATTGTGGTGAACACCGGCGATGACTTTGTTCACCTGGGCCTTCAGATTTGCCCCGATCTGGATACGGTCTGCTACACCCTGGCCGGGCTGGATAACCCTGAGACCGGCTGGGGAAGGCGGGATGAGACCTGGGCGGCGATGCGCAACATCGCCCGGCTGGGCGGGCCGACCTGGTTTAACCTCGGCGACCAGGACCTGGGGACGCACCTGGAACGCACCCGCCGCCTGCAAGCCGGCCAGCCGCTTTCGGCCATTACGCGGGCGTTTTGCGCCGCCTGGGGAGTGGGGCCGGTCGTCTTACCGATGAGCGATGACCCCGTCCGCACCCTGGTCGAGACGGTTGACGAGGGCATTCTGGCGTTCCAGGAATATTTCGTCCGCCGCCGCTGTGAGCCAGTGGTGCGCGGGTTTGTATTCCAGGGAGCCGATGCCGCCCGCCCGGCCCCTGGGGTGGTAGAGGCTTTAGAAGCGGCGGATGCCGTCATCTTCTGCCCCTCAAACCCCTGGGTGAGCATTGGCCCCATTCTGGCGGTGAAGCCGCTCCAGGCGATCATCGCCGCCAAACCGGTCTGGGCCGTCTCTCCCATTGTGGGAGGGCAGGCCATTAAAGGCCCGGCGGCCAAGATGTACCGCGAACTAGGCATTGAGCCTTCGGCCCTGGCCGTCGCCCGGCAGTATCAGAACCTGCTGACCGGGTTGGTGATGGATGAGGTTGACCGCGAACAGGCCGAGGCGGTGCGGGCAACGGGCGTCCGCCCTTATGTAACCAACACAATTATGAGATCAGTGGAGGACCGCAAAGCGTTAGCCGAAGAGGTTCTCCGCTGTTGCCAATGATAAGGAATAGACATGAGCCTGTGGGCAATTGTGCCGGTAAAACCCCTGCGGAGAGGCAAATCTCGCCTGGCGGGGGTGCTGACGGAAGAAGAACGGACGTTTCTGAACTACAATATGCTGGGGAACACGATGAAGGCGCTAACCGGGGTGACGGGCATTCACCAGGTGTTGGTGATCAGCCGCGACCCGGCGGCCCTGGCCCTGGCACGCGAATACGGCGCGCGGACGGTGATGGAAGACAGCAACTCAGAGCTGAATGCGGCCCTCCAGCGCGCCACCATTGTCGCCGCCATGTACGCCGCCCAGCGCGTGCTGGTGCTGCCGGCTGACCTGCCGCTGATTACGCCGGGGAACATCCAGGCGCTGATCGCGCGGGCCATTAAGCCGCCGGAGATCGTCATCGCCCCGGACCGGCGCCGAGAGGGGACCAACGCACTGTTGATGAACCCCGCCGGGCTGATCCAGTATGCCTTTGGCCCGAATTCGTTTCAGGCCCACGTTCAGGAAGCCCAAAAATTCGGCGTCCGCGTGGATGTTTTTGAAGACCCGGCCTTTGCTTTAGACCTGGATGTGCCCGAAGATTTAGAGGTTCTGCGCCAGATGGAAACATCGCTTGTGATTCAATCGTGACCATTCTATCTGTCTCACCCCTGGAGGGAACATGGTTGAACGAGTTGCTCTCTATTTGCAAGACGCCCACGACCTGCGCGACGGGTTAGAATACGTGCGCTATGCTGAACAGCGCGGCTTCGAGGCCGTTTGGCAGGCCGAAAGCCGTCTGGTGCGCGACGCTATCGTGCCAATGGCGGCCTATGCCGCTGTAACCGAGCGGATTAAGGTTGGCTCTGGCGTCATCAACAACTGGACCCGCAATATCGGCCTGCTGGCCGCCACCTTCCTCACCCTCGATGACCTGGCCCCCAACCGCATAATCTGCGGGATCGGCGCGTGGTGGGACCCGCTGGCAAAGAACGTGGGCATCCAGCGCACCAAACCCCTTCTGGCAATGCGTGAGACGGTGACGGTACTGCGCCGTCTTTTGAATATGGAGCGCGTGACCTTTCATGGGACGTTTGTCAACGTGGAAGGCATTGAGCTGGATGTGGTGCATGGCCGCCGCGAGCCGCGCCATGTTCCCATTTACATCGGGGCGACCGGCGACCAGATGATGGAACTGACCGGCGAAATCGCCGATGGAGTGGTGCTGAATTACTGCGTCCCGCCGGATTACAACCTGAAAGCCCTGGAACTGCTGGAAAAAGGCGCGGAGAAATCGGGCCGCCTGCTCGAAGACCTGGACCGCCCACAGTTGGTGGTCTGCTCGGTGGATCACGATCACGACCGGGCCATTGATACCACCCGTGAACTGCTGACGCAGTACCTGGCCCAACAGCCGCACATTGCAAAGGCTTCGGGGGTATCGGAAGACGTGGTACGCAAGATTCAGTCCATTTTGGGCTGGCCCGCCACCCACGAGCAAATCCAGCGCGCCAAGCACCTGGTTCCTGAAGAGTTGATTCTGCGCATCACGGCGTCTGGCACGCCCGAAGAAGCGCGCGCCAAAGTGGAAGAGTACCGCAAATATGGCTGTACCTGCCCCATCCTTTACCCGGTCGGGGGAGATGTGCGGCTGCTCATTGATACCTTTGCTACCGCATGAGAGAGCCAGCGTATGATTATTGAATATCACCGGCCTGAGACGATCTCACAGGCGCTTGAACTGCTCGCCCGCCCTCAACCGCTGACTCTGCCGCTCGGCGGCGGCACGACCCTGGCCCGGCAGGCCAACGAGATGGATGAGCCGGTAGCCCTGGTAGATTTACAGCGCCTGCCCCTGCGTGAAATCCGGCGCGAAGGACAGCTCTTGCAGGTGGGCGGCGGCGTCACCCTGCAGCAGTTGGTGGAACACCCAGACGTTCCCGCCGCCCTGCGCGCCAGCCTGACAATCGAGGCGGGGTTGAACCTGCGCCATATGGCAACCGCCGCCGGAACGATCATCACCTGCGATGGGCGCTCGCCGTTCGTTACCGCGCTGTTGGCGCTCGACCCGCGCCTGCTGTGGGTCGAGGCCGGGCAGGGCGAAGAGACGCAGGTCTCGTTGGGAGAATTTCTGATGCTGCGCGGCGCGCGGCCAGCCTCCAGCGGGCGGCTGTTGACGGCCATCCAATTCCCCTTAAATGCCGAACTCCATTTTGAATCGATTGCGCGCACCCCGCTGGACCGCCCGGTGGTGTGCGCGGCGCTGGCGGCCTGGCCTTCGGGCCGCGCCCGTCTGGCGCTGGGTGGGTATGGCAAAGCTCCGATTCTGGCAATGGATGGGCCAGAACCCGGCGGCGCGGGGATGGCGGCCCGCAGTGCCTACCGCGCGGCAGAGGACGCCTGGGCGACGGCGGAATACCGCTCGGCGGCCGCGGCCGTGCTGGCAGAACGACTGGTCGCTTCTTTACAAAGGGGGGCAGCATGAAGATTGCTGTGCTGGTCAATGGTCTCCCGCAGGAATGGGAAATCACCCCCGGCCAGACTCTATTAGAAGTCCTGCGCCGGGAAGGCTTTGTGAGCGTAAAACACGGCGGCTGTCGCAAGGGCGAGTGCGGGGCCTGCACGGTGCTGTTGGATGGCCGCCCGGTAAATTCCTGCGCCATGCTGGCGGCTCAGGCCGATGGTCACCGCGTGGAGACGGTCGAGGCCGAGGGGCAGCACCCCGAACAGGGCTGGCGCAAAACCGAAGGCCTGAGCGTACTGCAGCAGGCTTTTGTAGACACCGGCGCGATCCAATGCGGCTACTGCACCCCGGCAATGATTCTGGCGGCTCAGGCGCTTTTGGAGCGCGAGCCGAACCCCACGGAAGCAGAGGTGCGCGCGGCGCTGTCGGGGGTGTTGTGCCGCTGTACGGGCTACCTCAAGCCGGTGCAGGCCGTACTGCGCGCGGCGGCGCAGCTTCGCGGTGACTACGTGCCTCCGCTGGAAGGCGGCCTGCCCGCCGGAGAAGTTGGGCCGGGGGCGTGGTCCGCTGATCAGCCTCAGGGCGGCGCGGGGGTGAGCGCGGGGCCGGTTTCATCACAGACCCGCCTGCGCGTGATGCCTCAAATCTGGATCACGCCAGAAGCCGCGGCCCACTCCACGGTGGGCAAGCCTGAGCGCAAGGTAGACGCGGTGAAACTGGTGCAGGGCAAGCCGGCCTTCACCGATGACGTACAGATGCGCGGGATGTTAATTGCCAAAGTACTGCGCAGTCCGGTGGCCCATGCCATCATCAAGCATATTGACACGTCCAAGGCCAAAGCTCTGCCGGGCGTCGCCGCTGTGCTGACCTGGCAGGACTTGCCGCGCGTAGTCTACTCCACTGCCGGACAGTCCGACCCCATCCCCGGCCCGCTGGATACCTTTTCGCTGGACCGCAAGGTGCGTTTTGTCGGCGACCGGGTGGCCTTTGTAGCCGCCGAGAGCGCCGCCATTGCCGAACAGGCGCTTAAATTGATCGAAGTGGAATACGAACCTCTTCCGGCGGTGCTGGACGCGCGCGAGGCCATGCGGCCAGGCGCGCCGCGCATTCACGATGAACCGGAATACGTCAATTTCGCCGGCAGTGACCCGGCCAAAAACCTGGCGGCGGAGATTCGCATTGATATTGGCAACGTCGAACAGGGCTTTGCCGAGGCCGACCTTATCTTTGAAGGCGAGTACGAAGTTCCCAAAGTACAGCAGGCCCACATCGAACCCCACGTGGTCATTACCTATTGGGACGAAGACGACCGCCTGGTGATCCGCACCAGCACGCAGGTTCCCTTCCACGCGCGGCGCATCCTGGCGCCGGTGCTGGGCCTGCCGGTCAAACGCATCCGCGTGATTAAGCCGCGCATCGGCGGCGGGTTTGGCGGCAAGCAAGAAGTGCTCATTGAAGACGTAGCCGCCCACCTGACGATTGCCACGCGCCGCCCGGTGCGCTACGAGTACACCCGCGAGGAAGAATTCATCGCGGCGCGCTCGCGCCACCCCATGCGCATCCGCATGAAAACGGGCGTCAGGCAGGATGGTACGATCACCGCTAACGAAATGTACGCCCTGAGCGACACCGGCGCTTACGGCTGTCACGCGCTCACCGTCACCGGCAACACCGGTCACAAGGCGATGGCTCTGTACGTAGGGGATGGCCCCTACCGGCAGGCCCCGAATATCCGCTTTTACGCTGACGTGGTGTACACCAATACCCCTCCGGCGGGCGCATACCGGGGGTACGGCGTGCCGCAGGGATATTGGGCGGTGGAGCGCCACATGGAGAAGATCGCCCGCGCCCTGCACCTGGACCCTATCGCCTTCCGCCTGAAAAACGCCATCCGCTCTGGCGAACTGCACCCCTTCAGCACGGCCTGGAGCGAAGGGCGCGAACCTCGCCCGGAGATTGTCCACACCGTTGGCCTGGAGGAATGCGTGCGCCAGGGCATGGCGGCCATCGGCTGGGAGCAGAAGTTCGGCAACCCGCAGTGGCACGTGGTGGAGGGCAAGCCGCACCTGCGCCGGGGGATCGGCATGGCCGCCGTCATGCAGGGAACGGCCATCCCCTACCTGGATATGGGCGGGGCCAGCCTGAAGATGAACGATGACGGCTCATTTAACCTGCTGGTCGGCGCAACCGACCTGGGAACCGGCTCAGATACCGTGTTGGCGCAGATGGCCGCCGAAGTGTTGGGCGTTCCGGTGGAGGATATTCTGGTGTATTCGTCAGATACCGACTTCACCCCGTTTGACAAGGGCGCGTACGCCTCCAGCACCACTTACATCTCTGGGACGGCGGCGGTGAAAGCCGCCCAACAGGTGGCCGGGCGCATCCGCGTGCGGGCGGCGCGCCTGTTAAGCGCCGCGGGTGAGCCGGTGGAAGCCGATCAGGTGCGCCTGGCTGACCGCAAAGCGATCGCTCCAGATGGCCGCTTTGTTACGTTGGCGCAGGTGGCGCACGACGCTCTGCACCACCACGACCAGGAACAAATCATGGCGGTGGCCTCTTACGTTTCGCCTTCCTCGCCGCCGCCCTTCGCGGCCCAGTTTGCCGAAGTGACGGTGGATGTCGAAACCGGTCAGGTGACGGTTGACCGGCTGGTGATGGCGGTTGATTCGGGGGTGATCGTCAACCCCCTTACGGCCTCCGGGCAGATCGAAGGCGGCATGACGCAGGCGCTGGGGTACGCCGTCTGCGAAGAAATGGTCTACGACGCGCAGGGTCGGGCCAGAGAGCGCGACCTGGTGGATTATCACCTCTTCCGGGCCGACGAAATGCCCGAACTGGATACCCTGTTTATCGAGACGTTTGAGCCAACCCATCCCTTCGGCGTGAAGGCAGTGGCGGAAATCCCAATGGATGGGGTGGCTCCGGCGGTAGGCAACGCCATTTATGACGCCTGCGGAGCGGACATCACCGCCAACCCCGCTACGCCGGAGCGCGTCTGGCGGGCCCTGCAAGCCGCGCGGAAGGCACAGGTCTGATCAGATGGGGGAGAATATAGGAACTATGGCATCACCGATTTACGTCACCGGCCATGTGAACCCCGATACCGATTCCATCGCCGCCGCCATGGGCTACGCCTGGCTGCTGCGCGAGCGCGATGGCGCCGACGCTGTAGCGGCCCGCGCCGGGGCGATTAACCCGCAGACGGCCTGGGTGCTAAAGCACCTGGGGCTCGAAGCTCCCATCCTGCTGACCGACGCCTCGCCGCGTTTTGAATCGGTCGTCCACCGCTTCAACACCACTTCGCCCGACA
>DAOUAC010000171.1:0-19398 GCA_034434155.1 Anaerolineaceae bacterium
TGATGCGGGGTAGAGCAGCGGCAGCTCGTCGGGCTCATAACCCGGAGGTCAGTGGTTCGAATCCACTCCCCGCTACTATTTTCCAAACAACCAGCAATGGTCGTTTTTGGTTTAGCCATGCGTTGCGCTCCTATATTTGATTGTGACCTGCCGTTTTTACACCGAGGAACTAGCTAATCGTTTGAATGACTTTCTTTCTTCAGGACGAGTATAGAATAGCACGGTGAACCTCTGATTCCAAGGTGTAAACATTGCCCCCTTTCCTTTTAATAAATCACCGTCTCTGTGACTGTAACTTTTAGTGGATAACATTTAGTGGATAAGTATTTTTCGTTTCAATAGGTTGGATGTAATATTAATCTGATACTTATTTGTTTGGTTCAACAGAGCGCTGGAACCGCCAAACGGAGAGGCAAGATTGTCAATCGTAAAACTGTCTTCAAAACTCGCATTTTAATATGGCAGCATCCCATCCGACCAGGTGATACGAATCTAGTAAGTCACACAGGTAAGTAGGTGCTATGACCAGGAATAACAAGTCCGTAGAAGTTACTCAACAAATATCTGAGCTTATAGCAGCCAACCAGCTTCTTAAAATGGAAATTATGGAACGGCTGCGGATTGAAGCAGAAATGCAAGCCACGATGGACCGATTCCAGACCCTTGTGGATCTAGCACCAGCGTATATTGCACATGTCAACGCCAGTACCTTGCACTACGAGTTCGTCAATGTCCCATTTGCCAGAGTTTATGGCCTGCCGCGGGAAGAAATCATTGGTCATCATATGCGAGACATTATAGGCGAGGCGAATTATCAATTCGCTCTAGATTACATTGCCGACGTGCGATCAGGAAAAACCGTCTTCTACGAAAATTACTTCGCGACAGATTTTGAAAAAGGTTGGTCGCGCGTCAACTATTCGCCCGTTCTTGGTGCTGAGGGGCAGGTGACCTCATTCATTGTGTTGAGTACGAACATAACTATCCAAAAACTCGCAAACGATAGGATCAAATCTCTGCTTGCCGAAAAAGAGACTATTCTCAAAGAGATGGAAAAACTGGCTATTACCGACCCGCTGACCGGGGCGTACAACCGCCGATACTTTTGCGAGGTAGGGATCCGGGAGCTGGCACGTGCCAAGCGCACAGGCAATGCCCTTTCCATTGTAATGTTCGACCTCGATCACTTTAAGCAGATCAATGATACGCTGGGGCACTCCGTTGGAGATGAGGTATTAAAGACCATGGTTGCCAGGCTTCATTCTATTCTGCGAGAAAATGACACGCTGGGCCGCCTGGGGGGCGAGGAATTCTTCATTCTGTTGCCTGATACTACGGGCGAAGACGCTTTCCTGGCGGCGGAACGATTCAGAGCCGCTACTGCGAATATCGACACAGTTCAGGTCGGAAATGACACTCTTCACTTTACGGCAAGTTTTGGGGTCAGTCAAATCGACACGGAAACTATTGATTTTGAATCAATTCTGCAGCAGGTTGACAGTGCCCTCTATCAGGCTAAAGCAGCAGGACGCAATTGTGTAGTCCTTCTCCAACAATAATAACTGAAGTTTGATTGCTTAGCACTAATAAAGCGTCCACATGAGGAGGCTAATGTCATATACACCCAAAACAGCCAATATTCCGGCTTCCAGTTTTATGGTGTGATATCTGCAAAATCATACTGATAACAACTGCTTTCCCATTTCTCATCTGACTATCAGAAATCCGTATTCCCCCCCGACCTGTTTTTATCCGGAAATTTCTAATCAACTTTTCTCAACACCTCTGCTTCTATGATGGTATTTTTTCATTCGGGTTTTGCCGGCACGCGCAAAATGCCTATTGGCTCAGAGATTCACAGACTGCATATGATAAGGCTCATCTTGTCTGGGTGGTTACCCCAATATATAAAGAGAAGAATAGCACTTTGATAGCACTTTGGATTCATGACGGATCATTCACCCGATAGTATCCTATACATAGTAAAAAATAACCCGATATGGGAATAATAAATAGGAGAAATGATCTATGGTAGAAAAATTTTCAATGAACTGGTGGAAATTCGCGTTGCGCGGCGTCATCGCCATTATCTTCGGCATCGTGGCGCTGATTAATCCCGGACAGACACTGCAGGCCCTGGTCCTGGTGTTCGGCGCTTACGCGCTGGTGGACGGCTTCTTAGCCGTAATTGCCGGCATTGGCTTCGCTCCATACTTCAATCGATGGTGGGCAGTGTTGTTGGAAGGCGTGGCGGGGATGCTCGTTGGATTGATGACCATCGTCATGCCGGATTTTGCCGGGCGCGCTTTACTGTATCTTATTGCCGCCTGGGGAGTTATCACGGGTGTTTTCGAGATCGTGGCTGCGATTCAGTTCAGACATGTGCTCAAAGGTGAATGGATGCTGATATTCAACGGTCTGCTCTCAATCCTCTTCGGCATACTGCTGTTCGTTTATCCAGTAGCAGGTGCTTTTAGCGTGATTTGGGTAATCGGCATTTATGCCATCGTCTTTGGAGTTTGGGAGATTATCTTCGCTTTCCGTCTGCACAGCCTGCAGCGAAATATCGAGATAGCCATCGGTACGAACGTATGATGCTGCGCCACTGAGACGTGATTAGATAAGTCCTTGTGCGATGGTCAGAAGGACAGTAGTTAAAAATTGATTTTCAATTCGAATTAGGAGAAAAATGATGGATAAGATGATTGTGGTTGTATTTGATAGCGAGACTAAAGCCTATGAAGGGTCGAAAGTTCTCCAGGAGCTGCAGAATGAAGGCAGCATCAATCTCTACGCAAAGGCTGTGATTGCCAGAGATAATGACGGGAAGGTGCAGGTCAAACAAGAAGGCGACATGGGTCCCGTAGGGATGGCCGTGGGCTTGCTCACCGGGAGTTTGATCGGCCTGCTGGGCGGTCCGGTAGGGCTCGCCATAGGCGCTTACGCCGGAACGGTAGGGGGCATGGTCTACGACCTGGGGAACCTGTCGGTCGGCGAGGACTTCCTCTCCGAGGTCGAAAAAACTTTGCTGCCGGGCAAAGCCGCCGTCGTAGCCGAGGTTTGGGAGGAGTGGACAACACCGGTCGATTCGCGCATGGAAGCCCTGGGTGGTGTCGTCTTCCGCCGCACACGTGGAGACGTCGTGGATGCCCAGATTGAGCGGGACGTAGCGGCGCTCGAAGCCGATCTTGCCGAGCTGAAAGCCGAACGTGATCAGGCTACCGGGGAGGCTAAGGTGAAACTCCAGGCGAAGGTGGACGCTGCCAAAGCCAGGCTGCAAGCGACGCAGGATGCTATCCAGGCGAAAATCGAGACCAGCCAGAAAGAGACGGAAGCAAAGATTAAGTCTTTGCAGGAGCAGGCGGCCAAGGAAAGCGGCACACGTAAAGCCAAACGCGAGGCACGTATTGCCGAGTTGAAGGCTGATCAGAAGCGGCGCAACGATCTGCTTAAGCAAGCGTGGGAACTCACCAAGAAAGCCCTGTCTGCTTAAAAACCAGGGACTGACACATATATTTATCATCAGCAGGCAGCGTAAATTGCTGCTTGCTGATGTATTTTTAACCGTTCATGAGTAGCTGGAGGAGCCAATGTTTTCTAATTGACATCACCATACTGTCGGTGCATGCAAAGCTGATTCTAAATGATCTACACAATCTAATCTTCGAAAGGAGTTTTTTCTGTTTTGTATTTTAAAGAGTCGATGTTATGATATTGATATGACTCTCGATCAACCGCTTTTTGTCGAATCTCCTCTCCTCAGAACAAAGATTACCATACCGCCCCTTCCAGCTGGATATGTTGCCCGACCACGTCTGGTCGAACAGATCGAACAGGGTGTCAAAGGACCATTGACATTACTCTGTGCTCCAGCCGGTTATGGGAAAACCAATCTGTTGATCGAATGGGCACGAAGTACCAGGTCTCGGGTGGCCTGGCTGACCCTTGACAACACAGATAACGATCATGATCACCTCTACCATTACCTGATCAGTGCTTTACAAACCCTTGAGCCTCACCTGGGGGACGAAGCCCTTACCTTTATTCAAACCACGAAGGGAAGCGGCGCGATAACGAATAGCGTTGTGGAAATTGGGTTAACCCAACTGATTAATGAATTATCGGTTCTGCAAAAAGAGATAGTCCTTGTTGTTGACGATTTCCAGACGCTCGAAGAACCGAACAAACTTCATAATGCTGGCTTATTTATAAAAAATCTTCCCGGTAACCTGCACGTAATCATTGCCAGCCGTAGTGAGCCCACCCTGGATCTGGCGAATTTGCGTGGAAAAGGCCGCCTGACCGAAATCGGTGCGGAAGATCTGCGTTTTACGGGTGAAGAAGTAAATTTGTTTTTCCAACAGTCCACAGGAACAAAACTCCCACAGGAAACCATCCAGGCTTTGGTGAAACGCACGGATGGATGGGTGTCTGCATTACAGATGGCGGCTCTTTCATTAAGCCACCAGCCAGATCCCAATGTCCTGCTGGCCAACTTGAAAGGTGACGTCCATTATCTCGTTGATTTTCTGGCTGAAGAGGTGCTGGACCAGCAGCCGGAGGAAATCCGCCAGTTTTTGGTGAAGAGTTCCATCCTGGATACACTCAACGGTCCATTGTGCGAGGCAGTGGTCAATCCAGATGCCCAACCAGGTTTTGGCAGAGCCATGTTGAACCGACTGGAACATGCCAGGCTTTTTATCACGGCTCTCGATGAACGACATGAGTTGTTTCGTTATCACGATCTGTTTGGTGATTTTCTTCGCCATGTTCTCGCTGAATTCTATTCAGCCGAAATCCCAGACCTGCATAAGCGGGCAGCGCTTTGGTTAGAGCAGAATGGAAACCTGGAAGAAGCTTTTCAGCATGCATTGGCTTCGGGTGATTACGAATGGGCCGCAGACTTGATCCAGCGCAACATTGAAGCCATGATCAAAATGGGGACAATCCTCACCATCACCCGTTGGATCAGTCAGTTACCCGATGCAGTGATCCATCAACGCCCGATCCTCGGCTTAAACCATGCCTGGGGGCTGTTGGCGACCTACCGCTTTGAGCTGGCTCGCTATTGGTTGGACGATGTGCGCGGGTCGCTGGGCAAGCTGAGGGAACAACCGAATACAGGATCGAAGTTGGACGAGACAGAAACTGGTCAGTGGAATATACGCGGTGGATTGGCAATTTGCCAGTCCACGTTAGCAATCTTGAGTGGCGATATGGAACAGGCCGCGGAGTTCTCTCGTCAGGCGACAGAATATTTGCAGGATGAACACCCGTTTGTCCAATGTTTGCTTTCCCTGGATGAGAGTCTGTACTTAACCCTTTCCGGTGATACAGTGAAAGCCACTGAGTCGCTGCGAAATACCATACGAATTGCCCGGCAGGCCAATCATCTGTTCGTAATGGTCCTTGCCACCTGCCAGTTGGCTGATATGCAGGCACAGCAGGGCAAACTCAACCTGGCCTGGATCACCTTACAAAAAGCACAATTAATGGCGATTGGGCCAAACGGCGAACCGCTTCCGCCCTCCGAGTTGGTGGATATTGGTCTGGGGGAGATCCTCCTGGAACGTAATTTGTTGGATGAAGCCAGTGTTTATCTGGAACGCGGTATGAAAGCGTCCGGAACCATCTGGCTGCTCAGAAACCTGGACAGCATGGTTTCGTTGGCTCGCCTGCGCCAGATTCAGGGTGATATATCCGGATCGCAGGCGATTATCGATGAAGCGTTGCAATTGGCGCTCAGTGCCGAATCCAGCCAATGGGATGAAACCCTCGTTTCGGCAATCGCCGTCCGGTTGGCGTTGCAGTGTGGGGATCTTCCCGATGCAGAAAGGTGGTGGAACAGGGGCAATTTCCCTGATTTCACCGGCAGCATTCCATTAACGAATTACCCGTATCACATTTACGAATATTTGGTGATCACTCAAGTGCGGCTTCTGATCGCGATGGGCAGAAGCCGGATGAATGAAACCTACCTGCGAAAGAGTGCAGGATTATTAGATTCGCTGCTACCGCAGGTGAAACAGTTCCAACGCATAGCAACGGCTATTGAAATACTGATTTTACAGGCCATTATGCAGTATTCGTTGGGAGAAATTCAACCGGCGGTCAAGACGTTAAGAAGTGCATTGGCCCTGGGCGAACCGGAGGGCTTTAAGAGAGTCTACCTGGATGGGGGCCAGCCGATCGCGGAATTATTGGTTTACTGTCAGTCCGAGCCGCAAGAATCTGACAGCCTTCTCCCTTCAACCACATTTTTAGAAAATTTGCAGTCTGCCTTACAACGTGAAGTCACATCTGAATCACTATCCCTGTCGGGCAGTCGGATACCGGGTGAAACCTACATTGTGAAAACTGAAGATGGATTGCCCATTACCCTATCCACTCGGGAAGTTGAAGTCTTAAAATTGATCGCCGAGGGGAAGTCCAACCAGGAAATATCCGCCGAACTTTACCTGGCGCTCAATACTGTCAAGCGCCATGCCTATAATATCTATGCCAAGCTTGGCGTCAAGAAACGCACGCAAGCGGTATCCATTGCCCGCAAATTGGGTTTGATCCCTTAAGTTCCCTTTCCCACCGTTTGACACTTTTATAGCACTTTCGGTTCATGACAGCCTTTCGCAGAAAGGATATGCTTGGATTGTCAAACAAGATCAATCAGGAGAATCAAATGCAAGGTCTATCAGGCGATCGTTTTCTAAAATGGTTTGCCGGTGATTTAAAAAACCGGCGGAAGCAGCAGGCTTTCATATTAAAAGATCAAATACCAGAAACCGACTTGGATATAGCCGTTGGACCAGATAAGCCCGCGCCTGAAGAAGATTGTGCAAATAAGTTGACAGAAAATAATGATTTACCAAACAAATAAGAACAAAACAAGGTGAATGACACCGACCTAAAAAATGAGCGAAATTCCGTGAGGTGAAAATGAAAAAATGCACAGCATTTGTGTTAGGCGGCGGGGGATCACGCGGCGCCCTGCAAATCGGCGCGTTGCGAGCACTGCTGGAGGCAAACATGGTTCCAGACTTGGTGGTTGGAACTTCCATTGGGGCCGCGAACGCGACCGGGCTGGCGCTGTGGGGGATGGACCTGGATGGTCTGGCTGCTCTTGAACGGGTCTGGGAACAGGTCGCGAGTGCGGAAATTCTGGACTCTCGAATTTCCCAGCTCATTTTTCGAGTGATGATTGGTCAACCAAGCGACCGAACTCGTAAGAAAGTAGAGAATTACTTTGTGTCTTTAGGTATTACAGATAGATTGACCTTTGACATGACCCCCTATGCCCGTCTTGCTTTAATCAGCGCCGATCTGGAGACTGGCCAAACAGTGATCTATGGGCAAAATCAGTGTGACTCTATTTTGGAAGGATTGCTGGCATCTATCGCTGTACCACCCTGGTTCATGCCGCTCCAGAAAGATGGACGGATGATTATAGACGGTGGTTTAATGTCCAACTTGCCCATAGAACCAGCCTTACGTATGGGAGCGACCGAGATTATTGCCGTTGACCTTAATGATACCACCCTGATTCCTAAGGAAAACCTGTCGCTACCGGAATATTTCCAGAAGGCTCTCTCCGCAGCCATCCGAAGGCAAATCCAACTGGAAACACAAATCGCCGAGATGCAAGGTGTTACGGTCCGCCGTATTGATTTTCAAGGCATAGCGAAAACCCCCATGTGGGACTTCAGTGATTATCGAAGGCTCAGACAGGCAGGTTACGAAAAAACAAAAATGATGATCGCCGAGTGGAATCAAGAAAAATAAGTAGATTCAACTTTATTTGTCTCGGATAATATGCACATATAGATAGCAAGGCGATCGAAACAACTTTTTCTATACCTATCGCAGTAAAGCATATAAACACTGTCATAGAAATCCAGTTCGTTCGTTGACTGACATGCTGACCCTCAAAGCATATCCCTGCACATGTGGAACTTGCGGCAGGAGTATCTTGACGTTCCAAACTATCAAACCCGTCAGGCGATCTGGCATGTAATTCCAAGTGTATTCATAATAAGGTTCGTTAATTACCTGATAACAATTCCGGGCATATTGAGAAGAATTGAAAAAAATCCAAATCCAAAGCATTTATTTACAGACTAAAGGAATGGAAAAAATAACACTTTTATAACACTTTGGATACATGCAGGCAAAACTTGCAGGTAGTATCCTTGGTGCGATGGAAAAATACGAGTAGATGCATTATTTCACAAAGGTTCAAAAAAATGGAAATTCGGAAAGCAGGCATAAAACCAGGAAATATACCGGACGACTCAATTTTGGCCCTTATCTGGCGATCATTGTGGGATGAAGAATTGATTGGAACCATTAACATTCAGGATATTTCTGTGATCGTCGAAAACAGAGAGGTTTGCCTGTCTGGCCATGTGTCTGAGAATATCATCAATCAGCGTATCGAAGAAATTATCCGATCTATACCCGGTGTAATCGCAGTTCATAATCACCTTGTCACTGATTACGAGCTTAGAAACCAGGTAGCCGAGGCTCTTGACCAAAACGAAAGTACTCGTCTGTTCACGCTGCCTGTTTCCTGCTGCCACGGCTGGGTTGAACTGGGAGGCCTTGTTCCGACCCGAGAAATTCAGCGCTCCGCGGAAGAAACGGCTGCCAGTGTTGCGACTGTACGAGGTGTGATCCTGCTGCCCAATATTAAAGGCGAAGATCCCTTTCCAGCGCGGAATGCGGTCCAGCCGCGCATCGGTGTGAGAGTATATGGGGATGATGAAGGGACGGTTTACCAGGTGGTTGTCAACCCGAAAAACCGCCTGGTCACCCATGCCATCGTTCGCACTAACCAACTTGAAAATGGCTGGCAAAAGTCTTGTGATTATCTCTTACCGATCGAGGTCATTCAGCTGGTGGATGCATTTGGTATCTTTCTGATTCATCCCTCGCCAGCAATCAATCAGTTCGCGGTTTTCACCCCTTCAGAATATCCATTTCCTCCGCTTACCTGGCACCCACCTTACCCATATACAACCGGCAATGTTCGCTGGCCACGACTGGAGGCAGCATGAAACGAATTCTTATTTTGATGGCTGAATTTGGGTATGGTCACCGCAGTGCAGCCAATGCAATCGCAGCGGCGCTGCAAGAAACTCACGTACAGGAGTGTGTGGTTGAAGTTATCAATCCTTTGAATGATAAGCGCGCTCCAGCATTTTTACGGAAGGATCAAGCGAATTATGATCGAATCATTCGAGAAATGCCCGAATTGTATCAAGTGGGATACCAGTTCAGCGATACCCCGGCGGCATCCAATCTGATTGAGAATACGGCGACGCTTTTATTGTTCAATGTATTACGCGAGACTGTTCGAAAACACCAACCGGACGCTATCGTATGCACCTATCCTATTTACCAGGCAATTTTACATGTTATTTTCACCATAGAAAAACGTCACATCCCAATTTTTACGGTCGTCACCGATCTGGCGACGGTACACAAGATGTGGTTCAACCCGGCTGTCGATCTGTGCCTGGTGCCTACTCAGACCGTTTACGATCTGGCAATCAACTCAGGCCTACCCCCAGAAAAAGTAAAGATCACCGGTCTCCCAGTTCACCCGGCATTGGCGAAAGGGAATCAGGATCAGGCCTCCATCCGTGCAAACCTGGGATGGCACCCGGATCTGTTCACCGTTCTCGCCATCGGCAGTAAGCGGGTCGAACATTTATATGATTCACTGCATGTTTTGAATCATTCCGGCCTGCCGCTGCAGCTGGCGGTTGTAGCCGGCGGAGATGAAGCCCTTTACCGGCGTTTAAGTGAAACAGAATGGCACCAGGAGACACATCTGTATAATTTCGTCTCCGATATGCCCACTTTATTGCGAGGTGCAGATTGCGTGCTCGGAAAAGCAGGTGGACTCACCGTAACCGAGACCCTGGCTTGCGGCTTGCCCATGATCCTGGTCAGTGTCATCCCTGGACAAGAAACCGGCAATGCTGAGTATGTTGTTTCGGGAAAGGCTGGTGATCTTGCCAAAAATCCGATGGAAGTTCTTGAAGTGATGTGTCACTGGTTGGTAAATGGAAAGGAATTATATAACCTTCGCGTTCAGAATGCTCACCGGTTGGGATACCCCCGGGCAGCCTACGATGTAGCTGATCTGGTTTGGTCTGCAGTGAAGGAGCAAAATAATGATTTCTCAAAGGGGTAGTCTGCGATTCAGACTGAATTTACTTGTCTTGTTCGCCATTTTTCCTGGAATTCTCCTGATAATCTATTCGATCACCACCAGGCATAATCTTAATAATTCATTGTTCTTGCTCATCATAGCTTTATCTATTATCGCTGCCTGGTTTGGGTTTAATGCTTTGATCGCCCGAAAGGTCAATGAACTTCTCGCACTGACAAAACAACTCTCAGAAGGAGACCTGGCTGCGCGGTCAGGCCTCTCACCCCATTCTGGTTTATTCTATGAGGTAAACCAGGCGTTCGACCAAATGGTCAGCTTACTGGAGGCGAGAAGCAGGCAGCTGCTTCAGCGATCCGATGAATTAACTGCTCTGGTTGAAATGATGATGGAGAAGACCAGACAACAAGATCAATCGGAATTACTGAATGTGATTGCTGAAAAGGTAATCAGGCTGCTGAAAGTGGCCAATGTCACAATCATGATCTACGATCCAGCGCTTGATGAACTCATTGTCACGGTGGTTAAGGGAGCCCAGGTTCCTGTTGGAATGAGGATTCCAATGAAAGGAAGGGGCTATGACTTCAAATCCCAAATCCGCCAGCCCGCGCTTGTCAATGATTACAAAACATGGGAAGAGCGCTTGCCAGAATTCGAAGCCTATCCCATCACATCTTTATTACGTTTTCCGATGATTTATCAAGAGGAATTGATCGGTGTGGTCGGGGTGGCTGAAATCGACCCTTCGACACGTGAGTTTACCCAGGAGGATGTCCAACTTCTCAGTATATTTGCAGGGAGTGCAGCGAGCACCATAAAGATCGCACGCTTGTTTGAGGAATCCCGCAGCCGCCTGCGGGAACTTGAGGTGATCAACGAGGTCTCCAGAGAGACTCGCGTTGTCAGGGGGCTGGATGAAATGCTGGAGATATTCCTTAGAGAAACAATTGAGCTTGTCGATGCCAGCACGGGAAGTTTCTGGCTTTATGATCCGAAAGACAAATCTTTGCAGCAAAAAGCGTCCCAAGGAATTCCGGATCACGAAATTACTATAAGACCTGGAGAGGGGATTATCGGGACCGTTTTTTCCACCGGGAAACCCTATTTTACCAATGATATTAAGGAAGACCTGTTAACCAGAAGTTCCAATCGCGCCAAAATTCCGGCCGGAGTGAGTGCCGCTTTCATCCCCATCTCCACAGCGGAAGACAATGTGGGAGTACTCTGTCTTGGATTACATACTCCGTTGGCGTTGTCAGAGTATCAAAGTCGACTGGTTACCACCCTTGCAGAAAACGCCGGAAATGCCATCCACCGATACCAGCTTCATGAAAAGATGAAACACCAACTTCAGAAGTTGGACGCCTTACACAATATCGATTTAGCCATCACCAGCAGCCTGGATCTTGAAATTACCTTGCAGGTTTTACTCGATCAGGTCATCAACCAGCTTGGCGTGGATGCGGCTTGCGTTCTGGTATTTAATCCATCTGAACAAATCCTGGAATTCGCGGCAAGCAGCGGCTTCTCCACCAATGCACTGTGTTCCACCCGATTGAAAATCGGTGAAGGTTTTGCCGGCCGGGCTGCCTTAGAAAAGCGGACGATCCATATCCCCGATCTAAAGGAACACCAGTCAGGTTTCCTGCGCGCCCCTTCTTTTTCTGCTGAGGGCTTTGTAACTTATTATGCCGTCCCTTTGGTGTCGAGAGACCAGGTTAAAGGGGTTTTAGAAGTATTCCACCGATCACTGCTCGAAAATGAACCAGAATGGTTGAATTTTCTGGAAACATTGGGCAGCCAGGCTGCCATCGCAATAGAGGTCACCAGTTTGTTTATGGATCTACAACGATCGAATACCGAGTTGAACCTGGCATACAACTCCACCCTCGAAGGCTGGTCCCGCGCGCTCGATCTGCGCGACAAAGAAACTCAAGGTCACAGCCAGCGGGTCACTGAGCTGACCATGCGGATGGCAAGAGCCATGTCAATTGATGAACCTGAGCTGGTGCACATCCAGCGCGGCGCATTGCTGCACGACATAGGCAAACTGGGTATTCCCGATGATATCCTGTTAAAACCTGGCCCGCTTAACGAAGAAGAAATGGAAAAAATCCGAGAACACCCAGTGATTGCTTATGAACTACTTGCCCCCATTGGTTATCTTCGCCCCGCGTTGGATATTCCTTATTGCCACCACGAAAAATGGGATGGCAGCGGCTATCCCCGCGGCCTTAAAGGTGAAGAAATTCCTTTAGCAGCGCGTATCTTTGCGATGGTTGACGTTTGGGATGCCTTGACTTCCGATCGCCCATACCGCAAGAGTTGGTCAGAAGAAGAAGCCCGCGCCTATCTCCATGATCAGGCCGGACAGCATTTCGATCCTGGCATCATCGATATTTTTCTTTCTATGCTGAATGAAGATAAAAAGGAGAACCAGATCTCTGGAAGGGAATGATGAAAACAAAGGAAACTCCTGGGCGCATTCTCATTGTTGAACTGGATAAGGCTAATTTAATGAATATATCAAATAGACATGAAGATGTAGCGTGCCGTTATGGCAGGGATGAATTTTTGTCAATGTTACCTGAAGCTGATCTTGAAACCACCTGTCAAAGGGCTGAAGAGAGTAGAGAAAAAGTTTCATCGCTGAGTATTCAATTTCATGGACAAGAATTGCAGAAAATTAGTCTCTCCATGAGAATCTGTATGTTTCCCACCCACGGGCAAACGTCTGATTTACTTATTAGAAATGTTGATAAAGCACTGTATCAGGCTAAAAATAATGGACGTAATAGTAAAGTAACTTTTGATAATACTTCGGTTGAGAAAGTTTGCTGCAAATAGTCAAAAAAATCGTTTCTACAACATCTATAAGTTTTGAAAGGATAAGTGAATTATGAAAACCAATATTAAAAACAAGTTGTTGATCTCTTTTGGTTCAGTAATGATGATCAATGGAATTCTCGGTATGCTGGCTGTCCTGTTATTGAGTAATTTCATTAATACCAATAACAAAATAAACGAAAATCATTTTCAAGTCCTACTAAAAGTTGAGGATGTTGTAAAAGATTTACGTTTATTGGAACGAAGCCTCAGCGAGGAGGTAATTTTTAATGATGCCTCTTCTCAGATTTCCAGTCAAGTTACCAGTATTGAGGGTTACAAAACAGATCTAAAAAAACATTTGGCTGAACTTGAACCACTCATTACAACCTATGAGGGAAACAAGTTGTTTTCAGATGTTGAAAACAATTTGACCACTTATTTTGACCTGAGTAATCAAATTGAAAAAGCCTTAATATCAGGAAAAGTTGATCAAGCGAAATCTTTATACTCAGACAGCTTAATTGTCTCCAAATCAATCGATTCAAATATGGAAAATTTGAGCAACCAAATAAACTCTTTAGTCAGAACATTTCAAGAGAGTAATACCCAAACTTTCCAGGGTATTCGGTTGGCATTAATAGGGTTTGTTGTCTTCACAATTCTCTTTGGTTTCGCAGTTGGATTCTTTGTCGCAAAGAAAATTGCTTTTCCACTCGTGGCGATGACTCATGTGATTGATATTATGTCAGTGGGTGATCTAAATCGTGATATGTCTGATGAAACAAAAGCAGTTTTTATGAAAATGAATGATGAATTTGGTTTAGTTGCGCATTCAATCACGCGATTAAAGAACTATATGATCGAGATGGCTGATGTTGCTCAAGCAATTGCAAACGGAGATTTAACACTGCAAATTCAACCAAAATCCGAGAAAGACGAACTGGGTATCGCATTTTCTCAGATGATCAGGCAATTGAATATTACAGTTGGGAAAATCTCAGAAAATGCAAATAAAGTCAATGTGGCTTCCAAACATCTCACTGAAGCCGCTGACCAGTCTGGCCGGGCTACCAACCAGATTGCTGCAACCATGCAGCAAGTAGCCAAAGGAACTTCTGACCAGGCAGATGCAATATCGAAAACTGCATTAGCCATTGAGCAAATGTCACAAACAATTGATGGAGTTGCCAAAGGTGCGCAAGATCAAAGCAATTCATTATCAAAAGTTTCAAACGCAACCGATCGAATAAATTCTGCCATTCAACAAGTATCAATAAATGCTGACGCAGTCTCGATGGATTCTATAAAAGCCGCAGAAGCTGCACGAAAAGGATCAAGTACCGTTGAACAAACTCTTACTGGAATGCAAAATATTAAGACAAAAGTTGGCGCTTCAGCCCAAAAAGTTCAAGAAATGGGGAAACGTTCAAAAGAAATTGGTGAGATTGTAGAGACTATTGAAGACATCGCATCTCAGACGAACCTGCTGGCATTGAACGCCGCCATTGAAGCTGCTCGTGCAGGAGAACATGGTAAAGGTTTCGCGGTTGTAGCGGATGAAGTAAGAAAATTGGCTGAAAGGTCATCGCTTGCAACGAAAGAGATCGGCGGGTTAATAAACGGGATTTTGAATACTGTTGCAGAGGCTGTTAAAGCCATGGAAGATGGAACAAGAGAAGTTGAAATTGGAGTAGATTCTGCGAATCAAGCGGGCAAAGCATTAAATGAAATTTTAGACGCAGCAGAAGCAGTAAAGAACCAGGCGATGTTGGCAAGTGAAGCAAGTAACCAAATTAAGTTGGCATCAGAAATGCTGGTTGCGTCAGTAGATGCCGTTTCGGCAGTCATTGAAGAAAACATAGCATCCACCGAACAAATGGCCGCCAATTCCACCGAAGTATCGCAAGCCATTGAAAGCATTGCGAGTGTGAGTGAAGAGAACAGTGCTGCTATTGAAGAGGTGAGTGCCAGCTCAGAAGAAATGAGCGCACAGGTGCAAGAAGTGACTGCTTCAGCAGACTCACTGGCAGAAATGGCGGCTGTATTACAAGAAATGGTTGACCAATTCAAACTGTCCAACGAAAAGTACCTGCCACAAGTGCAGACTCCTGCCAGCCATCCCATTTTATACGAATCCAAAAAGGCGATCCTGCCTGACAGAAGGAAAATATAGCATTCTTCAGCATTCTCGAAACAAAATCAGTAAACTTGCGATTACACGAGGATAAGAGGAATTCCTGTTTCTGGATTACAGAAACTCGCTGAATAATAAACTGCCATTTAATTTTTAGGAGAATCAAATGAAAAGATCAATTTCAACTCGTCTTGTTTTATCAATTGTCCCTTTTGTGTTACTTATCTTTATCGTTATGATCGGTGCGTCAATTTACCTCATGATCAATTCACAAAAGGAACTTGCCTATCAGGGGGGGGCGGCTCAAGCTGCACAATACGCCAACAGTTTTGATGCCGAATTAAAAGCCAATCAAACCCTCAGCCGGACCGTGGCTCAGATGATGGAATCCAACTCCACCCATGATAGGCAGGAAGTAATGAATGCCCTCAGAAACCTCCTCGACAAGCATCCGGACATTGTTGGTACTTGTGTGGTTTTTGAACCCAACGCGTTCGACGGGAATGATGCCGTTTTTGCCAATACGGTCGGAAGCGATCCTACAGGGCGTTTTGTCCCTTATTGGAATAAGCTGACCGGGAATGAAACTCTGGATCCGCTTCTCAATGTGGATGCCGAAAATTATTACTTGAAACCGAAGGAATCTAAAACAGATGTACTCATCGAACCTTACCTTTTTCAGGGGACCTTGATGACCAGTTTTATGTCGCCGATTTTAGAGGACGATAATTTCATTGGTGTTGCGGGTGTTGATACAAGTCTCAATTCTTGGGATCAGCGCGTTAAACAGATCAAAAGCTATGATAGCGGGTATGCATTCCTGGTTAGTAATAACGGCATTTTCATTTCAGCACCTGACAAATCTTTCATCGGGGCGAAATCCCTGGTGGATTTATCAGAAGAATATTCAAACAAGTTGCTCATCCAGATGGCGGATGATATAAAGGTCAAGAAAGCGGGTTATATCGAAACGACTGATCCATTTACAGGGAAATCCGTAATCATGTTCTATGCTCCTGTTAATACAGGCGGTTGGGGAATGGTTACCGTGGTGCCAATGAGTGAAATGATGGCGAGCGTGAACCAATTGGTTACCACCCTTCTCATCATTGGTTTCGCAGGGATTTTATTCCTTTTTGGATTGATCGTACAAATTTCGAAAAGATTCGCCAGACCAATTATTGCCGTCAGTAAAGCCGCGAACCAGATTGCCGGTGGTGATCTGGACGTTCATCTGGATATTCAACAAACGGATGAGATCGGCCAAATGGCGGAGGATTTCAGACGTGCGGTCACCTATTTAAGCGGTATTGCGAATACCGCTCGTTTGGTTGCTGATGGAGATTTGACTGTACAAGTTACTCCCCAATCAGAAAAGGACGTTTTAGGGAAGGCATTCTCTGAGATGATTCTCAATTTACGCACTCTAGCCGGTCAAGTGACCGAAAATGCCGCCAACCTGAGCGGAGCCTCCAAACAATTGGCTGCTTCCGCTCAGCAATCTGGACAGGCAGCCAGCCAGATTGCCGGAACCATTCAGGAAATTGCCAAAGGCAATGCCCAGCAGTCAGAATCGATTTCCCGCACAGCCTCAGCGGTGGAACAGATGAGCCGGGCGATCGACGGCGTGGCAAAGGGTGCCCAGGAACAATCTGCCGCTGTGGCAAAGGCTTCGCTAGTTACGGACCAATTGACAGCGATGATTCAGGAAGTTTCGGTCAATGCTGAGATTCAGGCGAAGGGAACTGCCGAATCGGTAAGTCTTTCCCAAAAAAGCACAATAAAGGTAGATGAAACCATCCAGGGGATGCAGCGGATTCAGGCCAAGGTCAGCCTGACCGCCCAGAAAGTACAAGAAATGGGTCAGAGATCGCAACAGATTGGCATGATTGTGGAAACGATAGACGATATTGCCTCTCAGACCAACCTGTTGGCTTTGAATGCCGCCATAGAAGCGGCGCGGGCGGGTGAAAACGGCAAGGGTTTTGCAGTAGTGGCTGACGAGGTTCGTAAGTTGGCTGAGAAGTCGGCTGGTGCTACGAAAGAGATCACCGGATTGGTGAAAGGAATACAGAAGACTGTTTCTGAAGCGATGCAGGCTATGCAAGAAAGCGCTAACGAAGTAGACAATGGTGTAGATTTAGCCAATCAGTCCGGGCAGGCTTTGGAAAGCATTCTGGATGCGGCAGTCAGTGGGCAGAAGTCAGGGGAAACAATTGCTTCAGCAGCAACCCGGATGAGCGCCCTGGCAGATGAACTCGCGGCGGCGATGGATCGTGTCTCGTCAGTGGTTGAAGAGAACACAGCATCAACAGAAGAGATGGCGGCAGGGACGGGTGAGGTAACCAGCGCGATTGAGAACATTGCCAGCGTGAGTGAAGAGAACAGCGCTTCTACAGAGGAAGTCAGCGCATCAGCTGAGGAGATGAGCGCCCAGGTGGAGGAAGTGACCGCAAGTACTCGATTCCTGGCGGAGATGGCGGTTGAAATGCAAGCGATTGTATCCCAATTTAAGCTAATAGAAGATCAAAATTTGAGGGTACAGATCGATCTTTTCAAACAAGCCCACTTGAATTGGGTAACCCGATTGGATAGAATTTTAGCCGGTGAAATACAGATCCAATCTGATGAAATTGATTCTCATGAACAATGTACTTTTGGCAAATGGTATTACAGCCAGGGAAAAGAGCGGTATGGTCACTTAGTTGAGTTTGGTGAGGTTGAGAAGCCACATATAAAATTCCACAAAACAGTGGCTGAAGTAGTGGCTGCATTTCATCGGGGTGACCGGAAATTGGCAGAGTCGGCCATTCAAGATGCCAGAGCTCTTTCTATGGAAATCACTGAACATCTTGACCGCCTGGCAGGTGTAATATGTACTTCCGAGCCTGTTCAGCCTGCTGTACACGGTAACAATGGTCATAAAAGTAGCATAGAAACCCGTTTACAAGTGCTATCATGATAACAAGAAAAATAATTAATGATGAACATAATGAAGCTGGACGGACGCCTGGTAATTCTGCTAAACCTTGAAACTGTGCAGTTTGGGGAGTAAAAAACCGGAACTTCAGGCTCTCCCCGCAGTTTAATGGTTGGAAGTAAACTTTAATGGTACAGGCAGGGCAGGTGATTTTTATTGTTTTACCTGCCCTGCCATCGGCTCCAAATGATATCAAAATAGTAATTAAGGAACGAGTAAAAATCAGCCTGATTCAAAAATAATGCTCCAGATTGGATTTTTCGGATTTGTAAACCAATCTTTGATAGAAAACAGCCACAGTCGCCGCATCTTCACTTAGCAGATCAATTAGGAATTGTTCTTTTAGGTATAATTAATTTAGAAAAATTTTAACAAAGAAAAAAGGAGAAAGTACTTGACTTCCCCTGCTTAAGGGCGTACGAAACGAAAAATTATTACCAACCGCAGATTGTATTGGTCGACGGAACCGGAGTACGTATAACTGGCTGATTTGCGTGGTTATGCGGTCAAAGTTCCCGAAATCAGGTTTCTCCCTCATAACCCGGAGGTCAGTGGTTCGAATCCACTCCCCGCTACTAAGAGTAAACCAGAGTCCGTCGGGCTCTGGTTTTTGATTAGCCCGGCGCGCAGCGGTAGACATTTTTCCAAAAATGGAGGAATTTCTTATGAACCGCAGTTCGCCGGGTACGCCAAAATCCAAAGTTTCACTTTCCTTAGCTAAAGCCATCGACGGCTTCCTAAAATTCAAAACAGCAGAGGGATTAAGCCAGCGCACAATTACCTCCTATGAGTTCACTCTTGGTCATTGGTTGAATTACATCGGAGATCAAGAGGTGTCGGAAATTCAATCTTCCGATTTGACCGGTTACATGGCCTGGTTGCGAACCGAGTATAAACCGCGACGTTGGAACGGAAGCTCCGAACCACTGTCCGCCAAATCCATTCGAAATGTGTGGGTAACATTCCGATCCTTTTTCGGATGGTTGCAGGTGGAGTTCAAGTTTCCCAATCCCGCAAAAGAAATCACTGCCCCGAAGTTTCAAAAACATCCCGTTGAAACATTTACAAAAGAGGATGTGGAAAAACTGCTCAAGGCTTGCGTTTACTCGCGAGAATCGCAGACTGAAGAAAGGAAGAAGTTTGTGATGCGCCGGCCGAGCGCCAACCGTGACCAGGCGATTGTATTGATGTTGCTGGACACTGGACTTCGCGCGACTGAGTTGTGTTCGTTGATCATCAACGATGTCGATCTTAAGACTGGAAAGGTCACCATTCGCCACGGAG
>DAOUAC010000172.1:0-27172 GCA_034434155.1 Anaerolineaceae bacterium
GAACTCGGCTGCCCCGGCGATTGGGACCCCGGCTGTCTGCGCTCGTGGCTGCAAGACATTGACGGGGATGGCATTTACAGTTTTGAGACGACCGCTTTGCCGGCCGGTAGTTACGAGGCTAAAGTTGCCATCAACGAAAGCTGGGATCTAAACTACGGCCAGGGCGGCGTACAAAACGGGCCGAACATCGGCTTTGTTGTGCCGGTGGATGGCGCGCGCGTGGTATTCCGCTACGACAGCGCCTCGCACGTGCTGACGATTCTGGCCGGTTTCCTCCCCGATAACAATATCGCCTGGGATGGCCTGCGCCACGACTCGCGCGACCCGCTTTACCGCACCCCCGGTGGGGCGGTCCCGGCGGGCAGTCCGGTTAAGATTCGCTTCCGCACCTTCCATAATGATGTCACCGGGGTGTCACTGCGGGTGTATGACCTGAACGCCGCGGCACAGCGCTTTTACCCCATGCAACGGGCCGCCGCTGGCATCTCGTGTTACCAGCCGGGCCTGGAAAGCGCCTCCTGCGACTTCTGGGAAGCGGTACTGCCCAATGACCAGCCTAATAACCTCTGGTACCGGTTCATTGTGGCGGATGGCAGCAAGACGGTTTATTATGCCGATAACACCCCCGCGCTGGATGGCGGATTAGGCGCGCCTTCTGATGAGGTGCGCGACTTTAGCTATGCCCTCATGGTCTATGACCCATCCTTTACCGCCCCGGCCTGGGCGCGCGACGCCGTCATTTACCAGATTTTCCCCGACCGCTTCCGCAACGGCAACCCCGCCAACGATCTGAAAGGCGGCACGACCCGCTACGATGACCCCATCATCCAACTGCCCTGGGGAACGTTACCAGAAGGCTACTGCCGTAATTACAGTGACGGCTCCACCAACTGCCCCTGGCGCTTCGATGACACTCCGCCCGATTGGAGCCCCACCAAAGAAGGCCCGCGCGGGCGTGATTACTACGGCGGAGATTTATTGGGCGTCATTCAGAAGCTCGATTACCTCAAGAGCCTGGGCGTCACGGTGATCTACTTCAACCCCATTTTTGAAGCGAAGTCTAATCACCGCTACGATACCAGCAACTACCGCATTGTGGACCCCAAACTGGGGACAATGAAAGATTTTGATACCCTGGTGAAAGAGGCCGGCAAGCGCGGCATCCGCATTGTGTTAGACGGCGTCTTTAACCACATGTCGTCTGACAGCCCCAATTTTGACCGCTACCACCACTACGCCGAAGTCGGGGCCTGCGAGTCGGCGGCTTCGCCGTGGCGCTCATGGTTCTACTTCCGCGCTCCGGCGGGCTTAGAACCCAGCCCCTGCGCCCCTTCCACGCCCAACGGCAGTGATACTTATTACAACGGCTGGTTCGGCTTTGACAGCATCCCGGTGCTGAATAAGACCAACCCCGAAGTGGTGAACTTCTTTGTGACCAACCGCAACAGCATCTCGCGGGTGTGGCTGAAGCGCGGCGCGAGCGGCTGGCGGCTGGATGTGATGGGCGATTCATCCTTCCCCTCTGGCTACTGGGAAACCTTCCGCCAGGTGGTTAAAGGGGTGAATCCCAACGCGGTAATCATTGGCGAATTGTGGCAAAAAGATTCCACCCTGCTGCGCTTCTTGCGCGGTGACCGCGCCGATACCACCATGAACTACCGCCTGCGCGACGCCGTTTTGGGCCTGCTGGTGACGGGGCCTTTCGACAGCAAAGGCTTTGCCGACAGTGGTTATCAGCTCACGCCTTCGCAGTTTGCGGCGCGCGTGGAATCGATCCGCGAGGATTACCCCGATGCCGCTTACTATTCGCTGATGAATCTGTTGGGCAGTCACGATACAGAGCGCCTGCTGTGGACGCTGACGCCCGGCGCCGAGACGCGCGCGGATAAAGAATTTAACGCCGCCAACCTGACCGAAGGCAAACAGCGCGTCCGGCTGGCCTCGCTGATCCAGTACACCATGCCCGGCGCGCCCACTGTTTATTACGGCGACGAGGTAGGTGTGACCGGCGACGATGACCCCGATGACCGCCGCACCTTCCCCTGGGAAGATACCGGCGGTGGGATTGACCAGGCCATGCTGGCCCACTACCAGGGTTTGGCGGCGGTGCGCAGCGCTACGCCGGCCCTCTCCGGCGGTGACTTGCGCATCTTGCTGGCCGATGACGCCGCCCGGCTGGTAGCTTATGGCCGCAAGACCGGCAGTCAGGCCGCCGTGGTAATCCTCAACCTGGGCAGTGCGGAACGCGAAGTAGTCGTACCGGTGAGCGGCTATCTGCCCGAAGGGATGGCCCTGACCGGCAGGTTCGGCGTCGGCCTGGATGCCTCCACTGTCAGCGTGGTTGTCACGGATGGAACCATTCGCGTTACCCTGCCGGCCCTGGGCGGCTTGCTGCTGGGAAGCGGCGAGGTGGACCTGACCCCACCCGCTGCCCCAACCGGCCTGCGGGTGACTTCTGAAGGGGATGGCAGCGTTTCCCTCGCGTGGGACGCGGTCTCTGACGCGGTGGGGTACAACGTTTACCGCAGCCCCCTCAGCGGTGGGGGATGGGTGCGCGCTAACGGCGCGCCCGTCACCACCACCAGCTTTGCCGACAGCGGCCTGGCGAATGCGCAGACGGTCTATTACATCGTCCGCGCGCTAGACGCCGCCGGTAATGAAAGCGCCCCCTCCAACGAGGTCAGCGCCCTGCCGCACCTGACGATTGGCTGGGCTAACCTCCAGTGGCCGCCGACCCTTACGCATACCATCAGCGCCGTCAACCGCACCGACAATGTCTACGGCCAGGTCTGGATTGACGGGGTCACCAGCCTGCCCGGTGCGACGCCCGCGCTGCGCGCGCAGTTGGGTTATGGCCCGGCGGGCAGCCACCCCGATGGCAACGCCGCCTGGGTCTGGGTGGACGCAGTCTTTAATGTGGACGCCGGCAACAACGATGAGTTCGTGGCGAGTCTGCTGCCAGAAAGTGTGGGGAGCTTCGACTACGCTTACCGCTACAGCACCACCGACGGGCGCGATTGGGTCTACGCCGACCTCAACGGCATTCAAGATGGCTACAGCCCCGATCAGGCTGGCAAGCTGACCGTCAACTCCAGCGGCGATACCACCGCCCCGGTTACTCCGGCGAATCTGCGCGTGGTGATCGCCTCTCCCGCGGGCGTGGAACTGGCCTGGGACGCCATTACTGGCGACGCTTCATTGTATGGTTACGAGGTGCGCCGCGCCGACATGCCTGGCGGCCCCTATACCACCCTGGCGCTGGTGACAGCCGCTGGATACACCGATACCGCCGTTTCGGAAGGGAGCACTTACTATTACGTGGTGCGCGCGGTAGATACCTCGTTTAACCGCTCGCCCGACACGCCCGAAGTGGCCGCGACCGTACAATTGCGCACCGTCAGCGTCACCTTTACGGTGACGGTCCCAGCCCACACCGATGCAACCGGGCGCACCGTTTATATTGCCGGGACGCTCGACCGCCTGGGTACTGGTTTGCCTCAATGGGACCCCGGCGGCGTGACGCTGACGCGCATTGACGCCACTACCTGGAGCGTAACGCTTACCGGCCCAGAAATGACGCAGATCGAGTATAAATACACCCTGGGCAGTTGGGACTTTGTTGAAAAGGACGGCTCCTGCGGCGAGATCGGCAACCGCCTCCTCACCCTCACCTATGGGACGGACGGCACTCAGCAGGTCAATGATACCGTCTTGAACTGGCGCAATATCGCCCCGTGCGGTAATTAACCCATCTAAAGCGGAGCTGAGTGAAGCGAAAGCGCCGCTCAGCTCCGCTTTGTCATAACAATCGGTTGGGGTTCACGCCTGGAAAGGGCGAACCCCAACCGGTTTTCTTTTACGGAGGGCTGCCCCACTCCACGATCAGCGTGGGGCGGTTGGCGGCGTCTTGAAATTCAGAGCCGCGGAAGTATTTGCCGCTGTGCATGGCCCCATCGGCGCTGTAGAGGGCAATTTCAAAGGCTTGCCCTGCCTGGTACGCCTGAGCGACCCCCATGCTTACGTCCCATTCGCGGTCAACCGGCGCGCTGTTGGGCGGCAGTACCGGAACTCGCAGAACGCTGACATTTTCGCGAAAAGCGGGGGCATTATTCCAGTTGATCGCGTTTTCGTCCCAATGACCAGAGACGGCTAACACCTGGATCATGGATGAATTGGGTGCAGGGTTAGTCTCGCCTTCACCAGAGCCGCCAAAGTGGTTCAGCACCAGCCGCGCCGAGCGGATAACTTTGCCGGTTGGAATGGTGTTGAGGGGGAAGCTCAGGTAGTATTTGGTGAAGCACGGCCAGTCGCCCAGATTCATCTGGTTCTGCACGTTGTTGTCAGCCGCGCTGCCGTAGTTCTTCTCACCCCACTGCGTCCAGTCGTTCAGCCCGGCGCCGCAGTTCGTCCCACCGCCGACCATCGAGTCTGGAACGTTAACGCCATCTAACCCTTCGCGGATGATGGTCGTGACAGGCGCGGTGGATGGGGCAGAGGTATAGGCCGGCAGGCCAAAGCGGATCTGCCCCCAACTGGCCGGAGAGTCACTGCTGCTGCCTTGGGGCCAGGCTGTAACCGGTAGAGGCGGCCCGGCCTGGCTGTCGCGGTCATGCACGAACAGTGCGAGCTTCCAGAGCGTGCCATCCGCAGGCGGCGCGGCGGCCCCCAGGCTGGCAAACGGTATCCGCAGCGTGGCGGACCAGCCCCGGTCATCGCCTGAATCGTTGGGCGCGCCGTCTTGCCCTGCCGCTGGCGTGACCAATGCGTTAAAGGCAATGGGCTGCGCGTTCCACCCACTGCCGGTCCCCCGATAGGCGGCCTGGTAACTGGCAGACGGCTGCCAGTGACGCAGTTGCACTACAAACCGGTACGATTCTGTAGTGGGCTGTTGTGCCGTCGTGACTCCGTTGCGTTCCAACACCAGAGTCAGGGCGTCCCAGTCTGTCAGGGTGCCGCCGCTTTCAGCCGGGTTATACCACAGGCGTTTATCAAAGGTGTTGGTCATCACTACCAGTTCGGTAGGGCTGTAACCGATGCGAACGTCGGTATAGTTGGCTTCTACCTGTACCTGGCCGAACCAAAAAATCGCCATTCTGGAAAATTCGGCCTGGGTATCAATCACTTCGTTGAAAAAGGGGAGATTGACCCGTACTCCGGTAGCTGGTTGGGGAGTCTCAGCGCCGCCGGCGATCAGGGGCAGGTAGATGGTTTTGCCGTCGAGCGTCTGCGCTACCCCCCCCTGAGAAGCCATCAGCCCGGCGAGCAGGGGCAGCAGGCCCAGGATGCGCCAGAAAAACCTCATATTGGCTCCTTGTTGCGGGATCATGTTAGCCACAGTGTACGGGCTTTAAGAGGGCAGTACAAGCCCCGCGCGCCGCTTCTGTAAGGTGATTGGAAGGTGTTGTACCGTGTTTTACGTCGTTTGTGGGGCGGCCTCGCGGCGCTCGCGGGCCCTGGCAGTTAGCAGGCTGAGCAGCACCAGTGCCGCCGCCGCGTAGAACAGGCAACTGCGGTAGCCCCAGGCCTCTCCGGCGAAGTAATTGGTGAGGCCAATGATGAACTGGAATATTCCATTGACGGCCCCCGAAACGGTGATAATGACGCTGGTGATAATCGGCGCGTCTGTGCCAAAGACCTGCATGGCGTAAGCCATGAGCGTGGGCCACATTATCCCGATAAACAACCCGGTGAGGGGCAGTACCCATACGCCGCTGCGTCCCAGCCCAAAGCCGGCCAGGAATATCACGATCACGCCGCCCAGCGCCAGTGAGAGACTGCGGCTGTAGCCCACCCGCTCAATCACCAGCCCGCCGAACAGCCGCGCCGCCGTGAACAGGATGTAGAACAAAGATACAAACGCGGCTCCGACCACGCGCGGGTCGAGGCCGTAAACGTCTTGCAGGTATAACCCGCCCCAGTTGGCGGCCCCGAACTCGATCACTTCCATAAATCCCAGCGTCAGGCAGAACAGCCATACCAGCGGGTTCTTCAAGGCGCGGCCAAAGGTGATTCCGCTAACAGCCGCGTTGTCATGCCCGGCGCGGCCCTGAAAGCGGGTGAACGCGATGAACAGAAACACCAACCCCACCGGGATGAGTACGGCCAGGTAAACCTGCCGCCACTGCAAGCCCAGAGCATCGGTCAGCACCCCGGCGGTCTGCGGGCCAGCAATTGCGCCAAAACCGTAAAAGAAGTGCATCAGGTTCATCATCAGCGCCGCCCGGCTGGTGAACACCACCGAGGCCAGCGCATTAGCGCCCACTTCATAAAAGCCAAACCCGGCGTTCACCACCAGCAGAGTCAGCGTTGCCACCCAAAAAGACGGGGCCAGCAGGGTTGCCACTGCGCCCACTCCCACCAGCAGATAGCCCGCCAGAATTGATTTTTTAATGCCAAAACGTTGTAAAAACAGGCTGGCCGCCAGGCAAAAGATTACGTAACCCATCCACGTGAGCGACACCAGCCCGCCCTGACTGTCATAATTGACGCCAAACTCGGCTTTAATCAGCGGAAAGGATACGCCTTTGACGTTCTCAACCAGCCCAAACAGAAACATGGTGGCGTAGATGATGATAAACAGCACGATCACGGGGTTCTTGCTCGAACCGTTCGAAGGTTGCATGATGAAATATCCTTTGGGCGCTTCAAAAAGCGGCGTTGGAGCATCTCCACCGGGTTTGTTCCCGATGGCGAAACCGAATAAGGCTAATTATACTGTGAGCGCCCCCGTGCAGGATTAAAGGGCTGTTGATCGCTGGCCGCCTAAGCCGTGTTTACCGCATGATCAGCGATGATCTGTGGCCGTTCAGGTCAAATACTTCTCGAACCAATCCAGAGTCTTCTGCCAGGCATCTTGGGCGGCCTGGGCGTTATAACGCGAGCCGGTATCGTTGTGGAAGGCGTGATCTGTGCCGGGGTAGATAATCTTCTCGTAAATTTTGTTGTGCTGCTGCATCGCCTCTTCAATGGGGGGAATACCGCTGTTGATGCGCTGGTCGCGCTCGGCGTAAATTGCCAGCACAGCGGCCTGGATTTTGGGAATGTCTTCAACGGGTGGGTGCGGGCCATAGAAAGGCACGGCGGCGCGCAGTTCGGGCATGTGGGTTGCCATGCGCCACGTTACTCCGCCGCCAAAACAGAACCCCACCATGCCCACCCGCTCGGCCTGAATGCCCGGCTGTGATCCCATGAAATGCCATCCGCTTAAGAAGTCCTGGACAAACTGATCCGGCGGCGTGTTGCCCAACGCGCCCGGAATTTGATCTGAACCGAGGGCCGCCGTGCCCCCCTGGCGCGCGAGCAGGTCCACTGCCAGCGCGGCGTAGCCAGCTTTTGCCAGGCGGCGGGTGACGTCTTGAATGTGGGTTGTCAGGCCGCGGTTTTCGTGGCAGACCAGCACCACTGCAAATGGCCCTTCACCGGCTGGCCGGGCCTGGTAGCCCAGCAGTGTGGAGCCGTCATCTCCGGTAAATTCTACATCCCCGGCTTCGATCTCTGCATCGTTGGGGTCTACCGTCACCGCTGGAGAAGGGGTAAGTGTCGTATTAACTTCGGGCGTATCGCTGGCCTCAGCCATCAGGGTGGCAGAGGGGGCGGCTGTGGCTGGCATCGCTTCGGTTGGGGTTGGCGGCGCCTGTGTTGCCGGTTCCGCGCGGGTGGGCGTTTGCGCCTGTGGATCGGTAGGTGCGGCAGTCTCTTCTGGTGTAGTGCAGGCCGCCAGAATGGTGCTGGCCGCAAGAATGCTGCCGGTGATTGACGCGATTAACTTAAGCGCCTCGCGCCGCGAGATCCGCCCTTCTTGATAATCTTCCGCAAACTCTTCTACCAGGTAGCGTTGAAAGAGATTCATCTCACTCCTCTTAAGGTTCGTAAATTAAAATTCATGCGCTGCCAGGCCGGCAGCGCATGAATTGCCTTCTTGAGGCGTTACTGGCCGATCACTTCGCCAGCCGGAGAAACCACGTACCAGACGCTCCCTACACCCTGGCCGGTGGTGTCACCCGCTTTTTGATCGTTCACCCAGTAATAGAGCGGCATCCCATTGTAGGTGACGATCTTGCGGCCATCAGGCAGGTCTGCCGTTCCCACCAGAGCAGGGTCTACCCCCTCGCCCAGTTTGGGGCTGCCCTGGGTGATCAGAGGCGGCCACTTTGCCAGACATTCAGCGTTGCAGTTGGATTGGTTGGGTGCATCTTTGGTGAACATATACAAGGTCATGCCGTTGTTGCCCACCAGGATTTCACCCAGTTTGGGGTCGTTCGCGACGCTGATCTCCGCTTCCATGGCGGCCTGGGTAGCCTCGGCGGTCGGTTCAGCCGTTGCCTGCTCCATGCCGATCACCTCGCCAGCGGGCGAAACCACGTACCAGACTTCACCCACGCCCTGGCCAGTAGTGTCGCCGGACTGAGTGTCTTTGACCCAATAGTACAGCGGCATCCCATTGTAGGTGACGATCTTGCGGCCATCGGGGAGGTCTGCCGTCCCCACCAGAGCGGGGTCTACCCCCTCGCCCAGTTTGGGGTTGCCCTGAGTGATCAGAGGCGGCCAATTCGCCAGACAGCCGCCCTCACAGTTCGATTGGTTAGGTTCGTCTTTGGTGTACATATACAGCGTCATGCCGTTGTTGCCTACCAGGATTTCACCCAACTTGGGGTCGTTCGCGACGCTGATCTCCGCTTCTGCGGAAGAGGTGTCTGGAATGGGAGCCATCGTGTCGGTCGGGGCCAGCGCGGCGGGTTGAGTTGGCGGCAGCGTTGGAGCCAGCGTCGGGGCCAGCGTCGGGGTGGCAGCAGGCTGGCAAGCCGCCAGAAGCAGGGCGGTCATCAGCAGAGCAGAGAGTTGGGCCAGGCGGTGACTGCGAAAAATGCGAAATACAGATAGCATAGTGGATCTCCTTCTGTAAAAACAGATTGAACCGGTATGAGCCAACCGAGCGGCGATGTGGGATGGGCCCTTATCCCCCTCGCCGGGACCGTGGCTGTGGTCCATTGCGCGTTGGTGATTATAGATACGCACCGGGGGGAAATCTGGATTAAGAATCGCCTCCCGCTTCTTGACACTAATATTAATTGGAGTAAAATTATCGTAATTATGCCCGTTCTAGGGATGATACAGGAGGGAAACGCATGAATCCGTGCATGTGTATGACGTAGGGGCCGGTTGGATCCCCTCGTCAGAACTTCGAATAGTTCTTGTGGTGTTGTTAAAAACAGCTCGCTGACGAAGAAAGATCGCTGGTCCCGCCTGCCTCGCGCAGTGATTGGTTTGGCCCATTGCTTTCGCTGTCCGGCTGTTTTTTTGTTAACGTACCCGTTTATTCTTGTCTGGCCCGTTTACCGGAGGAAACCATGTCTGTTATTGATGAATCCTTACAACAGAATCATCACTACGCCAAGAACTTCAAGCTGAGCCATCTGCCCATGCCCCCTGCCCGCAAGCTGGCGATCGTGGCTTGCATGGATGCCCGCATGACGATTGAACCGATGCTGGGACTGCAAACTGGCGACGCCCATATTATCCGCAACGCCGGCGGGATCGTTACGGAAGACGCACTGCGCTCTCTAATCATTTCGCACTATCTCCTCGGCACGCAGGAGTTCATGGTTATCAATCACACTGACTGCGGCATGTTGACGTTTAAAGACGAGGAGTTAAAAAAGCGCCTGCATGAAACGCACCATACTGCCTCTGCCACGCCGGACGCATTCCATTCCTTCAGCGACCTGAAGCAAAATGTCCGTGAGCAGGTGGAGAAGATTAAATCGCACCCCTGGACGCCCAAAAATGTGCCGGTGCGCGGCTTTATTTATGACGTGCAAACCGGCCAATTGTCTGAAGTACATTAGCCGGTTTTAACCCAAAACACCCCCCGCGCGGGGGGTGTTTTGGGTTACAGCATTCTAGCCAGCGGCTTTTACCTTACAGTAGTGAGTCATGGCCTTTTCCATGAAAGCGGCCATGCCGGGCCGGATCTTTTCGTAGTTTTCACGGAAGGCGGGGTCTTCGACGTACATATGCCCCAGACTCTCGAAAATTTCCAGCGAGCAGTCATAGAAGAAGGTGTTGATAGCCTTGTGCCAGCGCTCGATCCAATACTGAACTTCGGCGCTTTCGGGGGCCTTATCCATGTTCGCGGCCACTCCGGCGCTGATGGCGTGCAGTTCCGCCAAAACTTCGTTTTTCTGCGCGGGGGTGCGGTTTTCCCAGCGCTGTTGTGAGCTGACGGCTACTTCGCCCCAGCGTTTGGCCGCTTCTTGGGCGTACCGCCGCTGCTTTTCCTCGTCAAACCCTGTGTAGAAATCTTTTTGCGTCATAACAATTTCTCCTCGAAGATGCAGGATGGTCTTTTCGACCGTTTCAATGAGGCGGTGAGTGCGCTCGACTCGTTCCAGCAGCGCGCGCTTGTGGCCCTCGAGGGCATGAAGCAGGTCGAAGTCGGGCCGGTCAAGGATGGCTTTAATCTGATCCAGGCTGAAATCCAGCTCGCGGAAGAACAGGATTTGCTGCAGCCGGAATACGGCTTGATCGTCGTAAAAGCGATAGCCGTTATCACCATACGACGCCGGGCGCAGCAGACCGATCTCATCATAATAGTGCAGGGTGCGAGTTGTCACCCCGGCCAGTTTTGCCAGTTGTTTGACCGTGTAGCTCATCTTACGTGCCTCCGCGCGATAGTATAAAGTATAACGTAACGTTAAGGTCAAGAGGGAATTTTATTTTGCAAAAAAATTCCTGGTTGACTTTGCGCAGGGAGTTCTTTATAATGTTCACGTGTGCATAAACCAAAGGGGTTTCGTGGGTGAAAAAAACAGTCTCCATTCAGGATATTGCTCAGGCGGCCGGGGTATCGCATACCACGGTGTCGCGCGCCCTCAAGGATAGCCCCCTCATCAGCGCCGAAGTTCGTGAACATATCCAGCAGTTGGCCCGCGAGATGGGTTACATTCCCAATGCTCTGGCCCAAAGCCTGCGCGGACAGCCTACCGGAACCATCGGCGTGGTCGTTACCACCATTGGCGACCCGTTCTTCAGCCGCGTCGTGCGCGGGATCGAAGAAGTCGCCCGCCGCGAAAACCTCTCCATTTTCTTAAGCACTTCCAATAATGACCCTGAGCGTGAGTTGGCCGTGATCGAAACCTTCCACCGCCGCCGCGTGGATGGCATTATCGTGGCCGATTCGCGCCTCAACGAACAGTATGAGCAGCGTCTCGTCGAAATCCACGTTCCGGCAGTGTTGATTAACCATCAGGCCGAAGCCCGCTTAGAACACCTGCGCTCGGTTTCATCGGATGATTACGGCGGCGCGCGGGCGGCGGTGGAATATCTGTTAGGGTTGGGCCACCGCGCCATCGGCTACCTGGGGGCTGGCAGCCGCCCGCGCTCCAACCGCATCCGTATGCAGGCTTATTGTGATGCGCTCCAGGCCGCTGGCATCCCATTCCACGATGAGTGGGTGCATGTGGAACCCCCGCAGGCGCTTGCTTACGTGGATGATGTCGCCGCGGGGCGTCGTTACCTGCCGCAACTGTTAGAGTCCGGTGTGACGGCCGTATTTTGCTACAACGATATGACGGCCGTTGGCGCATTGCTGGCCTGCCGCGACCTGGGCCGCGCCGTCCCGCGCGATCTCAGCCTGGTGGGCTTTGACGATATCGAACTGGCGCAGTACGTTACCCCGCCCCTTACTACCGTTCACCAGCCCAAACTGCGCCTGGGGCAGACCGCCATGCAGATGCTCCTCGGTTTGCTCTCTGGCGGTGACGTTCAAGACAGCGTCTTACCGGCGGAACTGGTGATCCGAGAGAGCTGTATCCGGCGAGTTGGCTGTGGGTAGTAGCTAGCCGCCAGCGCAACGGTGCGCGCTGAGCGGTTAACTGCCAAAGGAGATTTCATGCCCCTATATACCCCTGATAATCTGGTCATTCGCGCGGGCAATGCCGCAGATCCGCGCGTGTTGGTTGAGGTCACGCCTGAGCAGGCCGATTGGGATACGATCCACTTCCAGGCTGTTCGCCTGGCGGCGGGCGAGCATTGGACCTTCGCCACCCGGCAGAATGAGCTGGCCCTGGTAATTTTGGGCGGGCGGATCAGTGTGCAGACCAACCGCGGCGAGTGGCGCGGGCTGGGCGAACGCGCCCATGTGTTTGCCGGGCCGCCTTATGCGCTGTATCTTCCACTTGAAACCGAGGCGCTCATCACCGCCGAAACCGGCTGTGAGTTTGCCCTTGCCTGGGTGGCGGCTGACCGCATCTATCCCCCCTGTCTGGTCACGCCCGCTTCTGTAGCGGTTGAGATTCGCGGCGGCGATCACGCTACCCGGCAGATCAACAGCCTGCTGCCGCCCGGCTTCGCCTGCCAGCGGTTGGTTGTGGTGGAGGTGTATACCCCCGGCGGTAACTGGTCGAGCTACCCGCCGCACAAGCATGACGTTCACCGTGCAGGGCCGGGCGGCGAACTGCTGGAAGCTGACCTGGATGAGATCTATTACTATCAATTTGACCGTCCCGAAGGCTACGCTCTCCAGCGCGTCTATACCGGGCCCGATTCCCCCTTACAGCAGGCCGGCCTTCCGATTAACGCGGCCGTCATCCCGCGCCATCACGATGTCGTCCTCATCCCAGAGGGCTATCACCCGGTTTCCAGCCCGCCCGGCTATACCACATATTACCTCAACGTGCTGGCCGGCAGTGCTCAAAGTCTGGCCGCCAGCGACGACCCCAATTTCGCCTGGGTCAAGTCCAGCTACCGCTCCCGCGACCCGCGCGTGCCGGTTTACCCCATCCCATAACCTCAGGAGTTGTGCCATGCAGGATACACAGAGAATGACCATGTCACAGGCCGTCATTGCGTTCCTGATGAACCAATATGTTGAGCGCGACGGCGTTGAACAGCCCTTTTTTGCCGGCTGCTTTGGGATTTTCGGCCACGGCATTGTCGGCGGCATCGGGCAGGCGCTCCAGCAGTTCCCGGCGTTCCGCTACTATCAGTCGCGCAACGAGCAGGCCCAGGTTCATGCGGCCATTGCTTACGCCAAAGTCAAGAACCGGCTGCAAACCCTGGTTTGTACCTCGTCCATTGGCCCCGGCGCAACCAATATGGTCACAGGCGCGGCGACCGCCACCATCAACCGCCTGCCGGTGCTGCTCTTACCCGGCGATATTTTTGCCCGCCGCAACGTGGCCCCGGTCTTACAGCAGTTAGAATCGCCTTTCTCGCAGGATATTTCTGTCAACGATTGTTTTAAACCGGTCAGTAAGTACTGGGACCGCATCAACCGCCCCGATCAGATTCTAACCGCCCTGCCCGAAGCCATGCGCGTGCTCACCAGCCCCGCCGAGACCGGGGCCGTTACTCTGGCGCTGCCCCAGGATGTGCAGGCTGAAGCCTACGATTACCCCGCGGCGTTTTTCCACAAACGCATCTGGCACGTTGCCCGCCCCCGCCCAGACCGCGCCGCGCTCCAGCGTGCCGCGCACCTGATCCGCGCCAGCCGCCGCCCCCTGATCGTCGCTGGCGGCGGGGTCATCTACTCCGCCGCGACCGAGGCCCTGCGCACCCTGGTTGATGCCACTGGCATCCCCGTGAGTGAGACGATGGCGGGCAAGGGCAGCCTGCGCTATGACCATCCCCTCAACCTGGGGGCGGTGGGCGTCACCGGTACGCTGGCGGCCAACCGTATCGCCTACGATGCCGACCTGGTCATTGGCATTGGCACGCGCTACAGCGACTTTACCACGGCTTCTAAGACCGCCTTCCAAAACCCCGATGTGCGCTTTATTAATATCAACGTGGCTGAGTTCGACGCCGCCAAGCATAACGGTCTGATGCTGACCGGCGACGCGCTGGTCACCCTGACCGAACTGGCCGAACTGCTGACCTGCTACCAGGTTGACGCGGCGTACCGCGCTCTGGCCGCCGACCTGCACTGCCGCTGGGAGGCCGAGGTGGACCGCATTTATGCCATCCGCAACACCCCGCTGCCCAGTCAGGGAGAACTGCTGGGGGCCATTAACGAGCTTTCCAGCCCAGACGCGATTATGGTCAACGCGGCGGGGAGCATGCCCGGCGACCTGCACAAGCTCTGGCGCGCCCGCCATCCTAAAAACTTCCACATGGAGTACGGTTATTCCTGCATGGGGTACGAGATCGCCGGCGGCCTGGGGGCGAAAATGGCTGCTCCAGAGCGCGATGTCTACGTCATCGTGGGCGACGGCAGTTACCTGATGCTCTCATCCGAGATCGTCACCTCCGTTCAGCAGGGTTACAAGCTCATCATCATCTTGCTCGATAATCACGGTTTTAAGAGCATCGGCTCGCTTTCGCGCTCGTTGGGGCAAGATGGCTTTGGAACGCGCTTTGTTTACCCCCAAAACGGCGTGCTGGCCGGCGACTCGGCGGGAGAGGACGCGCGGCCCTTAGAAATTGACTTCGCCGCCAATGCCCGCAGCCTGGGCGCTGAGGTCATTTCCTGCCAGACGTATGAAGACTTCACTGCCGCCCTGCAAGCCGCACGCGCCGCCGACCGCACCACCCTGATCTACATCCAAAACGACCGCTACGTCAGTGTGCCGGGCTACGAAAGCTGGTGGGACGTGCCGGTTGCCGAAGTCAGCGCGATGGAAACGGTCCAGGCCGCCCGCCGTGAATGGGAAGCCATGCGCGCAAAAGAACGGTTCTATTTTTAAGGATTAGCCCTATGCAAGTACAAACCGCGTATAAAAGTCCCCTGCACCAGACGGTTTCGACCACCGTCACCGACTATTGGAACGACTCTTGTTCGGTCGAAGAGCTGACCTATGCCATTGAACATGGCGCGGTGGGCGCAACCAGCAACCCGACCATCGTTCTGAATGTCTTAAAAAAAGAGATGCACCTGTGGCGCGAGCGCATCTACGCCATCATCCGCGAAAACCCCACATGGAACGAGGAGCAGATCACCTGGAAGCTGATCGAGGAGATGGCCGTCAAAGGCGCGGAACTGCTCCTGCCGGTCTTTGAGCGCGAGCGCGGCCTGAAAGGCCGGTTGTCGATTCAGACCAACCCACAGTTTTACCGCAACGCCCAGGCCATTGTGGAACAGGCCGTTCATTTCCATTCTCTGGCCCCCAATCTACAGGTGAAAATCCCCGTCACGCGTGCGGGGGTTCAGGCCATCGAAGAGGCCACTTATCGGGGCGTGAATATCAATGCAACGGTGTGCTTTTGCGTCCCCCAGGCCCTGGCAGTCGCCGAGGCGGTGGAACGCGGCCTGCGGCGGCGCGAAGCTGAGGGTCTGCCGGTAGAGACGATGCGCCCGGTCTGCACCATCATGGTAGGCCGGCTGGATGACTGGCTGCATGTGCTGGAAAAGCGCGACGGCATTATTGTCACTCCCGGCTACCCCGATTGGGCCGGGATTGCCTGCCTGAAAAAGGCCTACGGCCTCTACCAACAGCGCGGTTACCGCACCCGCCTGCTCTCTGCGGCCTACCGCCACCACCTGCACTGGTCCGAGTTCATCGGCGGCGATATCGTCCTGACGATCCCGTATGAGTGGCAGAAGTTGTTCAATGCTTCTACGGTCGAGGTCAAGGAACGCTTCCACAACCCGGTTCCGCCAGAAGTGGTCGCAACCCTTCTGCGCCTGTTTCCCGACTTCCGGCGTGCTTATGCCGAAGATGGCCTGAGGGTCGAAGAATTTGATACGTTTGGCCCTACTGTGCGCACCTTGCGGGCCTTTATTGCCTCATTTCACGACCTGGTTGGCGTCATCCGCGACTTTATGCTGCCCAACCCAGATGTGATTCTGGTTTAAAACTGACTTTGAAAGAGAGGTTCGCATGACAGAAGCACCCAGGTTGATGAATTATATAGATGGGGCCTGGCGCGAATCGGCGGCCGCGCGCTGCCTGGACGTGACCAACCCCGCCACTGGCGAGGTGCTGGCGCGTACGCCCTTCTCGCCGCCCGACGAGGTGGATCAGGCCGCGCAGGCGGCTGCGCGCGCTTTTAACGAATGGCGGCGCGTTCCGGCCGCTCAGCGCATTCAATACCTGTTTAAGCTCAAGGCATTAATGGAAGAATCTTTCGATGACCTGGCGCGCAGCATTACGCTTGAAAACGGCAAAGTGCTGGATGATGCCCGCGGCGAGATGCGCCGGGCCATCGAAAACGTCGAGGTGGCCTGCGGCATTCCCATGCTGATGATGGGCGATTTTTCAGAGGACATCGCGCGCGGTATTGACGAGTATATGATCCGTCAGCCGGTAGGCGTGGTGGCTTCGATCTGCCCGTTCAACTTCCCCGGTATGATTCCCTTCTGGTATCTGCCTTACGCGGTGGCCTGCGGGAACACGGTTATCATCAAGCCGTCCGAGCGCACCCCGCTGACCATGCAGAAGGTGTTCCGGCTCTTCGAGCAGGTGGGTTTCCCGCCGGGCGTGCTGAACCTGGTCAACGGCGGGCCAGATACTGTCAACGCCATTCTAGATCACCCTGCTGTTGCCGCCGTTACCTTTGTCGGCTCGACCCCGGTGGCCCGCCATGTATATGCCCGCGCCGCGGCCAACGGCAAGCGCGTTCAGGCTCAGGGTGGGGCTAAAAACCCCCTCATCATCCTGCCAGACGCCGATCTCGAAATGACCACCAGCATTGTGACTGACAGCGTTTTTGGCAACGCCGGACAGCGCTGTCTGGCCGCCTCGACCATCATCACCGTGGGTGAAGCGGCCCGAACCTTTAAACCGGCTCTGGCAGAGGCCGCCAGCAGGCGCGTCGTTGGCTTTGGATTAGAGCCGGGCGTTCAGATGGGGCCGGTCATCACGCCGGAAAGCAAAGCTCGCATCCAGAACCTGATCCAAAAAGGCCTGGATGAAGGCGCTGACCTGCTGGTAGATGGGCGTAACCCACGCATCCCTGGCTATGAAGGCGGCTACTTCTTGCGCCCCACTGTCCTCGATCACGTCGCGCCGGGGAGTACGATTGCTACCACTGAAATTTTCGGCCCGGTGATGGGCCTGATGAGCGTGGATACCGTAGATGAAGCCATCCAACTGGTCAACAGCGGGCGCTACGGCAACATGGCCTGCCTGTTTACCTCCAGTGGCGCGGCGGCGCGCAAATTCCGCTACGAGGCCCAGGCCGGTAACATCGGCATTAACATCGGTGTAGCCGCTCCGATGGCGTTTTTCCCCTTCAGCGGTTGGAAAGAAAGCTTTTTCGGCACACTGCACGGTCAGGGTAAGCACGCCGTGGAGTTCTTTACCCAAACCAAAGTGGTCGTAGAACGCTGGCTGCGGGAATGGTCGCGCCAGTTTTAAGGAGACGAGTATGATCCGCGTTGCGAATGCTCCCTGTTCGTGGGGGGTGCTGGAATTTGACCTGGAAGGACAGGCCGCCGGTTATGCTCAGGTGTTAGATGAGATCGCCGCAACCGGCTACAGTGGTACGGAGTTGGGCGATTGGGGCTTTATGCCTACCGATCCAGAGCGTCTGAAGTCAGAGATCCATGGCCGCGGCCTGATGCTGTTAGGGGCGTTTGTGCCGGTTTACCTGAAGGACCCGGCCTGTCACGCCGGGGGGGTAGAAGCGGCGGTGCGCACAGCCCGCTTGCTGGCCGCCGTAGAGGGCGATTTGCCTTTTATTATCCTGGCGGATGAAAACGGACGCGATCCACAGCGGACGCAGAACGCTGGGCGGGTTACGCCAGAACTGGGCCTGACCCCGGCGGAATGGCAAACGTTTGCCGAGGGCGCGATGCGTATAGCAGAAAAAGTCCGGCGCGAGACGGGCCTGCGCACCGCCTTTCACCATCACTGCGCAGGCTACGTGGAGACCCCGGCTGAAATCGCCACCCTCATGGCGCTCACCGACCCGGCGCTGTTGGGACTGTGCTTCGACAGCGGTCACTACCGGTTTGGCGGCGGCGACCCGCTGGATGGCCTGCGCCGCTACCGCGAGCGTATCTGGCACTTCCATTTCAAAGATTACAACCCGGCGGTCGGCAGGCAGGCCGCCCAAAATGGTTGGGATTACTTCCAGGCCGTGCGCGCAGGCGTGTTCTGCGAGTTGGGGCAGGGCGAAATCAACTTCCCGGCCCTGGTGCGCGAGCTGGAGGCCGGCGGTTACGATGGCTGGGGCGTGGTTGAACAGGATGTTCTCCCCGGCATGGGCAGTCCCCAAGACTCGGCCCGCCGCAACCGCATCTACCTTAGAAGCCTGGGTTTATAGCTTTGTCATCAACGAGAATATAACCTCTCGAAAGAAGGAAAAACATCATGAACTCCACCGCTCCCATCCGCTTTGGCGTCATCGGCGCCGGGCGCATCGGCAAGCTCCACGCCGCGAACCTGGCGGCCTGCATCCCCGGTGCGCAGGTGACAGCCATTGCAGACCCCAATTATCAGGCCGCCTGCGACCTGGCCGCCCAACTGCGTGGGCCGCAGGCCACCCCCGATTACCGCGCCATCTTGCAAGACCCATCCATTGACGCTGTTGCCATTTGCTCATCTACCGACACTCACGCCGCCATCCTGATCGAAGCGGCCCGCGCGGGCAAGCACATCTTCTGTGAGAAGCCCATTGCTTATGACCTGGCCCGCATTGACGCGGCCCTCGCCGCTGTCGAACAGGCCGGGGTGCTTCTGCAAATCGGCTTTAACCGCCGCTTTGACCCGAATTTTAAAAAGGTGCGCGACCTGGTGGCCGCCGGTCAGGTCGGCAAGCCGCACATCGTGCGCATTACCAGCCGTGACCCTGCCCCCCCGCCCATTGAATATGTAAAAGTATCTGGCGGCTTGTTCTTCGACATGACCATTCACGACTTTGATATGGCCCGCTACCTGTTAGGCGCAGAGGTGGAAGAAGTCTTTGCCACCGGCGGCGTGTTGGTGGATCCGCGCATTGGCGAGGCCGGAGATATTGATACCGCTGTCGTCACACTGCGCTTCCAGAACGGGGCAATTGGCGTGATTGATAACAGCCGCCGGGCCGTGTACGGTTATGACCAGCGCGTGGAGGTATTTGGCTCAGATGGGGTGCTGATGGTTGCCAATGAAACGCCCGACCGTCTCACCTGCGGCGATGCCGCCGGGATGCACTCTGCTAAACCCCATTATTTCTTCCTGGAACGCTATACCCGTTCCTTTGTGGATGAGATGAAGCAGTTCGTTGATTGCGTTCGCCAGGGGTGCGTGCCCCCGGTGACCGGTCAGGATGGCCGCATTCCGGTTGTGATGGCTATGGCCGCCACCCGCTCACTGCGCGAAAACCGCCCGGTGAAGTTGTGCGAGGTGGAATGACCATCCCAGTTTATCGCATATTGGTAGGGGTAAACCCCTAAAATATGCGATAATGGGGCTATGACCTTCCCTTTAGATTCTCCCTACCGCCGTCTGGCCGCCAGCCTGGACGCTCTCCCTAACCGCTTTCCGCCAGCAGCCGATGAGTCGCACCTGCGGCTGCTGGCGAAGCTGTTTACCCCCGCCGAAGCGGATCTGGCCGCCGAACTGCGGCCCGAACTGGAAAGTCCCGCCGATCTGGCCGCGCGCCTGGGGCGCGAGGCCCGTGAGACTACCGCTATGCTCCGCGAGATGAGCAAAAAAGGGCTGGTTGCCATGGGCAAAACCAGTCAGGGCCGCCTGGGTTTTGGCCTGATGCCCTTTGTGGTGGGCATTTACGAAGCCCAGTCGGGGCAAATTGATGCCGAACTGGCCCGGCTGTTTGAGGATTACTACCTGCAGGCCTTTGGCAAGGCGCTCGAAATCCGCCCACAGCTCCACCGCGTCATCCCGGTAGGCGAGAGCATTCCCAATACCCTGGAAGTACAGCCCTTCGAGAGCGTTTACAGCCTGTTAGACGGTGCTCGCGCGTGGGGCCTGCTCGACTGCATTTGCCGCACCCAAAAGGCTCTCATCGGCGAGGCCTGCGGCCATCCGGTGGATGTGTGCCTGGTATTGAGCGACCGGCCAGATGCCTTTAGCGGCTCTGGTCCCATCCGCGCCCTGACGCGTTCAGAAGCTGAACAGACCCTGCGCCGCGCCGCCAATGCCGGGCTGGTTCACTGCGTCAGCAATAACCAGCGCGACCTGTGGTATATCTGCAACTGCTGTACCTGCTCGTGCGGCATCTTGCGCGGCCTGGTGGACCTGGGCATTGCCAATGTGGTGGCGCGCTCGGCCTTCGTGAACCAGGTGGATGAAGAACGGTGCGCCGGTTGTGGAGAGTGCCTGGCGGCGTGCATGTTTGAGGCGCTCGACCTGAATGGCACGATCCACGTCAACGCAGTTCGCTGCGTGGGGTGCGGTCTGTGCATTTCCGTCTGCCCAAACTCGGCCCTCAGCCTTCGCCGCCGAGAGGGTGAAGCGCCTCCACCCGTCAGCGAGGCGGACTGGCGCGCCGCCCGCCTGCAGGGCTGAACTTCCCACGCTCTATACAGCGTATTCCTTTTGTATTGTCGGTATTTGTATAATCAATACCGACAATATGAGTGATTTTAAAGGAGATTTCTGTATGCACCCCTACGCCCAACCCGGACCGCTGACGGACCGCGAACGGTTTATGTTCGAGGCCACCGGTTACCTCGTTATTCCCAATGCGCTTACGCTCGAAGAAACAGCCGCCTGTCTGGCCGCCTCGCGCCGCGCCCATGAGCCGCTCGGAACCGGCCAATGGCGGCAGATCGGTCACCTGCACGAGAGCGAGCCGGCTATCGAGGCCTTGTTAGATCACCCTGCGGTGCTGCCCAAAGTCCGGGCGCTGTTGGGCGATTACTTTATCATTCAAAGCACCTGGTGTACCCTGCAGCCGGCCCACACCAAACCTGGCGGCTACCATCAGGATGGCTCTGGCGTGTATGAATTCCGGCGGCTGGCAACGCCCACGCCGCTGGTCCAATTACGGGTTGGCTACTATCTCACCGATCAATCACGCCCTGGCATGGGCAACATGGTGATGATCCCCGGCAGCCATACCACCCCCTCAACCCTGCCCAAAGGGATCAAGCCGGATGAAGACGACCTGCCGATCCACGAAACGATCTGCGGCGAGCCGGGAACGGCCCTGTTATTCCATCAGGGCGTTTATCACCGCACCGGGGCCAATGACATGGATTTTGACCGCTATACCATGCACATCGTTTACGCCCCGCCCTGGCTGATCCCTTCGGACCGCACCCGCAACGACCCGGCTTTCATGGAGCGCACTACTCCACTGCGCCGTGCCCTTCTGGGTGATTGGAAGCGCCCCGAAGAACCCTTTGGCGTGGGCTACCCCCGCCCGCCGTTTGAAGATTGAAATAGGTTGACTGTCAACCGCTTTCCTACGGCCAGGGGATCTCTACCCAGCGCGTGTACCCGTGTTTTTCGACGGCGTAAATACGCGCGTGCGATGGCTCGGCGCAGCCCGGCTCATCGGTAATCGTCAGGGAAGTGGTGTACGACCCGGCAGGGTGAAACACGTTCCGCCCGCCCTGACACACCCACGCTTCGATCAGGTACGGGTACTGTTCGGAATCGTCGCCGGGGTTCAACACAAAAGCGTTCCAGGTGATTGTTACCTCGTTACCGTTGCGCGTAGCCGAGATACCCGTCACCGTGTTACTGTAATACGGGCTCATCGGCAGGGGAACGTCTTCTGGCCGGACCGGCTGGACATTCGCCAGGTCACCCTTGAAGTTAAAGTAATCGGCGTTGACCCAACAGCGGTTGTTCCCGCCGATGGCCTGCACTTCCACGTAATAGCCATCGTTGACAGCTACTTTGCGCAAAATTTCGAGGTTGTTCCCTTTGTAGACCCCATATTTATACAGGTAGGGCCCACCCGGCCCATAGTGACAGACCGCCTGGTCAATCGTCACCTGGCCGCGGATGACCGTGTAGGTTGGAATGGCCGTTTCTGTTGGCGTCTCCGTCAGCGTGATGGTAGGCGTAGGCGTTTCGGTAGAGGTGGCGGTTGGCGTAAAGGTGGGAGTGGCGGTGGACGTGGGAGTCTCGGTTGGTATCGGGGTGGGCGTAGGGCTGGGGAGGGGCGTCTCCGTTAGCACGAGGGTATGGGTGGCCGCCGGAGCGGTGGTCTTCGTCACAGCCGGAGAGGCCGTTCCTGGCCCGGTACAGGCGGCCAGCAGCACGCTCAACAATCCAATTAGAGGTAAAGATCGGTATATCTTCATAGCGAATAGGGTGATTATACTCTCCTGATCTCAACCGACCACAGGCCGCGCACGGAATTCATCAGCCAGATCTGTGCACAGCGCCCCAGGTCGGCTGCCTTCACCACGCCTTCAACCGCCTGACCGCTTTCCAGCAGCCACTGGCGGTACGTGCCTGCCAGAAGCCCGCATTCCACCGGTGGCGTCACCAGACGGCCCTCCAGCAGTACCGCCACGTTGGCAATCGTCGCCTCGGTGATCTCGCCGCGCTCGTTCCACAGCAGAGCCTCGTCACAACCGGGGCATTCCGCCAGCGCCCGGCGGTACACCTCGCGCCGCGTGGTTTTGTGATATAAGAAGCGGTCAGTGGATGAAACCGGTGTGCGCGCCAGCCCTATCCGCCGGGGGAGAGGTTTCTCTCCCAACGGCTCGGCTTGCAGGGTCACCGCGCCATCGTGCGCCAGTTCCAGCCGCGCCCGCATAGGGTGGCCCGTAAAGCCTGCGGCCAGTTCTACCAGTTGACGGCGCAGATCATCCAGGTCGAGGCAAAAGCAGAAATATTCCGCCGAGGCCGCCAGGCGCGCCAGGTGACTCTCCAGCAAGAACCAGCTTTCTTCCGGTGTCCAGCGCAGCGTTTCGATCAGTCGAAAAGGCTGGGGAGCCTCGCGCAGCACGCGCGCCTTGGCGTGGGTTTCTTCCCACTCTTCGCGGGGGTCGGAATCCCATACGATGCCGCCGCCAACGCCGTACTCCACCTGACCGGCGCGCCGGTCGAACGCTAACGTCCGAATCGCTACGTTAAACTGGGCCTGGCGGTTCGGGCCGCAGTATCCGATGGCCCCACAATAAGCCTGGCGAGGCGCGTTCTCAAGCGCCGCGATGATCTGCGTGGTGCGCACCTTGGGCGCGCCCGTGATCGAAGCCGCCGGGAACAGCGCCCGCAGAATTTCGGACAGGGGCGCGCTCGTCTCCGCCTGCACCGTTGAGGTCATTTGCCATACTGTCGGGTACTGTTCGATGTCAAACAGGGCCGGAACCCGCACGCTGCCGGTGCGCGCCACCCGTCCCATATCACTGCGCACCATGTCTGTAATCATCACATTTTCGGCCCGGTTCTTTTCAGAGGCGCGCAGCCAGGCGGCCCATGCGCGGTCTTCCGCTGACGTCCGCCCGCGCGGAGCTGTGCCTTTCATCGGACGGCTGGTGATGGTGAGGCCGTTTTGCTCTAAAAACAACTCCGGTGAGAGCGAAGCCAGCGCAAAATCAACGGTTTGCAGAAAGGCCGCGTAAGGGGGCGGCTGCCAGGCGGCCAGGGCCGCAAAGACCGGCCAGGCCGGGCCGGTATAAGCCGCGCGCAGGCGGTAGGTGTAATTCACCTGGTACGTCTCGCCGCGGGCGATCCGCTCCTTAATGGTCAGGATGGCCTGTTCATACTCATCCTCGGCCAAATGAGGCGTCCACGGGCCAGGCAGGGAGATTTCTGTCGGGGCTTCTGGCAGCGGCTGACCCGGCAATTGCCGCAAAAACGCCGGTTCTTCATAAACCCCCAACCACAATAGAGGAAAGGGGCTGTTGGGGGCTGGGGCGCGCACGCGCAGGGCAGAGTCCATGGCCGGGGCGGCCTCGTATGCCAGGAATCCCGCCGCCCACCGCCCGCGCCCGATCTGCGCGTTCACCTCTTCCAGCGCTGGCAGTACCTCCCCCATCTGATAGGCCGCCAAAACTGCCAGCGGACGGCGAAAATACAACCACCCGCCCCGCGATGGCACGCTCAGGAACACTTCGTCAACTCCAAGTCCGTCATCCATCTCCATTATTTTAGCGCAACTGCCTCAACCCCGAATTGGAGGCCATTCGTAAGACTTATACTATAATCCCTTCTATGTTCCCATCCCCGATATGTCTTGCTCCCTTGCGCCCCCTGCCTGCGGGAGATCTTGCCGCCCCCATTCGCCTGCTCCGCGCTCAATACCTGCGCGAAATTCCGCCTCACTACCGCGCCAACCCGCGCACCCGGCCGGTTGTGGATATTAACGTTCTCTTGGTTGATGGCGGCAGTCTGTTTGCCCCGGCTTCGCCGCGCACTTCCTTCATAGATTTCTACCGCGAGCTGTCCTTCGAACACATTGACCTCTTTCGCTACTTCCTCTCTCCTTCTGGCGTGGTCAAGGCCGCCACAGCCAACCATCCCACCCCCATCAAAGAGATCGCTCAAATGCGCCTGGCGGATCTTACCCTTCCTGGCGACGCCGAGTTGTACGGCTGGGGCCCCCTGGCCGAGGAAGCTCACAGCCGAGGGTTGAGCCTTCAGGTGCTGTTTCAGGGCAACGGCCTGTACTTTAACCGCGGCTCGGCCATTTATGACGGGCGCGACCTGCTGGCCTACCCCGACTTTTTCCTGGCCGAACTGCTGGATGCTGGCGCCCCCTTTGAAGTCCGTCAGCGCCTGGCCGCCGATGAAGAAAGCCTCAAGCGCCCACTGCTGTGGTTTGTCACCGGGGCCGATGGCCGCATGTCGGCCCATGTGCATACCTTTTTACCCGGCGAAACCTATGTAGAAGGCATGAGGCGCCTGGAAGCCGACCTGCGCGCTTCTGGAGCGCGCGCCGGCCTGGCCGCCTCGCCTCCGCTGATCCTCCCCAGCGCTGATGGCGCGCCCATTTACCTCACGCTTGAAGAAATCCTCGGCCAATACCACGCCAACGACGTCCGGCATGCCCTCTACTGCCCCTATAAAGTCACTATGCTGCTCTTTCCCGAACTCAGCCGCGCCCAATGCCTCACCCCGGCCCGCCTGGTGCGCTCGCTCTCTGGCCGGCAGGAAGACCGCGTCTTTTTGCACCTCTCCGAGACGCTCGACTTCATGTCTTCCGATGTGTTGGCCCGTGAACTGGATAATCACGGCTACCGCGGGCGTTACATGCGCGGCGGTGGGGCAGGCGTTAAAAACCTGCTGTGGATTAACCCCCTCGAAGGTATTTACAGTTTCCTTGTCCCTTTCCTCACCCGGTCCGGCCAGTTTGGGTTGGTGCAGACTTCGGGGACCCGCGCCAACGTCACCGGCAACGACGGCCCTACCATTCGCCAGCTCATCGCCATCCTGCGCGACCTCAATACCCAGCCGCCTTTTGCCGATGACCCTATCATCGCCGCCGCCTCTGGCTCACAGGGCAATGACGTTCCCAATATTGTCTGCCGTTCTGCGGATAAGGCCCCTGGCCTGCTCGCGGCCCTGCTCCCCGCCGCCGCCCTCGATGATACCCCCGTTTTGCGCGGCCCCGTCACCACGCCCCGCGTTGGCATTGCCATCAGAAGAAGCTGACAGCCGCCTGTTCTTCGCCGCAGCCGTGAACTGTCAACCGATTCTCAATTGACCGGCAGCACCACGTGGAACGTACTGCCCGGAAACTTTTCTTCATCGTGGCCGGGGCTTTCCACCCAAATACGCCCCTGATGAGCCTCGACAATCCCGCGCGCAATTGCCAGTCCCAGCCCTGGGCCGCCGCCCTTGAACTTGGTCTTGCCCGAAGAATGTTGGAGAACCGGCCCCATCTGGTAGAATTTCTCAAAGATTACTTCGTGATAAGCCGGGTCAATCCCAATGCCGGTGTCGCGCACCAGCACTTCCACCGCCGGGCGGCCTGCGTGGGTGACGGTTTTGCCACTGAGAGTGATGCTGCCGCCGTCGGGCGTGTATTTTATGGCGTTGCCGATTAACTGCCGGAAGAGCTTGACGATCAGCTCAGAATCGGCCTGGATCACCGGCAGTTCTTCGATCCCGCTGAAGATGAGCCTGATTTTGCGTTCTTTTAAGGCCTGCTCAAACTCGATGCGCAGGATTTTTAATGTCACCAGTAAGCTCACCGTTGATTTCCGCACCGCTAGAATCTGATAATCAATCTTCGATGCGTCCATCATATCGTTAACCACGTCCAGCAGCCGTTTTTCACCGTTGATGATGCCTTCCACCAGTTCTGCGGCCTCGGGGTTGTCCTTGACCATGCCGCTCAACAGCGAGGCATACCCGGAGATCAACGTCAGGGGCGTGCGCAGTTCATGGGCTGTGATCGAGATGAACGAGGTTTTGGCCTGGTCAATTTTTTCCAGCCGGGCGTAAGCTTTTTTTAATTCCTCGGTGCGCTGCTGTACCAGTTGTTCGAGCTGTTCGTTAAAGCGTTTTAAGTCGTTTAACAGGCTGGCGTTGACAAGCGCCACTGCCGCCTGACTGGCAGAGGCACGCAGTAAAGCCACTTCTTGCGGTTGGAAAGCCCCCGCCTCGCGCCGCGTCAGTGAAACCATGCCGATTACCTGATCTTTCGAAAGCAGGGGTACGCCCAGCCAGGAACGGTGCAGGGGCAGCCCTTTGGCCTGCTGCCAGGCGCTGGTTTGGGTCACGTCGTCAATTAACAGCGCCTCGCGCGACTCGACGATTCGCTGAAACACATCCCCTTCGCGGATGGCGATGCGCGCTTCAGAGGCCGGCCACCCTTCTGGGAACCCGCGCTGAGCCACGATCCGCAGAATATCACCGTCGCGCAGCAAAATCGCCCCGCGCTCATAAGGGACCACCGCCGGAAGCTGCTCCAACACCAGCCTGGGGACTTCGGCCATATCCAGACTGCTCGCCATGGCGTGGGCAATTTGCTCCATCGACTCCGACAGCCACCTGAACAACTCCCCTGGGTTGGCGGCCTGCCCGTCCGCGGCCAGTACGCGGGGGCGGGCCCGTCGCTGAATATGCTGGGCCGCGTAATTTTTGATCTTAGAGATTAACACCTCGTCTGCCAGCGCGTAGGGGAGTATTTCGGAAGCCCCGGCCTGATACGCCTCTCGCAGCGCGCTTTCGGATGGCCTTCCCTGGGCTATGACAATAATCGGCAGGTCTACCGCCGCCGGAAGGGCGCGCAGCCGGGCAATGAACCCGGTGGAGGCCGTGCCGTTCGAGCGCATTCCGGGCAGCCAACGGCCCAACCGGCCCAGGCCGCCGCCCGCGCGGTAATCCTGGATCACCGCGGCGGCAAAATCATGCTCCTCAACCAGTGTCAGGGC
>DAOUAC010000173.1:0-21260 GCA_034434155.1 Anaerolineaceae bacterium
AAGCGGCTGGTAGGGGAGCAGACGGCGGATGGCCTGAAGTACCGATAGCCCCCCCACGCCCGAATCAAAAATCCCAATGGCCGGCGGTCGTCCGTCGGCGCCAGACTGCGAGGCGAGAGGAACTGCATCCATCGGACCTAACGGCTGATGGCGGCCTGAATGAAGGCCTGGAACAGCGCGCGCTGCGCGGCGTGCGCTTGCAGGCATTCGGGGTGCCACTGCACCGCCAACCCAAAGGGATGGTTCGGCAGTTCTACGGCTTCGATCAACCCATCGGGGGCGTAGGCAACCGGACGCAGAGGCGGAGCTGGTTTGAGGATGCCCTGATGATGCAGGCTGTTCACCGGCGCGCTCTCGCCGCCCACGATGCCCGCCAGGCGGCTTTCCGGCAGGATCGAGACGGGATGGGCCAGATAGTCACGCGGCAGGTCGGGGTAGCAGTCGTGCCTGAGCGCGCCGGGCAGTTGATCGCCGATATCCGTATAGAGCGAGCCGCCCAGGGCTACATTGACCGATTGAATGCCCCGGCAGATGCCCAAAAAGGGCTTGCCCTGCTCGACGGCCAGGCGCACCAGTTGAATTTCCATGGTATCGCGGGCCGGGTCAATGCCATACACGCGCGGGTGAGGGATGCCGTCAAACCGGGCCGGGTCAATGTCACTGCCGCCCGACAGCAGCACGCCGTCCAGCCGGGCCAGCGCGGCCATCAGAGCGTCTCCGGCCAGCGTGGGCGGCAGAATCACCGGTACGCCCCCGGCATTCAAAACCGCGTCCAGGTAAGTGTGCGCCAGAACCACCTGGGCTGAGTGGTTCTCATTGGCGGGAACGGTGTTGGCGGTGATCCCAATGACAGGAACAGGCATAGCTCCTCACGAAAGACGGGTAATCTTCAGGAAAGAGAAAAAGGGCGCAGCCTGCACCGCTGCACCCTTCGTGCCGTTATCCATCTGTTTGCCTGTGGGCCGGCATCAGCGGCAGAGACCAGCCGCCGGAGGGCGGCGTTAAAACCGCTGCTTGAGACGGGCGCTCTTGCCGGTGCGTTCGCGCAGGAAGAACAGGCGCGCACGGCGGACTTTGCTGTGCCGCTCCACTACCACCTTGTCGATGCGGGGCGAGCGCGTCAGAAAGGTGCGCTCAACGCCGATGCCGTTGCTGGCAATGCGGCGCACGGTAAAGGAAGAGTTGGCCCCATTGTTGCGGGCGAACAGGACGGTTCCTTTAAACTCCTGAATACGTTCTCGGTTGCCTTCCTTAATCTTTACGTGTACTGAAACCACGTCACCCGGTTGGAGGGCGGGAACACCTTGGTTGACGGGGGCTTCTATGGCCTTGAGTTGTTCGGTCATCTTGACAATCCTTACCAGTTGGGTTGGGCGCGGAGCGCGGGCGGCTGCCCGCTCCTGGCGCAATCTGTTGATGATATCTTGCTAAAACAGCAGAAAATTCCAGTGAGCCCTTGTCTTTGCCACAGCAAACCAACACAGAGCGCGGGGGCAGATTATAACATGGTCTTGGAGAAGAGTAAAGGAAAAATTTTTGCGGTTAGAGAATCGCGCTGAACCCGTGTTATACTTTGGCGTGTTTTGGCCCATGAACCTGCAAATGCATCGTTCCTTTGCGCTTTTCCAGAAGATCACGGCGGCGGTCCGGGGGGTATGGTTTTGGCCCTGGAGCGCCCCGCTGGCTTTGCTGGTGCTGACTATCCTGGCCTATGGGCTGAGGGCGCTGTCGTTAGGCTTTTTTTGGGATGATTGGCCGTACCTGTGGCTGTTTCACTCGCTGGGCCCAGAAGGCATTGCCGCCGCGCTGGAGCAAGACCGGCCCTTCTTGAGCTTCATTTATATCACGACGCTCAGCTTTTTGGGTAGTTCCACCCTGGCCTGGCAGGTGTTTGCCCTGCTGGCACGCTGGCTGTGCGGTGTGGGGTTGTGGTGGGCGCTGGCTCAGACCTGGCCGGGGAGCAGTCACAAGGTGTTTTGGGCGGCGGCCCTGTTTGTCGTTTACCCGGGCTTTACCCAACAGTGGATTGCGATCATTTACGGGCAGGCGTTTGTGCTGTTCGCCGCGACGCTGTTCTCGTTAGGGATCACCCTGTGGTTGGCAGACAGCCGCCCATCTGGCAGACTGATCCGGTGGGCAGGCACGCTGGCGGCGCTGGCGCTCTCTGCTTTTACCATGTTTTCCACCGAGTATTTCTTTGGAATAGAGCTGTTGCGCCCCGTGTTGTTGGGGGTGATCTTTGCCCGGCAGTTTCCTTTGTCCGGTCGCCTCTCTCCGTCTACCATGGCCCGGCGCGCCCTGCAGGTGCTGCGCTGGTGGGCCCCCTACCTGGCATTGATGATCGCCTTTGTGATCTGGCGCGGCTTTATCCATACCTTCCCCGGCAAGCACCTGAACGTCGTGACCGGGTTGGGAGCCTCACCCTGGAATACCCTCACCGGATTGGCGCTGACCGTGGCCGAAGACTTTGTCGAAGCAACGCTGCTGGCCTGGGGGCAGACGATCCATCAAGATTGGCTCACTGGTTGGGCCGCCGCGCGCAACTTGCGCATTCCGGCTCTGTTGATTGGGGTGGGGGTGCTGGCGTGGGTTTATCTGGCGCGCCTGCGCCCGGCGGCCCAGCTTGTTCCCTCTACTAACAGCCCGGCCCAGCCCGATAACTGGGCCGCCCCAGCGATTGGGGTAGGGATACTGGCTTTTTTGGCCGCTGGCTGGCCGTTTTGGGTGACTACGCTTCCCATGCGCATGGGGTTTCCGCAGGATCGCTATTCTCTGCCGCTGGCGGTTGGCGTCTGCCTGCTTTTGGCCGGGCTGATAGATGCTCTGGGCCGCAACCGGCTGGCAAAAACTGCTGTAGTGGCTCTGGCGATTGCCCTAGCAGTAGGATTCCACGTGGAGATGGCCGCCGCTTACCGGAGCGATTGGTCGCAGATGCGGGACCTGTTTTGGCAGCTCACCTGGCGCGCGCCGTCTATCCGCCCGCACACCCTGCTGTTAACCGACAGCCTGGGCCTGCGCTTTTACGAGGACGACTCGCTGACCGCGCCTTTAAACTGGACCTATGACCCCAATAATCACGGCGAGGAAATGAATTACCTCTGGTTTGACCTGTACGTGCGTCAGAATACGCTGACGGACCTGGTTCCAGGTATTCCGATCCGCCGGGCATTTCGGGGTAAGGAATTTAACGGCTCTACTTCGCAGGTGTTGGTGCTGGCCTATAACCCGCCCGGCTGCCTGAAAATCTTAGACCCGCGCTACGACCTGGCCCTGCCGCGCCTGCCAGAGCGGGTAGGCCGCGCTTTACCGCTTTCCTCTCCACAGCAGTGGATCGCAGCGGCCAACCCGCCGGCGTTCCCTCCGGCTGAAATCTTTGGGCCAGAGCCGCGCCACCGCTGGTGTTACTACTACCAAAAAGCATCGCTGGCGCGGCAGGTAGGTGATTGGGAAGAGGTCACGCGCCTGGCGGGCGAATCGATCCGCCGGGGCATCCGCCCAGAGCGGCCGCAGGATCAGGATGAATTTTTGCCCTTTATCGAAGGGTATGCTCGCGTCAACCGCTGGGATGACGCCGCCCAGTTGACCGTTGATACCTATTACTGGTCACCCGACCTTCAACCCGCGCTGTGCGAAGTGTGGCGGCGCAGCGTTGCGGGCAACCCCCCCGATGAGACGCTGGAACGGGTATTGAGCGCGGTGAACGGTAAGTTGCAGTGTGGAATTGTTCCATGAACGGGAGCGTAGAACCATTGAAACCTATGCCCGCATGTTCCGTTGTGATCCCTGTTTATAACAGCGCCGGTTCGCTTCAGGCCCTGGTGGAGCGGCTGGAGCAGGTTCTCCCGCAGATTACGCCGGTATTCGAAGTGATTCTGGTCAATGACGGCAGTCCAGACGCCAGTTGGGAGACGATCACCCGCCTGGCGCGGCGCTACCCCTGGCTGCGCGGCATTAACCTCATGCGCAACTATGGTCAGCACAACGCCACTCTGTGCGGAGTGCGCTCAGCCCGGCATGAGATCATCATCACCATGGACGACGATTTACAGCACCCACCCGAAGAGATCGCCCGTCTGCTGGCAAAGCTGGAAGAGGGCTACGACGTGGTGTACGGCATCCCGGCGCGGCGGCCCCATAGCTGGTGGCGCAACTGGTTTTCGGTGTTTACCAAGCGCTTACTGGCGCGCATCATGGGCATTCGCACCATCCGCGACATCGGCGCTTTTCGCGCCTTCCGCGCCCGGCTGCGCGAAGCCTTTGTGGATTACCGCAATCCCAACGTGATTCTCGATGTTCTGCTCTCATGGGGGACGGCCCGCTTTGCCGCTGTCACCGTGCGCGAAGATGAACGCCAGAACGGAGCTTCGAACTACAATTTTTACAAGCTGTTTAAGGTGACGATGGTCGTCCTGACCGGCTTCAGCACCGTGCCGCTGCGCTTTGCCAGCATGTTAGGCTTTGGGTTTACCCTGTTTGGCGTCATTGTGTTCCTGTTTGTGGTCCTGTCGTACCTGCTGCAAGGTAGTATTCCGGGGTTCCCCTTTTTGGCATCAATTATCTCCCTGTTCAGTGGGACGCAGTTATTTGCCCTGGGGATTATCGGCGAATACCTGGCGCGCATTTTTGACCGCAGTATGGATCGCCCGGCTTACGTCATCGGCGAAACTCTGGATGGCGCTTTAGAGCGAGGCGGCCCATGAAGTGCGTGATCTTACAGCCTTCTTATATCCCCTGGCGCGGGGTTTTTGAGCAGATTGCCAGGGCAGACCTGTTTATCTTTTACGATGACGTTCAGTACGACAAACGAGGCTGGCGTAACCGCAACCGCATCAAAACGCCTGCCGGGCCGCAGTGGTTGACGATCCCGGTTCACAGCCGGGGCGCGCAGACCGAGAAAATCCCGATTAATCAGATTGCCATTGATTGGGAACAACCCTGGAACGAGCGCCACCTGCGCACGTTACAGCTTGCGTATGCCAAAGCGCCGTATTTTAAGGAATATGCCTCCTGGTTGGAAGAGGTTTACGCGCGCCGCCCGGCGCTGCTCGCCGATTTTACGATCCCGCTGACGATAGAACTGGCTGATCGGCTGGGAATTACGCACACGCGCTACCTGCGCTCCAGCCAACTGGAAGGCATCAGTGGGCAGAAAACCGAGCGATTGATCCAGATTCTCACCCGGGTGGGAGCCGATCACTATATCTCTGGGCCGTCGGCGCGCGATTACATCGAAGAAGAACGCTTCCAGGCGGCGGGCATTCGTCTGGAATATATGCACTACGATTATCCTGAATATCCACAGTTGTATCCCCCCTACGATCCCCAGGTTTCGGCGCTTGACCTGCTGTTGATGACCGGTCCGCGCGCGCTGGAATGGATTGTAGGGCCGGGGCCAAAAGCGTGAGGTGAATTTGAACGACCGCATCCCCAACGACCGCGAAGTCAGGGCATATTTTGAGGGCCGGCTGAACGAACACGGCGCTACCCCGCGCGGGGTGGATTGGAATTCGGAAAGCGCCCAGGAAATTCGCTTTGCCCAATTATTAAAAGTGTGCGAACCCACCCGGCCCTTCTCGCTGCTTGACTACGGCAGCGGCTATGGGGCGCTGGTTGATTACCTGCTGCGCCTGCGCTACCCGTTAGAAAGCTACCAGGGCTTCGATTTATTGGAAAGCATGGCCGCGCGGGGCCGCGAACTGCACGCCGGCATGCCCCAGGTGCGCTTTACATCCAACCCAGACGAACTGACGGAGGCGGATGTGGTGATTGCCAGCGGCATCTTTAACATCCGCCTGGACGCCAGCGAGGAAGACTGGACCCGTTACGTGATCGCCGAACTGCATAAAATGAATCAATTGAGCCGTCAGGGGTTTGCTTTTAATATGCTCACCCGCTACTCTGACCCAGAGTATATGCGCCCGCACCTGTACTATGCCGACCCCTGCTATTTCTTCGATTACTGCAAGCGCAATTTTGCTCGCAACGTGGCGCTCCTGCACGATTACGATTTGTATGATTTCACCATCCTGGTCCGCAAAACGACCGCTTAAATTGGGTTTGCAAACGCCCCACAGTCGTGATATACTAGGGCCGTTTGCCGGGTGGTTTCAAATCAAACGGTAAGAAACACATTTTTTATTCCACACGCCGCCTGACCAGGCCAGCGTGCCTTTCTGGTGAAGGGTGAAGGTCTGGAATGAAGGGGGCGGAGGTACAACGCACAGAAGGAGTTTTACAATGGCTACAGTCGTATCCATGAAGGCGCTGCTGGAAAGCGGCGTGCACTTTGGACACCGCACCAATAAATGGGAACCCCGCATGCGCCCGTACATCTTCACCGAGCGCAATGGGATTCACATCATTGATTTGCAGCAAACGGTTAAGGCGCTGAATACCGCTTACAATGTCGTGCGAGACTGCGTGGCGGGCGGCGGCACGATCCTGTTTGTGGGAACCAAACGTCAGGCGCAGGAAACGATCCGCGAAGAGGCCATTCGTTGTGGAATGCCCTACGTTACTGAGCGTTGGATGGGCGGTATCCTGACCAACTGGACCACCATGTACCAACGGGTGCAGGAACTGGACCGCCTGGAGCGCCTGCGCGACAGCGGCGAAATCAACCGCCTGACCAAAAAAGAGGGCCTGCTGATCCAGCGCGAAATCAACCGCCTGGAAGTGCGCCTGAGCGGTCTGCGCAAGATGAAGCGCCTGCCCGATTACGTTTTCATCGTGGACGTGTGCCGCGAAACCACCGCCGTCAGCGAAGCGAACAAGCTGAATATCCCCGTCATTGCCCTGGTCGATACCAACTGCGACCCGACCGGCGTTGATTACGTGATTCCATCCAATGACGATGCCATCCGCGCTATTAAGCTGCTGGTCGGCAAAATTGCCGACGCCGTGTTAGAAGGCAAAGCCATGCGCAAGGAAGAGATTGTCGAAGAAGAAGCTTCCGCGCCTGCGGCCACAGTTGGCGCGCCGCGCGCCCGGCTGCCCAGAGAAGCGATCGTTTTGGATGAGGATCTGGACGATCACGAACTGCTCGGCGAGGCTACCCTTGCCAAGTTGAGTGGCCGCCGGCCGGCTGAAGTGGGCGCTGAAGAGGAAGTGGAAGACGTCAGCGAAGAATAGGAGCGCGCAACGCGCTTGGGTTACATCATAGAACTAAGGTAAGGGACTACAGGCAATGGCTATTACAACTGAAATGATTAAGCAACTGCGCGAAGCCACCGGCGCTGGCGTTTTAGATTGCCGTAAGGCTTTGGAACAGGCCAATGGTGACTATGACAAGGCCGTTGATTATTTGCGCGAGAAGGGCCTGGCAATGGCGGCCAAGCGCGCCGACCGGACGGCCTCGGAAGGCGTGATTGAACTCTACTCGCATGGCAACGGGCGCGTAGGCGTGATGGTGGAAGTGAACTGCGAAACCGATTTTGTGGCTCGCTCTGAGAATTTCCGCAAATTTGCTCACGAAATTGCACTGCAAATTGCCGCGGCAGCCCCCATCTACGTGCGCGAAGAAGATATTCCTGCGGCCGTCCTCGAGCGCGAAGCGGCGATTGCCGCGGCCCGCGCCCGCGAAGAGGGCAAGCCAGAGGCGATTATCCCCCGCATCGTCGAGGGATACCTCAATAAGTTCAAGGATGAGACGGTGCTGATGCGCCAGGCGTACATCCGCGATGAGTCGATGAAAATTCAAGATTTCTATAATCAAAACCTGGTCGCGTTAGGAGAAAACGTCGTCATCCGGCGTTTCCAGCGTTGGCAGTTAGGCGAAGCATCGGAGTAATATCGAAGCCCAACCGCAAGGTTGGGCTTTTTTTATCTGGAGAAAAGTATGGAAGGTCTTAAATACCATCGAATCCTGCTCAAGTTGAGCGGAGAAGCCCTGGCCGGCGATGAGGGTTTCGGCATTGACGCGCACCGCGCGCTGGATATCGCCAAGCGCGTGCGCACCATCCACGAATTGGGCGTGGAAGTGGCAATTGTGATTGGAGCAGGCAACCTGTGGCGCGGGCGGGTTGGGGTGAACCAGGGGATGGACCAGGCCACCGCCGATTATATGGGGATGCTAGCGACGGTGATGAATGCTCTGGCGCTGATGGATGCGCTCGAATCGCTGGATGTGGTGACGCGCGTGCAGTCGGCGATTGAAATGCGCTCAGTAGCCGAGCCATATATCCGCCGCCGCGCGATCCGCCATTTAGAGAAAGGCCGGGTGGTCATTTTTGGCGGTGGAACCGGCAACCCCTTCTTTACCACAGACACTGCCGCCGCGCTGCGCGCCACCGAAATCGGCGCGGAGGTGTTAATCAAGGCCACCAAAGTGGATGGCGTGTATGACAGCGACCCCCAGCAAAACCCGGCCGCCAAACGCTTTGAGCACATTTCGTACATTGATGCGATCAATTTGCGCCTGCGGGTGATGGACAGCACCGCCCTGACCCTGTGCATGGAAAACAAACTGCCGATCCTGGTTCTCAACCTGTGGGATGAACAGGGTTTGGTGAACGCTCTGCGGGGCGAGCCGGTAGGTACGCTGGTCAATGAATAACTCTTCGACCGTCTACCTGAGACAGTTCTAAAAAATCTCTTGCACGGGAGGGCTGTCGGTCGTATAATACACAGATTAGAAGCAACAGTTATGATTCTGTAAGAAAGATAGTTTGAGGTTACAGCTATGCCAATCTATACCTACCGGTGTGAAGACTGCGGTGTGCAATTTGAGCGCAATCAAAAGTTCAGCGACGCTCCGCTGACGCGCTGCCCGGAATGCGGCAAGAAATCGCTGCGCAAAGTCTATACGCCTGTTGGGATTGTTTTTAAAGGCTCCGGCTTTTACGCGACCGACCATCGCTCGCCTTCGGGTGGGCGCTCGAGCGCGCACAGCGACGAGAAAGCCGCTGGCGACAGCGACAGCAAGACTTCTTCATCGGAAAAGGGCGCAAAAAGCTCATCTGATTCAAGTTCTACCGCCTCTACCGGGAGCAAGTAGGCGGCATCCCTGACCGTTGCACTGCGGTACGCCGGTTGTCCGGCCCAGTGCAAAAGTTCCATATACAGCCCGAGGCTGCCCCCGGGCTTTTTTATTACAATATCTTATTTGCGTAAATTTAATATGCAATTGCAACGCAGTTAATTGGTTTTACCAACAACAAACCCAAAATTTCTTGTAAACAAACCGTAAAAATTGATGTATAATAAATATAAGTGTGTGCGCGTAGTTGGTTTCGGATTGAAAGTAAATCAGAATGGTGAGATTAAGACCGGTTATAAAACTACAAGAACAGCACATAAAGGATGACTAACGCCGTTGGGGGGGACGGCTCTGGCCGCAGCACTTTGCCGTTCTGTTCCTTTTTATGACCTCTATGGCGGAGTTGGTCATATGGATAGGATCTTGGCTTCAGTTCACGAGACGATCAGGATATTTTCGTTCGATTGGCCCCGGTTGGGACGGAGAAAGAGTTTGCTGCGTAAAGCTTTTTTAGAGAAGCCCACTTATCTCATTTTAACGATCCTGGCTGTGTTCCTGTCTGCCTGTGAACCCATCACGGTGAGCAGCGTGAGTGGTGGGGTGAAGCATTTGCCAACCTCAACTGCGGTGGCCCCGCGGGAGTATCCCGTCGACAAAGTTTTTAAGGAGTTTTACCAAACCCTGGGAGGGCGGCAGGTGTTAGGCCCGGCCATTTCGCTGGTGGAAGAGCGCGAAGGGAACCTGAGATGCCAGTTTACCGAAGCCGTTCTGATGTGCTTCAACAGCCAGATCACCGGCCCAGATCGGTTTAGCCTGTATCCCCTGGGCAAAGATTTGAACCTGCAGGAAGATGCGCCGATTGACTCTGGCCTATCCCCAGAAGGGGGGCGGGTGGTGGATGGGATTCTGATCTACGAAAAATTCGTCACCCCCTACGACCGATTGTATGGCGCGCGGTATGTGGGCCGGCCTCTCACCAGACTGCGGCATAACTATAAGCTCCAGCGTGTTGAGCAGTATTTCGAGAACGTTGGCTTCTACCAGAACATGAATAGCCCCAATGGCGAGGTGAAGTTAATTTCCTACGGGGCTTACCTGTGTGGAGCGCAGTGTTCGTATAAGCTCAACGAATATTGGGGCATTATCGAATCGAACCAGATTGCCCAGCCTTTCGCGCCGAGTATTGGCCGCTTGGGTGGGCCAGGGGTGTTTGGTGAGCCTCTGCTGCAGCCGCGTGTTGCATCCGATGGCTATCTGGAGCAGGTCTATACTAACGCGGTTTTTTACGGCCTGCCAGAGGACCCCAGCGTGGTGGGCCTGCGTCCGTTAACGAAAATGCTCAGTATTGTGCCCGGCCCTTTGGTTCCCCCAAAAAGCCACGAAAAGCTGGTGTTTTATGAAATCGAGCCCGGGTTGGGGCATAACATCCCGACGGACTTCGATAAGTTCATTGCCCTGCACGGTGGGTATGATCTTTCAGGGAAGCCCATCTCTGAAGTGGTGCGGCTTGCCGACCAAAACCTGTATCAGCAGTGTTTTGAAAACTACTGCCTGATCTACGACCCGGCGGCCAGTTCTTCGCTCAAGGTCCGCCTAAAACCCCTGGGCCGCCAACTGATCGGCACACTGCCCCCCGAACAGGTTCCGACGCCGGAGAAGATCTTCACCCCCGACCGAATTACCCTGGCCTCGGGCGTGGATAAGCCCAACCTGAACCCCGGCGAAGAGCAGTTCGTGCGCATTGTCGTACAGCAGAAGTCGGGGCAGAGCGGCGAAGTGAAGCCGCTCGACCGGGTCGAGGCTACCCTGGTGATCACCTATCCCGATGCGACGGTGGCCCGCTATTTCTTCCCGCCGACGGATCCACAGGGGAGTTCGGTAGTGGTGATCCCGCCGCGTTCCAGCCTGGAACACGGCGACCGAATCATCTATCAGGTCTGCCTCAACCTGCCCTCAGAACAACCCATCTGTGATATGCAGAGCTACCTGATCTGGAAATCAAAATAACCGATCCGAAAATGCTCAAGTCTATTTGAGGACTCGATGCCTGCCCCTCGTTACGGGCGGGCTTCGGCAAAAACCTCCACGTGGTCAATCACGCCGGAGATGCTGTAAACGCGCAGAGTAACAGGCAGCGCTTCACCACCGGGCAGGGGCGAAGCGTTTTCACTTTCCCAGCGCCGCACGCCGATCACCCGGTTTTCAGCGTCATAGGCGACAGCCGCCACCCGCACCACCCCGGCAGATGCGTCTGGCGGGGCGATAGCAACGGTCAGGCGGAGGTCAGCGGATCGCCCACCTTCTTCCCGCGTCACCTGAAGGTCTTCCACCCGTGCAGTCAGGTAGCGGCCATCCCCAGTGGGTTGGGGCAGGGCGGTGAGAATCTCACCGCTCACCAGATAGGGGGCCGGGCGGGGCGGCGGGAAGAAAGTCATCAGCGGCAGCGTTGCGCCCGGCGGCAGGATATCCAGTGGGAGAAAAGCCGTTTGCGTCAGGATGGCCTGCGTATCTGCATCCACCAGACGGATGAGGGCGCTTAAGTTTTCGAGGGGAAAATCGTAAGGGTTGCGCACTGGAAGGAAGCACCAGGCCCCGCCTTCGGCGGAAGGCAGGCAGTGAGCCGCGCCTGGTTCAACTGGCGCGGGTGTGGGGGTGATAGCCGCGGCATTTTGCGGCGTGGGGGTGACGAGCGGGGCTTCGGCGTGGGGGATGGTCAGGCGTGCGCCGATGCTCAGGAATTGCGGGTTGACTGTAGGGTTGGCCGTCTTGATGGCCTCCAGGGAGATGCCGTACCGCAGGGCAATCCCAAACAAATCTTCCCCTTTTTGAACTTCATGGGTGCGCGGGGTGAGCGTGGGAGAAGGGATGGGCGTGGGAGTAGCCGTTTCTAGCGCCGCTGTCGACGTGACGCTGGCCGTAGGCGAGCGGTAGGGGGTTAGGCGGGCGCTGCGGGTTGGGGTTGGTACCGGTTGGGTGGGATCGTTGGTGGGCGCGGCGGCACAGCCGACAGCCACGAGCACAACCAGGATCAACAAGAGGAACTTGAAAGATCGCATTGTTGCCATTATAACCTTGCTTTTCCTTTTCAAATGCCCCTGCATTTGTGGATGGTCTTGCCCTAACTTTATGGCTGTGCTAGACTCATCCTATGCCCAATGCACAAGATACGATGTTCCAGGAAGCCCTCGCGGCCATCCAGGCCGGGAACCGGGCGCGCGCCCGCGATTTGCTCACTCGTCTGCTCAAAACCACTCAGGATAACCCGGAGTATTGGATCTGGATGAGCGCGGTGGTGGAGACGGCCAAAGAACGCGCTTTTTGCCTGAACAAAGCTCTACAACTAGACCCGCTCAATGCGGCGGCCAAACGCGGGCTGGCAATGATGGGCGCGGGGCCAGTGGATGAGAGTCAGGTACTGCCAGGGCGCTACCAGCGGCGTAACTGGCAGTCGAAGCTGTTTGCAGAACAGGAAGAAGAGCGCAAAGGCCTTCCTGCCCGGCAGTTGGCTTTGCTCGGTGTGGCTTTCGTGGTGGTGATTGGGCTGATCCTGTTTGCCGTGTTGGGCCAGTTCCAGGACCGCAACCGCAACCGAGGCGTGGCGGGCCGCCGCTTTACCTGGACGCCATCCCTGACCTCGACGATTACGGTATTGGTCACCCCAACGGGAACCATTCAGCCAACGCCGCTGGCGCTGCTGCTGGAGGCCACCTATACCCCCACGCCGATCTACGTGAACACTCCCCACCCGGCCAATGAAGCCTACCGCTCGGCCATCCGCGCTTATAGTCGCGGCGATTGGGAGACGGTGCGGCGCTTTATGAATGACCTGCTCACAGCCGAGCCGCGCGCCGCTGACGCGCATTACTATATCGGCGAAACCTATCGCGCTGAAGGTAATTATGCCGAAGCGTTCAAGAGTTATAACCGGGCGCTGGAAATTGACCCCAATTTTGCACCAGCCTACCTGGGGCGCGCGCGGGCTACGTTGGGGCGCAACCCCAAAGATGTGCGCCAGGCCCAAATCGAGCTGGAGACCGCTATCGAGAAAGATGGCAATTATGGCGAGGCTTATCTGGAACTGGCGCTTCTGCACATCCAGAACGATGCGCCTGAAGAAGCAATCGGGGTGTTAGAGGGGGTAACCTCGTTGATGCCATCTTCCGCGCAGTTATACCTGTACCTGGGCATGGCTTACCTCGAAGAAGGCGATTTTCAAAACGCTCTGGCAAACGCCAGGAAAGCCCGCGATCTGGACCTCACCATGCTGCCGGCGTACCGGCTGATCGGCCAGATTTTGCAGGCCCAGGGCGACCTGGAAGGCTCGCTGGAACCGCTGTTGACCTATACCCAATATGAAAAAGAGGATGCGGTTGCCTGGGTATGGCTGGCTCGCGCCCAACAAGCCGCTGGCTTGAGTGACGAGGCTTTCCAGTCGCTTGACCGCGCTTTGCGGCTGGATAAGAACCTGTACGAAGCCCTGTTGCGCCGGGGACAGATGTACCTGGAGCGCCAAGAGGGCGAAAAGGCGCTGGAAGATTTTCGCGCGGCGCTGAGCTTACAGTCTGACTCGTTCGATGCTGGCATTGGAATTGCCAGGGCCTTGATGCTGCTGGACTACCCTGGAGATGGGTACATGCAGTTGGAGCGCACCAGCGGCCTGGCGAAGACCGATGCGCAGAAAGCCGAATTGTATTACTGGCGCGGCCAGTCGCTGGAGGCTTTGGGAGAGTTTGGCCCTGCTTTGCGCACCTGGAACGCCCTGCTGGCCCTGCCCAAAGGCAGCGCGTCGTCTGAATGGCTGGAATTCGCCCAACAGCGCGTGGCAGAACTAACTCGCCTCACGCCAACGGTGACGCCAACGCGCACCCCCACCAGCACCCAAACGCGCGTCCCAACGGCGACCACCAAACCCAGCGCCACGCCGCGCCCAACGCAAACTCGCAAACCCTGACCTCGTGTAGCCCTGTGCGCCCCGTGCCGTTGTACTCCCTGGTAAACCGCCGGCAGCGCCGCCAGCAAGCCCGCGCGCGCGCTGTGACTCGCCGCCTGAGCCGCTCTGGGCTGGGGTGCGCCGCTGCCGGACTGGCCCTGGTGGTATTATGGGTGCTGGCTGTGGGGCTGGGTTACGCCGAACTCACTGCCGGACTGCCCTCCATCCATTACCTGCCGCAACTGCTCGACCCCGTCGGGGGTCCACTGCTCCAGCCGACCCGCCTGTACGACCGCAGTGGAACCCAGGTGATCTACAGCCTGGAGATCCCCGGTATTCCACGGCGCTACGTTTACCTGGACCCCAACCGCGCGGAGCATTTCTCGCCGGAATTGGTACGCGCCGTTGTGGGGGTATTGGAACCGGGTTTCTGGCAGAGCGCGGGGGTCTCGCTGGGACACCTTCGCAGCGCGGAACCGGCCACAATTGCCGAGCGTCTGGCGCTCAACCTGCTTTTATGGCAAGAGCCGCCCGGCCTGCGCCGCGCTCTGCGCATGCGCCTGCTGGCCGCTCAGATGGTGGCGGTTTTTGGCCGTGCCCAGGTGTTAGAGTGGTACTTAAACAGCGCCTACTTTGGCCGCCTGGCCTATGGGGCCGGCAGCGCGGCGCGGCTGTACCTGGACCGCCCGGTGGAAGCGTTGAGCCTGGCCGAATCCGCCGTGATTGTCGCGGCGCACCAGGCTCCGGCGCTGAACCCCATCGACGCGCCTCTGGCAGCCCGCGAGCGCCAACAGCAGGTTTTGGAGCTTTTGCGGGCGCGCGGCGTCATCACCGCCGCAGAGCTGGAGCGGGCCGCCGCGCAGGCGGTTCCCTTTATGGAAAGCGTGCCGGAGAGCGCCTCGCTGGTCCCGGCTTTTGCGCGGCTGGCAGTAGATCAACTGGCTGATCGTTTTGGCCGCGAGCGCCTGGAGCGCGGCGGCCTGCGCGTGATTACTACCCTCGATTACAACTTGCAGATCGAACTCAACTGCCTGATGCGCGTTCAATTACTTCGCCTGCACGGGCAAGAGGGAGATGCGGTTACGCGGCCCGATGGCAGTCCCTGCCAGGCCGCGCGTCTGCTTCCCACCCTGCCGCCCGGCGCCGCGGCACTGCCCGAGGACCTGGCCGCCAGTGGGGTGGTGCTGGACCCGCGCACCGGCGAAGTGCTGGCTCTCAGCGGTGATACCACTTTACAGGGCGAGGGAGAGAAAATCCTGCCGCACGCGCCCGGCTCACTGCTGGCCCCGCTGGCGGCAGTGGCCGGTTTTGCGCGCGGTTATGGCCCGGCCAGCCTGGTTTGGGATATTCCCGCTGGCCTATCAGAGGAACCGGAGGACGGCGCGCAACAGGCCCCAACCGGGTCGTTTCACGGCCCGGTGCGCCTGCGCATGGCGCTCGCCAACGATTACCTGACGCCCCTGGCTCAAATGGTCGAACAGGTGGGAGAGCAAAACGTCTGGCAGTTGCTGGAAACCCTGGGATTGGAGGGGCTGGCGGAGAGCGCGGCGGAAGAGCTGTCGCCGGGGCAGTTGTTATACGGTGGGGGCAGTGCTTCTCCGGTGGACCTGGCGCAGGCTTACGCCATTATTGCGGCGCAGGGCTTCAACAGCGGCCAGCGCCAGGGAATAGGCGGTGAGATCAAACCCTACACGGCGCTGTACGTAGAGGCGATGACCGGCGCGGAAGCCTTGGGCGAGGGGCAGGTGATCCTGGATGCGCGCCAGCCCGAATCGCAGGCCGTATTGAGCGCCCCGCTGGCCTACCTGATTCACCACGTGCTGAGCGATGCCTCGGCGCGCTGGCCCAGCCTGGGTTACCCCAACCTGCTCGAAATTGGCCGCCCCGCTGGCGCGCGCGTGGGGCGGGTGCGCGATGGCAGCCAGACCTGGACGGTTGGATATACCCCCCAGCGCCTGGCTCTGGTCTGGGTGGGTTTGCCAGAAGCCCAGCCCCCCGCACAGCCCCTGGACGAGCGCCTTTCGGCTGGAATCTGGCATGCGTTGATGCAGTATATGAGCGCCGGAGCGCCCCCCGAAGACTGGCGCGAGCCGCCCGGCATCGCGCGGGTGGAAGTGTGCGACCCATCGGGCCAACTGCCCACCCCGGCCTGTCCCAACGTGGTCAGCGAAGTGTTCTTGAAGGGCAACGAGCCGAATGCGTATGATTCGCTCTACCAGGTCGTAGAGATCAACCGCGAAACCGGGCGCCTGGCGACGGTATTTACGCCGCCGGCACTGGTGGAAGAGAAGGTCTTTCTGGTGGCCCCACCCGAAGCACGCGCCTGGGTGCTTTCTGCCGGCCTGCCCCTGCCGCCAGAGGATTATGATGCCATCCAGCCATTACAGCCTTCGCCAGAGGTGCGCATTGATTCGCCAGCGTCATTTGCCTATGTCAGCGGTAAAGTGAATATCCGTGGGACGGCAGCCGGAGAGGATTTTCGCTTTTTCCAGCTTCAGGCCGGGCAGGGGCTAAACCCGCGCGACTGGCTGATTATCACGCCAGAGAGTGAAGGTCAGTCCCCGGTGCAGGACAGCGTTTTGGGCGTCTGGGACACCAGCGGGTTAGAAGGGCTGTATGCCATCCGGTTGATGGTGGTGCGCCAGAATCAACAGGTCGAAACAGCCGTGATCCAGGTGACGGTTGATAACACTGCGCCCCAGGCGCGGATAGACTATCCCCTTCCAGGGCAGACCGTTGAACTGGACCGCCAGCAGAGCATCACCTTCCGGGCCGAAGTGACCGACGCGGTGGGAATCAGCCGGGTGGTCTGGCAGGTGGACGGTAAAATCGTGGGGGAGAGCCTTCAGGCCCCCTATGTCTTCACATGGCAGCCCAGACCGGGCCGCCATACCCTCAAGATCGAAGCCTTCGACCCGGCCGGCAATCGCGGCGAGTCGGAGACGGTCTCATTTCAAGTACAATAAGACGGATCCTGACAACTGCCTGTTGGGTGGCGGTGGGCGGCGGAGCCGCTCACGCCACAAAACAGCAGGACATTTTGTGACACAACAAGAGGACGGCCTATGAATCCCCTGGATGCGCTCCTGAACCAGAAACCCTTACCCAACGCCATTGCGCCGCTGTTTTGGCAGCACGGTGAGAGCGAAAGTGTGCTGCGTGAGGAAATCCGTAAGATGTGTGAAGGCGGCGTAGGGGGGATGATTATCGAATCGCGCCCGCACCCCGATTTCTTAGGGCCGCGCTGGTGGCGCGACCTGGACATCATTCTGGATGAGGCGGGCAAACTGGGGATGCAGGTCTGGCTGTTTGACGATAAAGATTACCCCAGCGGCTTCGCCGCCGGGCAAATTCGCGATGCCCACCCCGAGTTTTTAAAAATCTACCTGGCCGAAAAACACATTGATGCAGTAGGCCCGCTGGAAGGTAGCTCGTTTTTCGTCCGGCCCTGGCTGGCGGACGGCGACCGGCTGGTGCGGGTGATTGCCGCCAGCCTGGCCGGGGACGGAGATGAATTAGATGACGCTTCGCTGGTGGACCTGACCCACCTGGTCAGTGACGGAATCTTATATTGGGACGTTCCGGCGGGGCGCTGGCGCGTGTTTATCCTGTTTTCCACCCGCCATGGCGGCGAGGAACATACCCGCGATTACCTCAACCCGCTGGAGCCGGCCCCGGTGCGGGCTTACCTGGATATTGTGTACGAGGAACATTACCGGCGCTATGCGCACCATTTTGGCAAAACCATTGCCGGGTTTTTCACCGATGAGCCGCGCTTTGGCAGTCAGGCATCTTATCAGACCTCGCTCGGCACTCCGGGAATCGTACTGCCTTACGCTCCTACCCTGTTGGCTCAATTGGGCGAAGCCTGGGGCGGCGATTTTGGCCTGCTGCTGCCCTGCCTGTGGTATGACACGGTCGAACACCTGGTCGGCGGCAGGGATAAGCTCTCGGCGCGCGTCCGCTACACCTACATGAATGTGATCAGCCGTCTGTTTGGCAGGCATTTTCTGGGGCAGATGGGGGAATGGTGCCGCGCTCACGGCGTAAAGCTGATCGGCCACGTGGTAGAGGAAAACGGGGCGCACGCCCGCGTGGGCTACGGGGCGGGGCATTTCTTCCGTGCCATGCAGGGGCTGGATGCCGCCGGGGTGGATGTGGTCTATCACCTGTGGCCGGAGTATACCCGGGGCAAGATCACTTGGGGTGGTTTGACCGAATGGGATGCCGCCTTTGCCTATTGGGGCATGATTAAGATGGCGTCTTCGGCGGCGCATCTGGACCCCAAGAAAAATGGGATGACCGTTTGCGAGGCATTTGGGGCCTATGGCTGGCAAGAGGGCCTGAAGCTGATGAAGTGGATTACCGATCACCTGGCGGTGCGCGGGGTGAACTTCCTGATCCCTCACGCCTTTTCGCCCCGCCAGAATGACCCCGACTGCCCCCCGCATTTTTACGCGCGCGGGCTGAACCCGCAGTGGAAGTACTATCACCTGCTGTCGGAATACACCAACCGGGTCTTTTACCTGCTGTCTGGTGGGGTGCATGTGGCCCCGGTGGCAGTGCTGTACCACGCCGAAGCCGAATGGGCCGGAGCGTATGAACCGTTTGAACGCGCCGTGCGCATTTTGGCGGAAGATCAGATTGATTGTGACGTACTGCCGGTGGATGTGTTAATTGACCCCCAGCAAACGAAGATTGCCGAGGGCCGCTTTAGCGTTCACCGCGAATCATACCGGGCTTTGGTGGTCCCCTATGCCGCGCGCCTGCCGCACTCGCTGCTGGCGGTGCTGGTTCAGATGATCCGGCACAACATCCCAGTGGTGTTCACCGGTGAATTTCCCATCGGTGGCAGTGAGAACGGGGCCGGGTTTGAGGAATTGTTAGAAGAACTGCGCGCCAGCGATAACACGGCGATTTGTGAAAATGATCTGGTGGAATATCTCAACTACGTGAGCGTGACGGAAATCAAAACTGCCGGGCCAGAGCCTACCCTGCGCGTACTCCACTATATTAAGGATGGCGTGCCGGTCTACTTCTTGACCAATGAAAGCCGCGACCGGGCCGTCCGCACGAGCATCACCCTGCCAGAGAACGGCGTTCCGCTGGGGTATGATGCTTATGCCAACCGCGCCTTCTACCTGCCGTACCAATTGGGAGAGGGCAAGACGACGATCACGGTGGAGATTGAGCCGTATGAATCACTGTTTGTGCTGTTCCAGGCGCAAACCGGTACGGATCTCCCGCCCCGCCTGCGCCCGGCGGATCTGCCTCGGGTGACCGCGCTCACCGGCCCCTGGCGGGTTTCCACCGCCGAGGGGCCAGATGGGGCCTTTCGGGAAGAGCCGCGCGTGACCGGCCCCGGTAACGTAGCCCGGCCTGGCCTTCTGCCCCGCTTCTCGGGGACTCTGCGCTACGAAACCACCCTTACCATTGCCTCCGGTGATGAAGCAGGTCCGGCCATGCTGGACCTGGGCGCGGCATACGAAATTGTCGAGGTTACGCTGAACGGTAAGCCGATCGGCGCGCGCATCTGCCCGCCTTACCGCTTCGACCTGACCGGCCTGCTGCGAGCCGGAGACAACGCCCTGCGCATTGACGTGACCAATACGCTGGCAAAAGCCTGGGGCAGTGACAACCCCTTCGACCGCTCCATGCCGCAAGAGCCTTCTGGCCTGGTAGGGCCGGTGCGCCTGCTTTTAGGAGCGTGAGGTGGACAGACTCTTATAGGTCGGGTTCGGAGCGGCATGGAAGCGCCAGGGCGGCGCGGCTATCCGCCTATAACGCCCCCGAACCCGATAGCTTCGATAGATCCACGTTCCAGGGCCGATTCTGGATAGCAATATTTTAGAAATTATGTATAATATTATAAAATTTGTCTGTTTAGACAAGGATGACGGAAACACATGGCTTTAGACCGCTTTGGGCGAAACATTCATTATCTGCGCATCAGTCTGACCGACCACTGCAACCTGCGCTGCGTTTACTGCATGCCAGAGGATATGACCTTCAGGCCAAATGCGGAGTTAATGCAGGATGATGAACTCCTGGCCCTGGTACGCATGTTTGCCGGTTTGGGGTTCGATAAACTCCGCCTGACGGGCGGCGAGCCAACCGTGCGCGCGCATGTGGTGGATCTGGTGCGCGAGATCGCGGCCACGCCGGGCGTGAACAGCCTGTCCATGACGACCAATGGCGTGCTGTTGAAAAAGCTGGCCGCGCCCTTAAAGGCGGCGGGTTTACAGCGGGTGAACGTCAGCGTAGACACGCTCAACCCGGCCAAGTTCAAGCGCCTGACGCGCTGGGGTTCCTTCCAGCAGGTCTGGGAGGGGATCGAAGAGGCCGAGCGGGTGGGCCTGACGCCGGTGAAGCTCAACGCGGTCGTGGTGCGCGGGTATAACGAGAGCGACGTAGTAGACCTGGCGGCGCTGACGCTTGAGCGCCCCTGGCAGATGCGTTTTATCGAGATGATGCCCTTCGCCGGGGCAACGGAATTTCAGCAGAATCAGGTGGTGAAGGCCGCGGAGATGATAGCAACCATCGAGGCGCGGCTTGGGCCGCTCCAGCCGGTCAACGGCGGCAGGTTGGATGGCGAGGCGCGCATCTACCGCCTGCCCAATGCCCGCGGCGAGGTAGGGTTTATCTCATCGGTCTCACTGCCGTTCTGCGCGTCTTGCACGCGCGCGCGCCTGACGGCTGATGGACGGTTGCGTCTGTGCTTACTGCGCGAAAAGGAAGTAGACCTGCTGACCCCCCTGCGTCAGGGAGCATCTCTCGATGAACTGCGCCGGTTGATCCTGGATGGAATCTGGCAAAAGCCTTGGGGGCACGGCCTGGCGCAGGGGGTGATTGCCACCAACCGCGTGATGAGCGAAATCGGCGGCTAAAGAGCCGATTGAAACCAGCGATAGGCATCTTCAAACGCCTGGCGGGCCGAAAAACGGGGTTGCCAGGCCAATTCTTCTCTGGCTTTGGTGGTATCGTAGAAAAAGAAATACCCGGCCAGGCGCAGCAGGTCGGCGCCGACGGGCAGATGCAGAAAATTCGACAGCAGTTGCGCCGGCCCCGCGGCGGCCCTCAGCAGGCCGGTGGGTACTACCCATTGAGGGGGCGGAACCTGGACGACCTCAGCGATGGCGTGCAAAATGGCGGTAAAGGTGAGGTTTTCGCCGCCCAGGATATACCGTTCGCCGCAGCGCCCGCGCTCCAGGGCGGCCAGATGACCGGTGACCACGTCGTCGCTGTGGATGATGTTCACCCCGCCCGCCAGGGTGACGGAAACGCGCCGCCGGGCAACCTGGGTGATGATAGAACTGGAGCGCCGGTAGATGTCTCCGGGGCCGAAGATCATGG
>DAOUAC010000174.1:0-119654 GCA_034434155.1 Anaerolineaceae bacterium
CAAAAAATCGAGGTAGTCTAACTGGTGCGAGCCGAGATCGTAAAAATAACCGCCCCCGGCAACTGCGGGGCGCACCCGCCAGGGAAGCTGTTCATCGCCGGGGTGGAATGGGTGAATTAGCTGTACAGTCACACAGCGTACCTCGCCGATGGCGCCAGCGGCAATCAGTTCTTGAACTTTACGGAAAAGGGGCAGGCAGCGGCGGTAATAGGCCACGTACAGCCCCACTCCGGCGGCGCGGCAGGCGGCGATCATCTGCAAGCATTCGGCATGGGTGCGCGCCATGGGCTTTTCTACGTACACGGGCTTGCCGGCGCGGGCCGCCATGATGGTGTAGGAACAGTGGGCATCGGGCGGGGTGGCGACGTAAATGGCGTTGACCTGGGGGTCGCGGATGAGGTCTTCGGCGCGCTCATAGCACTTTGGCACGCCATGACGGGCGGCATAGTCGCGCGCTCTGGCGGCGTCGCGGCTCATCACGGCTATCAGCGCCGAATGTTCGATCTGCTGAAACGCCGGCCCGCTTTTGACTTCGGTGACATCACCGCAGCCGATCATGCCCCATTGAATGGTATGCATAGCTATAGTATAGCAGGACCTTGTTCCGAGGGTAAAACGCCTGGCAGTGCTATCTGGTTTTAAAGTGCTTTCGGCGTTGTGCCTAGCTGTCCAGGAGCGTCTTATTTTTGTGAAAGCCTTCATTAATTTGTATTGATAAATTATTTATCTATAATATCATTAATTGTGTTTATTCTGGTTAGCGCATATGTATAATCGTAACAGTGAGGTTAGGATGGGAAACCAAATATATTCAGGAAAGGAACAGGTGGTGGACTGCCATGAGGCGTTATGGATGATCTTGAAAGAAAGAAGCGAGAAGTTGTGCCTACACTTAAATCAAATTTACCCAACAGCCTACCCCTCTGTACCAGAACGGCTAGCAGCCTGGATTCGACAGATTGGAAGCGACCGGGGAAACCCGGTCCGGGTAAAAAACCTTGAGAAAGTGCTGGCTCAACTACAAGTACTACAGCACTTTCTGGACGATCCTGCAATTATTATTTCTCAGAAGACATACGATACTTTCTCATGCCTACTTTACCCCTTGAATCAGCCAGAGAAGATATCGTTCAATATGGCCTGGGAAATCGCAGATAAATTGGAAGGCGAGCTTCTGCGCATCGGTCATGCAAATTACATTAGGAGCGTCTGGTACACCTGGCCCCGCTCTCGAATTACAGATGAAATTCGTGACCAGGTAGTGAAAGATGATGAATTCCATACCGATAACGAAAACAACACCCTCAATAGGGTGGTCAGGCCATGGCTGATCGAAGATCAGAGCGATCAAGCTCACGAATATCGCCGCGATCGGGCAATGATTTCACTGCGGCGTTCTTACCTGAACATTATGGCGGTTACACTGCTGGCGTTGGATCTGATCTTCTGCGCGCTTTATATTGCTCTCCAGTCTACTCCGGACATAAATGTGATCAGAGCAAACACGGTGACTGTTTTGATGAGCCTTTTCATCGGAGCTATTGGCAGCGTCCTTGCTCGGGCAACCAGACTCAGCCAGCAACCTCTCTCGAACGAAGCCCGCGCGGGAAAGAACCAGGAGATTCCCTTAGGGATCCGGTCGCTGATGTCTACCTGGTCCGTTTTCTGGGCTCAGGTAATGACTGGAGCGACGGCCGCCCTGGTTGTATACCTGGTTTTTTCAAGCGGTTTATTGAACATTGAGAATCTTGCAGAACAAAATTCGTCCACGCTGGCAGTGCTGTCCTTCATTGGCGGCTTTTCCGAGCCGTTCCTTCTGAATGTCGTTGGCCGCATCAGCAATAGAGTGGTTTAATTCGTCAGTTATATTTATTAGGAGAGTTCCTGACCAAAGCGCAAGGCCAGTTCACGCAGAAGGGCGACGCTGATGGGTTTAATCAGGATGACATCGGCCTGCCGGCCAATTTGTTCGGCCAGGCGGTCATCGGCAGTTGCAATGACTACGCGCATCTTTTTAGTCGCCTCGGTACTGCGGATGCGCTTGAGAATCTCTGAGCCGGCCAGGTGCGGCAGGTGCAAATCGAGGACGACCATGTGAGGCAGGGTTTCTTCCAGGCGGCGCCAGGCATCTCGACCCTCGCTTACCACCGCTGTCTGATAACCCGCGGCCTGCAACGCATAGGAAAAGATAAAGGCAAGGTTTTCGTCATCCTCGACGATTAGCGCTGTCCGTTGTTTACTCATTGCGGGTCCTCATTCATCAGGCCGGTTGTTGGGCCTGCTTCTGCTGATCCCATTGTAAAAAATACCACCGTGACATTCAAGCAAAAGCGCCTGAATCTTGTTTACAAATCCGCAAGGTTAGTAACAGGCCGTTAAGCAAACCGTTTAACTTTGAGTTAAGGCGCAGAGGCAGTTGGCGCGCGCAGGTCCTGATACCCCAAGTCAATCATCCACTGGCAAAGAATGGGGCCGCCGTGACGGTCTGGCATGGGGTCGCCATAAGGGATGCCGGTGAGGCCGTAGAAATAACCGCGCGGGCCGGTGAGCTGGTCCTGAGCGGCAGGCGAAAGCTCGCGGTCACCGATGGCAACGGCGTGGATGTGAATAGGCGAGCCGGGGTAGAGTTCGTCCAGGTCGCGCAGCCAGGCGGCAAAGCCAGCCGCGCGCAGGGCGCGGATGAGCGGTTCGATATCCTCCCACAACACTTCCCAGGTTCCTTTGCGGATCACTGAAAGGTCTACCGCGCCGCCGCCCAGGTGCGTGCCAAAACTGGCCGCGCCGTTATCGTGGTAACTGCCCTGGGTGATGGCATAACCGGTAATTTCCAACTCACCGCCGTACAGCCGGGCGGCATGTTCAAGCATTGCCAGGGTGCGGCGGTTGAGGACCCAACCGTTGACCTCCACACGCTCGTAATCATCGGGCGGGGGCTGGCAACCATACGGCTCTGGCGTCGGCGTGATCGTAGCAGTCGCGGTAGGGGTGAAGGTGAGGGTCGGGGGGAAGGTAAGCGTGAAGGTCGGCGTGGGAGTGGGCGTGAGCGTGGGGGTCTGTGAAGCCGGAATGGGCGTGCTGGAGGCCGGCGCCGCCGGAGACGGGGTTCCAGACTGGCAGGAGGCCAAAGCCATCAACATAACGAGGAGACTGGCACAGCGGGCAATTGACATGACCTCATTGTATCCAATTCGGCGGTCACTGGCGGAGCTTGTTCAGGCTGCCGTCTTTGGGCCGTCCGGGCTTTTCCATGGCGCTGGTCTTTTTGTTCTGGTACACCAGTTCTTTCAAAGTGGTTGAAAACGGGTGGCGCGTTCCATCCGCCTGGATCAGGCTTGCGGCCCCCTGGGGAGGGTCGGAAGGGTTCAATGACACAAGGAAGGCCGCCCCAATGTACAACTGCGAGCGCAGTTGCACATAAGCCCGCTTCAACCAATCGGCCTGTTTGGATGCATCCTGGTAGACGGCATCGCCGGGGTTCACCTGACCGGATGGAAGGTTGAGATGCGTGATCCACAACAGGCCGTTGAGGTGACGGTTGGCGACCATGACCTGACGCACCTGCTCGTAATGACGCAGAACGCGGTACTCGCCATCGGCGGGGGCGGTCAGCGGCTCGCCGGTCAGTTCGACAAACTGAAGGCTGAGGACCTGCACCCACTCTTGCGCGCCAGCATCGTAAAGGCCCTGCAGGAAGGCCAGGTCATTCATATCTTCCGCGGACGGAGAAGCGGGCAAAGGCTGTAAGCCGCCCGCCGCCAATATGACTGAGATATTCTCGTTTTGGAGCGCCTGGCGCACCGCGCGGAACAGGTTCAGGTAGGCGGCCGGGTCGGGGCGGCTGCCCCAGCCCTGGGCCGTGTTGGCGCGGGGGAACAGCTCGATGGCTTGCACCTGTCCTGGGTACTGTTTGACCAGGAACAGGCTGATTTGGGCGGTCAGGGCGGGGTCCGGGCCGGTGGGGGTCATCGCCCAGGATGGGGCGGAATGCAGACTGATGACCACCGGAATCTGGCGCTGCGAGGCCGCCGCCATCACCCGGTCGAGCGCGCCCAAGCTCGACCGCTCCGGCGCGGGAAAGATTTCTGCCCACGATACCGGCACGTAAAGCCAATCTGGTCTCAATTCACCTGCCAGAGCAAGGCCCTGTTCAAGCGAAGCGGGCTGCCCGGCATACAGGATCGCTCCAAAAGCGAATTCCTGCGAGCCGGGAACACCTCTGGCGGCGCGCGCCTGCGCCGCCGAATACCCCACCAGCAGCAGCAAGATCGCCAGTACCCCCAAAAACTTCACGATCAGCTTCGGCATACGATCACCTTTATCTGAAAAGCTGCAAAACCACGACCACATACCCACTAAGGAAGCCCATCACGCCAAAGACTGAAAACACGAGACTGTAGAAGAAAATCAGGCGCGGGAAAGAGGACGAGTTGAGACGCGCACGCCAGAAATAAACCACACCCGGATGACTAAGCAGGCGGATGAAGAGATCTAAAAACCAGAGTTCGATTGAAGTTGTAAAATGAGCGAACATCTTTATTTTAACCTCTACGGCAGTAAAATTCCATAAAAGGGATATAAACTCAACCTGATTAGTCCGGTTTGTACCCTCCCATTAGCGGAAGCGGCGGCGCATAAAGGCCGGCAGGTCCACATCTGCGGGAGCGATGGTGGGGGGCTCATGCTCGGCTGGCAGTGGGCTGCGAGCGGCGGCGCTGCCCGACAAGCGTCCGGCTGTTCCGCCAGCTCCGCCGCTGTTGGCTGGTGGGTAGGCGACCTGGCGCTGGGCAACGAAGTTCTCCACCGGGGCGGGGACTTCGGAAAGGGAGCGGGAGGGGGCGGCGGACTGCGTCTTGAGCGCCGGGGCATCCACGGGGGTTGCGCCCAGGCCGGTGATGACCAGGATGACCTGGGCGCGGTAATCCATGCGCGGGTCGTTAATGACGCCGGGGATGATCTCGGCCTGGTCATGGGTGAGGCTCTGGAGGTATTCCATGGCCTCTACTACTTCAAAGAAAGTGAGGTTTGAGCCGCCGGTGAAATTAGCAATGATGCCGGTGGCGCTTTCGACACTGATGGCTTCGAGCAGGGGGTGGTGGAGAGCCTGCTCGACGGCTTTGCGGGCTTTACTTTCGCCTTCGCCAAAGCCAATAGACATCAGCGCGCCGCCGCCCACCTGAATGACCTGGCGGATATGGGCAAAATCAACGTTAATGAGGCCGGGCTGCGTGACCAGTTCCGCGATGCCCTGGATACCCTGGCGTAACACGTCATCGGCGAGGTGGAAGGCCAGATCGAGGGTGAGATTTTTGGGAGCGATATGGAGCAGACGATCATTGGGGACGGTGATGAGGGTATGAGCCTGGGGCTGTAAGCGAGCCAAGCCCTCGCGGGCGTTCTTCTGGCGGCGGCCCATTTCAAAGGAGAAGGGGGTCGTCACCACTGCAACGGTGACTGCGCCCACCTCGCGGGCGGCGCGGGCGGCTACGGGGATGGAGCCGGTTCCGGTTCCGCCGCCCATACCGGCGGTGAGAAAGACCATGTCGGCCCCGTCGAGGACGGCGAGCAGGTCTTTATAACTCTCTTCGGCGGCGGCTTCGCCCACTTTGGGATTGCCGCCGGCGCCCAGGCCGCGCGTCAGCCGCGGGCCAAGCTGAACCTTGCGCGGCGCCAGGCTTTGGTTGAGGGCCTGCAGGTCGGTGTTGGCTGCGATAAATTCCACATCTTGAAGCCCCAGCTCCACCAGGCGGTTGACGGCGTTGGAGCCGCCGCCCCCCAACCCGATGATCTTGATGGTGGGCTTGCTGGCCTGGATGGGCGTATTCTGAACGTTTTTTGAGCCTGTAGATGTCATCATATCTCCGTCACCTCTTTACATCTCTGCGAATCGTGTTGCAATTGTCGTGCCATCCCCATCAATCCATTCCACCTGGCGACCGGCCTGTTGGAGGGCGTCTAAGACTTCGCGGGTAAAACCAGGGACCTGACCCACAACCGTGACGCGGGCCGCCAAGCGGGCTTCTTCGATGGAAAAACCAATGGCGGGGCGGTGTTTTTTAATGAAAGGGCGGGCCAGTTCTAAATACCAGTCCGAAATGCCCCATTCCAGGCCGGGGAGCAGTAAATAATGGCGCAACAAGGGGCGGCTCTCCGGCTGATCTTCCAGGCCACCGGTTTTGGCCTGCCCCGCCGCCGGGCGGTTGTGTTGTAGGTTCAGGGCGCGCAGGGGGGCGCAGGCGGCAGTCTCGACCCAGGGGCCGGCGCTGGCATCTTCCTGGGGGGCCGGCTGGAACCAGGCCTGGGGGGCGTAGCGGCTGTCTGCGTCGGCGGCCAGCAGCCAGAAACACCCCGCGACCACCTGGGGGGGGATGGGTTGGAGCTGGTCTTCTGGCTCGTCCACGCCGGGGTCGGGTTCGCCAAACAGCAGGCGGGCAATGGCGGCGCAGCCGCGCGCATAAGCCGACTCGCTGGCTGTAGATGAGGTTGGAGAGGCTTCGGGGTCGGCAGGGGTACCGACCTGCAAGAGAAAGATGGGAACGCTGCGTCCCAACACATCTTGGGCCACGGCCTGGTACCAGTCGAAAATGCGCAATCCGCGCTGATCCTGACTGCCGGGCGGGGTGTGGTAAGGGCGCGCCTGGGGCCAGCGTTCTGGCCCGCCGGCCCCCCAGTTGAGCGAGCGCCCGCCCGTCCAGGCATAGGCGGCCAGGGCCATGCCCCGCAAGAGCTGATCTTCCTGGCGCTCCACCATGCCCTGCAAGGCAGAGCGTAAAAAAGCCGTATCCCAATAACTGCCGCCCGGCTCCAGCGGCGGGAAGATGGGAACCATCCCCTGCCGGATGGCTAGATTCGCCGCCGGGAGAAAGCGGTCCAGGAAGATCTTCGCCAGGTCTTGCTGGACCCAACTGCGCGCCGGCCAGGCCGAGCGGGCATTGGGACGGTCATAGCAGATGACATAGCGGACTCCCCAACGGGCATAGGCTTCGAACAATGGGCGCGCCTCGCGCCAATCGAAGGTAGAATCGACGCCGCATTTGAAGTGAATGATCGGCTCGATACCGGCGTTCAGCAGGCCGGTGAGAAACGCTTCTGGGATGGCGCGGCCGGTCTCGGACAGGAGCACCAACCAGGCGGCCCCCAACCCCTGCAACACCGGGACCCAGGCATCCAGGTCGGTCTCACGATAATGGAGCGTGTCTGGGTAGTAGTGGAAGCCCAGACGCCGCCCGCCAGACAGAGGAGAACGCAGCGTTGGAAGAGTGTTCATGCTCTGACAGGTAGCAAGAATAGTGCCAGAAAGGCGGCCTCTGCTATAATCCAGGGGTATGATTCTTGTCACCGGTGGAACCGGCTTTGTCGGGCAGGCGTTAATCCGACACCTTGTGGATATTGGCTATCCAGTGCGCACGCTGCTGCGCCCATCGCCTGCCTCTCCGAGCCTGCCCAAAAGCGTACCGATTGAGGCCGTCATTTGCAGTCTGAAGGATGAGCGCGGCCTGCGCGCGGCGTTGAAGGACGTAGACGTGATCTTTCACCTGGCGGGGGCCGAGCGCAGAGGCACGCAGGCGGACCTGATGGGGGTAGATATTGAAGGGACGCAGACGCTTGCGCGGGCCGCCGCTGACGCGGGCGTGAAGCGGTTCTTTTATCTCAGCCACCTGGGGGCCGACCGGGCCTCGGCCTACCCGGTTCTGAAGGCCAAGGCCATTGCCGAGAGCCACATCATCCACAGCGGCGTTCCTTATACGATCTTCCGCTCGGCAGTGGTTTACGGTCCCGGCGACCAGTTCACCACCGAACTGGCCCGTCTGATCCGGAGATCACCGGGAGTGGTTTTGCTGCCCGGCGACGGCAGTACGCTCATCCAACCGCTGTGGATTGAAGATCTGGTAACCTGCCTGGGGCTGGCGCTCGAAGACGCGCAGACGGCCAACCGCATTTTTTCGATTGGAGGGCCTGAACAACTGCCTTTCCGCGAGATAGTGAAAACGCTGCTGGCTGCCCTGCGGCTGAGGCGCAGTCTGGTGCCGGTGTCACCGGCCTACCTGCGCATTCTAGCCGTGTGGTTAGAAAGCAGCGTGAAAGACTTCCCCCTGTCGGTGTTCTGGCTCGATTACCTGGCCGCCGACCGCACCTGTGACCTGGATACGCTGCCGCGCCTGTTCGGTCTGCTGCCCGCGCGCTTTGAGCGGCAGTTGGATTTCTTGAAGATCAGCCGCGCGAAAACATCTACGCCGGAGACCTGAACCATGGAAAACCTGTTTTTCTGCGTGCATGGTCACTTTTACCAACCGCCGCGCGAAGATCCGCTGACCGGCCAGATCCCGGTAGAACCGGGGGCCGCTCCCTATATGAACTGGAATGAGCGCATCTACGCGCAGTGTTACGAACCCAATGCCCGCCTGAGGAACTTCGAAAAAATCAGCTTTAACATCGGGCCGACCCTATGCGACTGGCTGGCGAAAGAACATCCCGACACGCTGGCGAGCATCGTGGCGCAAGACCGCGCCAACCTGCAAAGATATGGGGTGGGCAACGCTATGGCGCAGAGTTATAACCATACCATCCTGCCCCTTGCCAGCCGGCAAGATAAAATCACGCAGGTGTTGTGGGGGATCGCGGACTTTAAATTCCGCTTTGGACACGACCCGCTGGGGATGTGGCTGCCAGAAACCGCCGCCGACGATGAAACCCTGTTAACGCTGGCTGAGTGCGGGATTCAGTACACCATCCTGGCCCCCTGGCAGGCTGACACGCTCGAACTGGACCCGTTACAGCCCTACCGCATCCCGCTGCCGGGGGGAAAGGAAATTGCGGCTTTTTTTTACCAGCAGGATCTGAGCGCGCGCATCAGCTTTGACCCCGGCGCGACCATTGATGCCGATCGTTTCGCGCTGCAAGCGATTCTGCCAAAGTACCGGCTGCACAAGGGCCGGGCATTGGAGCCGCAGATTGTTTTGATTGCTTCCGATGGGGAGCTGTATGGGCATCACCAACCCTTCCGCGATAAATTTCTGGCCTACCTGATGGATGGGGCGCTGAAGCCTTTTCAGGTGAACGTCACCTTCCCGGCGCTGTACCTGCGGCAGTACCCTCTGAAGAAGCGGGTATTGATCCGCGAAAACACGTCGTGGAGCTGCCATCACGGCGTGGCACGCTGGAAAGGGGCGTGCGGCTGCTGCCCCGATGGTGAATGGAAGGGACATCTGCGCGCCGCGCTGAACGGGCTGGCTGATGCTATTGATGCTGAGTATGCGCGCTTTCTGGAACGCTACCGGGTGGATCCCTGGCAGGTGCGCAACGAATTTATCCACGTGATTTTGGGGGAGCAGACTCTGGAAGAATTTGCGGCAGAGTGGATTTCTCCCAAACTGGAAGCGGAAGAAACCCGGCAGATCGGGCATTTGTTGTGGGCGCAGTATGAGCGCCAGCGCATGTTCACGTCATGCGGGTGGTTCTTCGATGATTTTGACCGGATTGAACCGCGCAACAACGTGGCCTACGCGGCGCAAGCCGTCTGGCTGATGGAAAAAGCGACCGGAGTTCAACTGGCCGGGCTGGCAACCCAGGCGCTCGACCTGGTCGTCAGCCGGCGCAGTGGGCTGCGCGCCAGCGAAGTTTTTCGCAATCACCTGCGGCGCGCCAGCCAATATTGGCAAATGAAGCGCGAATCCCGCTCTTTATGATTTCAGCGCGGCTAAGAGCTTGTGAACCTGGTAGTCGGACTTTTCTTCAGCCGCGAGCAGTTGCTGTACCAGGGCGTAGACCAGCAGCAGGCGCTCGACGAACAGCGCGGCGCCGCCCGTCCGCGCGGCGAAGCTTTGGAATACCGCAATCAGGGCCATCCACCAGACCAGGGTTACAAAACGCTCGTGGTGAAACCAGAGGACTTTTTGATATTCATTCACCCGCAGAAAATGCTGGATTTCGCTGGTTTTCAGCCAGCCAGCGAGGATCTCGGCAATGGGCTGTTGGCGGCACAGGTCGAACCAGGATTGGTGAGCGATGAGCAGGCGCAACACATCTACAGCTTCTTCCGCCGCTTTTTCATCTAACCCGATTCCTCGCGCGGCCTCTCGGAAGGCGCGGGCGAAATGCCACTCATCCAGCCAGCCGAGGGTAATGGCGGCGTAATCTTCGGCAGATTTGAGTTTGCCAAGGTGATGTAAAAAGGCCCAGCCAAAGAGGGTCAGCCAGCGGCGCGGATCGGATTCCTGCTCGAACCCAGACTGTAAATAGCGGATGGCCTGGTGGTATTTGACGGCGCGAGGGAAGGGGTAGCGCTCTTCGAGGATGGGCAGTTCCAGGGCGGCTCTGAGGCAGGCGCGCAGTTCGCGCAGATAGGCCTCGCGGCCCTGCACCGGGCCGGTCATCGTCTCAATTCCGGCGATCAGGGCCTGGGCCTTGAGCTGGGCTTCGTCTAAGAGGCCGGTGGGAATCTGGGGGCGGTCGGGGCTGAGCCGGGAAGCCAGCAGGTAGTGGAAATAGCCGGGGTTGGCAATCTCACGGAAGGGCTGTAAAACCGGGCGGAGCAAGAGTTCTTGCAGGGCGGTATCAATAGAGGGAGCACCCCGCCCGCCCAGGTACTCCGTTAACCGCCGGTACGACCCCCACTCGTCATCAATGACCTCGCGGAAGTCGAGGTAAACATGGTGCTGGTAAGCGCCCAGTTCCAGATACATGCCGCGCTCGATGATCTCTAGGCTGGGGACGATATATTCCAGCCCGCTGACCACGTCGCGGTAAATACAAAATGCGCGCGGGTCGGCGTGCAGGTTGAGGCCCTCGCCCAGGGTTCGCTGGATGATATAACGCTCGCCGTTGGGGGCTTTCACCAGGAAGCCCGCCGAAGTGCGCACCCAACCGCGCGTGTCAGCGAATTTGTTATGGTAGACGACCAGGGCGCGCTCACTGCCCAGGCCGTTTGAGTAAGCAAACACATTTTCGTTAACCACACCTTCGGGGGTGAAGAAATCGTAGAGCAGGAAGTTCTCTACCCCGGCAAACAGGGCGCGCCGGTGCAGGAGGGGGAAGATCTGGCGGACGTGGCGGTTAATCAGGTCCTGGTCGGGCTGTTCGTTCCAGTAAGCGCGCTTGAACTCCATGCCGTACTTTTCAGAGAAACCCTCCACCTGGCCGTGTCCAAACATGGGCAGGCCGGGCATGGTGGACATGAGGGTGGTGATGCCAAAATACTTATCACCCTTGCCAAACTGGTCAACGGCGGTGCGCTCGTCGGGATTGTTCATAAAATTGACATAGCGTTTGAGGATTTCCGGGTCAAATTCCAGGGTGTTCTTCATCAAGAGGCGGTATTTGGCGTTTTCCTCATCACGCAAGAGGTTCATAAAGGCGCTGTTATAAACGCGGTGCATCCCCAACGTGCGCACGAAATACCCTTCCATCAGCCAGAAAGCTTCGGCCAGCAGCAGGGTATCGGGGACTTCTTGGGCCACGCGATCCACTACTTCGCGCCAGAACTCCACCGGCATCTGCGCATCGAACTCTTCTTTGGTCATGCCGTGCTCGGCGCGCGAAGGAATAGCCCCGGCTGAACCGGGCGCGGGGAACCACAGGCGCTGGTAGTGCATCTTGGCGAGGGTCATAGCGGCGTCGAAGCGGATGATGGGAAAGCGCCGGGCAACGGACAGGATGGTCTGAATGACGGCTTCGCGCACCTGGGGGTTGAGGTAGTTCAACTGGGCGGTGTCGTTCCAGGGGATGCTGGTTCCATCATTGCCGTGATACACGTAACGCTCGCGCCCGTCACGGTGATCCACGAGTTTGAACACTACGGCGGCATCGGTCCTGTCAAAATAATGATCTTCGAGGTAGATACTCACCCGGCTATCTGATGAGAAATCCGGCCCGGTGAAGGAATAGGATGGGAAGGGCGAATAATCCAGCGACAGGAACCAATCGGGGTGGTCGGCAACCCAGGGGGAATCGATTGCCATATGGTTGGGGACCATGTCGCTTGCCAGGCGGATGCCGCAGCGCCAGGCTCTTTCACGCAGGTTGGAGTAGGCTTCTTCGCCGCCCAGGTCATCGGCGATGCGATATTCGAACAGGGAATAAGCCGAAGCGATGGCTTCGGGGTTGCCCATCATCTGTTTAATGCGGGCCGAGGCGCGGCTGCGCTCCCACAGACCGATCAACCACAGGCCGGTAATGCCCCAGCGGGCCAGCTTGAGCAGTTCTTCATCGGGGATCTGATCTAAGCGGGTAATAGGACGCTGATATTGTTTACTGAGCTGGTCCAGCCAAACGTAAGTGCTTTTGGCGATCAAGACGAGGCGGGGCATCCAATCACGGTCGGGGCTAAAGGCCTCGACTTCGAGGGCGCGGCCGGCTAAATCATATAAGGGAATCTCCACCGGACCGGGGCCAAAGAAAGCCCCGCGCGCCGCGGCGGCCTCTTCTTCACGGATGAGATCGAGACTGCTCAACAGGCGGCGCAGGTAAGGCCCTAACAGTTCGGCCCAACGATCACGGATAAACTCTAACTGTCCAAACAGCGAATGAGGGACGGCGACGGCCGGACTGCGCAGCATATCAATCAGGTTAAGCGAGTCGGGGCCGAAGGGGGGCTGGGTATCAAAAAAGCGATACAGTTCCGCCATCACCGGCAGGTAAGCTGATTCGGCGGCCAGGTGTTCGTCGGTGAACAGATCTTCAAAGGGCGCAAAGGCGGCGTTTTTGTTGGCGAGCCAGAGCATGAGCATTTCTTCGAGCAAAACCTGCTCATTGGGAATGCCGTCTGTCGTTCCTGCGTAATACTCTGCCAGCGACTGCTCGCCGCGGTACACGGCCAGGGGAGGGAATTCCATGGCAAACTGCACGAGGGCGCGTTCCACCTCGCGGCGGCCCACCCGTTCTTTGACCCACGCGAGGGCTTGACTCATGGCCTGGGGGTTGCGCTCCCTACGATACAGCCCAACGACATAGTGCAGAATCTCATCAATCAGCCCCATGGCGTTGATCTGCCCGGCCCATACTGTCTGGTCGGGGTGATTCAACAGGTCGCGCTTATCGTTGATTTTTTGGGCAAAGGCGCGCGCGGCGCGGAAATCGGCAAACAGCACATTGCCAGAGAGTGAGAACAGCGACTGATCAAACCCATAACGGTCGCGAGCCTGCCGTGAGACGTGAAATTCCATATCGCTGGCTCCTTTTCGCCCCTGATATCTAAAAGTTCGTGTCTTTTTAATGATTATACCCGCAGGCAGGCCACCGTTACTTTATTTTGCCAGCGAGGAGTGCACCAACCAGGTTCCTTTTTGCCCTTCAATTTCCACGCCCGACTGGATCACACCGGCCTCTTCTAATTTTTTAACCTCATGTTCCACCGTAGACAGTTCCCAACCGAACAACCGCTGGATGTCTTTCACCTGGGCGGCGCCGAGGGCATCGAGATAACGCTCGATCAGGGCGCGGCGGGCCTGGTATTCGCTGATGGGATGGGCACGCTCAACCAGATCAGGGTAATGGCGGGCCACGATATCCCAAATGAATGAATAGTGCCAGGCGCCGGCGTCGGCAATGCCCACCGGCAGGATGCGGAAGGTGCGCTGGAGTTCATCCAGGGCGCGGTTATAGGCGGATTCGCTGCCCATCAGCCGGGCCGATTTGCGCAGGGCAATTGAATCCAGCGGGCCTTCTTTTAGCAGGGCCTCATACACCTGTTTGGCTTCCTGCGTCAACTGGCCCTGTTCGTAATCAATGAGGTAGTCTTCGCGGTAGTCACCGTAATTGGGCGAGAGGGCATAAAAATGGGGGAGCATTTGCAGTGAAATAAACATATTGCGCTTGCGCAGCACCCGGCCATAATACCAGCGGCGCTTGCCCAACAGGCTATCTTTCCAACTCCAGGTGACGTGACCCGGGTCATCATGTTCGTCTGGCACGGGGCGGTCGCCGGCGACGGCCACCCATAAGCTAGGCAACAGCACCGTTTTGATGGGGTAAAAGAAGAAAAAGCCGCGCTCGTCCAGGTAAGCGACGGCTTCATCTACCGAAGCGATGCGCCGGCCCGGCGCAGTGCGGAACGTGCACGCGCGGTGTTGGAGTAGAAGTTCATACGGCAGAATCATGGGGTAATGTTACCAGGATTTTTAGATTTTCAACCTCACCAACTGCGCAAAAGAGCAGGGCTTACCCTGCTTTTGGCGCAGGCTCTGCTTTAAGAATATGGGTAATGATGTTCGAGCCACTGCCGCCAATGTTCTGGGCCATGCCCACGCGCGCGCCATCCACCTGGGTGGGGCCGGCTTCGCCGCGCAACTGTTGGACGACTTCGACGATCTGGTACATGCCGGTAGCGCCGACGGGGTGGCCGCGGGCCTTTAGCCCGCCGCGCGTCTGAATGGGAATGCGGCCATTGGGGCGGATTTCGCCATCGAGGGCCAAACGGGGGCCCTGGCCGCGCTCTGCAAAGCCGCTGGCTTCGAGCGACAGCGCCGCCATGATGGTGAAGGCATCGTGGACCTCGAAAACGTCAATATCTTCTGGGCCTACCCCGGCCTGGGCATAAGCCTGCTTTGCCGAACGTTCCGCGGCGCTCAACCACAGGGGATCGCGGCGGTGGTGGACGGCGATGGTATCGGTGGCGGCGGCGGAAGCGGCCACGCGGATCAGGCGCGGGCTGCCGGCCAGAGCTTCAACCGGAACCAACACAGCCGCGGCGGCCCCGTCGCACATGGGCGAGGCGTCCATCAGGTTGATTGGATGGGCAACCATGGGGGCATTTTTATAGCCGGCCTCGGTGAGCGGCTCGTGGAAGCGGGCATAGGGGTTATGCACCGCGTTGGCATGGGCGTTGATTGAGAAGGGGGCAAAATGCTCGTGCCGCCAGCCGTAAACATGCATATAACGCCGCATAATCAGGGCATTGAGCGCCACAAACGACAACCCCATATCCAGTTCCCAATCGGCGTCGGCGGCGGTGGCAAGCTGTGAGGTGATCTCACTGCCTGGCGAGTCGGTCATCTTCTCCACGCCCACGGCAATGGCGGTATCCACCGCGCCAGAGGCCACGGCCATGAAGGCCGAGCGAAAGGCCGCCGAACCAGAACCGCAGGCCGCTTCGACCCGCAGGGCCTCTGAAAAGCGCATCCCAACCCAATCGGAGATATAAGCGCCCAGATGCTGTTGGTGGTTGGCGGCGGCTGAAATCATGTTGCCGACGTAAATGCCATCCACGCGCTCCAGGCCAGCGTCTTGCAGGGCGGCAAAGACTGCCTCGCCCGCCAGCACGCGCAGTGATTTCTCCCATTGTTCATCTGCCGGGGTTTGCCCGATGCCAATAACTGCTACTTCTCGCATTCCGCCTCCTTTTTTTGCTAAGGTGGATTTTACCCGGTTTCGCTATCAGGAACTATCAAATATAATTAAGCCCCGGAGGTCCGATTGCACTCAAATTTCTCCGGCCGGCCCGCGCCCGCCCATTCTCATGCCCTGACCCATTTTATCCTGCTGATGACCCTGTTGGCGCTGACCGGCTGTGCCCAACCCTCTGCCGTCATCGCCCCGATGCCCGTCACGGAGACTGCCGCGCCTGAACCTCTGGCCACGGCCACCGCTCCGCCGCTGGCAACCCCTACCCTTCAACCTACCGCGACGCCGGACGTTGAATTGAGCCTGTGGGTATCTCCGCTGGTACCGGCGGAGATGAGCGCGGGGCTGGGGCTGCCCGCTGAGATGGCGCGGGTTGGGCGGAAAGAAGAGGCGACCCTGTGGCTGGACCTGGCCGGAAGCCGCACAGTCGAGAGCGCCGGAGAGGGAGCGTACATTCTGGCACTGGCCGCGCCCTTTCAAACCGTGAGCGATGGCGTTTCAGCCGCGAGCCTGAAGCGCGCCTGGCGGGGCCAGCCGCCGCGCGACTTCGCCGGCGCGCCCCTGCTGATGGACGAAGACACGCTCGCGCTGCTTACCGCCTGGTGGGGCGCGCCGGCCCCCAACAGTACGCGCGTGGTGGATGCCGAAAAACTGCTCGACCAGGCCTGGCAGACTGCTCCGGCCTGGGCCATCCTGCCATTTGAAAAAATCGAGCCGCGCTGGAAGGTCCTGCGGGTGGATGGCATCTCGCCGCTGGAGCGCGCCTTTGACCCTGCTGACTACGCCCTGGCCGTGCCTTTTCGTTTGACGGGCGAAGCCGGGGCCATCCGGGCCCTGCGTGAGCAGGCGGGCGGGGATATTCCCATCCGCGGCAACCGCGACCCTGCAAAGCTAACGGTGCTGGCGATGACCGGGGTAACGGCCCTGGCGCGCGGCACGGCCCAAACCATGGAGCGCGAGGGCATCACCTACCCGGGGCGCGATATTGGCCCCTGGCTGGCCGGAGCAGACCTGACGCACATCAGCAACGAAGTGTCTTTTGCGGACGACTGCCCGCCGGGCCGGCCCGACGCGCGCTTTTGCAGTCCCACGCGCTACATTGGGCTGCTGGAGAGCGTAGGGACAGACATTGTGGAACTGACCGGCAATCACAACCTGGACTGGGGACCAGAGGCGTACCTGCATACGCTGAAACTGTACCAGGAACGCGGCTGGAAGGTGTACGGCGGCGGAGAGACCCCCGCCGCCGCGCGCCGTCCACTGCGGGTGGAACACAACGGCAACCGCCTGGCCTTCCTGGGGTGCAACGCCGCCGGGCCAGTGGGGGCCTGGGCTGGTCCTTACCAACCCGGAGCGGCGGCCTGCGACTTCGACGCTTTGGAAGATGAAATCAGGCAACTGGCCGGGGAGGGTTACCTGCCGGTGGTCACGCTACAGCACGTGGAGACCGACGGCTATCAGCCGGCAGTCGCCCAGAACATGCCCGACTTCCGCCGGCTGGCGCAGGCCGGAGCGGTGATCGTCAGCGGAAGCCAATCGCATTACCCGCAGACGATGACCTTTGTGGGTCAGAACTTTGTGCATTATGGGTTAGGCAACCTGTTCTTTGACCAGACGGAGCCGTTGGCAACCCGTCAGGCGTTCATTGACCGCCACGTTTTTTATGATGGCCGCTACCTGGGCGTGGAACTGCTCACCACCCTGCTGGAAGACGCCGCACGCCCGCGCCTGATGACGACTGAAGAGCGGGCCGAACTGCTCCAAACTATCTTTGACTTATGCATTTGGGTAAACAATTGAAGCCTATGATTTTTACACGACGAATCACGCGCCTGGCGGTCCTGCTGCTGGCGGCACTGCTGATCGGGGGGTGTTCCTCGCCACTGCGTGAACGGGTGGATGAGATCAGCAAGTTGTTCCCCTACCTGGAAGTGACGCCAACGCCCTTTCTGCCGGTGACGGCCACCCTGCCCCCACCCCCAACAGCTACCCCCACCGTAACGCCCAGCCCTATGCCCACCCCGCCGCCGGCGCTGGCGGTCTGGCTGGATTCTTCACTGCCGCCGGCACTGCGCGCGGCCATTCACCTGCCTGCCGGAGTGGCCGCCGCCCCCAGCCGCGATCAGGCCACTCTGATCGTCGGCGCGGTGCGGGGCGGGCCGCCGCTGCAATCGCAGTGGGTGTATGCGCTCGCCGCGCCCTTCCCCACCCTGGTGGATGACGCTGACCTGGCGGAGATTCAGGCGGCCTGGCGCGGCCAGCCCTCGGAGCGGTTTGGCGGCCAACCCCTGCTGATGGCGGCAGAGACGCGGGCGGCTTTCACCGCCTGGTGGGGACCGGCCGCCGAAGAAGGCGTGCGCGTACTGCCGCAAGAGGATATTCTCGAAGCCGCCTGGCAAGCGCCGACCGCCTGGGCGATTGTGCCGTTTGAAGACCTGGAACCACGCTGGAAGGTGCTGCGGGTGGAGGGCATTTCGCCGCTGGACCGCGACTTCGACGCGCAGGCATACCCCCTGACGATCTGGTTTGGCGTTTCGGGCAGCGAGGCGGCGATCAACGGCCTGCAAGCCGAACTGGCGGGCGGGCCGGGCCTGTTCCCAACCAGCAACCGCGACCCGCAAAAACTCACTGTGCTGGTGATGACCGGCGTCACCGCGCTGGCGCGCGCCACCGCCGCCAAGATGGACACCCTGGGCGTCACCTACCCGGCCAGCGACATCCACGACTGGCTGTACAACGCCGACCTGCTGCACATCAGCAACGAAGTCTCTTTCAACCCTGAATGCCCGCCGGGAGACCCGCTTTCGACCAGCATGATGTTTTGCAGCCGTCCAGAGTACATCCAACTGCTGGATTACATTGGAACGGATATTGTGGAACTCAGCGGCAACCACAACAACGATTGGGGACGCAAGGCATTCAGCTATACGCTGGAACTCTACCAGGAAAGAGGCTGGAAGACCTTTGCCGGTGGGGCTAACCTGGAAGCCGCCGCGCAGCCGGCCCTGGTGGAACACAACGGCCAGCGGCTGGCGTTCATCGGGTGCAACCCGGTGGGGCCAGAATGGGTTTTCGCCACGCCGACCGAGCCGGGGGCGCTGCTCTGCAACCTGGATACCCTGGCCGCCGCCGTTCAAGACCTGCGCGCCCAGGGCTACCTGCCGATTGTGACTTTCCAGTACAATGAATATTATCAGTTTAAGCCATCCGAGACGCAGCAGCGCGACTTTCGCAAGATGGCCGAGGCCGGGGCGGTGATCGTCAGCGGCAGTCAGGCACATTTTCCGCAAACATTTGAATTTTACGGCGGGACGCTGATTCACTACGGCCTGGGGAACCTGTTCTTTGACCAGATGGATATACCCGTCAAGGGGACGCGCCGGGCGTTTATTGACCGCCACGTGTTTTACGATGGGCGCTACCTGGGGGTAGAACTGCTGACCACGATGCTGGAAGATTACGCCCGTCCGCGCCCGATGACCCCCGAAGAGCGCCAGGCGCTGTTGATGGATGCCTTCAGCGCGGCGGGATGGTTGAAATAGGAGGGAAGAAGATGAAAATCTACGACATCAGTCTGACGCTAACACCCCATCTGCCGGTCTGGCCGGGCGACCCGCCGATCGTGCTGGAGCGGATCTCGAAGATGGAGGAAGGCGAAAATAACAACGTCTCGCGGCTGGAAACGAGCGTGCACGCGGGGACGCACGTAGATGCGCCCTATCATTTTATCCGCGACGGCAAGACCATTGAAACGCTGCCGTTAGACGTGCTGGTCGGCCCGGCTCAGGTGATCGAACTGGGAGATGAAGTGGCACTGGTGACGGCTGAGGTTCTACGCGGCGCGTCCTTGCAGTCTGGCGTGGAGCGGCTGCTGCTGAAAACGCGCAATTCAAAGATTTGGGCGCGCGGCGAGGCGAACTTCCAGACCGATTTTGTGGCCGTCAGCCCTGATGGGGCGCAGTACTTAGTGGAGCGAGGCATCCGGCTGATTGGCGTGGATTATCTATCGGTTGCGCCCTACAAGCAAAGCACCCCTACCCACCGCATTCTGCTGGGCGCGGAAGTGGTCATTCTGGAGGGCGCGAACCTGGCGGACGTACCCGCCGGAATGTATGAATTATGCTGTCTGCCGCTGAAGCTGGGCGGCTCGGATGGAGCGCCCACGCGAGCGGTTTTAATTGAGCGGTCGTAAGCTCGACCGGCCATTTTGCACAACTACGCAAAGGAGATACCAAAATGGCGCGTATTCGAATTGGAGTGCAGTTACACCCCCAACATACAACCTATGCGGCTTTTGCTGAGGCGGTCAAGACGGCTGAGGGCCTGGGCGTGGATACCATCTTTCACTGGGACCACTTCTTCCCACTCTACGGCGACCCTGATGGTCCCCATTTTGAAGCCTGGACACTGCTGACAGCGATGGCTACCCTGACCCAACGCGCCGAAGTGGGCTGTCTGGTAACGTGCAATTCTTACCGCAACCCTAACCTGCTGGCCGACATGGCCCGCACGGTAGATCACATTTCTGGCGGGCGGTTGATCCTGGGAATTGGGGCAGGGTGGTTTCAGCGCGACTATAACGAATATGGCTATCCATTTGGCACGCCCGCTACCCGGCTTAAAGCCCTGAAAGAAAGCCTGCCGGTGATCCTGGGGCGATTTCAAAAACTCAATCCGCCGCCGACGCGCAAGATTCCGGTGTTAATCGGGGGCGAGGGCGAGAAGGTGACTCTGCGCCTGACCGCCCAATACGGCGATATCTGGAATGCCTTTGGCCCGGTGGAGAAATGGAAGCATAAGAGTCAGGTGTTAGATCAGTGGTGCGCACAGGTAGGGCGCGACCCGCGCGAGATTGAGCGTTCGGTCGCTGGTATCCGCGCTGAAGATATACCGGACAACCTGAATGCCTTTGTGGATGCGGGCTGTACCCACTTTATTTACGGCCTGGGCGCGCCCTGGGACTTCCGTCCGGTAGAAAAGCTGTTAGCCTGGCGCGAAAACCGGCGCTTTTGAACTTTACCCCTGCCCTCTAAACAGGTGTTGGCAGGGTAATACCGCCGTCCACCACGATCACCTGGCCGCGGATCATAAAGGCGGCGGGGGAACACAGGAATGCAACCACCCCGGCCACGTCTTCGGGCGTCACGAGGCGGCCGGCAGGGGTGTGGGCTACGGCGCGAGGGATGATCTCTGGGTCGCCCATAGTGGCAAAGTGCTTGAGCGCGTCGGTTTCTACCAGGCTGGGCGAAACCGCGTTGACCACGATTTTATGGGGGGCCAGTTCGACAGCCAGATAGCGGGTGAGGGCCTCGAGGGCGGCTTTGCTGGCCCCCACGGCGATGTATTCGGGCAGTACCCGCACCGAGCCAGGGGATGAAATCGCCACGATGGCGCCCCCACCGCGCTCGATCATCATGGGGGCGGCGCGCTGAGCGGCGAAGAGGAAGGCACGGGCGTTGACGTTCATGGTCCAATCCCAACCGGTGACTTTCTGCTGCACGGCGGGGCGGTTGAAACCAGAGGCGGCATTGTTGACAAAAATATCCAGGCCGCCCATCTCGCGCCCGACTGTTTCAAAGAGCGAATCAATATCCTCGATCTTTGAAACGTTGGCTTTAACGACCAGGGCGCGCCGGCCGAGGGCGCGGATTTGCGCGGCGACCTCTTCTGCGGGGGCCTGATTGCGGTGGAAGTTAATGACCACGTCGGCGCCGTCGGCGGCCAGGCGCAGGGCAATGGCTTTGCCAATGCCGCGGCCAGAACCTGTCACCAGAGCGATCCGGTTAGCGAAAGGCAGTGTGGATGGGGTCATGGTTTTGCTCCTCGGTAATGAATAGGTTGAAACAAGCTGGTATCAAAGAAGGCTATGCGGTCGGGTCCTAAGCGGCGGAGGACGGCCTCGACACGGGCGGCGCTGGCGCGCAAATGGCCCAGGTTGATGCCACAACACTCATCGGGGAAGGGGGCCAGCCAGCCGCTGGCGCGCCGGAACATCTTCAACGCGCCGCGGTAATTGCCCCGCTGGATGTGATAATACGCCACACCCACCTGTAAAATGCCCCGATACAGCTCGCGCACGGGAGCGGTTTCGGCGCGCCAGGCCAGTTCCAGCACTTCGTGGGCCTCAAAATAAGCGCCGCGGTTAAACAGCTCTAACCCGGCGATCACCTGCGCGGGCAAATTGCCCCGGCAGGCGCGGGCGGCTTCGGCAGGGGAGAGCGCGAACTCTTCTTCCATGGCGGCAGGTTTGCGCCTTACAGATGGGCCTCGATCCAATCGCCAATATCCGCCGCGACCTGAGCATGGTCCAGGTCGTTGTGAGTCTCATGACGGCAGTCTGGGTAGATGTGGAGGGCTTTATCGGGGTAGGGAATCTGCTCGAAATAACGCCGCACGCCGCTTGCCAGATTAAAGGGGTCGGCCTCGCCGTGAATGAATAAGACAGGCAGGCGCACCTGGGCGGCCTGGGAGCGCACCCAGGCGCCAATTCTGAGCGCCTCGGCCCCCCAGCGCAGGGTGACAAAATCGTGATGGAGGGGGTCTTGCGCCAGGTCTGCCAGCACCTGGGGGTCACGCGAGACGCCGTTAATATCGTTGCCGAGCTTCATCTGCAAGGATGGCAGAATGCGCGATAGGACGCGGGCGGCGAAAATCTGAATGGGGCTGCCGATTCCGGCGGGTTCGATGGGCGCACCGCTGAGGATCGCGCCCTGTACGCCGGCGGGACTGCGCAAAACATAATCCAGCACAATCTGAGCGCCCAGGCTGTAGCCAAACAGAAATACCGGCAGTCCGGCGGGGAGCTTGCGCCGGACGAATTCCAGAAAAGCGCGCACGTCTTCGCGGTACTCGTCCCAGGCGTTAATGTGGCCGCGCCTGCCCGGCGAGCGCCCGTAGCCGCGCAGGTCGAAGCCAAAAACGGCAATGCCGCGCCGCACCAGCGGCTCCACCAGGCGCGCATAGCGCCCGGAGTGATCGCCCGCGCCATGCACGATCACCAACGCGGCGCGCGGGGCGTCATCGGGAAGCCAGGACTGGTAAAACAACTCCAGCCCGCCAAAAGCGAGAAAAGTTCCCTGTTCCGTTTTCATGGCGCGAAACCTCCGTGCTCTTTCGACTCTTTTCTCCGCAACCCAGATATAATCTTAACCGAATTGTACCCGATATGGACACTACCCTTTCTTCTTCTGCCTTTCAACCTGCTTACCTGCGCCTGGTAGAAACTGGCGAGCTAGAACAACGCGTTCAGACGGCCTATGCGCGGCTGGCGCGCTGTGAACTCTGCGCGGTGCGCTGCCGCGCCAACCGTCTGGAGGATAAACGCGGGGGCTGCCGCACCGGCTTGCTGGCGCGGGTGAGCAGTTATGGGCCGCACTTTGGCGAAGAACGGCCCCTGGTTGGTCGGCATGGTTCGGGGACGGTGTTCTTCGCCGGATGCAACCTGCGCTGCCAGTACTGCCAGAACTGGGAGATCAGCCAGTCGGAGGCGGGCGGCGAGACGCAGGTGGAAGAGCTGGCCGCGATTTTTTTGGACCTCCAGGCGGAGGGCTGTCATAACATCAACCTGGTTTCGCCCAGTCACGTGGTTCCGCAGATTCTGGCGGCCTTACTGGCAGCGGCCCGCGCGGGTCTGCGCCTGCCCCTGGTGTATAACACCGGCGGCTACGACTCGGTGGATACGCTGCGCCTGCTGGATGGGGTGATTGATATTTATATGCCAGATATGAAGTACAGCAGCCCACAAATTGGCCGGCGTTACTCCAAAGTGATCAGCTACCCGGCCGTCAACCAGGCGGCAGTGCGCGAGATGTACCGGCAGGTTGGCAACCTGCAAATTGACGAGCGGGGCATTGCCCAACGCGGGCTGCTGGTGCGCCACCTGGTGCTGCCCAATCACATTGCCGGTACGCAGCAGGTGGCCGCATTTCTGGCGAACGAGATATCGCCGGACGTGGCCGTCAACATCATGGATCAATACCGGCCCGAATTTCAGGCCCATCTCTACCCCAGTCTGAACCGGCGCCTGACCCACGAGGAATATATTGAGGCCCTCCAGGCCGCCCGGCAGGCGGGCTTGAAGAAGGTGAACGCCCTGCTGTAGACGGTTAATTCTCGGCCTCTTCGATCTCACCGAGGGGTTGTAAGTCAAACGGCACACCCAGGGCCAGTCCATCGGCTTGCAGGGCGCGCACCACGCCCGCCAGGATAGGCACGCCGCTCTTCCGGCTGCGCTCGACGCGCTCGAACTCCTTTTCGCCGTGAATATAAATGCGTTCCTGCCCTGCCGCTTTCGGGGCATCTTTTAGCTGGCGGAAAAGGTCGTCTATATCGCGCTTAAATTCAGCGACCGGGCGGAAAGCGGCGATGCGCACGGCCATAAAGCAGTGGCCGATTTTGGAGAGCGTCTGATTGGGCTGTGGGTCTACCAGACTGCCAAAGGCCGCGCCTGCCAGTACCCCGCACAAAATTTCGACCATCAACCCCAGGCCGTAGCCTTTGTAGCCACGCATCAGGTCAGTTCCGCCGAGGGGCATGAGCGCGCCGCCGCGAAAGAGGTCGGCGGGGTTGGTGGTGACTTCGCCGCGATGGTCAATCACCCATCCCGGCGGAATTTCCAGCCCGGCGCGCTCGTAGACCGTGATCTTGCCGGAAGGGACGATACTGGTCGCCATGTCCAGCACGAAGGGGCGCTCCCGGCCGGCCGGGGCCGCTACTGCGATGGGGTTGGTCCCCAGGATGGGTGTGCGCCCATAAGTGGGGGCCACCAGCGAAGCGGCGTTGGTAAAGCTCAGCCCGATCATATCGTGGGGCAGGGCCATCATGGCGTAATAGCCGGCAATGCCGTAGTGATTGCTGTTGCGCACCGTTGCCACCGCCACGCCGGCCTGATAGGCCTTGTGGATGCAGTATTCCATGGCGCGGAAAGAGGCCGGATGGCCCAAACCGTTGCAGGCGTCGAACGTCACAGCGGCGGGGGTTTCAGAGACGACTTGAAGGCGGGCGTTGGGGTTAATCAGCCCTTGCAATAGACGGTGAGCGTAATACGAGAACAACCGAATGATCCCATGTGATTCGACGCCGCGCATATCGGCGGCCAGCAGCACGTCGGCTACGATGCGCGCATCTTCCGGTGACGCGCCGGCCTTCACCAGCACCCGCACCATATAATCCTGCAAATCTTCGGCGCGGAATAAAATTTTACGAACCAACGGTACAGGCATAGCTACTCCGATTATCTCAACCGTAGGGGGGCCGCATGTGCCCCCTTGAGCGAGTTGAACATGACCCTGATGGCTTTCATGCACGTTTCTCTTGAGATTTTGGCAGCGCACTGCGATTCTTGGGTGACTGCACTCGTTTATTATAGGTTAAGATTCCAGGATCGGGGCAGCCGTGCGGCTAGGCGTTCGGGCGGCGGGGATACCCTGTGCATTTATACAAATCCACTCCAATTTCCTTCCGGGGGGGCAAAATCGGGTACAATGAGGGCGTAAGGAGGCACTATGCAACCAACCCGCGACCGGGTCGATCCTGAAAAAATCAACACTACACCTATCCGCCGCCCCTCGTGGATTCGCGTGCGGGCCCCATCGGGCGAGACGTATGAGCGGTTACAGCAATTAATGCGCCAGAAGGCGCTCCATACCGTTTGCGAAGAAGCCGGCTGTCCTAACATGGGAGAGTGTTGGGGCGCGGGAACGGCGACCTTCTTGATGATGGGCGACATCTGCACCCGCACCTGCGGTTTTTGTGACATTAAACGCGGGCGGCCCGCCGCGCTAGACTTTTTAGAGCCGGAGCGCGTGGCACAGGCGGTGAAGGCCATGAATCTCAAGCACGCGGTGATCACCAGCGTCAACCGCGACGACCGCAAAGACGGCGGCGCGCCGATTTTCGCCATGGTCATCCAGCGCATCCGCGAGATTCACCCCGGCTGCTCGATTGAAGTGCTGATCCCCGATTTTAAGGGCAGCGTCGAGGCTCTGCAGTTGGTGGTGGCGGCCCGCCCGGAGATCCTCAACCACAATGTAGAGACGGTTCCGCGGTTATTCAAACTCGTCCAGCCGCAGGATCGCTACGATTGGACGCGCGCGACCCTCTCGAACGCCAAAAAACTGGACCCTGAAGTGTTAACCAAGTCTGGCATTATGGTCGGGTTGGGGGAAACGATGGACGAAGTGAAGGACGTGATGCGCGATCTGCGCTCGTGGGGAGTGGACATCCTCACCATCGGGCAGTATTTGCAGCCCTCACGCCAGCACCTGCCGATTGCGCGCTATTACACGTTAGAAGAATTTCAGGAATTGAAGGCGTTTGGCATGGAAATCGGCTTCCAGTGGGTGGAAAGCGGCCCGCTGGTGCGCTCATCGTATCATGCCGCCGAGCAGGTGCGCGCGCTCAGCATCGTTCACCGCAAGCTGTACGGCGCGGGTTGATTTTCTTCGCGGGTTGTACGGCCTGCTTGCGATCACCTTACAATTCCGCAAGCTAAGTTAAAAGTTTCAAAAGTTCATAATGCCTGTTCTCTTCTTACAATAGAGGTGCAAAGGAACAAACCGCACCTGAAAAAAGCACCGATGAGCAGAGGGGGGCCTCTTTGACAACCCCACGAGAGAACAGGTGAATAAACCACTTACTCAGCTTTATTTCTACCTCAGTGAAGGTAACTATCTGGCCTGCCGGGCCTCTACGGCCCAGGTCTTCCGCACCCAGGGGGCGCAAGCTACCCAGATCGGCTATGAGAAGCCAGCGGCAAAAGCTTCTCAGTTTCTGCCGGTTGGTCTGTTCCGACAGGCGGTGGAAGAGGCGCTCCCGCTGGGGCTGCGCGCCGTCCAAATCACCGGCGGAGAGCCATTACTGCACCCTGACCTGCCCGACCTGCTGGATATTCTGGGCCGGCATGATTTAAAAGTCGGCATTGAAACCAACGGACAGGGGGTCAATGCGGAGGTGGCTGGCCGCCTGGCGGAACTGCCTGCGGGCGCGTGCCAGATCACGGTGGGTCTGCAAGGCGCCGACGCCTCTACCCACGATGCACTGACTCACCAACCAGGGTCTTTTGAGATGGCCGTTCAATCCGCCCGACTGCTGGCGAGCGCCGGTCTGCCGCTGTTAGTGGTTTTTACGCTGGCGCGCCAAAACGCCGGACAGCTTCAGCAGATGGTGGCCCTGGCGGATGCGCTCGGAGCCAACAAGGTGCGCTTTAATCCCCTGCTACCGGCCCACGCGCGGCCTGCGAAGGGTCCGGCGCAAAACAACGGTCACCTTCAGCCGCTGATGGTGGCCGAACTGATCGCCGTGGGCCGCCGGCTGGAGCGCGACATTGCGCCCCATACGTCTCTGGCACTGATATTCGATCAGCCGCCGGCTTTTCGCGGCCTCAGCCCCACGCTGCCGACGGAAACCCTGGAACCCTGTTCGGTGATGGACGCGTTAAGCGTGCTTCCGGGCGGCGAAGTCAGCCTGTGCGGGGCGGGGTACGTCTCTCCGGCGCTGTTGTTGGGAAAGCTGGGGGTGGAAACCCTGGCGCAAATCTGGCAGGAGAACCCGCTGTTGAAGGAACTGAGGATGCAGCTCCCCGGACGGCTGGAAGGGACCTGCACGCGCTGTTCGCTGAGGTCTGCGTGCCTGGGTCACTGCGTGGTGCAAAATTACTTCCAGCGAGGCTCTTTCTGGGGGCCCTATTGGTTCTGCGATGACGCTGAGCGGGCCGGGCTGTTCCCGGCCAGCCGGCTGGAAGAGATATAAACCGGGTTGGTTCCATCGGTAGAAAACGGAGGCCCGCGGCTAAAAGCGCCGCGGGCCGTTACGCTCTCGAATTAAAAATCAGCCGCTATTGGGGGGTCTGTTCAGTCGTTTCACCGACGGGTACAACCGGGGTGACGTTGTTGCCGAAGATCAACTGCGGGAAGACGCCTTCGGGGGTGATGATCAGCTTATCGGTGGGTTTAATCGCCGAAGCGTTTGCCATGGCGATCTGGTACTGGAGATAAGCGGGGTTGCCGGCATAGATTTCGGCCAGGGCAATTTCGCGGGCCAGGTCGGCCTTGGCTTTTTCGATAGCGGCGGCGGCCAGAGCCTTGTTAATCTCCAGGTCGCGTTGAGCCGAGAGCAAATCGTTGGATTTTTGCGCTTCGATCACCTGGCGCTCGGCCTCCAGGCGGCTCTTGGTCAGCTCGGCAAGGACAGTTTTCTGTTTGGTCTCTTCCTGAATGCGCGACTGCTCCACGCGGATGGCCGCCTCTTGCTCTGCCTGGGCGGCTTCACCCTGGGCAATGGCTTTCAGGCGGTCTTGCTCGGCCTTTTCAGTTTCCAGGCGGCTCTTGGTGATCGAATCGAGCAGGGCCTGCACTTCTTGAGAGAGGGCCACATTCGGCACAGTGACGTTGCTCACATCCAGGCCGTAGGGTTCGGCCAGCTTGCTGAGTTCTTCGTCAATGCAATTACGAAGGTCGTCGCGGGCCGTGCCGATGATGCTTTCGCGGAAGGGGCGGTTGCCCACGCAAACCTTCATGGCCTGAGCGGCAAGGTCATTGCTGACGGCCTGAAGGGCTTCATCGCTGAGGTAGATATGGCGGTAGCGCGTCCACAAGTTGGCGATGCGGTCGGCCTTGCCGTAATCGGGGCGGAAGATCGAGCCGCTCACCGTTACACCGATGCGCTGGTTATCGGAAGTGATCAATTCCTGATCTGAAACGCTGAACTGGTAGGCTTCGGTGGAGTAGGTTTCCAGGTCGACAAACAGGCCAATATCGGAATAAACTCCGGGCCCGACCACTCCGACGATCTGCCCGCCGCGGATGCGGATGCCGATTTGCGCCGGGTTGACCCGCTTGAGAAAATAAACATGCTCACTGGCGAGGGCGGCAAGGACCGCCAGGGCGATGACCACACCGAAGACAGCCAGCAAGATACGAACCATCCCACGATTATCAGACGATCTCATTGGAGAATCCCTTTCATGTTTGCAATAAGGTTAGTTGCATATGTGCAAAAGATGGGCTGAATGAACCCATACTTTATATACGGATTGGCTCATTCCTGGTTGCGCAGGTATGCCGGTAATTCAGCTATAGTATAGCCGCGCGAGGGGTCAACCGCAAGCGGCTTTGTAGACCAGTAGACCAGGGCCTTCTCAAAGCCCCCACCCCTGGCCCCGCCCCCCTCGAAGGGGGCGGGGAACCAAAGCTTCGTAGGGCCTGGCGGCACGAAAAAGCTGCAACTTTTGGCGGCTGTCATCGTATAGTAGGATGAAAAATACGACAATACCGCCTGCAAACTCAGGCGAATGGACTGACAAGGAAGTTTGTTGAGGAGAATGAAAACCATGACTACAAGAAGTGCTCTGCGACGCTCGCGCCATAACCGTTGGGTCGCCGGGGTGTGCGGCGGTCTGGCCGAGTTTTTCGGCATCAGTTCGTTCTGGTTCCGGCTGTTGTTCCTTATCCTCTTACTGCCGGGCGGCCTGCCGGGGCTGATCCCGTACATTGTGCTGTGGATTATTATTCCGAGTGAGTAGATCAGGTTGACCTTACAGGTAGCGGCGGCGGGATAACACCCGCCGCCTGGTTTTAAGGCTCTTCCACTCCGGTGACGACCGCCTTGATCCGCCGGACGCCCTGCCCGACCGCCTCTTGCTTGAGGATTTTAAAGCGCCCTAACACCCCGGTGCGCGTCACGTGCGGCCCACCGCACACTTCCTTCGAAAAATCGCCCATGGTGTAGACTTTGACCTGCTCGCCGTATTTTTCGGCGAAGAAGGCCAGCGCTCCGGCACGTTGGGCTTCGTCAAACGACATGATTTCCATCGAGACGGGCAAATCGCGCTGGATTTGTTCGTTGACGATGCGCTCCACCTCGGCTATCTGCTCGTCGGTCAGGCGCTGTGGGTAAGAGAAGTCGAAGCGCAAGCGCTCGGCGGTGATGTTAGAGCCCATCTGCCGGACTTCTGGCCCTAATACCATGCGCAGGGCCTGGTGCATCAGGTGGGTGGCGGTGTGCAGGCGGGTGGTCTGTTCGGCGTGATCGGCCAGGCCGCCCTTGTAACTCTCGCCCGACTGAATGCGCGACTGCTCGCGGTGGCGGCGGTAGGCCTCTTCAAAGCCGGGTTCATCAACGGTCAAACCATCCTCCCGGGCCATCTCACGGGTGAGTTCTAAGGGGAACCCGTAGGACTGGAAGAGGTTAAACGCCTCAACGCCTGAAACCCGGCCCGCACCGCTGGCCTTCAGGTCTGCCGCCAGCTTTTCATACTGGCGCAAACCGCGCTCAAGGGTGCTTTTGAAGTTGGTCTCTTCGCGGTCCAAAATGTCGGCGATTTCCTCGCGCTTCGCCCACAGGTCTGGGTAGACATCTCCGAAAAGCTCCACCACCGCCTGAGAGAACAACCCGCAAAAGCTGCGGGGGATGTTCAACACCCGTCCGTGCCGCACTGCGCGCCGCACCAGCCGCCGCACCACATACCCGGCCTGAACGTTGGATGGGCGCGCTCCATCGCTCACCGCAAACACGGCCGCCCGCAGGTGATCCACGATGACGCGGAAGGGCGCGGGGTTGGCGGCGTAAGACTGGCCCGCCAGCCGCTCAATTTCCTGCACCAGGGGCCAGAGCGTATCAATGGTAAAAATATCCAGCCGGCCTTGCAGAGCCGCCACGGTGCGCTCTACGCCCATGCCGGTATCAACGCTGCGCTGTTTCAGACGAAGATAACGCCCGTCGGCGGTTTTTTCGTACTCCATGAAGACGTTGTTCCAGATCTCCAGCCATTTGCCACACGCGCAGCCGGGCCGACAGCCGGGGTGATCGGGACGACCCGTATCGAAGAAGATTTCCGAATCGGGTCCGCACGGGCCGGTGTGGCCGGCGGGGCCCCACCAGTTATCGGCTTTGGGCAGGTAGAAGATGCGCTCCGAAGGAAACCCCAACGCGCGCCAGATGCCCGCCGATTCCTCGTCGCGCGGGGCGTCGGAGTCACCGGCAAAGACGGTCACAGCCAGACGGTTGGGGTCAATGCCCAGTTCGCGGGTCAGGAATTGGTAGCTCCAGGCCAGGGACTCTGGCTTGAAATAATCACCCAGCGACCAGTTGCCCAACATTTCAAAGAAGGTCAGGTGGGCAGGGTCGCCGACTTCGTCAATATCGTTGGTACGGATGCACTTTTGGAAGTTCACCAGGCGGCTGCCGCGCGGGTGCGGCTCGCCCAACAAGAACGGAACCAACGGGTGCATCCCGGCAGTGGTAAACAGGACGGTAGGGTCATTTTCGGGCAGCAGGGAAGCCGAGGGGATGGATTGATGCCCCCGCTCTTCAAAAAACCGGATATAACGCTCACGCAGTTCCCTGGCATTCATTTCAGCCTCCTTAGAAATAAAAAAAGTCCTCAGCAGATGTGCTGAGGACGAATAAACATCGTGGTACCACCTCGCTTTGGGCCATCCTCGCAGAGGGCCCCTCATTCGACCAGCGCGCGCAGCCCGCAGCCGCGAGTCACCGGACGAGGCGCTGTAACGGGCGAACCCGGCAAGCTTTACTGGCCCGGATCAATCCATGACCCTGACGTTCTTCTCGCATCTCGAGGGCGGCGAACACCGGCGATACGACGCCCGGCTTGCACCATTCTGCCAGGCTCTCTGGGCCGTTTTCCGGCGCTTGGTCCCTGTCGAAGACATTGCTTCTATTCGACTGCACTCATTATAAGAGCAACACAGGGATAAAGCAAGCGTATTTAAAGATCCACCACCGAGCGCCCGTACCTGCACATCACCGCCACGTGGATATTACAGCCTTAAGAACACCAGCGCCAGGGTCGAGACGGATGCAAGCACAATGAGGGCAGTACAGGCCACCGCAAAGCGCCGCTGGAAAGCGCTGTTGGCAAACTCTCCCATCAGGGCACGGTCACTGGTCAGGCGGATCAGGTAGTAGAACACCAGCGGCAGCATGATGGCATTCAAGGTCTGAGTGGCGACCGCCAGTTGGAACAACGAAACCCCTGGCAGGAGGCTGATCAACAGCGCGATGACCAACTGGACGATGTAGAGGATGTAAAAGGTCTTGCTCTTCTGGAAAGAATCATCCAGACTGCCCGACAGGCCGAAGAACTCCGCAAAGGCATAGGCGGTAGAGAGCGAGACGATCACCAGCCCCATAAACCCGGCGTTGAGGATGCCCACTGCGAACAAGACCCCGGCCAGTTCACCGGCGAAGGGTTGGATTGCCAGGGCGGCCTGCTCGCCTGTTTCGAGAGGGATGTTATGAACGAACAGGGTCGCGGCGGTGGCAACAATCATAAAGAAAGAGAAGAAATCGGTGAGGAAAGCACCCCAATAGGTTTCTAACTGAGAAAAGTTCACCTTGCCCGGCTCGATCTTTTTATCGTAGGCAAAACTGCTGATAAAGAACTGGCCCCAGGGGGTAATGGTAGTTCCCAGCACGCCCATGCCGATGACGAGGTAGTTCTTGAGGTATGTGGGGGTGAAATCAACCCCATGCGGATAGATCAGGTTGCCGAGGGCTAAACCCCAATCGGGGCGCGCGGATACGGCTGAGATAATATACGTCAGAAAGAACAGTGAAGCCACGAGCATGATATTTTGGGTCAGCCGGTAACTACCGCGGGTGATAAACACGAAGGAGAGCAGTACAATCACGATCACCGCCGGGATGGCCGGCAGGTGCAGCATGGCGCTGGTGGTTTTCACCGCGGAAAGTTCAGTCACGAGGGTACCCAGGTTGGCGACCAGCAGGCAGAAGAAAATCAGCAGGGCGGCTTTCACCCCATACTTCTCGCGGATCAGGTCGGCCAGGCCCTTGCGGGTGACAACGGTCAGGCGCATGCCCATTTCTTGGGTTACCGCCAGCAGGACCGTAATCAGCAGCAGGGGGAAGAGGATAGGATAGCCCAGTTTGGCCCCGGCAATCGAGTAGGTTGCCACGCCGCCGGCGTCGTTATCGGCCATGGCGGTGATGGTGGCCGGCCCGAACACCGATAAGAAAACCAACAGTTTCTTCCAAAAACCGGCCAACACAAAGTTCTTGCGGTGGGAGCGAATAACTTTTGTCATCATGAACCGCCCCTTTCTTACCGATAAAAACGCGGCAGGCGCTTCTTCCAGGCGGTTGGGATAATCTTATCGAGGGCATCATCAGCGGTAACAATGCCGTGCAAGACATTCTCTTCATCCACAACCGGCAGGGCCAGCAAATCGTACTTGGCAATCCGTTGAGCGACCTCGTCCTGACTGGCGAACAGGTCGGCGCTGACCAGGTGAGTACGCATAAAATCGGACACGCGCGCATCGGGGGGCGCAAAGATCAACGTATCTAATGAGAACACCCCTAACAGATGGTTGGCTTCGTCGGTCACATACACGTAAAAAATCGTTTCGGCCTCGTCGCGCATGGCGCGCAGTGCCTGAATGGCCTGTTCGGCGGTCAGGTCGGGGCGGATGGCCGCGAACCCGGTGGTCATAATACCGCCGGCCGAGTCTTCGGGGTAAGTCAGCAGTTTGCGCACATCCTCGGCCTCGTCTTGCTCCATTAACGCCAGCAGGTCTTCACTGCGTTGGGGGGGCAGTTCGGCCAACAGGTCGGCGGCTTCGTCGGGGGACATCTCTTCCAGCACGTCGGCAACTTTCTCATCGGGCATATGCTCTACCAGGGTCGCCTGGAATTCCGGTTCCACCTCTTCGAGGGTGTCGACAAGCTGTTCCATGTCGAGAGACGCGAGGAATTCGCCGCTCTCAGCGCGGTTGAGGTCTGATAAGATTTCGGCAACATCGGCGGGATGCAGGTCGGCGATTTTCTCGCGCGGGACCTTTAACCGCATCGACTGATCATAGCGCAATAGTTCCACATCATCCCACGAGATATAACTTTCGGGCAGAGAAAGATGGAACGTCGCCGCCATCTTCGCCGCGGCACCTGCCAGGCCAATCCGCCGCAAGATGCCCAGCGCGCCGACATCTACGTTGCTGACCAACACCTTACCGTTAACGCGCAGCATTTCGAGATCGTTGACGCGCACCACGCGCGCGCCATCGGTGTCGATAATTTGCTTATCCAAGACATCGCGCACCAGGTAAATATCATTTTCGGCAGGGTGAAAGGCGGGGACGTCGCTCAGGCGGCCTTTTAAAACGATCACCGGGGCGAGCAAAACCGCTACGAGAGAAAACGGGACGGTCTGAACGCCGCTTTTGGTTTCTACCACCAACGCCTCGATCACCGGGTGCATAAATTCGGCCCAGGAGCGGGCGATAAAATCTTTGACCAACCCAACCCGCGTGCCATCGGCGTCTGTCACGGGGCGGTGAATAAATTGACTCACGAATGCCATCTGAACCTCTCTGTTGGCGGCGCGCCGGCTGTGATGACATTCCAATCCCAACCGTCGCATAAAACCGCCCATGAAACCGTTAAAAAAAGCCGTCCTTCACACACCGGTGAAAGACGACCACGGACAGGCTCACTGCAGATGGCGCATTTATTTATCCTGTTCCATCCTCCCTACATTGATTGGAGGAGATTGCGCGCATCGAATGGGCCAGATGCCAGTTGCTTTGCCGGTAAAAGAAGCCTAGATCATCGCCAGAGGTACTGGCACTACTACCTGCTTCCACGCAATCACCTCCTTCCAGCGCCGGTGAGTTTGAATTGCAGGCCAGGGATACACTTGCCTCGTACCTGGACTCACCGGGGGCAAAAAGAAAACCTCGTCTGAGAAATCGGGCACGAACCACAGGCCCTCTCGAAAAACGAGGATTCTGCTTGCTGTGCTACTATACTCCTGGGAAACGAGTAAGTCAAGGATATATCTGGCAAAAAGATTACCCCGGTTTGGGTTTTTCGGCTTACAATCATTTTGGTTTCACTTCGAACTGACACACCAGGCCCATAGAGGCGGATAGACAAATATTTCAACCTTTCAGGAGCGTTCCCATGCGTCGTGTGCATTACGTTCTCAGCACCCACTGGGACCGAGAATGGTACCAGTCCTTCCAGGATTTTCGCTACCGCCTGGTTCAACTGCTCGACCGGGTGATGGCTGGATGGGAGCGCGGCGAGCTGCGCGGGCCCTTCCAAACGGATGGACAGGCAATTATTCTGGAAGATTACCTGGAGATCCGGCCAGAGTGTAAAGGAAAGGTAGAACGCCTGGTACGCGAGGGGCGGTTTAAAGTTGGGCCCTGGTACGTGCTACCAGACGAGTTCCTCGTCTCTGGCGAGGCGCTGATCCGCAACCTGCGCCTGGGCCGGCAGATTGCGCGCCAATTGGGCGGACAGCCCTCTGACGCGGGCTTTCTGTGCGATATGTTCGGACATAACAGCCAAATGCCGCAACTGCTGGCCGGGTTTGGGATTAAGGGGGCGCTGGTCTGGCGTGGAACGAACCTGCTGGAGAACCGCCTGTTCCGCTGGCGTGGGGCCGATGGGACGGAAATCCCGGCCTACCGCTTTGGGCGGATCGGCTACTGCACGTATGCCGTTTCCGTCCGCCAGATGGATTTACGCGGCGCGGCCTTTACACCAGAGCAAATCGGCGAGCGGTTGGACGCTTTCCTGGCGGAAGAAAATGCTCAAATTCCGGTGGGGCCCATGCTGGCCTTCGACGGCTGTGATCATGCTGAATGGGACGAGGCCGCCTATGCCGTACTGGCCGGGCGTTTGGGCCCCTATGGAGACTACGAGATCGTCCACTCCACCCTGGATGATTACCTGGACGAACTGCTTGAGGTGCAAGGGCAGATCGAGCAGGTGATAACGGGCGAACTGCGCGAGCCCGGCCTGTATCTCGGCGGGATCGAAGCGCAGTGGTTAATTCCAGGGGTGGCGTCCAGCCGGGTCAATCTGAAGCAGGCCAACGCCGCCTGTCAAACGCTCTTATGCAGTTGGGCTGAACCTCTCAGCACCTTCGCTGAGGCTGTGCTCGGCCTGCCTTACCCGCAGGGCTACCTGGATGCGGCCTGGCGTTGGCTGCTCCAAAACCACCCGCACGACTCGATCTGTGGATGCAGTATTGACGCGGTTCACCGCGATATGATTTACCGCTTCCACCAATGCGAGGCGATTGCCAACCGTCTGGCGGCCGAGGCCGCGCGGCACGTGGCCGCCTGCATCACCGGCAAGGTAGGGGTGGATGAAGTACGCGCGGTGATCTTTAACCCGCTGCCGCGGCCTTTCAATGAAATTGCGGTATTGGACCTGGAAGTTCCCAACGACTGGCCGGGCTGGAGCGAGATGACCCCCTTTGAAACCCGTACCGGGGTGCGCATCTACGACGCCAACGGGCAAGAAGTGGCCTATCAACGGCTGGGCCAACTGCCTAACCGCGAGCGCGTCCGCGTGTACGACACGGCCTTCCCGCGCGGCTACCAGGTTCACGTGATTCGCGTGGCCCTGCCGCTGGCGATTCCGGCGCTGGGGTATACCACCCTCACCCTGCGCGCCGGTCAGCACGGCATGCCCACCCGCGCACCTGCCGGCCATACTCTGCTGAGCGGCCACCGCTCGATTCAGAATGAAACGCTGTCGGTCACGGTGGAGACCAACGGGACGCTCTCAATCGTTGACCGGCTAACGGGCAGCGCCTACCGCGGCCTGCTGACCTTTGAGGACGTGGCCGACATCGGCGACGGCTGGAATCACGGGCCGGCCAGCAATGACCAGGCGTTTTTATCAACGGCTTGCAGTGCAGACGTGGCCCTGGTGCATCAGGGCGCGAACCTTGCGGCGTTTCGCATCCGCACGACCATGAACCTGCCCGCCCGTTTTGACCCGCAGACCAATGCCCGCTCAACGGAAACCGTCTCGGTAGTGATTGACAGCGTGGTGACGGTGAAGGCCGGCTCGCGGCGCGTGGAAGTTGAAACGACCGTCTATAACACCGCCCGCGACCACCGCCTGCGGGTGTTGTTCCCCAGCCAGGCCGTCGCGGCTAAAACGTACCTGGCGGACTCGCCCTTTGACGTGGTGGAGCGCCCCATTGCCCTGCGCGCAGATAATCACCTCTACCGCGAGCCAGAAATTGAGTGCAAGCCGCAGCAGAACTGGACAGCCGTGTTCGACGACCAGCGCGGGCTGGCGGTGGTGGCCCCCGGCCAGATGGAAAGCGCCGTGCAAGACACGCACGAGCGCGCCATTGCCCTTACGCTCTTCCGCAGTACTGGGCGGACGGTCATGACCAATGGGGAGCCAGACGGGCAGATGCAGGGCGCGCTGACTTTTAAGTACTGCATCATCCCCTTTGATGGGCCGCCTGACCGCGCCGCCCTCTTTGACCAGGCCACCCTGCTAGCCGCCGGACTGCGGCAGTGCTACGCCCAGCCGGACGATATTCAAAACACCCTGGAAAGCATGGGGCGCGGCCGGCTCAGTCCGCGCGAACTGCCCGCCGCCCAAGGGTTCCTTGCCATCGAAGGGCCGGTGGTGATGACCAGCCTGCGGCGGGTCGGCGGGGCCGTCGAAGTGCGCATCTTCAACCCCACGAATGAGCCGGCTGCCGCCGTTCTCAGGCTGGATGGCTGGCCGGCAACCTCGCCGGCCCCTACCTCTGCCGCCTGGGTGAACTTCGAGAGCCAGCCGCTCGGCCCTACTTTTGCTCTCAACGGCGGCCCGATTCCGCTGGAACTCGGCCCCAAAGAAATCAAGACGCTCAGCCTCACGCACTGATCTATGCTAACCTCACGTCAGCTTGTCTACCAAACCCTTGAGTTTAGAGCGCCCGCGCGCGTCCCGCGCGACCTGTGGACACTGCCCTGGGCGCGCATCCACTACCCTGAAGCCTACGAAGAACTTTTCCGGCGCTTTCCCCCCGATCTCACCGGCTGTTACGTGACCGGCTACACCAGCCCGGTGCAGGGCGACCCCTATGAATTGGGCATTTACGTGGATGAATGGGGGTCAATCTTCTACAACAACCAGCGCGGCGTCATCGGCGAGGTCAAAGAGGCGGCCATCGCCACCTGGGAAGATTTGCCCAAACTGCGCATCCCCTGGGAGCGCCTGGAGTTTGACGCCGACGCCGCTAACGCTTTTTGCCGAAGCAGTGAGAAGTTCGTCATGGCCGGGTGCTGTCCGCGCCCGTTTGAACGCTTGCAGTTCCTGCGCACCAGCGCCCAACTGTTCATTGACCTGGCCGAGCAACCGACAGAGCTGTTTGAGCTGCTCCATACCGTCCACGAGTTTTACCTGAAAGAAATGGAGCTGTGGGCCAAAACGGAAGTAGACGGCCTCTCGTTTATGGATGATTGGGGCGCGCAGCGGCGCTTGTTGATCTCGCCTGGCGCGTGGCGGAAAATTTTCAAACCCCTCTATAAAGATTATATTGACCTGGCCCACGCCTACGGGAAGAAAATCTTTATGCACTCCGACGGCTACATTCAGGATATCATCCCTGACCTGGTGGAATTGGGGTTGGATGCCCTCAACAGCCAGCTTTTTTGCATGGACATCGAAGCGATTGGCCGCCGGTTTCGTGGTCAGATCACGTTCTGGGGCGAAATTGACCGTCAATACCTGCTGTCCTTTGGGACTACGGCGGAAGTTGAAGCGGCCGTCCGGCGAGTGTATGAGAATCTCTACCAGGATGGCGGCTGTATTGCTCAGTGCGAGTTCAGCGCCGGTTCCAAACCTGAAAACGTGTTTAAGGTTTACGAGACTTGGGAAGCGCTGATCTAGAGCCGATCATCATCCACACGCGGCGCAAGACCATTGCGCTGATGATTACGCGCGAGGGGCGGCTGGTGGTACGCGCCCCTCTGCACACCCCGCGTAAAAAGATTGATGAGATCATTGCACAGAAAGCCAGTTGGATCCAGGCAAAACAAAAAGCGGCCCGCGACCGGCTGGCCGCGGTGGTTCCGCACCATTTTTCGACCGGCGAGACCTTTCTTTACCTGGGAGAACGCTATCCACTGATGTGGGTTGAAGACGCTCGCCCCCTGCTGGCATTGGAAGGCGGGCGTTTTCACCTCTCACGCGCGGCGCAAAACCAAATACCGGCTGTCTTTACTGCCTGGTACCGGGCCGCGGCCCGGCAGGTGCTGGCGGAGCGCATCGCCTGGTACGAAGTTCAGATGGGGCTAAAAGCCCAACACCTGAAAATCTCCTCTGCGCGCAGCCGTTGGGGGTCGTGCAGTTCGCGGGGAACGCTCAGTTTTCCATGGCGGTTGGTGATGGCCCCCCTGGCGGTAGTGGATTACGTGGTAGTCCACGAGCTGGCGCACCTGCGCGAGCCCAATCATTCTGCGCGGTTCTGGGCCTGCGTGGAAAGCATCCTGCCCGATTACCGCGTAAGGCTGGCCTGGCTGAAAGCCAATGGGCATCTTTTGAACCTGTAGCGAAACCACTGACAAATTCTGATAAATTCTGTTAAATTTCAAAGGAAAAAACCTTGACGAATCTGGAGGGATCTGGTACACTCTATTGCGAAGGATGCTGGTAAGTTCTCGTTGGGAAAGGAAACGAAGGCTCAGGCTCGTTCTGAGCCTTTCTTTTTTGCTGTACCGATGAAACACAACTGCATCACTAACTACCAACTGTTTTGTTTTTTTAAGGAGTTACAGAAATGTCTGAGCGGATCACCGGTACCGTCAAATGGTTCAACAGCGAAAAAGGCTATGGTTTCCTTTCACAAGAAAAAGGCCCCGATGTGTTTGTTCACTACTCGGCCATTGAAGGGAATGGATATCGCAGCCTGACGGAAGGCCAGACGGTGGAATTCTCGGTCGAGAAAGGCCCCAAGGGGCTTCAGGCGGCCAACGTCGTCGCCAAGTAATCGAACGACGGCACAGTCGAAAACCTGTCCATTATTGGGCAGGTTTTTTGATTAACAAGGAGCAAGGGAATGCAGTTTGAAGTGTGCGTTGATGCGGCGGCTGGCGCGCAAGCCGCGCAAGCGGGCGGCGCGCACCGCGTAGAACTGTGCGCGGACCTGGTGGAAGGCGGCGTTACGCCGAGCCTGGGGTTGATCCGCCTGACCCGCCGCGCAATTTCGATTGGGCTGCACGTGCTGATCCGCCCGCGCGGTGGTGATTTTCTGTATTCAGACCTGGAATACGAAACCATGCGCGCTGATATCCTGGCGGCAGGTGAAGCCGGAGCGGATGGGGTCGTCTTGGGGCTGTTACTGCCCGATGGGCGCGTGGACGTGGAACGCACCGGGGCGCTGGTGGAACTGGCCCGCCCGATGGCAGTAACGTTCCACCGCGCCATTGATATGGCGCGCGACGCGGGCGAGGCACTTGAGGCAATTCTGGGATTGGGCATCGAGCGGGTGCTGACTTCAGGGCGCGCGCCTACGGCTCTGGCCGGGGCCGGGTGCATCGCCGGGCTGGTGAGGCAGGCCGCCGGGCGCGGGGTGGTGATGGCCGGGGGCGGGATTACGGCAGAAAACCTGCCTCAACTGCTGGCCGCGACCGAAGTAAGCGAGGTGCATTTTTCGGCCCGCGCCGCCCGCCCCAGCGCCATGATCTACCGCAACCTGGGATGCTGGATGGGGAAAACCTACACGCCGGATGAATACACGCAAAAAGAAACCGACCCTCGGCTGGTCCGCGATATCATTGAGGCGGCCCAACGCCATGGCCTGCCGTAGATTTACCGAACGCCGTCAATTATGCTAAAATCACTCCACTAATCTTTTTGGAGTCTTATCGTTATGCCTGCCGCTGAACGCATCGTTATTAAATTGGGCACTTCGACCCTGACCAACGGGTCGAAAAACCTCTCTGCGCCGCGCCTGGTGGACCTGGCCCGGCAGATCAGCGCCCTACAGGGTCAGGGCTATCAGGTGATTCTGGTCTCTTCGGGGGCCATTGCCGCCGGGCGCGAGGCGCTGGGGTTTCCGGCGCTGCCCAAGCACCTGCCCACCAAGCAGATGTTGGCGGCCGTTGGGCAGCCGCGCCTGATGGCGATTTACGCGCAGTACTTCGCTATATACGGCGCACGGGTAGCGCAGGTGCTTCTCACCCGCGCGGATATTGCCAACCGGCGGCGCTACCTGAACGCCCGCAATACGCTCGAAGCCCTGCTGCACCAGCACGTCTTGCCGATTATCAACGAAAATGACACCGTCGCCACCGAAGAGATTCGCTTTGGCGATAACGACAACCTCTCCGCGCAGGTTGCCAACCTGGTCGAAGCCGATCTGCTGGTACTGTTGACCGACCAGGATGGGTTGTATACCGCCGATCCGCGCGCAGACCCGGCGGCCCGGCTCATCCGTCAGGTGGGGCCAGAGCCTTTCAGTGAACAGCTCTGGATGGCGGCCGGCGGCTCGACCACCGGATTGGGGACGGGCGGCATGGTGACAAAACTGCAAGCCGCCGACCTGGCGCGACACGGCGGGACGACCGTGGTCATCGCGCGGGGCGACGAGCCAGACGTACTGCTGCGCCTGGCGCACGGCGAAGAACTGGGAACGCGCCTGCTGCCGGTGGTGAATAAAATTGAGGGGCGCAAACGCTACATTCTGTCGGGCAGCCGCGCCGCCGGCGAGGTAACTGTAGACGCTGGCGCGGCTCGCGCCCTGGCCCGAGGAGGCTCGCTGCTGCCCGCCGGAGTCTGCCGGGTGGCGGGTGACTTTGAGCGCGGCGACACCATCCGGGTGGTCAATGCCGAGGGCCGGGCGATTGCGGTGGGCCTGACGAGTTATTCTTCGCCAGACCTGGCGCGCCTATGCGGACGGCAGTCTGGCGAGATTGAAGCCATTCTGGGGTATACCTATGGGGATGAAATCATCCATCGGAATAATATGATTTTGTTGTAGGAGGAGGCAGATGACGATTGAAGCCTTGTGCCGTCAGGCCAAAGCCGCCGCCCGGCAACTGGCCCGCGTTTCTACGGAGGCCAAAAATGAGGCACTGCTGCGCGTGGCAGAACAAATCTGGGCGCGCCGCGAGGAAATTCTGGCGGCCAACCAGGCCGACCTGCGCGCCGGGCAGGAAAATGGGCTGACTCCCGCACTCTTAGACCGGCTGATGCTCAATCCGCGGCGGCTGGAGGGTATTTTGGCCGATCTGCGCCGCGTGACGGAACTGCCCGACCCGGTGGGTGAGATTTATGAAGCACAGACGCTGCCCAACGGCCTGCGCCTGCACAAGCAGCGCGTGCCGATGGGGGTCTTGGGGGTCATCTACGAGGCCCGCCCCAACGTGACGGTGGACGTGGCCGGCCTGGCGTTAAAATCGGGGAACTGCGCCATTTTGCGCGGCGGCAGTGAAACCATCCGCTCGAACCGCGCCCTGGCCGAGGCAATCCGCGCCGGACTGGAAGGTACGGCCATCCCCGCCGACGCCATTCAGTTGATCGGCGACACCGACCGCGCCCTGGTGCATGAACTTCTGCAAATGGATGCCTACATTGATATGATTATTCCGCGCGGCGGGGCCGGGCTGCACGAGTTCTGCCGCAAGAACAGCCGCATTCCGGTCATTACCGGGGGGATCGGCATTTGCCACCTGTACGTAGACGAAAGCGCCGACCTGCCGCGCGCGATTGAGGTGATCCGCAATGCTAAGATTCAGCGTCCTTCGGTCTGCAACGCGCTGGATACGGCCCTGGTTCACGCCAACGCGGCGCGCGCGCTGCTGCCGGCCCTGGTAGAACGGCTGGCGGCGGATGGGGTGACGTTCCGGGCCAGCGCGCGCGCTCAGGCGGTTTTGCGTGAGTGCGGTGTTTTCGATGGGCCGTGGGGGAGCAGTGTCTTGCCGGCTGGTCCAGAGGATTTCGACACTGAATGGCTGGCGCTGATTCTGGGCCTGGAAGTGGTGGATGGGATGGAACAAGCCATTGATCACATTTACGCCCACTCCACGCGCCATTCGGATGGCATTCTGACCGAGGACCCAGAGCGCGCGGCGCGCTTTGTTGAAGAGGTCGACTCGGCGGTGGTATACGTGAATGCCTCGACCCGCTTCACCGATGGGGCGCAGATGGGACTGGGGGCCGAGGTGGCCGTTTCAACCCAGCGCCTGCACGCGCGCGGCCCCATGGGACTGCGCGAGCTGACCACCTTCAAGTGGGTGGTGCAGGGCGATTACCACACGCGGCCTTAGGCCGGGTGAAAAGGCGGGATACAATTCGATCTAAGGAGGAATGGACATGAAGAAAGCTTTGGTCTGCGGCGCCGGCGGGTTTATCGGCGGGCATTTGGTGAAAAAGCTAAAAAAAGAGGGCTATTGGGTGCGCGGCGTGGACCTTAAAGAACACGAGTTCGCCCCCAGCGCGGCGGATGAATTTTTGAAACTGGACCTGCGACGGGAAGAGAACTGCATCCGCGCGCTGACGGTGAACGGCGGGTTTGATGAAGTGTATCAGTTAGCCGCCGATATGGGCGGCATGGGGTTCATCCACTCCGCCGAGTGCGAAATTATGCATAACAGCGTTTTGATTAACGTGCATATGACCCACAACGCCGCTGAGATGGGCGTCCCGCGCTACTTCTTTTCTTCTTCGGTATGCGTTTACCGCGATATGCGGCCTGGCGAACCCGAAATGACCGAAGCTGAAGCCGTGCCGGCCAACCCCGATAACGAATATGGCTGGGAAAAGCTGTATTCTGAGCGCGTGGCCCTGGCCTACGAGCGCAACCGGGGAATGCAGGTGCGCATCGCGCGCTTTCAGAACTGTTATGGGCCCGAAGGCACGTGGCGCGGCGGGCGCGAGAAGGCTCCGGCGGCCATCTGCCGCAAAGTGGCCGAAGCGCCCGACGGCGGAACCATTGAGGTGTGGGGCGATGGCACGGCGATCCGCTCCTATACCTATGTAGATGATATGGTGGAAGGCATATACCTGCTGATGCAGTCGGACCTGCACGGCGCGGTCAACATTGGCTGCCCGCAGTACGTCACCGTGGATGAACTGGTGGAGACGGTGGCCGAGGTGGCGGGTAAGAAAATCCATATTAAACACGTCCCCGGCCCGGTGGGGGTGCAGTCGCGCAACTTCAGCAATGAGCGCATTTATTCGCTGGGGTGGAAGCCCCGGTATTACCTGAAAGATGGCATTGCGCGCACCTACCCCTGGATCGAAGCCCAGGTGCGGGCGCATCAGGCGGTGCAGGGTGGATAAGATGGTTCACCGGCACAGCGAGGAAGGCTACCGGCAGATCCTGGCGGGGATCGAGATGAAGCCCCTGGTGTACGGAGAAAACACGCTGTTGTGCAAGTTCCACCTGCAAAAAGGAAGCCTTTTGCCGCGCCACGCTCACCCCAACGAGCAAACGGGCTACATGCTGGCCGGGCGGATGCGCTTTACAATTGGCGACGAAACCCTGGTGGTTGAGCCGGGCGATAGCTGGTGCATTGGGGCGAACGTGGAACACAGCGCCGAACTGCTGGAGGATTCGACCATCCTTGAGGTTTTTTCGCCGGTGCGGGCCGATTATCTCCCGACCTGATGAGGCAATCTGCATGGAATACCAGCGCATTTTGATCAAATTAAGCGGCGGGGCCATTGCCGGAGAGAGCAGTTGGGGATTTGAGCGGCAGGCGCTGAATCACATTGCCAATGAAATCCTTGCACTGCACCGGGCGGGCATTCAGGTGAGCTTAATGGTAGGCGGGGGGAACATCTTCCGCGGCGAATTGGGCGAAACCTGGGGCATCGAGCGGGCCGAGGCCGACAACATCGGCATGATGGCGACGGTGATCAACAGCCTGCTGCTGCGCGGCGTACTCCAGTCTCTAGCCGAGGTAGAAGTACGGGTGATGACGGCCATACCGATTAACTCGGTGGCCGAGCCATACATCCGCCTGCGTGCCATCAAGCACTTAGAAAAGGGGTACATCGTGGTGCTGGCCGCCGGAACCGGCAATCCATACGTCACCACCGATTACCCGGCGGCCCAACGCGCCCTGGAGCTGCGCGCCGATGCCCTGCTGGCCGCCAAAAACGGCACGGATGGCATCTACACCAGCGACCCGCGCAAAGACCCTTCTGCCCGGCGCTACCGAACGATCACGTATGAGCGGGTGATCGCCGACAACCTGCGCGTGTTGGATCAATCCGCGGTTCTGCTGGCGCGCGATCACAAACTACCCATTCACGTTTTTGATTTTGACGCCCCCGGCGCGATGCTCCGGCTGTGCCGGGGCGAGGCGGTGGGGACGCGCATCGGGTATGAGGATGTATTAGAGTGAGTGGAAGGATCTAGAGGAGGGGTGGGCGGGGGAACTACCCGCCCCTTGTTAACATCTCATAATTTACAGAAAATTAAAAACCCGAACCTGTGCTTAACGCTATAATACAGACAAACAGCCGCGAGCAAGGATAAAGATTAATGAAAAAAGCAGCCTGGCGAGGCCGTACCACCGTCTTGTATACGCTGACGGGCATCTTATGTGGTCTTTTGTTTCCTCTGGTTGGGACTATCCTTCAGGTCATCCTGGAAGGGGATGCTTTTAGCCTGGGCGGACTGCTCCGGGCGCAGAAAAACGAGCCGTTGTTGTGGATCATTGACACTGCGCCGCTGGTGATTGGGGCGCTGGCGTACTATTCTGGCCGGCAACGGGAGCGGCTGTTGGGCTTTGCGGCCCGATTGGAATCTGAAATTGCCCGCCGCACGGCGGAGTTTGCGCGCGAACACGAGCAGTTAAAGCATGAGATGGAAGAACGCCGCCGGATTGACGAAACCGTCCAGCGGGCGAAAAAAGAATGGGAAGCGATTGTGGATGCGGTCTCTGACCTGATCCTCGTCACCGACGCGAGCGGGCGAATCTACCGCTGTAACAAGCCAGCGGTGCAGGCATTTCACACCACGTTTCAAAACATTATTGGCAAACCCCTGGAGCAAATCCTGTGGGGTGAAGCTCATGCCCTTCATCCGTACGATTTTGACGAGATCACCGGGACTATCCAATTGCCCGGCCTGCCGGCCTGGTATGAAATCGCCTCGTACCCGGTGATACGTGAGGATGGTCAAGAGGGGCGGATTAACATCTTCCGCGACATCAGCGAGCGCGTGGCCGCCGAGCAGGAACTGCATTACCAGAAACGCTTTTTTGAGACGCTCGTCGAAACGCTGCCCGTGGCCATCGTCACCCTGGGATTGGATCAAAAAATCCTGTCTTGCAACCCGGCGTTCACGCAGTTATTTGGTTATACGCGCGAAGAGGCCGCCGGCAACGAACTGAATGACCTGATTGTGCCAGACGATTGGCGGGCCGAAGCCGAGGCGTATTCCAAACAATTGGCGGAGGGTCAGAGCTTCCGCGTCATTCGCCGATGCCGGCGCAAAGACCAGAGTCTGGTGGATACCGAAATATTCGGCGTGCCGGTGTTCGTTGGGGGTCAGCGGGTAGGGGCGCTGGGTATCTACCACGATATTTCGGAACTGGAAGAAGCTCGCAAAGCCGCCGAGGCCGCCGACCGGGCGAAAAGCGAATTCCTGGCGAATATGAGCCACGAGATCCGCACGCCCATGAACGGCGTGATCGGGATGCTGGACCTGGCCCTGGATACGCCTCTGACCAGCGAACAAAGAGATTTCTTGCTGACCGCGCGCAGCAGTGCCGATGTTCTCTTGAATCTGATCAACGATATCCTCGATTTTTCAAAAATCGAGGCCGGGCACATGGGTTTGGAAATTATTGACTTTGATCTGCGAACAACGGTGGAAGGGGCGATTGCTTCTCTGGCACAGCGCGCCGAGGATAAAGGGCTGGAGATGGCCGGCCTGGTGTATCACAACGTGCCGACTCACCTGCGCGGCGACCCCGGCCGCCTGCGCCAGGTGCTTACCAACCTGATCAGCAATGCCATTAAATTCACTCATCAGGGGGATATCGTCACCCGGGTGATGCTGGAATCAGAAACCGAGCAGACCGTCACCCTGCGGTTCACCGTCAGCGATACAGGCATCGGCATTCCGCAAGACCGCATTGACGCCATCTTCGATCGCTTTGTCCAGGTAGATAGTTCGATCACCCGCAAATTCGGTGGGACGGGCCTGGGGTTAACCATCTCCAGGCAGTTGGTGCAGTTAATGGGTGGTCAGATGGGCGTGGAGAGCGAAGTTAACAAAGGCAGTACGTTCTGGTTCACCGTGCCCTTTGAGAAACCAGCGGCGAAGGCCGAACCGCCTCCACACGAACAGCCAGAGATCGCCGGGCTAAAGGTGCTGGGGGTTGATGATAACGCCACCAACCGCATCGTCATCCAGCGGATGGTGGAGAGCTATGGCTGTCAGGTGACGACTGTAGAGAGCGGGTACGAAGCCCTGGAGGCGCTGCGCCGGGCGGCCCTGGTGGGAGAACCCTATCGGTTGGTTCTGCTGGATATGCAGATGCCTGAAATGAGCGGCGAGCAAACGCTGGCCGCCATTAAAGCCGACCCTTTGATTCAGGACGTTATCGTGCTGATCCTGACTTCAATCGGCCAGCGAGGCGATGCCGCACGTCTGGAAGCGATTGGCGCGGCGGGATACCTGCTTAAACCCGTCCGGCAGATGCAGTTGTATGAAGCAATCCTCGCCGTGATGGGGCCGGAAGCTGGCAAAAGCACACGCAAAAACGGGCAGTTCGTTACGCAACACACGTTGGAAGAAAACCGCCGCCACGCTGAAAAAATCCTGCTGGCTGAAGATAACCCGGTCAATCAGAAACTGGCCGTCACCATGCTGCGCAAGGCTGGTTATTCGATTGACGTGGTGGATAACGGTCTGGCGGCGATTGAAGCCCTGCGAAAACACCACTACTCAATGGTGTTGATGGATGTGCAGATGCCTGAGTTAGACGGCCTGGAAGCCACCCGGCGCATCCGCGCGATGGAAGGCGGCAAACGCCACACGCCGATTATTGCCATGACCGCGCACGCCCTGGCTGGCGACCGCGAGCGATGCATCGAAGCCGGCATGGATGATTACCTGACCAAGCCGCTTGATCCGAAAATGGTGATTGCTACGGTAGACCGCTGGCTGGCCCAATCTACCAGTGAAAAGCGCGTCCGCGCCGAACAGGATGAAGTTCAGCCAACTGCCGGCCCGGAACCTCCGGAAGCCAGCGCGGAGAGCGAAGACCCGATTCGGGTTGAGGAGGTTCTGCCGCGTTTTAGCCATGATCGTGCCTTCTTTATCGAAATGCTGGGGGAGTTTGTGACGCAATTGGAAGAGCGCATCCAGCAGTTACGCGCCGCAACACAAGCGCGCAATTTCGCTGAAGTCATGCGTCTGGCACACAACGTTAAAGGGATTGCCTCAAACTTTAACGCCGAACCCCTGACCACCTATGCGCGTGAGACCGAGGCACTGGCACAGCAAGCGGATGAGGAGGCCGTGAACGCCATGATTGACAAAATCGCCGCCGAACTACCGCGCCTGAAGGCATTTTATGACCGGCTGAATCATCCTTCTGGCTGATCTCTATGCCCCGATTGTATAATTAAAGCATGAGCCGAGTAAAAAACCTGACCGACATTAAAGAACTTCTCAGAAAGCGGTACCCTGAGCTAAAAAAGCGTTATTCGGTTTCAAAGCTAGGGATATTCGGATCTTATGCCAGAGAGGAACAACGTGAAGATAGTGACCTCGACCTGTTAGTTGCTTTTGAAACTCCGCCGAGCCTGTTTAAATATATTGAGCTAGAAAACCTGTTGAGCGACACGCTGGGTATAAAAGTGGATCTCGTAATGAAAGATGCCCTTAAGCCTGGTCTGAAAGACAAAATTCTGCATGAAGTGCAAATATTATGAATACTCAACGCCATTACACCGATTATTTACAAGATATGCTGGATGCCTGTCTAAAAGCCGCTTTGTTTACGAAGGACATGTCCTTTGATGAATTTTCCAGAGACGAAAAAACACAATATGCTATAATATGAACTCTAGAGAGATTAGACGATTGTATTATCGCCCAAATCTTCCTGTTGGCCTGCTGGGTGGGGTTACTGGCATTTTGACGAACATTTAGGCCGTTCCCTGCGATATCACCCTCAGTTCTGCTAATAGCTAGCCCAGTGGCGACGATGGCTAGTGCATTTCTTGAATTTACTTTCTAAATGAACGAAAAATGACAGGTTTTCCAGAAATTTTAACCCCTGAACAGGCAGCCGAATATTTACAATTAGCTGCTGATGTTGTCCTGAGCTATCTTGAGCAACACAAGATCCCTGGCGTGAAAATCGGTAATACCTGGCGCATACGGCGAGTCACGCTGGATCAATGGCTGGATCAGCAATCACTATTGGCGGTAGGACAGCAAGGAACTTCTTCCGTTCAATCTATCGAGCCAAGCCACGATGAAAAGATGTCAATAGCGCAGCCCAGCGAGGTAAGCTCAGATGAAATCATTGAAAAGATCTCTGTTTTGCCTCAAACCACAACGTATCCAAAGGGAACCGAAGAGGATAAAGAGAGTGAGACTAGCACAACTGTTGCTCAAGAAGAACAGTTATCTTCTGATGAGCAATCCACTGGTATTACAGAGAACACAGCAAAAACATATCCAGAGTCATCCAACATCCAGACAACCAAGCGTATTTTAGGCAAGGTCAAGACCTTCAATCCCAAAATGGGTTATGGGTTCATTCTCGCCGACGACGGACGAGATGTTTTTGTTCACGCTGTTGACACAGAATACTACGGTCAGTATCTCAAAAGTGGACATCGCGTTGAATTCGAGGTTCGACGCGTACCTAAGGGGTGGCAAGCATATAATGTTGTAACTGTCCGCAACAAGACACAATCCGCTCCATTTCAATCATCAGTTATTGTTCCATCAAAGCCTGCTCCTGTGATCTCAAAGAGAGCCCAAATTGCCTTTGAACAAGCATTAGCGGCTCGAGAACTAGGAGACTTCAAGCGAGCAAGGGAGTTGTTCGAAGAAGCAATCCGTCAAAGCCCGTTCCTTAACGTGTTTCAAGCGTACGCTGCGATGGAGGAAAAGGAGAACCCACAAAATGCAATGCGAGTCTTAGAAAAAGGCATTCTGTCTTTTCCAGATGCTGGAATTTTGTACAACGATTATGCAATGCTGAAGCGTAGATTAGGAAATCTATCAGGGGCTATAGAAGTTCTAAGACAAGGTTTGAAAGCCGCTCCAGCCTTCGCAAGACAACTTCATTGGTCACTAGCTACTATACTTGTAGATTTAGGAGGAGAAGATAATTTAGCTGAAGCGGCGGAGCATGCAAAGCGATCAAAAGAGTTAGGGCAGTATCTTCAAGATGATGTGCGATACATAAAGCTCCAAATATTTACTGGGCCGCGAATTGGTAAACAAGTCTATAGCTTCTTTGAAAAGGCGGGATTTCAGGTAAGACCTCTTCTGTTTAGCCCTCAGTGGGCAGATTTATTGATTTGCTCAGATTTGTCAGAGTACGTAGAGACCTATGATTTACGTGACCGGATTCTGGTACGTTGCTTCTATTCACCAGTCAATCTGTCTCACTTGACAGCAATACAAAACGTATTACGTACCCCTCCTGCTAGAATGCGCGGATTGAATCAGGACGTTGCATTCTTAGCAGCGAATGACATACTACCTCTCAGAGATGCCCTATACCGATTAATGGGTGAAAACCGGGAAGCAATTGTGCCAATTGACTCCCAATCACTTGAGGCAAGCCATAGTGATGATTCATCAAGAATTCTGCGCCCTATCCTAGACCAATGGCTATCTCGTCGTGATTTATATCGTTATAACTATCCAGTTTCTGGACGACGTTTCTTTGGACGCGAAATAGACCTACAGAGTCTGATGCGGGATATCGATGACGGGCATAACGTTGGCGTTTTTGGCTTACGCAAGGTTGGTAAAACATCCATGCTTCATCAACTCCGCGAGCTTAGAACTCAAGATATTACAGTTTATCTAGATATTCAAGGAGTACCAAGCGACAGTCAAGATTGTGCGTATTTGTATTGGGCCATTGCGCGAAAATTACGCGAAGAATGCGAGGCAAAAAGAGAAATTCTTGGCCCATCGTTTACAGACATCTCATTTCAACTTGGTAATCAGAACGCTCCGCAGTTCCAGAAGAGGACACCCAGATTATTTGATCATGACATCCTTGCTGTTTTAAATCTTTTAGAGCAACACGGGTTGTCCGCAAGGCTGGTACTAATTCTTGACGAAGTGGATCGATTGCTACCTGTCTCGGAATCCAGCCCTGGATTCCGAGGTTACGCCGATTTTTTTGCTTACCTACGAGGGACATCACAAAACTCTAGAGGTCGGTTTGTTACAATCATTACAGCGGCTAATCCCGCATTATGCGAACAGGCAACGTGGGAGGGAAGAGATAATCCTATTTTCCAGTTCTACCATTTGATGTTTTTACCCCCATTGACACGTGAGGATTGTAGTGATATGGTCGTTAAGCTAGGACGTGGTATGGGGATTGGGTACAGCGAGGAGAGCTTAGAGACCATCTTTCATGCTACAAGTGGGCATCCTTATATCACTCGTCTTTTGTGTAGCCAGATCAATCGGTTAAATCCGTCTCGGCCATTACAAGTTACTCCTGAGATGGTTCTTCACGCTCGAAATGAATTTTTGCATGGCGAAGCAACCCCGATATTCAGTGAAATTCTAGAAAGATTGGACACTTTCTTTCCTATAGAAAGGGATTTATTGCTTTTCATTGCCGACGGAGTTGATGATGAAATCGAATTGAGCCAGCTCGTTAATCGCCCCGTAGATGTAGCGCTTTATCACTTGTTAGGATATCAGCTTGTTGTACAGACAGAAGGGAAATATCGCATCAAAATTGATATGCTCCACGAGTGGATACGACGCCATCGCTTAGGGAGAAGTAGATAATATATGCAGATCGTTAGCAACCCATACCGATGGGACAAAATCAATATAACTCTTTTCTATGGTCGCAATCAGCTTCGATGCGAGTTAGTTGAAGGACTCCGTGATGGACAGTCGTTTGGTATTACAGGTGGACGCAGAATGGGAAAGACCACTTTACTGCGTCGCGTTGAAGCAGATTTAGAGGAACGTGCCAAAGAATGGGCTGCTGGGGGACTGTTTGTAATACCAGTTTATATCGATGGTCTTTCATTACCCCGACCTATCACTGTAGAACAGGTTTTTGGTTTTATTCTGCAGAAGATTAGGGATTGGGTGGCTATTCTCGATAAAAAGTCAGTCGCCAATTCTCGCTTAGATCCACTTCCGTTACATCCTTTCACTGCACAATTAGCACAGCAAATCAAAGACATGAATGTGTCAAATTATCGCCCCCAGATTATTGTGCTTTTAGATGAAGTTGAACCACTTTTGAATTGTAATTGGGGGCAAGGTTTTTTCTCTAATTGGCGTGCTTTGCTACACAACGAACCCACAGTTTCTCCATATATCAGTGCTGTCTTTTCAGGTGCTTCTGAGATGTTTCAACTCGCTCATGATGTTGGATCGCCATTGGGTAATATACTGAGTTGGCGAGAATTGCGTTTGTTTTCATTCGAGGACACCGGCTTGTTAGTGAATGAACCCACCAACAATTGTTTGCCATTTAAATTCACAGAGCGAGTCTTCCAAGAAACTGGTGGTCACCCCGCTCTAATTCAGTACCTTATGAAGTTTGTGTGCGATCGTGACCTAGATACAGCAGAACAATCACTTAATCAGGCCATTGAGTCTTTTCATACCCATGAGCGAGATAAATTTGAAAGGTGGTGGGAAAAATTTCCACCCCTTGCCCAACAACTATATAATCAGATTTTATCAGCAGACACTCCAATCTCACATCATTCCTTGGTACAGGCTTTTAATAGTGCTGATATTGGTCGTGCCTTGGATATCTTGTGTCACAGTGGCGTTGTTTTGTACGACAGCAGCCAAGATTCCTATGTTGCTGCAGGACAAATGTTTCCGCGATGGTTTAATCAGTTCGGTATTGTTAAAACCACCCCTGAGTTGACCGAACGAGTTGATCATTTATTGAAAGACCTAGAGAGAGCACTTAGAAACTTGCTTCAAAAGCATCTCAATCAAAAGTATGGAGAAGATTGGTTAAACAAGCATATTGCAAAAATAACGACAAAGACCCGCAACGGAACAGTTTCTTTGCTAGATGCTTGGTGCGCAACCGCCAAGCGTTCTGTTGGAGGCTTGGGGAGTGAAGAAGCACTACTTTATGCTGAACTTGGTGATCTATTTATGTTGATTAGCAGAGAGTGGGGAGATCTAAGAAATTACTTCGAGTTCAGTCGTGATTCAGGTAAGAACAAGTTATTGTTCGATGAACGTAAGGACTGTCTGGTAACAGTGCGCAACGCATTGCGCCATGTAAGAGAAGAAACTATCAGTGCAACAGAACTTCTAAAAGCACAGGCTTTCTGTGCCGAAATCATCGATCGACTACGACAAAATGCATGATTCACAGACATCGTTTCAATTAAACTCTTAATCATTGTCCTTTACAGTCGGTTGACTTTTTTCTCTGAATCTCAGCACCTTAACAATCTCACGAGAACCGGCATTCTCGCCCGCGGCAGGTCACTCGGCCCGTGAGTTCAATGGCTTTCTGATTGTGCTTCTCTTCCAGCTGGAGATGGTCGCACAACCAGTTGCAGCCCCAGGCGAGATGCTCCAGGCTGGCGTTCAGGATGCGATGTTTCACTTCCGGCGGCGTGGTGAAGGGATGCGAGTGGTGGATCGGAGGCAAATCGGCCAGACCTTTGATGTCATGCGTCTGGAATTGCAAAGCCTCCGAATTCAGCCGCGATTCAAGGCTGATTCTTCCTCGCGCCGATCACAACACAGCAGACCGCCGGGCGGTTTTGGCCGAGATCGGTTAAAATCACGGTATGCCCTCCAATCGTATTTACTTTGGCGATAATTTGCCTATCCTGCAATCGCTTCCCTCTGGGTTGGTGGATCTGATTTACATTGACCCGCCCTTCAACACGGGCAAAGTCCAGGCTCGCACGCAGATCAAGACCGTGCGGGCCCAAGACGGCGACCGGCAGGGCTTTGGCGGCAACAGCTATGTGACGATCAAGGTGGGACAGCGCCAGTACGCCGATGATTTTGACGACTACGAGCGCTTCTTGCGCCCCCGGCTGGAAGAGGCGTACCGCATTTTGGCCCCCACCGGCAGTCTGTACTTCCACATTGATTACCGCGAGGCCCACTACTGCAAAAATCATAAGATATTTTTGTACAATTTAGTTACTTTTGGAAATTGCATAGCTATGTATTGAGTAGTGACAACTCACAAATAAGCTATTAAAATACGGTGCACGATCATTCATGGCCTTGCTCAATTGAGTATTTGGCTCTATACTTTTATTGAGAACACAGGTTCTAATCTCCTACTCAAAGAGATAAGTGTTATGAACTTTATCTATTATGGGGATAATTTACCTCTACTAAGAGAAATGCCAAAGGAGTCGGTGGATTTAATTTATATTGATCCACCCTTTAACACAGGAAAGGTTCAGTCATTGACGGCAATAAAAACCGTGCGAGGAGAATCGGGCGATCGAATTGGTTTCCAAGGAAATTCTTACCAGACTATAGAAGTCGGAACTAAAGCTTATCAAGATATATTTGATAAAAATATTGAATTTGTATTATCACCGGAAGTTAGAGAAGCATATCATAGAGTTGCGCCTGAAGCTAGTTTAGGATTTATTGAAGGCTTTTTGCGTCCGCGCTTGGTAGAAGCATACCGAATCTTAAAACCTCATGGAAGTTTATATTTCCATATTGATTACAGGGAAGTTCATTATTGTAAAATCCTGTTAGATAGTATATTTGGGCGTAATAGTTTTATAAATGAAATAATCTGGGCTTATGATTATGGCGGGAAATCAAAGACGCGATGGCCCCCAAAACATGATAATATCCTTTTCTATGTAAAGGATCCAGAAAATTATATTTTCAATAGCGAAGCCATTGACCGTGAACCCTATATGGCTCCTGGTTTGGTCGGCCCAGATAAAGCTAGTCGTGGCAAACTCCCTACCGATACTTGGTGGCATACAATTGTTGGGACAAATAGTAAGGAGCGAACCGGTTACCCGACACAAAAGCCTATAGGTGTGATTAACCGAATAATCCAAGCATCATCTCTCCCTGGGCAGACAGTTATGGATTTCTTTGCAGGATCCGGTACAGTCGGTGAATGTTGTATTAGGCTAGATCGTCGATTCATTTTAATAGATAATAACCGAACAGCTCTCGAGGTAATGGCCAAAAGATTCGCTGGAGTCAAAAATATTGAATGGGTTAATTTCGATCCTAGTCCATTCCAGGACGAGAAAACTGAAGCAGGACATAAGAAGAAAGATGGTCACCAAGACGATTTTGACTTTCTAGCATCTCTAGCCAAATACTATAGAAGTGAATACGAGGGGGGAAGTGAGATGTGGGAAGGAAGCCCGTTTGACTGGATGGTGGAATTGACTCCTCCTAAAAAAGGTTCTCTGGGGAAAAAAATGCTAGCTACTTGGTGTCAGATGAAAGGGTTGAATGTTCAAGACGCACCAGAGAAAGGAGCTGACATCTTAATTAATGGTTGTAGGTGTGCAATTAAGTTTTCATTTCTGTGGTCAGATGGAATTTATAAATTTCAACAGATACGTGATCAAGAATATGATTATGTAATATGTCTTGGGTTATCACCTTCTTCAGCCCACTGCTGGGTTATGAAAAAGGATTATGCATTAGCGCATTCAACTTCACAACATGGGGGCCTCCATGGATCAGATACAAATTGGTTTTCTGTGGATCCAAGTAATCCTGAAGACTGGCTGAAATCTTGTGGAGGAGCTCTTGAATCAGCTTATAAAATACTCGCATCTCTCAAACGATAGCTATGTCTGAAGTTGAACTTCCATCAGATTTCAAACTATTATCAACAGCCGCCAATTACATCCGAAAAGATTTTGTGCAAGACAATGTAGATTGGCAGGGAAGTCCTTTTGAATGGGTGCTTAACTTACCAGCAGGTTCAAAAGGCAAACTTGGGAAACAACTTGTTTTCCAATGGTGTGCTTTAAAGAGTTTAGCCGTTTCACATAGTCCTGATAGCGAAGCAGATATGCTTATCAATGGACATAGAGTTGAAGTAAAATTTTCTATGCTTTGGAAGGCAGGGTTTTATAAGTTTCAACAAATTAGAGATCAAAACTATGAGTATTGTATCTGCCTTGGGATATCTCCTCATGAAGCGCATTGTTGGGTATTAAGCAAACCCATCCTATTACAATACGTAATAGGTCATCTTGGCCAACATACTGGCTCCTCCGGAAAAGAAACTGCTTGGTTAACTATTGAGCCCCAAAATCCACCAAAGTGGATGCTCTCGTTTGGGGGAACCCTTGAACAAGCATTTATTGTTCTAAAAAGTCTAAGTCATAAGAAGTAAACTTTCCCGATGAGATATGGCAGACGCTTCGCTTCTCTCTAGAGTTACCATCCTTGCGGTAGGGATATGCCACTATAATGATCCTCATTTTAAAGATCTGCGTGGACCCAAAAGGGATATAGAACGCCTACGTGAATTGCTAGTTGATAACTCGTCAACAGCTCTATTCAAACCACAACAGTTCATTGCCCGAGTTGATCTGGACTCTAATGAGTTAAGGCAACTCTTGAGTGAGTATGTTATGAACCGTTCAGCAGAAAACGATATACTTCTTTTCTATTTCTCTGGTCACGGGGTTCCAATCGGAAGAAGTGATTTTGGTTTTTGCACAACTGACACAATTGTTCATCCCTTGACGAACTTACCTCTCTCGCTCAGCGTTGTAAAATTTAGTGAATTTTTAAGCAGCCTAAGTGTTGCTAACGTTATCCCGATTGTGATAATCGATGCGTGCTACTCAGGTACGGCTGGCCGTACACTTCGGATAACACCATTAGAAGCAATTTCTTCAATTAATGACCAGATCCATACAATTGCAGCAAGTTCTTATGCTCTCCTTTGCTCATGCGCAGATTACCAAACGACCATTGATACCCCAGATGGTGGCCTTTTTAGCTATTATCTTCATCAAGTCGCCACTGAAGGTCTACCCCTATCCGTGAAAAATGAATCGATGCTCACTTTACGAGATATCTTCACAAAATTGCAGGAAAGGGTACTAACCTGCTCAGGAGATGTAGTTCCCAGGCTATACCTCGGTCCTACCTTACCTGAATTTCCATTTGTGATGAATACGCAATTCTCTTTACGCCGTTATACACTTTCTAACAGCTACGTTAGCATCATTAAAGAGCTATGGAATGGGGGTAATGAACGAGAATTAAGCCCCGAGGAAATCCGCTCCTTATGTGGAAACGGAGCCTACGGAAATCACAATAAGCTAAGCTTTGCTCCTTGGGGCTTAGTTGAAACCGTACCGAATTCCAAGCGAAGACGATTAACTGAGCGTGGAAGGCTGTTTATTCAAAACAGACTAGAAGTACCTAAAACTGTTATCCAAGATCCACGAACGAATCAGGTGATTGCGGCTGAAAATACAGTCTATGTTAGATATGCCGATTTTCAATAGCTGGAAGTGATTAGAATCCATAGTTCGTATATTGACAACAACCCCGAAGCCCTGGCGGTGATGGCGAAACGCTTCGATGGAGTGGAAGAGATTGAGTGGGTAGGCTACCCGCCTGGCTGAAGCCTGCGCCCTTGCGCTGGGCCAGACAGTTTACTGGTCGTAATGGAAACTTGGCCGATATAAAGCTCGGTTTCGCCGTGCACTTCCATGCGCCCATCCTGGCTAAAGCGATCAAAAACCTCTCTGGCGGCCCGTTCCAGATTTTTAAAATGTGGATGGGTTTCATCGGGCATGCCAGCGGTAGAGAGCAGGGAGCCAAAGAAACGCTCCCAGTCCTGCTCAAAGTGAAATGCAAAGCGGATACGCTGGAAACGTCCATTGCCAAAGTAGAAGATCAGAGGCTTCCACTCGCGCTTTTGAGCGGATTGATGGGCTTCAAAACCGTATTCCGCCCGGTACAGTTCCGCCGTAGCCCGGTTGAGGGCATCTGAGCTGCTGATATTGCGCAAAACAGCCAGCCAACCGCCGGGTTTAAGGATGCGGCGGAACTCGCGGCGGGCCGGCTCTGGGTTAAACCAGTGAATGGCCTGCGCTACTGTTATCAGGTCTACGGAGCGGTCTGGCAGGCCGGTTGCTTCGGCGCTGCCATCCAGTACCTCACAGCCGCCGCAGCCGGCCAGAGTTTGTTCGGCCAGGCGGCGCATTGCGGCGTTGGGTTCAACGGCCCATACCCGGCCTGCGCGCCCCGCGAAGTGCCGGGTGAGCATGCCGGTTCCGGCGCCAATATCCGCCACCGTTGACTGGGGCGTAATCTGCACGATGCGAAGGATGCTATCTACCGCCTGGGGTGCATAATCCCAACGGTAGCGGGCGTACTTCTCGGCTTTATTCGAGTAAACGTCTTTGGTCTCCATGGGTTATGCTTCCAGGCAGTCGGCCAGGCTCATAAAATCGTAATCAATAAACGGCGTTCCGGCCTCGATGCGCTCTTTGCGCCCTTCCATATAGCCTTTTACCCAGGGATGATCCAGGTTTTCCAGGTCGAAATCGCGCTGGATCACGGCGTAAAGGTCAATCTCGCGCAGTTTGAGGAAATAAGGCAGTTCGCGCAGCCATTGAGGGTCGAGCGTATTCTCCTGACGGTAGCCGCGTAAAAAGCCGCGCATAAACGTATCTGTAAAGCCGGCCACGTCTCCTTTCCAGGGGGCGGCATAAAACAGTACCATAGCAATATCGTACATATACCAGCCGTAACAGCAGTCATCGAAATCAAACAGGGTGATCCGGCCTGAGTCATCCACGAACAGGTTGCCGGTGTGCGCATCCTGGTGGATCATGCCGTAGCCGGCCGGGTCGCGCGGCAGTGCCTGAAGGTGATCCATCAGGGCAAGAAAATGCCGTTTGGCGATGGCCTCAGAAGGCGGCAAGAAGCGGTCTACGTGGACATTATTTTCCGGGTCGTCCCAATGCGGGCGGATAAATTCTGGGCTGGAGGGCCGGTAGGTGCGTGAAATCGCATGGATGCGGCCCAGCAGGCGGCCATACGCCTCGTAAAAGGATGGGGTCCAGTCGCTCTTGCGGGGTGGGCGGCCCTGGGCCTTGACGAAGGCGGTGGCTAAGAAAGCCTCGCCCTGCCCATCCGGGACCACTTCGACAAGCCTGCCGGCCTCGGAGACAACAGCGCCCGCCACCCCGGCCCCGCCGCGCGCCAGGGTGTTGATCCAATCTACCTCGCCCTGGATGAGGGGAATACTGCGGCGCAGGCTGTGACCGATCCGCAGAATATACTCTCCGCCGCCCTGGTCGTTATCCGCCTTGATAAACTCATAGATAAAGCTTTCAAAGCCATCCAGCAGGTGAATGTTGCCCGGACGGATGCCATAGCGGGCCATAACTTCTTGCAGGATCGAATCATTAAAGCGGTCGCTGATGCGTTTTTCCATATACACCCATGAAAAATTTGAGGCTGTTGGTCAATTATGATCGTCTCAGAATTATACTTCACCTTAAGGGGACATTCGCTGAACCGCGTGGAAGTTGCGAGGCACGCGCCGCAATTCCTCACAGTTTGAAAAACTACCCCTCATGGGCCTTTTAGAAAGCGGTCGAAGAACTCGATGGTGCGGGTCATGGCCGGGCCAAAGGAATTGGCGATGTTGTGGTTGTCACCCTGGTAGGTGTACAGCTCGACCATTTTGCCAGCCTGCGAGAGTTGGGTATACAGGGTTTCTGAAAATTCCAGCGGCACCGATTCATCGGCTGTGCCGTGATGCAGTTGAACGGGGCCAGAAATATCCGCCAGGTAGCTATTGGCCGAAACCGAAATCCAGAATTCGGGGTTTTGTTCCCAATCGCCGTACTCTTCCAGCCAGGCCTGCCGCCAGCGGCGCACGCCAGAGGGGGCGGTGGGGGTTGTTCCGCTGCTGCCCCGCCGCCAGCGCGTGATCATATCGGGGTACGAAGCCACCACCCCGGCCCAGATCACGCCTGCTTTCACATCCGGCGAGATGACCATGGCCCGCAAGGTCAGAAAGCCGCCCATCGAATGCCCCCACATGCCGATTTTTTCGGGATTGGCCTGGGGAAAAGCCTTAAGCGAAGCGACTGCGTTCAGCACGTCAACGGTGTAGCCGGGGTCGCCGTAAGCCCCCAACGCCTGACCTTCCGACTGGTCGTGGCCGCGGTAGTCAATACGAAAGACGATATACCCGCTGCGCGCCAGCCAATCCACATAGGCGACGTAGCGCTCGGTGGTGCGGTAGACAGTGGGCGGGATATAGCCGTGATTAAAGACGATAGCCGGCCAGCCGCCCTCTGGCATGGTCCCGTTCGGGACGGTCAGCAAAGCGTAGATCTTCAAGCCTTCGGAAAGATAGTAAGCATAGTAGCGCCGGTAGTTCGAGCCGGCATCCAACTCGCGCTCGATCACAATTTCACTGCCGGGGTACGGCCTCTGGCGCATGGCGGTAATGCTCATGGGGTGAGGAGTGGGGGTGGGCGAAAGCGTGATGGTGGGGGTAGGCTCGGCGGTGGGCGAAGGCTGGGGCGTGGGGCTGGGAACAGCCGTGGGGGTGAACGCCTGGGCCGGCTGAACAACCAGCCCCGTCTCAGGTACAGGGGTGACAGGCGGAGCCGGCACATTCGCCGTCTGCCGCCCGCAGCCGTTCAGCCCAAGGGACAAAATCAGCAGAAGATAAAAGACGAGTATTTTTCTCATATTTCAGTACGATTGTAACCTCTTTCTGAAAACCCTGCTTTCTGGAAACACAAGGTTTATAATACAGGCTGCAAGCCGAAAAAAGGCCCAAATTTCTAATCCTTCGGGAGATAACATGAATAGCAAAGTGAAAGCCGCAGTCATCGGAATGGGCGTGGGAATGGCCCATGCCAAAGGCTACCTGGCCTGCCCCGATGCCGAGTTGTACGCCATCTGTGACGTGGACCCCCTGCGCTTAAAAGAACGCGGCGATCAGTTGGGCGTTCCGCGCGAGCGCCAGTTTTCAGACGTGAATGAACTGCTGGCCCTGCCAGAGTTAGACGTGGTGAGCATTGGTCTGCCGAACTTTTTGCACGCGCCCATTGCCATTCAAGCGTTTCAGGCGGGCAAGCACGTGCTGTGCGAAAAACCGCTTGCCACCACCGCCAAAGAGGCTCAGGCGATGGTGGATGCCGCCCGCGACTGCGGCAAGATGTTAATGGTGTGCTTTAACTACCGCTTCCGCGACGATGCGCGCTGGCTGAAAAAACTGCAAGAAGACGGTAAACTGGGCGAAATCTACTTTGCCCGCACCGGCTGGATTCGCTGCGTGGGCATTCCAGGATTCGGCGGTTGGTTCACGCAGAAAGGTATGTCGGGCGGCGGCCCATTGATTGACCTGGGGGTTCACGTTCTCGACCTCACCCTGTGGCTGATGGGCTACCCCAAGCCGGTATCGGTCAGCGGAGCGGCTTTTGCCAAGTTTGGGCCCTACGGCAAGAAAGCCTGGGGAGCGCGCAAAGGCGACGTGACCTACGATGTGGAAGATCTGGCGGCGGGATTTGTGCGCTTTGAGAACGGCGCGGCCCTGCAAATTGAGGCCAGTTGGGCGTCGCACACCCGGCCTGGCCGCGACCAATACTTCAGCACGCTCTACGGCACAGAAGGCGGCTGTGAGTTGGACGTACCCAATTACACCGACCGCGACACTGTTACCTACTTTACCGAGGAAGGCGGCCAGCCGGTGGTGGTGAAGCCCAATATCATCACGCGCGGCGGCCACGAGCGGGCGGTGGCGCACTTTGTAGACTGCGTTAAAACCGGCACGCCCCCCGAAGCCAGCGGCGAGCAGGGCATGAAGCTGATGTCCATTATTGACGGGTTGTACGAATCGGCGCGCACCGGGCGCGAAGTACGCATTGACTAAGAACTTAACGGGAAGGGATTGACCCACAAGGGCGGCCAATCCCTTCCCGGTTTTAACGCGGGCGATCTGGATACAAACTGATGCGGTGGAGCGCCACTACCAGGTCTTCTCCGCTGAGACGCTCGATCTCTCCCCATTCTTCGCTCTCATCCACAAAGGGGGCCAGGATTTCCCTCAAGCGGTCGGGACGCGCATAAAAATATTCTTCCAACAGCGGCAGTACCTGCTGGTTCCAGGCAAACGCCAGGCGCTCCAGGCGTTCTGGGGGCGCGGCCTGCGCCACCGGCAAAAAATAACTGTGACCAATGCGATGACTGCTGTCGAGGCTGTGGGTGATGGCGGCGTTCAGACCGCGCAGGAGCGCATCCAGCGCCACCGAGGCTTCTTCAGTTTCGACCACAGCTCCGACCAGCAGATCGGGGCGCGGCTCGATTTCAACAAAGGCAAAGCGGCGGCGCAGGGCGGCATCCATGAGGGCAATGGAGCGGTCAGCGGTGTTCATCGTCCCTAAGATCATGAGGTTGGGAGGGACTGAGAAGGGCTGGCCGCTGTACGGCAGCAGTACGCTTAAGCGCCCACGCTTATCGGGCTCAAGCAGGGTGATTAACTCACCCAGGATGCGGGCCAGGTTGCCGCGGTTGATCTCATCAATCACCAGCACGTAAGGGCGGTCTGGGCTGCGCAGGGCCAGTTCGCAGATTTCGCGGAAAATGCCCGGCCGCACCTGATAGGCCAACTGCCCCTGTGCGCCTAAGACCGGGCGCACGCCTTCCACAAAGTCTTCATAGGCGTAAGATGGGTGAAACGTCACCCAGCGGACGGTCTGCTCCGTCTCGGCCTGGGTGAGGTGGGCAGCGGCCAGGCCAGCCAGATGGGTCTTGCCCACTCCCGGCGGCCCGGTCAGGATGACGTTAGGGGTCTGGCGGAAGGCGGCCAGGATGCGCCGCAGATCGGGGTCTGAGACCGGCTCGACAGCCTGGTAAGACGCGCGCAGTTCGCGCACCTTTGACGGAGCGGCCAGACCGGCAGAAGACTGGGCCGGTTGAGTGGTCGGACCAGCGCCGCGCCTCTGCCGCGTTCCGGCGCGTACCAACGCCTGTTCCAGTTCCAGGCCCTGCCGCCACTCACTGCGCAGGTCTGTAAAGAAGTCAAAGGGGTGAGGACGGTCGCGGAAACGGGGCGACAGCGCGGCGCGCACCTGACGGAGCGCCTCGTCGCGGTCAGCGGCCAGCTTTTTCTTCACCCTGCCCTGGTAGTAAAAAAGGACGGCGTCTTTATCACGGTTAGAGACAATTGGCTCGTACTGCTCTGGGAAAGCCAGATACAGGATGACATTGCGCATATCGTTGGCCCGGTCAATCTTGAGCGGGATCGACTCGAGAATGCCGTCCAGCACACGCTGTAAGGCCGCCGGTGACGCCAGCGCCGCGCTGCGATCTGGCAGAGCTTTGATCTCCAACGCGGCCAGGGTCAACAGGCGCACCTGGGCGTGTTTGAGGTTGTATTTTTGGCCGGTTGCCGCCGCGCCGGTCTTCAGGGCCGCCCACAATGGGCTTTCAGGCGGCGGCAGTGTCAGGCCGGCCTGCTGGGCGCACCAGGTGAGCAGGTTCAGCTTGGTCGCAAAGCGAATGGTGTGCGACCCCAGGCCGTAGACGTAAAAACAGTCCGCCGCCATAGCCCAAAGCTCGGCGGGAGCGCCTTCTAATTGAGCTTCGAACTTTTCGCGGAACGACAGGCGGCCTTCCAGGAAAAGTTCAACGAACCGGCGGCGCATGGCCTCCAGCGTGGCGATGGTCCATACGGCCCGGTCGGGCCACAACAGCGAGCCATCCGCCAGCCAGCAGTTACGCATAAACGCTGAGAAGCTCTGGTAAAGGGGTTCGTGGGCAGGAAAACGCGGCATCGGACTTAATTATACGAAGGACGCAGGCGGGCTGCCAGCGGCGAAGGCGAAGATTCCGGCCAGTTCGTTGATCAGAGGTTGAGGGCGGTCCAGCGGGATGTATAGGTTGAGCGTGCAGGCGAAAATCTCCAGCCCAGGCGAGGCGATCACCCATCTGCGCCGGAGCGGGCCGCTAGCCGCTTCGGGCTGAGGGTAGAGCAGCAGGCCGCGGCGGCAGCCCAGACGCACCAGGTAAGCGAGCATCTGATAGGCGTCTTCGCGGGCGATCTCGCCTTCCAGGGCGCGGTATTTGGCGTCGGCTACCAGCAGTGGGAGGTCACTCTCGCGGCGGCGCACTAACAGGTCGGGGATCAGCCGCAGTACGCCCCGACCTTCTGATTCGGCCAGGTAAGCGCGCAGCCCGGCGCTGTGCGCCAGCACCTCTGCCCCCTGCCAGATCGGGGGCAGAATGGAGCCGCGGTGGCGTTCCAGAAACCCGGTGAGAAAGCGTTCAAAAAGCTGTTCCATCTGGAAGACAAAAGCATAGGCCGGCAGGCCTCCGCTTTGCAGGCGGATCACGCGGCCCGCCAGGAACAGGCGCGCCAGCGTAAACGCCGGACGGAAACGCTCGTTCAGGCGGTTGAAACGGATGCTTTCTGGCAGGCCAGGCGGGATTTCGGGCAAGAGCGTCACCGCCTGGAGCCGCTCGCGCAGGGCGGCCAGCAAGGCCCAATTGCCCCGGTCAGACGCGAGCCGGGCCAGTTCTTCCACCACCCAGCGGAAGATCTGGTTGAGGGGGGTATCGGCGGTCCATTCCTCATACGAAACGTCAAAATAATGGCGCTCGTGAGCAGGCCGGCGGGCCTGGCGAGCCAGGTTCCAGCGCCCGCGCAAGACGGGCAGGCGCTCTTCGCGCGCGACATAGTGTTGAGCCGCTCCGGCGGCCATCTGGCGGTGCAGTTCTGCCGCGAACATGCGGGTGAGCAGTTCAAACCACCCGCCCGGCGCATGTTCCAGGTCGGCCTCTGCCTCTGCCTGGATGGGAAAAGCGTAAGCATAGGCAAGCATTGCCAGCAGGTTGCGCCCAGAGGGGCGCCCCGGCGCGGCAATCTTGGGCAGGATTTCAAACGTCCGTCCCCCAACGCGCACCAGCCCCACCCGGTCTTGGGCGCGCAGACCCTGGCGTTCCAACCGGAAGATCAGGCAGCCGGCCCGCTCGTTCAGGCGTTCCAGCGCGTCTACCACCGGATGCTGAGCGGAAAGACCCAAATCCTCGTAGCTGCGGAATTGGTGTTCCAAAAAGATCAGTGAGGGAAGAACCTGTTCACGCACCAAGCTCTAACTCTGTCTGGTAAGGAGCATATTCGTCAGTTCGACCAGGGCCTGGGCGGCATCGCCCGGCTGGGCGGCCTGCCGGAGCCAATCTAACGCCCGGCCAGTGAGTTGTTGGGCCGTCTGGAGGGTATGCTCGTAAGCGCCTTCTTCTTTCAACAGGTCCGCCAGGGCAGCGACTTCTTCCGGCTGGATCTTGCCCTGCTGCCAGCGTTGGGCAAAGCGCCCCCCCAGGGCCAGCCCGTAGACCACCGGCAGGGTCTTTTTGCCGGTTACCAGATCACTTTCTACTGACTTGCCGGTGCGGCTGGCGTCTCCCCAGATGCCCAACCAGTCATCCAGAACCTGAAAGGCCAGCCCCAGGGTATAACCGTACTCACGGAAGGCGCGGCGCCGCGTCTCGTCGGCTCCGGCGGTCAGCGCGCCGAGTTCGGCGCAGCAGCCCAGCAGGGCCGAGGTTTTCCCGCCGATCATGGGCCAATAGGCGTCCATCGGGAGCGCGCTCTGCCCTTCGTATGACAGGTCTAAGAACTGCCCTTCGGTCAGGCGGAGGCAGGTAGTTTGCAGCAGGCGGCTGGCTTCTAACACATGCGGGGCAGGCAGCCTGCTGCTCAGGTCTTGCAGGGCCAGAAAGGCGAGGGTGAACAAGACATCGCCGGTGTTAATGGCCTGGGCCACCCCCCACTTCACCCATACAGTCGGGCGGCTGCGGCGCAGGGGGCTTTGATCTTGAATATCGTCATGCACCAGCGAAAAGTTGTGCAGCAGTTCCACCGCGGCGGCGGCCGGTAACGCCCCTCTCCAGTCTCCCCCGGCGGCCATGGCGCACAGCAGAACCAGCAGTGGGCGGATGCGCTTGCCCTGGGCCTCTGGACCGGCTCCCTCGCCTTCCCAACCCATGTGATAGTGGAGCATCCCCTTTAATTGAGTATACTGCGCGGGGATGGCCTGCTCGATCACACGGCGCAGTTCGCTTTCGATCTCTGGCAGCAAGCACTGGATGTAATTTTGTAAGTTCATGGTTCACCTGGCCTGGTTGTGGATGAGCGGGGTCTGCTGCAACTGCCGGATGCTGCCAGCCCCGGCGGCAAACATGCAGATCTGCACCTCGCGGCGGATTTCGTGGATCGTTTCGATGGTCGCTTCCAGGGAGCGGTCGGCGGCCTTCAGGAACGGCCCGGCCATGCCACCCAGGGAAGCGCCCAGGGCAATACATTTAGCAATATCCACCCCACTGCGCAGGCCACCAGAAGCAAAAATGAGCATATCGGGGGCGGCTTTGCGCACCATCTGGATCGATTCACTGGTGGGGATGCCCCAATCGCGGAAGGCCGCCGCCACGCGCGCGGCGCTTTCGCTGCGGATGCGGTACTTTTCCACCTGCGACCAGGATGTGCCGCCCGCGCCGGCCACGTCAATGGCCGCCACTCCCGCTTCGACCAGCAGTCGGGCATCTTGTTCTGAGATGCCCCACCCCACTTCTTTCGCAATTACCGGAACTGGCAGGGCGCGGCAAACTTCCGTGATTTTCTTTGCCAGCCCACTGAAGCGGATGTCGCCCTCCGGCTGGACGGCCTCTTGCAGCGCGTTCAGATGCAGGTAGAGCGCGTCGGCCTCGATCATCTCCACCGCGCGCCGGCAGTGATCTACTGTGTAGCCATAATTCAGTTGGACCGCGCCCAGGTTGGCAATCAGCACAATATCGGGGGCATAACGCCGCACCTTAAAGCTCTCGGCGGCGGCGGCATCTTCCAGGGCGGCCCGCTGTGAGCCAACCCCCATGACGATCCCGCTTTCTTGGGCCGCTTCCGCCAGGATACGGTTGATGCGCCCGGCCTCTTTCGTCCCGCCGGTCATGGATGAGATCAAAATGGGCGCTTTAACTGTTTTATTGAACAACGACTGCGTCAGGTCCACCCGGTCGAGGTCGAGTTCAGGCAGGGCGTGGTGGATGAAGCGGTAATTCTCCAGGCCGGTCGTCAGGGAAGAAAGCACGTCTTCTTCCAGATTGATGCGGATGTGATCGGCTTTCCGCGAAGTAAGGATAGAATCAGGCGGCATGATTTTTCACTCTTATTCAGACAACCCCTTGTAGATTGGCTCGGCGAAGCGGCGGCAATGCACTGCAACAGCCTGAGTATACCAGTACCGGTTGACTCTTGACAGATTACCCAGGAACGTTACAATTCCTGTATCAAGCTATGGAGCGATCATTCAACGAATAGCCCCATTGGATAGCTGTTTCATTGACCCTACTCCCCGGAGGATTGCTATGAGCGATATATTTGAAGAGGTGAAATCTGTCATTGTAGACGTTCTAAAGATCGATGGCAGTGACCTGAAACTTGAAACTCGCTTTATCGAGGACCTGAAGGCCGATTCGATGGATCAGTTCTTCCTGATTGACGGCCTGAGCGAGAAGTTTGGCCTGACCATTTCTGATGAAGATGCCCGCAATATCCGCACGGTTGGAGACGCCGTTCAGTACATCGAAAAAGCCAAAGGCGGCTAACTCTCCTCGGGGATCACAATACAAGAGAAGGTTTTGCCCCACCGCGTTGTGGAGCAAAACCTTCTCTTGTTGTTGACTTTCTCAGGCCAGCAGATCTGGGATTTCTTCTGGGTTCCTTGCCACCCGTACCCCGGCGGCTTCGAGCGCGCGGATTTTATCCACGGCCTGGCCGGAACCGCCTTCGATGATCGCTCCGGCGTGCCCCATGCGCTTGCCGGGCGGGGCCGTTTGCCCGGCAATAAAGCCAGCGACCGGTTTGGTCATGTGGTTGGCGATATACTCGGCGGCCTTCTCTTCATCGGTCCCGCCGATTTCACCGATCATCACCACTTTTTCAGTTTGCGGGTCGGCCTCGAACATTTCCAGCACATCCACAAAGCTGGTTCCGTTGACCGGGTCTCCGCCGATGCCTACGCAGGTGCTGGAGCCCATTCCCTTTGCTTTGAGCGCAAACAAAACCTCATAGGTCAACGTGCCAGAGCGCGAGACGATGCCGACGTTGCCCGGAATGGCAATGTTATTGGGGATAATGCCGGCTTTGGCCTCTCCGGGGGTCAGCACGCCGGGGCAGTTGGGGCCGATGAGGCGCACGCCTTTGGTGTCGAGGTAGCAGCGCACCCGCATCATATCCTGGACCGGAATGCCCTCCGTGATGCAGATCAACAACGGAATACCGGCATCGGCGGCCTCGAAGAGCGCATCGGGCGCAAAGCGCGCCGGCACGAAAATCACGCTGGCATTGGCAGCGGTGGTTTCTACAGCGGTTTTAACGGTATCAAATACGGGCACTTTGCCGTTTAACACCCATTCGCCCCCCTTCCCAGGGGTAACGCCCGCCACCACATTGGTTCCATATAACAGCATTTGCTCGGTGTGGAATAAGCCCTCATGCCCGGTGATGCCCTGCACCAGCAGGCGCGTTTCTTTGTTAATGAGGATGCTCATTTCAGGCTCCTTTTGCAATTGCCACGGCTTTGCGCGCGGCGTCGAACAGCGATTCGGCAGTGACCATATGGGCATCGGCCAACAGGCGCAGGCCCTCTTCGGCGTTGGTGCCGACCAGCCGCGCAACCATGGGGACGTTGGTTTTCACTTCGGCCAGGGCGGCCAGCACTCCGCGCGCCACTTCATCGCCGCGCGTGATGCCGCCAAAGATGTTAAAGAGGACGGCCTTGACTTTGGGGTCTGCCAGAATGATGCGCAGGGCCGCGGCTACTTTTTCGGCGCTGGCCCCGCCGCCAATGTCGAGGAAGTTGGCCGGCTCGCCGCCGTTCAACTTAATCATGTCCATCGTCGCCATTGCCAGCCCGGCCCCGTTGACCATGCAGCCTACGTTACCATCCAGGTTAATATAAGAAAGGCCGTACTTGCGCGCCTCGACTTCCAGCGGGTCTTCAGCACCCAGGTCGCGCATCTCATTCAGATCGGGGTGGCGGAAGAGGGCGTTATCATCCAGGATCATCTTGCCGTCCAGCGCCACCAGGCGCTTATCGGTGGTGATCACCAGGGGGTTAATTTCCGCCAGGGTTGCATCCGTCTGCTGGTAGGCGCGCCACAGGCCGTGAGCGATCTCGCCAAAAGAGCGCCAGAACTCGCGGGGCAGGTCCATGCTCACCGCCATGTCGCGGGCCTGGTAATCGCGCAGGCCCAACAGGGGGTCAATGTGAATTTTGATAATCTTTTCGGGGGTTTGGGCCGCCACTTCTTCGATATCAACCCCCCCCGCGGCAGAAGCCATCATCACCGGACGGCGCGCCGCCCGATCATTGGTGATTGCTAGGTAAATTTCTTTGGCAATTCCCACGGCTTCATCCACCAGGACCTTGCGGACGGGCAGGCCTTTGATCTCCATACCCAACAACAGGGTTGCCAGGTCTTCGGCTTCTTTGGGCGACTTCGCCAGGCGAATGCCACCGGCTTTGCCGCGCCCGCCCACCAAAACCTGCGATTTAATCACCACCCGTCCCCCCAATTCTTCCGCGATTTGCCGGGCTTCGTGAGCCGAACTGGCGACCCGTCCATGCGGAATCGGGATCCCAAAACTGGAAAATAGGTGCTTCGACTGGTACTCGTGTAGCTTCATGTGTCTCCCTGTCCATGCCGCCAGATAGAGAAATGGCGCATTTTCAGCAATGATCGAACGTGCGTGTGAACGCAATCTGCATATAATCTCACAAACGATCCACAAAGTGATTATAAATCATCTTCATTCAGGTTTCCTCTCAAAAAGCAAGCTGAGACTCTACAAAAGTAGATACAATGTAAACGCGGCCCGCTAAAAGCGGGCCGCGCTGGACAGATTTACTGAACGATTCAGCCTTTCAGGAAGGCTTCGAGCGCCTCGCGGCTGATGCGGTAGGCACTGCCGATCTTGCGGGCTTTCAGGTCGCCGGCCTGGATGGCGGCAAGGACATCTTCCTCTGAGACGCGCAGTACAGCGGCGGCCTCAGCAGGGGTCATCACATCGGCCATTTGCCCGGCGGCTCCGGCCGCGGCAGCCGGCTGCCCACCCTGAGGGGTCTGCTGGCCGGTCATGCCCTGGAGCGAGGAAGACAGCACGTTCCCAATGCCCATGCCCGCGCCAATGCCAGCCGTGAGGCCCGCCCCGCCAGAGGGGTTCTTGGCGGCGTCGCGCAGGGCATCTGCGGCCTGGAGCTGGGTGTAGGTCTGCATATCAAGCATGCCCATGGCGCGCAGTTCTTCAGCGGATTTCTCGTAGGGTTTGAGGTTGGCAATGTAGAAAGACTTGAGCACCAGACCAATGGCGGCAAAATCATCCTGGGCTTTGGCGCGCACGCCGGCGCCCAGTTCTTCGGTCAGCCCGATCAATTCCACCACGCTGCTGCGTGCGGCCGTCTCACCTAACAGGTCTGAGAGCTTCGAAAGGAGCATGGAGCGCAGGCGGTTTTCGATATCGGCGGTGCGGAAAATGCCCTGCGCGCCCACAATTTGGGTCACAAACTGTTGGGCGTCACTGACCTGGAAGCTGTACGAGCCAAAGGCCTGGAGCAAAGCCACGCCCAGGCCCATGCCGGGATTGCGCACGATGATCGGCTGGGGCGTTCCCCATTTGCGGTCGGCGAACTCGCGCATCGAAACGTAGTACACCTCGGCTGTGAACGGCGTGCGGTTATCAAAAGCGCGCCCGATCAGGTCTACCAGCAGGGGGACGTTGGCCGTGGTGATGGTGTGGCGGCCCGGCCCTAACACATCCAGGGCCTTGCCATCGCGGAAGAAGACCGCCCGCTGCGATTCACGCACAATCACCTGCGAGCCCATGCGGAGATCGGCCACCCCGGTTTCTGGGAAGCGGTGGACGATTTCATCCTGCATCTCGCTCGGATATTCAACAACATCAAAAATTCTAGCCATGGTTTTGCTCCCTTATACGACCGGACACGGAAATCTATTGAGACTGCGCCGCCTGCGCGCCGCCGCCGAGGATGGCCTGTGACCGTTTTTCAAACGCTTCCACGGCTTCCTGAGCCAGGCGAGTGAGGCCGCGGATGGCCGCCGCCAGGCCATCGGTGCCGATGGCGGCTTCGACGTTATCAATGGAGCGGGCAATCTCATCTACCAGGCTGAGCAGCCAGAGGTCATATTGGTACATTTGCTCCAACTCTTCCGAATTGACCTTAACGGCATCGAAAAATCCCGCGTAGCCATAGGAGGCCGTCTTGACGCGGTCGATGAACTGGCGCAGCTTGATGGCGGCCCCTTCCAGGTCATCAATAAAAGCAATCCCCCCCTGACTGATCAGGTCGCGCTGAAGGCCAGAAATCCGCCGCCACTGTTCTTCAAAGCGCGAGGCGACGGTTTCGCGCAGAATTTTGTCAGCGGCGCGGCGATTCTCACGGTCAATGTAACCGCTAAAGCCAGGGACTTTGCTCAGAAGTTTGGCAAATATATCCTGGTCATCCTGGATTCGATTCAAAAGGTCGCTCATGTTCTCTCCTTGTTGGAAGGCCCAACCCACTGGAAGGCGCGTTTGCGTAACCCGTCAGGTTGATTATAGCTCAATTTGACTCCCAAACAATATACGGATGAGGGCTTGTGTGGGTTGCACGCGACCCGGCAATTAGAGGGGATGCTGATCTTTGTAAGGCGCTTGTAATGCCGCCCCAATTGAATTTTTACCCCAAACCTTTATAATACGTGTAACGCTGTAAATCAGAACAGCTCATCTTCATAACAAGGGGTAAACATCATGTTATTCGCTCCTAAAGAAAAAGGCCAGGGCCTGGTCGAGTACGCGCTGATTCTCGTATTGGTGGCCGTCGTTGTAATCGTCATTCTGGCGATCCTCGGCCCGTCGATTGGCAACATCTTCTCCAACATCGTCAACAAGATCTAGTCTCTTATTCACCCGTTTTTTTGTCTTCTCTTTCTGCTACAATCGAGCAAAAGGCCCTGGGGTCAGGGCCTTTTCATGTATTTAGATAGAAGAACTATCCATTTGTGAGAAGAAAATGTCTTTTTTATGTATTTCATTTTACTTTTCGCGTATAATTTATTCGATACGAATTGATACCGCTATGGATACTTTTAAACTTCATCTGTTCAGGAGGCATGAATGGCTACTCGCCGCCGCGGAAGAGCGTTGATCTTTGTCGCCGTAATCCTGATATTACTGCTGGTCCTGGTGGTTGCCGGCTGGCAGTTTGTGGTTGTTCCCCTGCTCATAGCACCGCAGCCCCAGGCCACGCAGGTGGCTGTGAACACCCCCACTCCCGTCCCCGATCTGGTATACATTGTGATGACCGCCCAAAGGATTCCGCGCGGCGCATACCTGACCACAGAGGCTTTGGTGTTGGTCCCAATGCCTCGGGCCGATTATGTTGAGGGGACCTTTATCAAGCAGGATACGCCCCCCGATCCAACGGTTCCAACGGTGATTGACGACCTCGTCGCCAACCGCATGCGGGCGGGCATGGATTTGAAGGAGCGGATCCCGCTGACGATGGAAATGCTGATTGGAGAAGAGGGCAATCCTTCATCCTTCTCGATCCCCCGTGGCATGGTCGCCATCTCGATTCCCATCAGCAAGCTGTCTTCCGTTTCCTATGGCCTGCAGCCGGGCGATCATGTCAACGTCATCGCCACGCTGCGGCTGGTGGATATTGACCCCAACTTCCAGGCAGAACTGCCCAACAGAACGGCTTCCGTCACCCTGCCGGGCCGGCTGGTGGATCAATCCACCGGCGTGGCCGTGATTAACGATGGGGGTCCAGAGGGCGACCCGCCGGGCGTGGCCGGACGGGGTGAGTTTGACCCCACCCTGGGGACGCCTATCTACGTTTTCCCCCGCGAGGAGCAGCGCCCGCGGCTGGTCTCGCAAACGCTGATTCAGGATACCATCGTGCTGCAAATGGGCATCTTTGCCCAGGGCGCGCCGCAGGCCGCCCAGCCCACGCCACAGGCGGCAGAACCGGCCCAGCCGGCCCCGCAGGACCAGGCTCAACCTACGCCCGCCCCGCAGACTACCATCCCCGTCCCCGACGTGATCACCCTGATCGTCAGCCCGCAAGACGCTGTAACGCTCAATTACCTGATGCTCGCTGGCGCGCAACTGAACCTGGTGATGCGCTCGGCAGGGGATACAGATATCGTTCAGACCGAAGCGGTAACGCTTCAGTTTGTCATGGATCAATACGGCATCCCCAACCCGGCCAAATTGCCTTACGGCATGGACTCTAGAGCTGACCGCGAAGAGATCACCGGGCAAAACGCTATTCTGCCGTTCCCCGAATCTGGCACGCCGGTTCCGTCTCTGCCCACGGCTACGCCGGCGCCGTAAGGCGTGAACGCGTAACTTATTGGTTGCCCGCGCGTTGTATATGAAGCGCACCCATCGAACCATGGAGTGAGGTATGCCTGCAACTGAAAAAGTGAGAGTCATCATCGTTGACGACATCAGCGAAACCCGCGAGAATATCCGGCGCATGTTACAGTTTGATCAGAATATCGAAGTGGTAGGAACAGCGCGCACTGGCAAAGAAGCGGTTGAGTTATGTCAGCAGGCCAGACCAGACGTTGTGGTGATGGATATCAATATGCCGGACATGGACGGCATCATGGCAACCACTGAAATCAAGAACAGGCTGCCGTACATCCAGGTGGTGATCCTCTCGGTGCAGAGCGACACCAATTACATGCGCCGGGCCATGCTGGCCGGCGCACGTGACTTCTTGACCAAACCGCCGATGATTGATGAGCTGACGGATGCTGTGCGCAAGGCGGGCATCCTGGCCCATGAAGAGCGCAAAAAGACGTCAACGCTCCCCGCTATGCCGGTAGGGGGCATGCCGGTCGCCGCGGGCATTCCCGGCAGTTTGGGCAAGATTCTGGTTGTTTACAGCCCCAAAGGGGGCGTGGGCCGCACAATGATTGCCGTTAACCTGGCAATTGCTCTCAAAACCGGCGAGAACAAGGTGGCCCTGGTGGATGGCAGCCTTCAGTTTGGCGACGTAGCCGTCTTTGTGAACGAGCAGGGCAAAAACACCCTTCTCGACCTGGCCTCGCGCGCCGATGACCTGGACCCAGAAATTGTAGAAGAAGTGATGGTGACGCACCGCACTTCGAGCGTAGACATTCTGGCCGCTCCGCCCAAACCGGAATATGCCGATCAGATAACGGGCGAGCAGTTCTCGAAAGTTCTGCGCTACCTGCGCCAGATTTACAGCTATGTGATCGTAGATACAACCTCGCACCTGACTGAAACCGTGCAGGCGGCGCTGGATGTCAGCGATATGATTATATTGGTGACCACGCAGGAAATTCCGGCGATTAAGAACTGCAACTTGTTCCTGCAACTGGCCGATGCTTCTGGCATCCAGCGCAGCCGCATTCTATTTATTATGAATCGCTACGACCGGCGGCTGGCGATTACTCCTGAACGGGTGAGCGAAAGCCTGCGGCAGGAGATTACACTGGCGATCCCCTATGATGAGAAAGTGCCTACCCTTTCGATTAACCGGGGCGTGCCGTTTATGATTGATAATAATAAATCACAGCCGATTGGGAAAAGCATTCAGCAACTGGCCGAAATGGTCAAAGAAAAGATCGTTAAATTGGAGCAGTAATGCGGTATGATTAGTTTACCGGTATCATTTTCTGAGCAATATGGCTATCCTGTTGCAGGAAGAGAAAAGAGGGCAGTATGTCGATCTTGAAGAGGATACAAGGTGGAGGAACGCCGGGGTCTACTCCCGCAGTACCGGGAAGCAGTTCGTCAGGCAGCGGTTCAGGCGAAGGTGTGCCGCCGCGCCGGGTGACCGCGCCTCCGCCGGCAGGCCATATTGAACAGTATCAGGATTTAAAGACCCGCGTCCATAACAAGCTCATTGCGGGACTGGATCTTTCGACCGACCCTAAGCGCACCGGGGAAATTCGGAAGACCATTCAAGATTTATTCGAACAAATCCTGGCCGAAGAAAATATTATCCTGTCGAAGCCGGAAAAGGCGCGCATGTTTGAACAAATCGCTGCGGAAATTACCGGCTATGGCCCGCTGCAAATCCTGCTGGAAGACGACACCATCACCGAAATTATGGTGAACGGCCCCAAGAACGTCTACATTGAGCGGGCAGGCCGGCTGCACCGCGCGCCGGTCGTTTTTGAAAACAACGAACACGTGATGCGGATCATCGAGCGGATTGTCTCCCCTCTGGGCCGCCGCATTGATGAATCCAGCCCATACGTAGACGCGCGCCTGACGGATGGTTCACGCGTGAACGCCGTGATCCCGCCGATTTCACTGGTTGGGCCGGTTCTGACGATCCGTAAGTTTGCCAAAAAGCCGATCACGGTGGAGCAACTAATCAGCTTTGGCTCCATCTCTCCCGAAGCGGTTAAATTCCTGGAAGCGTGCGTGATTGCCCGTAAGAACATCATTGTTTCGGGCGGCACCGGCTCTGGAAAGACCACGCTGTTGAATGTGCTATCGGGCTTTATTCCGGCGGACGAGCGCATCTTGACGATTGAAAACGCCGCCGAACTCCAGATTCGGCAGGAACACTGGGTATCACTCGAGTCGCGCCCGCCGAACATCGAGGGTAAAGGCGAAATCACCATCCGCGACCTGGTGATTAACGCGCTGCGCATGCGCCCCGACCGTATTGTGGTGGGCGAGTGCCGCGGCGAAGAAGCCCTGGATATGCTCCAGGCCATGAACACCGGTCACGACGGCTCACTGACTACGGCGCACTCTAACAGCCCGCGCGATACGCTCGCCCGTCTGGAGACAATGGCGCTGATGGCCGGGATGGACCTGCCCGTCCGCGCCATCCGTGAGCAAATCGCTTCAGCGGTTGATCTGATCGTCCACCAGGAGCGCATGCGCGACGGGACGCGCAAAGTGGTGACGATCACCGAGGTATCGGGCATGGAAGGCGAGGTCATTACCACCTCAGACCTGTTTGTCTTTGAGCAAATGGGGATGGAAAACGGTAAGATTGTAGGACGGCTGCGCCCCACCGGGCTGCGGCCCAGGTTTATGGAAGATATCGAAAACGCCGGCATTCACCTTCCTCCATCTATTTTTGGAATTGGAGAACGGAAGAGATAATGGAAGGCTTTTTAATCTACTTCGTGATTGGCGGCTGCATCGTCTTGGTGCTTGCGCTCATCGCCGGCATTTACTTCTCTGTCTCGCGTGACCGCGAGGTGCAGAACCGCATTGATCAGTTTACCGGGGGCAGCCGCATTTCCGCCGAGGAACGCAAAGAAGCCCAAAAGTCCACGCCGGTGATGACCGGGTGGATCAACGAGCGGGTCAGCCGGTCTTCCTTTGGAGAAGGGTTGGCCCGCGACCTGGCCCGCGCGGACATCAAGATGAAGCCGGGCGAGTTTATCTTGATGACGATCCTTTCGGCGGCACTCTTCGCTTTCCTTCTCTACTTCATTGGGGGAAGGAATCCGATTACGGGTTTGATCGGCGTGGGCGTCGGGCTGTATGTGCCGCGCTTTTACATCAATCGCCAGAAAGCCAAACGCCTGCAAAAGTTCAACGATCAGTTGGGCGATATGCTGAACCTGATGGTTAACGGCTTGCGGGCGGGGTATTCGGTCATGCAGGCCATGGAAGCCGTCAGCAAGGAACTGCCCCCGCCTATCAGCGACGAGTTCCGCCGCGTGGTGCAAGAGATGCAGTTGGGCGTTCCCATGCAGCAGGCGCTGGATAACCTGCTGCGGCGCATTCCCTCGGACGATTTGGATCTGTGCATTACGGCCATCAACGTACAGCGCGAGGTTGGCGGCAACCTGGCTGAAATCCTCGACACCATTTCCTTTACCATCCGCGAGCGCGTGCGCATTAAAGGCGAGATCCGCGTTCTGACCACACAGGTGATGTACTCCGGCCGGCTGCTGGCCCTGATGCCCTTGGGCGTGATGGGTATTTTGTATGTTCTCAACCGCGAATACATGATGGAGTTTTTTAAGCCTGAAAATAATGCCACACTGCCCTGCGGATATATTGGACTGGGCTGTGCCGGGATTTTGATCATCGTCGGGTACGTTGTGATGAATAAGATTGGCGAGATCGAGGTATAAGACCAAAGGAGTAATTATGTCGATGCTTCCCATATTCCTTGTTGGAGTGGTGGTTGTCGTAATTGCCGCCGTTTTGGTCTACATCGGCCTGCGCAATCCCTCTACGGTGGATGGACAGGAACTGTTATCGCGCCTTGAAGAGTTTACCCAGAAGGGCGAAACGGTGGACCTGGAAAAGATCGAGATGTCACTGCCGTTCAGCGAGCGCGTCATCTTGCCACTAGCGCGCAGGTTGGGCGAGATGGCCGTCCGGTTTACGCCGCAGAACGCGATGAACTCAACTGCGAAAAAGCTGGAACTGGCAGGAACGCCTGGCAAGTTAGACCCGACCGTCTTTATCGCCATCCAGTTCATTGCCGCTGGCATCTTTGGGGGGGTGCTGCTGTTGGTCACGACCGTTACGAAAATGAGCTGGCCTTTGGGGCAAAAAATTCTGATGGTCATCGGCGGCACGGTTTTAGGGTTTTATTTCCCCCAGATGTGGCTGACGAGCAAAATTAACCGCCGGCAAAAAGAAATCCGCAAAGCTCTGCCCGATGCGCTGGATCTGCTGACGATCTGCGTGGAAGCCGGGCTGGGGTTGGAAGCGGCGATGGCGAAAGTTAGTGAAAAATGGGTTTCGGAGTTATCGCTGGCTTTTGCGCGCTGTTTGCAGGAAATTCAGCTTGGCAAAGTGCGGCGCGAGGCACTGAAGGACATGGCCGACCGCATCGGCATCCCTGAAATGACGAGCTTCGTCGCCGCAGTGGTGCAAAGTGAACAATTGGGCGTCAGCATGGCGAAGGTCTTGCGCATTCAGTCTGACCAGATGCGCATTAAGCGGCGCCAGTTGGCCGAAGAAGAAGCCCATAAGGCTCCGGTAAAAATGCTGCTGCCGATGGCGGGGCTGATCTTCCCCGCCCTGATGGTGACGTTAATGACACCCGCCGCCCTGCGCCTGATGAACTCTGCGTTGGGCGACATGTTGAAATAAAGTGACGGAGCGGCAACCTCCGGTTTACATTGCGTATCACCTACTCTGGCGCGCACTGGACTGGCTTTTCCCGCCCACCTGCGGGGGGTGCGGCCGGTTAGGGTTCCGCTGGTGCCCGGCGTGTCAGCAGGCGGCCCAACGCATTGCCGGGCAGGTCTGCCCAACCTGCGGGCTGCCTGCGATGCCCGGTGGAAGCTGCCCGGACTGCACAGCACAGCGCCCCGCGTTCACTGCGCTGCGCTCTTGGGGAGTATACGGCGGTCCCCTGCGCCGCGCCATTCACCGCCTGAAATATGGGCGTGATCTGGGCCTGGGCGAAGCGCTTTCAAAACACCTGATCGAGTTATATAATTTGCTGCAATGGAACATTGACTGCGTTACGCCAGTGCCCCTCAGCCGCCGCCGTCAGCAAGAGCGCGGTTACAACCAGGCCGGGCTGTTGGCACTGCCCCTGGCGCGGGCCGTTGGCGCGCCCTACCGCCCGGCGGCACTGCAGCGCACCCGCGAAACCCGCTCTCAGGTGCGGTTGGGCGCTCAGGAACGGCGCGCCAACGTTCAGGGAGCGTTTCGGGCCGAGCCGGCCCTGGTTTCTGGCAAACACGTTTTGGTGATAGACGATGTAACGACGACCGGATCAACCATTCACGCCTGTGCGCAGGCGCTTACCCTGGCTGGTGCATCGGCTGTCTTCGGAATGACCCTGGCCCGCTCAGTTCTGCAGGCGGACGCGGATGATCAGCCCAGCTAAATTCAACCGGTGTTCAAGACACCACTCACTCATTTTGACGGAGGTTACGTATGGCTCTCGAGGTTGCGATCTTCCCCAAAAATATGGATCTCACGGACCGTATCAGCGAGTACGTCACCAAAAAAGTCTCCAAGCTCGACCGGTACCTGCCGGACGTTGAAGAGACGCGGGTTGACCTCGCTTACTTGAAATCCGCCCGCAACCCCTCAGATCGTCAGGTAGCGCAGATTACCATTCGTGGGCGCGGGTACATCCTCCGCACCGAAGAACGCGCGGAAGACATCTTCACCGCGATTGACGCGGCGCTTGAGAAGATGCACCGCAAGATGGAGCGCTTCAAGGGCAAGCGCGCGCGGGGGCGCGGCGACGGCACCCCGGCCTCACAGGTTGGGACGGATACGGGCACGCCGGTTCTGGAAGAGGGCGAGGAAATGCCGGTCATCGCCCGCCGCAAGACCTTCAGCCTGGTGCCTATGGATGAGATGGAAGCCATTGAGCAAATGCAGCAACTGGGGCATGAGAACTTCTTCGTCTTCTTTAACGCCAACACCAACCTGGTGAACGTCTTATACCGCCGCCGCGACGGCACCTACGGTCTGATTGAACCTCGACTCGGCTAAACTTCCAACGGCGCGCAACGCGTCGTTCAGTAACTAGTCCGCCCACCGGCGGGGGGCCAGCGCTCCCCGCCGTCATTTTTAATTTTCACGTTTCCTTGTCATACGCCGGGCCATTTGCTATAATTCATCGGTTCTTACTCTTATCTTTTGACTGCGAGGCAAGCACAGTTATGATTGACGTGAATGATCTGCGAAAAGGGGTCATTTTTGAACTGGATGGCAGCCTTTTTCGCGTATTGGAATACACCCACCACAAACCCGGTCGGGGCAATGCCATCATCCGCATTAAAGCGCGCAACATCCGCACCAATGCCACAATTGAAAAAACCTTCCAATCGGGCGATCGGGTTCAGGATGTGCGCTTAGATTACCACAACGTTTCTTATTTGTACAACGACGGCGACCTGTACTACTTCATGGACGCTGAAACGTTTGAACAGCCCGCGATTCCCAAATCCGTCATCGGAGATGCGGCCGGGTTCCTGAAAGAAGGTCTGGAAGTGAAGCTGACCTTTTATAATAATGAGCCGCTCGATATCGAATTGCCGACCTCCGTGGATCTGAAAGTGGTGCAGTCTGAAGTGGCCGTGCGCGGCGACACGGCGACGGGCGTTACCAAGCGGGTAGTCACCGAGACCGGGCAGGAAGTGGATGTTCCCATCTTCGTCAAAGAAGGGGATATCATTCGCGTGGATACCCGCACGGGCGCTTATGTAACCCGCGTGTAAATGATGGCCTTTACCCTGCTCTTTGACCTGGACGATACGCTCCTCAGCAATGACATTGACCGCTTTTTGCCGGTCTATCTTAAACTGTTGGGGAGGCATCTGGCCGATCACGTTGCGCCGGAGAAGATGGTTCAGGAATTACTGGCGGCCACGCAAAGAATGATCCGCAATAACGATCCGGCAATTACGCTGGAACAGGCGTTTGACGCGGCTTTTTATCCGGCTATTGGTAAAACCAAAGAGGAACTGCGCCCCACGCTAGAAAGCTTCTACGAGCAGGTTTTTCCTGATTTGCAATCTGTCACCAGCCCGCGCCAGGCGGCCCCCCCGTTGATTCAAGAGGCCCTGGCGCGCGGCTATACCCTGGTAGTGGCAACCAACCCGCTTTTCCCGCGCAAGGCCGTGGAGCACCGCCTGCGCTGGGCTGGCCTGCCCCCCGAGGAGACGCCCTTCGCGGCGATTACCTCTTACGAAACTTACCATTTTGCCAAACCCAACCCGGCCTTTTACGCCGAAATTCTGGCGCAGTTGGGCTGGCCGGGCCAGCCGGCGGTCGTCATTGGCAACAGCCTGGAAGATGACCTGCTCCCGGCGGCGCATTTGAACCTGCCCAGTTATTGGGTTGCCGAAGGCAAGCAGGCACTGCCGCCCCGCATGCACCCCCTCAGCGCCCAGGGTGGGCTGGAAGGCGTGCTGCCCTGGCTGGAAACGCTGACGGAATCGGCCCTGGCGCGCTACGATACGCCCTCGCCAGAAGGGTTGATCGGCATCCTCAAATCCACCCCGGCGGCTTTGGATACGTTCGCCCGGCGGCTCTCGGAAAGCCATTGGCAGCAGCGCCCCGAGCCAGATGAGTGGAGCATCACGGAAGTCCTCTGCCATCTGCGGGATGTGGATATGGAAATCAACCTGCCCAGGGTGCAAAAGGTCGCCGCTGGTGATAACCCCTTCCTGCCCGGCATTAACAGCGATGCCTGGAACGAAGAGCGCCGCTACTGCGAGCAGGATGGGCAGACGGCCTTTCGAGCTTTTATCGAAGCGCGCCGCTATTTGGTGGACTGCCTGGAAAACCTGGCCCCGGAGGCATGGCAGTTACCGGCGCGCCATGCGATCTTTGGCCCCACCTATCTGCAAGAACTGGTCGGGTTTATGGCTACCCACGATCAATCGCACATTCAACAAATCGTCGCGGCGGCCCGCCAGTTAGGGGCTTGAAGGCCCTCTTTTTTATAAGAGTTTGATTAGATTTTCCGGTTTCTTTATCCAAATCCTAGATTCGACTACCGGAGATTGGTATAATCTTCTGTGGAATAATCCGAAAACTGCGCATTTGGCCCTACGTACGCTTTGGCGTGAGGGCAAGAAGTACATTCGGATCAAGCCAGATTATTAATACAGAACAAACAAACCTGTTAAGGTTTTTTGGGGATGTATGGGGATGAGGAATATTGGGAGGCATCTGTGAATTCTCGTAACCAATCCTACGTCATCTACCTGCTGCTCTTTATCGCCATTATTGCGATGCTGGTGTACAATTTTTCCCAGTCGAGCACCGGGCAAGATGCACTGACCATCAATCAAGTCGCGGCCGACATCCAAAGCGGCAGCGTTGCGAAGATTGTTGAAGATGAGAACCGCATTCGGGTCACGTACCAGGACGGAACTCAGCGCGAGTCGACCATCGAATCGAATGCCACTTTGGTTCAGCAACTGCTCGACCTGGGCGTCAAGCCTGAACACCTGGCCGCCAACCGCGTGAAAATCGAAATCAAACCCCCCAGCGCGTGGCTGGGGATTATCACGGCACTGGGGTATATCCTGCCATTTCTGGTTTTGGGCGGGCTATTCTTCTTCATCTTCCGGCAGGCACAGGGGTCGAACAACGCGGCGATGTCCTTTGGCAAGTCGCGGGCGCGCATGTTCAGCGGCGATCACCCGACCGTCTCTTTTGACGATGTAGCCGGGGCGGATGAAGCCAAAGAAGAGCTGAAAGAAGTGGTGGAATTTTTGCGCGAGCCGCAAAAGTTCATCCAGTTAGGCGCGCGCATCCCGAAAGGCGTGCTGTTGGTCGGCCCGCCCGGAACCGGCAAGACGTTAATCGCCAAAGCGGTTTCCGGCGAGGCTGGCGTGCCGTTCTTCTCCATTTCCGGATCGGAATTTGTCGAAATGTTTGTGGGCGTTGGCGCGAGCCGCGTGCGCGACCTGTTTGACCAGGCCAAGCGCCACTCACCGTGCATCGTGTTCGTGGATGAAATTGACGCGGTTGGCCGGCAGCGCGGCGCTGGCCTGGGCGGCAGTCATGATGAGCGCGAACAGACCCTCAACCAACTGCTGGTGGAAATGGACGGGTTCGACACCGATACGAACATCATCATTATGGCCGCCACCAACCGGCCCGACATTCTGGACCCGGCCCTGCTCCGCCCCGGCCGTTTTGACCGGCGCGTGGTGCTGGACCGGCCCGACATGCGCGGGCGCGAGGCCATCCTTAGAGTTCACGTCAAGGGCAAGCCCCTCTCCAGCGAAGTAGACCTGAACGTGCTGGCCCGCTCGACCCCTGGCTTTGTGGGCGCTGACCTGGAGAACCTGGTTAACGAGGCGGCTATTCTGGCGGCGCGCCGCAACCGCAAGACCATCGGCCAGGCCGAGTTTGAAGAAGCCATCGAACGCGTGATCGCCGGACCAGAGCGCAAGAGCCGCCTGATCAGCGAAGACGAGAAGCGCATTGTGGCCTACCACGAGGCCGGTCACGCGGTGGTTATGCACAGCATCCCCGAATCGGACCCGGTGCAGAAAGTTTCGATCATCGCGCGCGGCATGGCGGGCGGCTACACCCTGGCCCTGCCCGAAGAAGACCGCTCGCTGATCCCCCGCAAGAAACTCCTGGCGGACCTCACCGGCCTGTTGGGCGGGCGGGCCGCCGAGGAACTGGTGTTTGACGACATCACTTCTGGGGCATCCAACGACATTGAGCGCGTCACGCAGATGGCCCGCACGATGGTCACGCGCCTGGGGATGAGCGAAAAGCTCGGCCCGATGGTATACGGTCAGAAAGAAGAATTGATCTTCCTGGGCCGCGAAATTTCGGAACAGCGAGATTATTCAGAAGCGGTGGCCGAACAGATTGACCGCGAGGTGCGCAAACTGGTCGAAGAAGCCTATGATCGGGCGCGCGAAATCCTGCGCGAACACCGCGACGCGCTCGACCGCGTTGCCAAGCGCCTGCTGGAAGTTGAGACGATCTCGCGCGAAGAATTCGAGCGGCTCTTCCCGGCTCCTGTGCCGAAGCGCAAAAGCACCCCGGTGCTGGTGACGAATTTCTAAGCGTTGAAACGCCAAAACCGCCTCGTTCTCGCGCGGAATGCGAGACGAGGCGGTTTTTTTATTTCCGTTCGAGGTGCGCGCGCACCAGTTCACGCCTGAGCACTTTGCCCACCGGCGTGCGCGGCAGTGCATCCACAAACTCCACGGCTATCGGAATCTTATAGCCAGACAACGACACCTCGCACCAGGCTTGCAGTTCTTCTGGCCGCACGGATTCGCCGGGGCGCAGTACCACCCAGGCTTTGGGAGCTTCGCCGCGTACCGGGTCGGGGATGCCCGCCACCGCCACCTCGGCCACACTGGGGTGGGCGGCCAACACTTCTTCGACCTCGCGCGGCCATACCTGCAAGCCCCCCACTTTAATCAGGTCTTTCATGCGGTCAACGATATAAAAATACCCATCTTCGTCCATGCGGGCCACGTCGCCGGTGTGCAGCCACCCACTGCGCAGGGCCTGGGCGCTTTCTGCCGGCTGGTTGTGATAGCCGCGCATCACCTGCGGGCTGCGAATGAGCAGTTCGCCCGGCTCGCCAGGGGGCAGGGGCGTCTCGCCGTCCTCCAGGCTGGCAATGAGACAATCTACATCGGGCAAGGGCAGGCCGATAGAGCCGGGGCGCTTTTCGCCAAACATGGGGTTGCAGTGCGTGGCGGTCGGCGCTTCGGATAGGCCATAGCCTTCCATCAGTTTTGCGCCGGTGAGGGCTTCAAACTGCTCGCGGACTTCTCTGAGCAGTGGAGCCGAGCCTGAAATGCAGGCTTTGATAGACCGCAGGTTGTACCTGCCGGCCTGCACATCGGGATTGCGGTTGATGAGGGCATAGAGCGTCGGCACGCCGGGGAAGAAGCTGGCCTGATATTTCTCGATATTGCTCAACAGGTCGGGCAGGTTACGCGGGTCTGGAACGAGGATCATCTTGGAACCCAACAGCACGCTGACGCTCATGCCCACCACCATGCCGTAAACGTGGTACATGGGAATTGCCATCAGCGTGGTTTCCTGGCCGTCGCGCAGGCCGACCAGCCAATGCCGGAACATCAGTGAGTTGGCAACCAGGTTGCGGTGCAGTCCAATGGCCCCTTTGGGAGTGCCGGTCGTCCCGCCGCTGTACTGGAATACGGCCACATCGTCCGGGCCGACCTGGGCAGTGGGCCGCGCCCCCTCTTCCATCAGGGCATCCGCCAGGCGGCCATCCTCGCCCAGCCGGAGCGGCTTACTTCTCCCCTGCCAGCCGGTCATCTCCGCCGCCTCGTCAGGGGTGGTCGTCAGGATGGATTGAAACCCAGCGCTCGCACGGATGGAGTGGAGCATTTCGCCCAGCCCGTCCAGGGCAATCATCACCTGCACGCCTGCATCGCGCGCCTGGAACTCGATCTCGCGCGCTTTGTACTGCGGGTTCATCGCCACCACCACCCCACCGGCCTTGAGGATGGCGTAATAAGCCTGCACGAATTGAGGAATGTTGGGGAGCAGTACACCCACCCGCGCGCCCTTCTGCAAGCCCATGCGTTCCAGCCCGGCCGCCAGACGGTTCACCAGGCCGCTCATCTGCCCAAAGGTGATGACCTGATCGCGGAACAGGGTGCAGGCGCTGGCGGGAATTTTACGCGCGGTCGCATCGAAGAAATGAAATAACGGCACGGCCGGGTAGTCAATATGCTCTGGCACGCCGGGATCGTATTTCTTCAACCAGGGACGTTCACCCACTTTCCACCTCGCTTATAATTTTAATATCTATTCTGACGAATCTGGACGATGAATACAATCATCTCAGAAAGGACACCCTATGCCCCTGCCGATCTTCCAGGTTGACGCCTTCACCCAACAGCCGTTCACCGGGAACCCCGCCGCAGTTTGCATTCTGCCTTCTGAAGCCACGGCAGAATGGATGCTGTCGGTAGCGAGCGAAATGAACCTCTCAGAAACGGCCTTCCTCGTCCGCGCCTCAGAAGGCTTTCACCTGCGCTGGTTTACCCCTAAGCGAGAGGTCCGGCTGTGCGGCCACGCAACCCTGGCTTCAGCCCACATCCTTTGGGAAAGGGGATTCCTGGCCCCTACCGCTCAGGCAAACTTTGATACCCTCAGCGGCCGCCTCACTGCCAGAACCAACGGCGGCTGGATTGAGATGGACTTTCCCGCCCGTTTCCATGAGCCAGCCAACCCGCTCCCTGGGCTGGTAGAAGCCCTGGGGGCCTCACCCCACTACACCTACTGCCGAGAAAACACCTATCTGCTCGAATTCGACAGCGAAGAAATCGTCCGCGCACTCCAACCAGATTTTAGCGCCCTATCGCGACTGCCCGTGCGCTCGGTGATCGTGACTGCCCGATCACACGTTACAGACATTGACTTTGTCTCTCGCTATTTCGCTCCTGCCGTGGGAATTAACGAAGACCCGGTTACCGGCTCGGCGCACTGCGCCCTGGCCGTTTACTGGGGCAAGCGCCTGGGCAAAACCGAGATGACCGGCTATCAGGCTTCTGCGCGCGGGGGATTCGTCAGGGTGCGCCATAACGGCGAGCGGGTCATTCTGTGCGGCCAGGCAGTCACCGTTTTGGTGGGCGAATTAGCCATCTGACGCCCACACGACCCCTGCAAAGGCGCCAGTTGGCCGAAACACCGCCACCCCTACCTGCACAGGTTCGCGGCCCTGGGGATCGCGCAGGATATCCTCAATCACTTTGGGCAGGGCCGTCCGCGAGGTCCCGGCGAGCTCCAGTTCCGCCACCTGAGCGGCGGTCAGCCACGCCAGCGTTCCTTCGGGGCAGTCGGGCAAGACAGGTTCCTGGAGATGCCCACTGAAGTAGAGCAGCACCGAGAGCGGATCACCTGGACGGGCGTTGAGGACCACCCGGCGCAGGGTAAAGCCCGTCACGCTTGCGGGCGCAATGCCCGTCTCTTCGCGCAGTTCACGCCAGGCTGAAGCCGCTAAGGACCCAAACTCGTCCGCCTCCACCCGTCCGCCGATGCCCGTCCACAGGTTGGGCGCAAAGCGCTTGTGCGGCGCTCGTTTTAACAGCAAAAAACGCCCCCCACACTCCAGCACGATGACGCTGTAACTTTCCAGCGCATTTGGTTTGAATGCGCCCGCATTTGGTTTTGGCGCGTCCATTTCAGGCTCTGGTGCGTTCTCCATCTTCTTCTCCCTGCTCCGGCAGGAGCCAGCCTTTGCCAGAGCGAATGAGCGCCTCAATTTCATCCACCGTGTTGGGGCCGACGCGGAACCAGTGAATAGCCGGGTCATTGGCACTGAACCAGGCTCCCTGATGGCGCACGTAACGGCGGGTGTTGCGCTTCATCAGCGCCACCGCCTCGGCCAGCGTCGCCCGGCCTTTGAGGTAGGCGATCATCTCGCGGTACCCAATGGCCGAGAGAGTCGGGAGATTGGGCGAATAGCCCTGATCCAGCAGGTTTTTGACTTCATCCAGCAGTCCGGCGGCTAACATCGCCTCAATGCGCCGGTCAATGCGCTCGTAGAGTTCGGCACGGGGGCGGTGCAGACCCACCAACAGCAGCGCATAGGGCGAGGCGGCTTTGCGGCGCTGCTCTGAAAAGCGCCGGCCGGTGGAAAGCGTCACCTCCAGGGCACGGATCGTGCGGCGCAGGTTGCGCGGGTCAATCTGCGCGGCGGCGGCAGGGTCCAGTACGGCCAGACGGCGGTGGAGTCCTTCGGCCCCCACCTGAGCGGCCCACTGCTCTAAAGCCCGGCGCAGGGCAGGGTCTGGGGCCTGCGGGGGGACCTCCCAGCCTTCAATCACCGCTTTCACGTACTGCCCGGTTCCCCCTACCAGGAAGGGCAGGCGGCCCCGGTCGTGAATATCCGCGATAGCCGCGCGGGCCGCCGCCTGAAAGACCGGCAGGCTCCAGGTTTCATCGGGAGAGGCAACATCAATGAGGTGATGGCGCACGCGCCGCATCTCCGCTGGGGTTGGTTTGGCGGTGCCGATGTCCATTCCCCGGTAAAACAGGCGCGAATCGGCTGAAACGATCTCGCCGTTCAGCCGCTCGGCTAATTGGATGGCAATCTCGGTCTTGCCAACGGCAGTCGGCCCCACCAGCACCACCAGGGGCCGGTTGGGAAGCTCAGCCGGCCACGTCTTCAAAATGGATCACCTCCACGTCTGAGTCTGACCCGCCGGAGCGCCCGGCCGGGCGCAAGACCGCCACCACGTCAATCCGCCAGCCCGTCCCCGCCAGATCGGGGTGGTCTTCTACAAAAGCCTGGGCCGCGGCAACCATATGATCCAGCTTGCGACCGGTCACGGCTTGTTCGGGGTAGCCGTACTGCAAGCTGGTGCGGGTTTTTACCTCCACAAACACCAACACGCTCCCGTCGCGCATCACCAAATCAATCTCACCGTAGGCAGTGCGGGCATTCCGCGCGACTAGCTGATAGCCTTTGCTCAGCAGGAATTGAGCGGCCTGCGTTTCACCCCAATTTCCCAGGGCCTGCCGTCGAGTCTGAGCCATCGAACTTCCTCCAATTAATTTTTCAGGTGCTGCAAAGCATGAACTTTTCGGCAATCCATGTTAAACTAAACCCAATCGGGGCAGTCCGCCGGAACGCGCCAGACCGAATTGTACCTGATTATCAACGGAACCGTCGAGATTCTGAGCGCCCGTGGGCCAGACACACCAGCGCGCCAAAAGGGCCTGCCCCATTTGAAACCACCGCCACTCTGCGCATTGGGCAGCGTGTTGGCGAAGCAGCCCTGGGCGATGAAGATACCTATACAAACCCATTATTAAAACGAAAAAGGCTTCTTTCTATGCCGTCAGCCGAGATTCTAACCATTGGCACTGAGCTACTGCTAGGGGAAATACAAGACACCAATACCTATTATCTGGCCCGCTTCCTGCGGGACCTGGGGATTGACCTGTACCGCACAACGATGATCGGAGATAACGAAGAGCGCATCGCCCAGGCGATCCGCGAAGCGTTGGGGCGCTGCCAGATTCTGATCACCACCGGCGGGTTAGGCCCTACCGTAGATGACCCTACCCGCGCGGCAGTGGCGCGGGCGCTGGGCGTGGAAACCGAGTTCCGCCCGGAACTGTGGGAGCAGATCACGGCGCGCTTTCAACGCTACGGGCGCGTGCCTTCCGAAAACAACCGGAGGCAGGCCTACATTCCTAAAGGGGCCATACCGGTGGAGAACCCGGTCGGCACGGCCCCCAGCTTTATCGTTGAGGTGGGCGATTGCAGCATCATCAGCCTGCCGGGCGTGCCGCGCGAAATGGAGTATTTGCTGCACAACGCGGTTTTGCCCTACCTGCGGCGGCGGTTCGGGCTGACCGGCACCATTAAGGCCCGCGTGCTGCACGTGGCAGGGGTGGGCGAATCGACCATTGACGAATGGATCGGCGACTTAGAAACCAGTTCTAACCCCACGGTTGGCCTGCTGGCCCACCCCGGACAGGTAGATATTCGCATTACGGCCAAGGCGGAATCGGTGGAACAGGCTGACCGGATGATCGCCGAGATGGAAGCGCGCGTGAAAGAACGGCTGGTCGAGGGGTATTACGGGGCTGACCGCGATACGCTCGAAGATGTGCTGCTGCGCGGCCTGCAAGAACGGGGCTGGTCACTGGCGTTAGTGGAGTGCGGCCTGAGCGGGAGCCTGCTCCAGCGGATGGCGCGCGCCGGGTTTCCGGCGGAAAACGCCGCCATCCACTCCACAGCCTGCTCGCTGGCCGACCTGCGCCAGCGCGTGAAGAGCTTCCGCGCCGAGCGCCAGGCCCAGGCGGCTTTGGGAATCAGCCTGCAACCTGACAACGATAAACACTGGTTATACGTGGTCGTGATCACGCCAGAAAAAGAAGTGGAGCACACGCGCTCGTTTGGCGGCGAGCGCGCGCTTTCGAACCCCTGGTCAATCAACACCGGGTTAGAACTGCTGCGCCGCAGTCTGTGAGAAAAGGACAAAGGAAATGGAAACCGTTGACCGCTTGCTGACCAACGCCAATGTGCTGACGATGGATGAGCACCTCCACCAGTACCCCGCTGGGGCGGTTGCCATCCGCGGCGATCAGATTGTCGCCGTCGGTACTGAAAGCAGTATCCGCCAGAATTACAGCGCCGGCGAAATTTTCGACTGCGGGGGCAAGGTCTTGATGCCCGGCCTGATTAACGCCCATACCCACGTGCCGATGACGCTGCTGCGCGGGCTGGCCGATGATCTGCGCCTGGACGTCTGGCTGATGGGGTACATGATGCCGGTCGAGCGCGAGTTTGTGTCGCCGGATTTTGTCCGTTTGGGGACGCTGCTGGCCTGCGCTGAGATGATCCAATCGGGCGTGACCTGCTTTGCAGATATGTATTACTTTGAGGAAGATATTGCTAAAGCAGTAGCGGATGTAGGCATGCGGGCGGTTTGCTCGCAGACGGTCATCAAATTTCCTACGCCCGACGCCGATTCTTACGAGGAATCGCTGGCGGCGGCGCGTGATTTCATCCAAAAATGGAAAGGCCATGCTCTGATTGTGCCATCTGTGGCTCCCCATGCGCCCTACACCTGCACGCCCGAAATCCTTCAGGCCACCGCCGCCCTGGCCGCCGAGTTTGACGTTCCCCTGCATACCCACCTGGCCGAGACGGCGCTGGAAGTGGATAACCTGCGCCGAGCCGAGGGCATGCCGGTGATCCCTTACGTGAAGAAGCACGGCCTGTTTGAAGCCAAAGTGCTGGCGGCCCACTGCGTCCACGTGGATGAAGGGGAAATGCGCTCGATGGGTAAGCTGCGGGTGGGCGTGGCCCATAACCCCTCATCGAACCTCAAGCTGGCTTCTGGGATTGCTCCGGTGAAGCGCATGATCGAATTGGGGCTGAACGTTGGGATTGGAACCGACGGCCCGGCCTCGAACAACGACCTGGATATGTTTGAGGAAGTGCGCCTGGCCGCTTTCCTCGCCAAAGGCGCGACCGGCGACCCAACGGCCATTCCTGCGCCCACAGCTCTGCTGATGGCAACCCGCCTGGGCGCTCAGGCCATGCACATCGGGCATATCACCGGCTCGCTCGAACCCGGCAAACGCGCCGACCTGATTCTGGTGGACCTTTCGCCGATCCACAACTCCCCCAACTTCCGCCACGACCCCAACAGCACCTACGCGCAGATCGTCTACGCCGCCAAATCAACCGATGTGACCGACGTGATGGTCAACGGCCAATGGTTGATGCGCAGCCGCGTTCTGCTGACCCTCAACCCAGACGATTTGCTCGTCTCTGCTCGCCAGTACGCCCACCGCATTGACGCCTTCCTGATCGAGCGCGAGCATTCTCTGCTCTCGAAGTTAATCGCCATCGGCGGCGCGATGGAAGAAGAGAGCTTTGAGGTGCAAGCCAAAGCGCGCGTTGACGACCTGGAGCCGGTGCTGGCCGCCCTGCACCAGCGCCCGGAAATTGAGATTATCCGCACGCGCCACTACCGTGAATACGATACCTACTTCACTTTCGATGACCCCTCACAAGGGGCCCTGCGCTTCCGCGAAGATCACTTCATCGGCCCTAATAATGAGATCACCAACGTCCGCTCACGGCTGACGCTCATCGGCAAGCCAGAGCATCAGTTTTCGGCGGTAGTACTGCTGTCGCGCAGCCGCTACTACGCTCCGGCGGCGCACAGCCTGCGCTTCTACCGCGAATACTTCAAACCAGCCGCCGAAACCGAGATCGAAAAAGACCGCCAGCGCTTCCTGGTGCGCTACAAAGATACCGAGTTCTTTATTAACCTCGACCATATCCAAAAACCACCCCTGGGAAAGTTCCTGGAGATTAAAAGCCGCACCTGGAGCCGTCAGGACGCCAACTACAAGGCCGGGCTGGTGACTGAACTGCTCGCCCTCTTAGGAGCTTCCGGCCAGGAAGTGATCTCAAACGATTACATCGAACTGGTACATTCCTGAACGCAAAGGAGCGAGAACGGTGAGTACCCTTCCAGCCTCCAATTTGCAAGCCTCCGCTACTGGCACGGCCCGCCGCCTGCGCGTCTTGTTTACCGCATCAGAAGCCGACCCATTGATTAAAGTGGGCGGCCTGGGCGACGTCACCGGCACGCTACCCCTCACCCTGCGCAAACTGCGCCCCGAACAAACCGGCGGCCTGGAACTGGACGTGCGGCTGGTTCTGCCCTTCCATTCGGCCATTGCGCCCCGTGTTAAAGATATTCAGCCGGTCGCCTCGCTGGCCGTCCCGCATCCGAAAGGGAGCGTTGCGGCCCAGGCATTTCAGACTTTCGTAGGCGATCTGCCGGTCTACCTGATCGCCGGAGACCCCATCGCCCCCGACGCGCCGGTCTACTCGCTGGACACCCGCAAGGACGGCGAAAAGTACACCTTTTTCTCGCTGGCTGTTCTCGAACTGGCGCGTAAGCTCGACTGGCGGCCCGACATCCTGCACGCTAACGACTGGCACACTGCCCTGGCGGTCTATACCCTGGCGCTGCGCCGCGGCGAGGACCGCTTCTTTGCGCTGACGCGCTCTATTTTCACCGTCCACAACCTGCCCTTTATGGGGGCGGGCATTGACGCCGCCATGCAAGAGTACGGCATCCCGCCGCTGGAAGATGAGCGCCTGCCGGCCTGGGGCGGCTATCAGCCCCTGCCCATGGCCCTGGCAACTGCCGATCACATCACCACCGTTTCGCCCACCTATGCGCGCGAAATACTGACGCCAGAGTTCGGCTGCGGCCTGCAAGATTTCCTGCGCTCCCGCGCGGAGAGCATCTCTGGCATTCTCAACGGACTGGACGAGAAAATCTGGGACCCGTCCACCGACGCGGCTCTGGCGGCGAACTTCGATGCGGCTTCGCTGGACGCACGCACGGCCAACAAACAAGCCCTCATCCGCGAGTTCAATCTGCCCGCTAACCTCGACCTGCCCCTGCTGATCTTAATCAGCCGCATGGACTGGCAAAAAGGGGTAGACCTCGCCGTAGACGGCCTGCGCCAGATTGCCGGACTGCCCTGGCAGGCCATTTTACTGGGAAGCGGCGACCCTACCCTCGAAGCCAGCGCGCGCCAGCTAGAGGCCGAATTCCCCTACCGCGTGCGCGCCGTGATTCGCTTCGACTCTGGGCTTGCCCGCCGCATGTACGCCGGCGGCGATATGCTGTTGATGCCCTCGCGCTACGAACCCTGCGGCCTGGCCCAGATGATCGCTATGCGCTACGGGTGCGTCCCGGTAGCGCGGGCCACCGGCGGCCTGCGCGATACGGTCAAAGACACGCAATTTCCCGAAACCAGCACTGGTTTTCTGTTTGAAGACCCTACGCCCGAAGCCCTGGCCGCCGCCCTGCGCCGGGCGATTGCCGCTTTCCAGGATCGCCAAGCGTGGCGCACCCGGCAGGTTTGCGGCATGCAGCAAGACTTTTCATGGGAGCGTTCTGCCCTTGCCTACGCGCAGCTTTACCACAAGCTCCTTCGCCAACCGGCGGAAACCTAACCCATACCATCCGGTTGTTTCTTTTGTTCAGGAGGGATCACCATGAAAGTGCGGTCTGTAATTTTAGCAGGTGGAGAAGGCACGCGCCTGGGGGTCCTCACCGCCAAGCGCACCAAGCCAGCCGTCCCGTTTGCCGGGAAGTACCGCATTATTGACTTCCCCCTATCGAACTGTGTCAACTCCAACCTTTTTGATGTCGTCATCGTGGCCCAATACCGCCCTCATTCCCTCATCGAACATATCGGCGCGGGCGGCCCCTGGGACCTCAACCGCGACTTTACCGGCGGCGTGCGCATTTACACCCCCTACCGCTCCAGGGCCGCCAGTTGGTTCGTTGGAACCGCTGACGCCGTGCAGCAGAATTTCTCTTTTTTGAAACGCGGCAACCCCGACCTGATCCTGATTCTGTCGGGCGATCACGTCTACGCCATGAACTACGAGCGCATGATTGAGTATCACATGGATACCAAGGCCGATCTGACCATGGCAACCATTCAGGTCCCGTGGGAAGAGGCCCCGCGCTTTGGCATTGTGGGCGTGGACGGCAACGCGCGGGTCGCTTCTTTCGTTGAAAAACCCGCTAACCCAACCTCGAACCTCGTCAACATGGGCATTTACCTCTTTAACCGTCCCATCCTCGATCAGGTTCTCTGGGAAGATCACCTCAAAAAGGATTCTTCGCATGACTTCGGCAAAGACATCCTGCCGGCTATGGTAGCGGGTGGAATGCACGTGATGGCGTATCCTTACGATGGTTACTGGGTGGACGTTGGGACGATCAACACCTACTGGCAGGCGCACATGGACCTGTTGGCCGACTCGCCTGCGCTGGACCTCTATAACCGCAACTGGATTATCCACACGCGCACCGAAGAGCGCCCGCCCGCCAAGCTGCTGAAAGGCTGCGAGGTCGAAAACAGCCTGATCTCCAACGGCTGCATCATTGAACCGGGGGCGAAGGTGATCCGCAGCGTGTTATCTCCGGGGGTGCATATCCGTGCCGGCAGTCAGGTGATCGAGTCGATCCTGCTGACCGACGTGGTCATCGGGGCAAACTGCCGCGTGGAGCGCGCCATTCTGGATAAGCGCGTTTGGGTGGGAGAAAACTGCTGCATCGGCGATTGGCAGTCGAAAAGCCTGGCGATTGCCACCGTGGGGAAGAACTCGCGGCTGCCAGATGGTCTGATCGTGCAGCCGGGCGCTTCTATTGGCGTAGACGTTGCCATTGATGATTTCTCAAGCGAAGTAGTTCGCGCTGGAATGCACATTCAAACACGGAGAATGCCCAATGAAGTTTACTAGATCCGCAGGCGTCATTCTGCATCCAACCAGCCTTCCGGGACCGGATGGCATCGGGGACCTGGGCCCCGAAGCCTATCAGTGGGTGAATTTCTTGAAAGCCGCCGGTTTTGGCCTGTGGCAAATCTTACCGCTGGGGCCAACGGGCTACGGCGACTCGCCCTATCAGGCGTTTTCGGCCTTTGCCGGCAACCCCTACCTGGTGAGCGCGGCCCTGCTGCTCGACAGCGACCTGCTCACCGGCGAGGATCTCAGCGACCGCCCGGCCTTCCCTCAGGAACGCGTGGAGTACGGTGAGGTGATCCAGTGGAAACTAAAACTGCTGGAGCGGGCCTTTGCGCGGTTTAAGGCATCTGGCTCGCCGGCGCTCCGCGCCGAATTGGCGGCCTTTCAGACGCGCGAAGCCGCCTGGCTGGATGATTTTGCCCTGTTTATGGCGATAAAAGAAGCGCAGGGGGGCGTATCGTGGGATCAATGGCCGGAACCGCTGCGCAACCGCCAGGTTAAAGCCCTGACCGCCTTCCGGCGCGACAACCCAGACGCCATCCAGCGCCACATTTTCCGGCAGTTCCTGTTCTTCCGCCAGTGGCAGGAACTGCGCGCCTACGCCAACGCACAGGGCATTAAGATCATCGGCGACATTCCTATCTTTGTAGCCTACGACAGCGCGGAAGTGTGGGCACACCCCGAATTGTTCTACCTTGATGAGCAGGGCAAGCCAACGGTAGTGGCGGGCGTCCCCCCCGACTACTTCTCGCCGACCGGGCAGTTATGGGGCAACCCCCTGTACCGTTGGGACGTTCACCAACAGAGCGGCTACGCCTGGTGGATCGAGCGGGTGCGCGCCGCGCTGAACCTGGTGGATATTTTGCGCGTGGATCACTTCCGCGGCTTTGCCGGGTATTGGGAAGTGCCTGCGGGCATGAAGACCGCCGAATTTGGGCGTTGGGTTCCAGGGCCAGGCGCGAGCCTGTTCGAAGCCATCCGCGCCGGGTTGGGAAGCCTGCCGATCATCGCCGAAGACCTGGGCGAAATTACCCCAGACGTGATCGAACTGCGCGACCTGCTGGAACTGCCCGGCATGAAGGTCATGCAGTTTGCCTTCAACGGCGACCCTCATCACCCGTTCCTGCCGCATAACTACCCGGTCAACTGCGTGGCCTATACCGGCACGCACGATAACGACACCACTGTGGGCTGGTATCAGTCTGCCTCAGAAGCCGAACGCGACTTTTGCCGCCGCTACCTGGCCCGTTCTGGCGAAGATATCGCCTGGGATATGCTGCGCGCGGCCTGGGCCTCGGCGGCGGCGATGACGCTGGCGCCTCTGCAAGATTTTCTCAGTCTGGGGAGCAGCGCCCGCATGAACCAGCCTGGCCGTCCTCACGGCAATTGGACCTGGCGGATGGATGGCGAAGTCTTTAGCAATGATGCTTTAATCGCCCGGATGATGGAGCTGAATTTCCTTTACGGGCGCGCGGCGACGTAAATTCCGATTAAGATCACCACTCCCCCGGCGATCTCCAGGATGGCCGGGGTTTCTTTTAAGATCACCAGGGCCAGCAGGGTGGAGCCGATTGGCTCGCCCAACAGCGCCACGGCCACAAAGGCCGCCGAAAGATAACGCAGGCCGTAATTAAACGAACTGTGGCCTAACAACTGCGGGAACACCGCCAGCGCCAGGAACATCAGGTAGGTGGATGGCGCAAACCCTGCCAGCCGCTGGCCTGAAAGCGCCGCCATGATCACCAGCGCCGCCGCGGCCACCCCATACACCGCCGTGATATAGGCAATCAACGACATGGTAGGACGCAGTCTGCGCCCTACCAGCAGATAAGCCGCCGCGCACCAGGCCCCTACCAGCGCCAGCGCGTTGCCCATAAAAGCACTGCCCTGAAAGAAAGCAGTGCCTGGCGGGCAGGCCAGCCCCTGGGCCGTGACCTGGCAGGCTTCGCTCAGGCCGACGATAGCGCCGCCGAGCAGGGCAATCGCCAGGCCCAGAGCTACGGCGGCGGGCAGGCGCTCGCGTAAGATCACCGGCGAAAGCAGACCAACCCACAGGGGCGTGGTAGTCACCAGCACGACAGAACTGGCGACCGTGGTATATTCCAGCGAGGTGATCCACGCGGCGAAGTGAAGCGCCAGAAAGACGCCCGAAAGGATGATCAGAATCACCTGCTGGCGGTTCAGCGCGCTCAATTCTCTCCGACTCCGCCGCAAAGCGATAGGCAACAGGATGAGCGTTGCCAGGGCCAGGCGGTACGCGGCGATGACCAGCGAAGCGGCTTCTTGTTGAGCGTATCGGATGAAGATAGAGGCGGTGGAAACGGCCAGAATGCCAAAAAACAGCACCAGAAACGGCGAAATGCGGCGTGGTTCGGGGGGAAGGGTCATAGAAGCGGAGTACCTGTAGGAAACGCCATACAATCGAGAATCAAAATACACTTAGCGCATAGGAATTCTATTATAATAGTAGCGATCAAGTAGGTAAACTTTAAATGTTAGACGGGTTGTTTTTTTGCATTGGCGCGTTTCATCACCTTTGGAATTGGAGGAACCTATGACTCATATTATCACCAGTTTGTGCCTGCGCGACGGCGGCTGTGCAACCGTCTGCCCAGTGGAGTGCATTGTACCCGGCAAACCCCAGGAGGAATGGCCCTGGTACTACATTGACCCGGATACCTGCATTGACTGCGGGGCCTGCGTGCCAGAATGCCCATTTTCTGCCATCTTCCCTGAAGATGAAGTTCCTTCCGCTTACAAGGCCAAGGGCGGCGAGCGTATTTCGCAGCCGGCCGGTACCAGCGGCTTTGATGAAGTGTACGACGGCAGTAACCATGAGGGCGAACCCGTCCACATTGAATTCACGCGCACGTTGAAAGCTGGCGAAGTAGTGGATCTGACCAAAGACATTAAAGCCAACTACGAATTCTTCTCTTCTGGCCCAGGGTACAGCGCCCAGGGTTAAAAGAGCCTGGCACTGGCATGGATGGAAGGGGTTCTTACAGCCCGCGCGGGCTGTAAGAACCCCTCTTTTAAATTCGGGCTGATATAATCTAAATCATCAAATAAGGGAGGATTGAGATGAGCGCAACAACCCCGTCATTCCGTATTGAGCGTGATTCGCTGGGCGAAGTGCAGGTTCCGGCGGATGCTCTGTATGGGGCGCAGACCCAGCGCGCCGTACAGAACTTCCCCATATCGCACCTGCGCCCCTGGCGGGCCTTTATCTGGTCCATGGCGCTGATTAAGCGCGCCGCCGCCCAGGTCAACCGCGACCTGGGACTGCTCGACCCCCAACTGGCCGAGGCGATCATCGCCGCTGCTACCGAGGTGATGACTGGAAAATGGGATGATCAGTTTGTGGTTGATCCTTTCCAGGCCGGGGCAGGGACGAGCCATAATATGAATACCAATGAGGTCATCGCCAACCGCGCCACGCAAATCCTGGGCGGGCAGTTGGGCCAATACCGCGTCAACCCCAATGATCACGTAAATATGTCGCAGTCCACCAACGACACCATCCCCACCGCCATCCGGCTGGGCTGTCTGTGGCGGCTGGATGAGTTGTTGGACAGCGTGCGGCGGCTGGCGGAGGCCCTGCAAGCCAAAGCGGTTGAGTTTGACGATGTGATTAAATCGGGGCGCACCCACCTGCAAGATGCCGTTCCGGTGCGCCTGGGGCAAGAATTTGGCGCTTACGCCCGCGCCGTGGAGCGCGACGCCGAGCGCATCGCGCGGGCTGGCGAAGGGCTGCGCCGGTTAGGGATCGGCGGCACCGCTACCGGATCGGGGCTGAACGCCCACCCGGAATATCACCGCCGCATGGTGCAGGTCCTGGCCGAACTCAGCGGGCTGCGGCTGGAAGAGTCGGACAACCTCTTTGAGAGTATGCAGTCTATGGCCGACATGGCCGATTTTTCAGGGGCCATCCGCACGCTGGCGATCACGCTGACGCGCATCGCCAACGACTTCCGTCTATTGGCCTCTGGCCCGGCCACCGGATTGGACGAAATCCGCCTGCCGCCGGTACAGCCAGGGTCGAGCATTATGCCGGGCAAGGTCAACCCGGTGATGGCAGAAATGCTGAACATGGCGATGTATCACGTGATGGGCAACGATCATACCGTGGCGCTGGCAGCGCAAGCCGGGCAGTTGGAACTGAATGTGATGATGCCCATCATCGCTCACAACCTGTTTGAGATGATGCAGGTGACCATCGGCGCGGTGAATGCCTTTACCGAAAAATGCGTGGTGGGCGTGCAGGCCAACCGCGAGAAGGCCGCCGGCTGGCTGGCGCGCAACGCCATTCTGGTCACGGCCCTCAATCCGCTCATCGGCTACAGCGCCGGGGCGGCTTTGGTTAAAGAGGCCCTCAGCCGCAACCTGCCGATTCAAGAAGTTGCCATTGAGAAAATTAACCGAGGCGAACTGCGTCACATTGACGGCGGCCGCCTCGTGACGAAAGAGGAAGTGGTGGGCGCGCTTTCGGACCTGCGCCGCCTGACGGAAGGCGGCATCGTCGGCGGCGGCGCGGGTGGGGGCGGGTAGTCTACTGTTCCTGGGCGCGCTGGTGCGCGTACACCGCCGCCCCGATCATGCCGGCCTGGTTCAACAGCCGGGCCGGCACCACCGGGGTGCGCAACCGCAGCAGCGGAATAAATTTATGGGACATTTTGCTGACGCCGCCGCCCAGCACGATCAGGTCCGGCCAAAAGAGGCGCTCCATGGTGCGTAAATATTCGTTCAGGCGATCGGCCCACTCTTCCCAGGTCAATTCTTTCTTCTGGCGCACCGCGTCAGAAGCGCGCCGCTCGGCATCTTTGCCCCGGATTTCAATATGACCCAACTCGGTGTTTGGCACTAATTTGCCATCCACGAAAATCGCCGTCCCCAGGCCCGTTCCCAGGGTAATCATCAGGATCACGCCTTTGGGGTGGTCTTTGCCGACCCCGAACTTCATCTCCGCCAGCCCGGCGGCGTCGGCATCGTTCAAAACGTAGGCGGGGCAGCCGGTGACCGTCTTAAACAGGTCTTCCACATGGGTTTCGATCCAGCTTTTGGAGATGTTGGCGGCCGTATACACCACGCCCCTGCGCACCACCGCCGGGAAACCATACCCCACCGGCCCCCGGTAGTTAAAATGCTTCACCACATCGGCCACTGTCTCGGCCACGTCATCGGGCCTGGCCTTCACCGGGGTGGGCAGGCGAAAGCGGTCTTCGAGCATTTCGCCGCTTTCTACATCAACCAGGGTTCCCTTAATCCCAGACCCTCCAATATCAATTCCCATCACAGCAGCCATCGCATTCCTCCTTACGGACAGGCGTTGTTGAGATGTTCCTCATAACTGACGGCAAAAGAATGTCTCCCAGAACCATCACACAGGGCGCGGAAGTAAAAGTAGGGAGTAGTGGCGGGGGCGGCAACGGCCCGCAGCGCCGGCAGGCCGGGGTTAGCAATCGGCCCAGGCGGTAAACCTGGATGCAGATAGGTATTATAGCGAGAATTAACCTGTAAATCTGCCGCGGTCAGCGGGTTCTTCCACCAGGTCCGGCCTGAATGGTCATAGCCGAGGGCATACTGCACGGTAGGGTCGCTGTCGAGCTTCATGCCGTTGGCAAGACGGTTATAAAACACGGAGGCAATGATCGGCTGTTCCTCTTCGATCATGGCCTCGCGCTGAACTATCGAGGCCAGCGTTACCGCCTGTTCCAGCGTCAGGCCCTGGTTGGCAAAGCCAGCGCGCATTTCGGCAGTAACGGACTCGTCAAACCGCCGGACGAACAGGCTCACCAGTTCTTCCACGCTGATCGCGCGCTCGACCGTATAGGCTCCGGGCATCAGATAGCCTTCCAGGCTGTCCAGGTATTCCACCCCGGCGGGCAATAGATTATCCGGGGGGTCGCTCACCAGGGTCATGAAATCCACCGGCGAAACCTCAATGCCAGATGCAGGCAGGGCCTCGGCGATTTCCTCTACCCGCCAGCCGGGCAGGATGTGAAATTCTACGGCTCCGGGCAGTGGGTCTTGCAGGGCATGGGCGATTTCTACGGTCGTCATGGCAGGGCTTAGCTGGTACTTGCCGGCCTGCACGCCGGTATCTAAGCCGGTATAGACGAGAAAAGTGCGGAAGGCGTCGGCATTGGTGATCAGGCGTTCCTCTTCCAGCCGGGTGGCGATGGAATTGACGCTCTCCCCCAACCCAACGATGAACGGGCGGGCCTCGGCCCCTGGCTCCAGCGGGGTGAGCAGGCTGTTCCGGTTGGCAAGCAGCCGGTAAGAGTATAACACGCGCTGCGTGAAGCTCAGGCCAGGGGCGGGCGGGCCAAACTCCTGAGCGGCCAGCGCCGGCAGGGCCACCGCTGCCCCTGCCGCGGCGGCCAGCGCCAGACAGGCAAACAGCAGGAACACCACCAGCAGCACGCGCCAAAAAGAGATTCCGGCCTGGCCTCTGGCCGGTTTGCGTTTAATGGGCTGTGTACGCGAAACTTTCCTCATTCCTGGCTCTCAATTAAGCTATACGAAGGTGGGCGCGACGCATCCAGATACGACTGCAAGATGACTACAGCGGCAATCTCATCGAGGTGGCCGCTGCGCTTGCGCCGCGCCACACCCATAGCCCGGCGGGCGGCCTGCGCGGTCTTGGTACTGCCGCTCTCATCCCACAGCACTACCGGCAGGGCGGTCTGCTGGCGGATGGCTTCGGCCAGCCGCCGGGCATGACGAGCCTGAGGCGTCGGATAGCCCTCATCATCGAGCGCCTCACCCACCACAATCTGCACCGCCTCGTGTTGGGCGGCCATCCGCGCGATGGCCGCCGCGTCTTCTGCCCGCGCCGTGTGCTTCAACACGCCCAGCGGGCTGGCAATCGTCCCGGTCGGGTCGCTGATGGCTAAGCCAATGCGCTTTTCGCCGGGGTCCACCGCCAAAATGCGCCCGATGGGCATGGAAGGGCGAGCCGGAGATGGGCCGCTCATGTTCCCAGCACCTCAATGCGGAAAGGCAAGAACGGCATGCGTATCCACCAGGAAGGGAAGAGTTCCAGGCGCGGGGCGCGGTCGAGCGCCAGGGCGGCTTGCAGCGCCGCAGCGGCCTCCTGCGGACTGCGGCCCTGCACCAGGCGAATCACCCGTTCACGCGACCACTCCGCCACCAGGGCGCGCCGGACTTCAATCATCCAGCGGGCATTTCCGGCATCGTCGAAGGCCGGTTCAGTGGCGTAATCAACCCGCAAACTGCCCGGCTCGGCCTCGAACCCCGGCGGCAGGTTGGCATCTAAGGCGGCCAGGCCCACCGCGCCTAAATCTGCGTCCTGAACCATCCAGGCCTGGTATTCCACGCGCAGGGTGAGCTGCAAGAAGTCCGCAGGCTGATCCACCCCCGGATTGCGCTCTTCCGCGAGGATATCTGCCTGCCGGAGCGAAGCGGCTATCAGGCGCTGGCCGGGCTGCATCTGCGCTTGCAGTTCTTCGAGGGCGGTGGCCCGGAGCTTTTCTAAAAGCTGGCTTCGCAGCGTCTTATAATCTTGGGCCGAAGGAGCCGGGGCGGTACGGGCGCTGCCGCCGTGCGTGGGCTGAGGGTTGTTGACCATCACCCGCAGGCCTAACGGGCCTTCCATCGCCTGAATTTCTCCGGCCCGCACATTGCCTTCCACGCCCGGCAGGGCCGCACGCACCGCCACCGTGGCTTTCGCGCCCGGTCCGGCGGCCACTTCGACGGGCTGGGTCGTCAGAAAACGCACCGGGCGGTCCCCAACCGTCAGCGCCACGCTGCCCACCGGAACCAGAACGGCCTGATCGGTGAGGTTGGTCAATTCAATTTCACCCGTGGCGTTATGGTCGGCAATAAAGGTCACGCCAGTGCTGGGGGCCTGCTCGCGGCCTTCCACCACCACCGCAACAGGGTAAGCCGGCACTCCACCCGACAGGTTAGGGGCCTGCATGCCGGTATTTGCCCACACCGCAATCGTCAGTTTCTGTTCCTGGCGGGCGGGGGCCAGTTCCACCCGCGCACCCGGCATAAAAAAGAACACCAGCGCCATAAATGCCAGGATGCCAGCCAGGAACACGGTCACGCGCGCCCATAAGGGCCAGCGCGGGCGAGCGCGCAGTCCACTGCGCCAGCGGCGCAGTTCTTCCGCCGGGCGCAGCGGGCGGCCCTGCGGCCACTGCAAGCGCCGCCGCCGCGCGCGCCGCCAGGGGACGGCCTGGGCGCGCAGCACACTGCTAAATACCGGAATGCCCAGGTCAGCGGCCACTGCGCGCACCAGATGGCTGGACGAAACCAGCGCGAGCTGCATCCCCAACTGCTGGCAATAGCGCTGCACCAGCATCAGGTCCACGCGGCGCTCTAAGACCCTGCCCTGGCGCGGCCATACCAGCAGGACGCGGGGAGCCTTGCTCCAGGAGATCTTATCGCGCGTGGAGATCACGTCATCATGGCTCTCGAGCTGGACAAGATACGTTTTCATGGCACGGTTAAGATTATACCAATATCTGTTGTCATTACCGTTGGGCGCGCCCACTGCGCGCGGCCTGCACGCTCTGTTTCAGCGCCTGAACCTCGCCCTCGCTCAAAAAGCGCCATTCGCCGGGCTGTAAATCGCCCAGGCCCACCGGCCCAATGGCGATGCGCACAATCCGCAGCGTGGGAAAGCCCACCGCCGCCGTCATATGGCGGATCTGGTGCTTCTTCCCCTCGCGCAGCACCACCCGCAGCCATGAAGTCGGCCCGTGCGGCGTGACCGGTTTGGCGCGTTGGGGCAGATCTGGCTCAGGGATGACCAGCACCTGACTGCGGCGGGTCTGGTAGCCCCCCTTAATCGTAACTCCCTGTTCCAGCGCCGCCACCGCTTCGGGGGTGATCACTCCCTCAACCTGTACCAGATAGGTTTTGGGGTGGTGATAGGCCGGGTCTGTCAACCGGTGGGCCAGGTCGCCATCGTTGGTGAGCAGGAGAAGCCCTTCGCTGTCATAGTCCAGCCGCCCCGCCGGGTACACGCCGGGGATGGGGATGTAATTTTTTAAGGTGGCGCGCCCCTCCGCGTCAGTAAAGGACGTCAACACCCCATAGGGTTTGAAAAAAGCAATATAGTGATCTCGCCTATCCATTTTCTGATTGTAACGGTTTTCCCGCACTCCTAAACCCGCTATAATGGGTAGTGTTTCAAACTGCATCTACGCTGCGGGCTGCGCTCGCAGTTTACACGCCATTCGGTCAACCACCGATCAAGGACTTACTCATGCGAAAACTCATCTGCCTCACTGCCCTGCTTGTTCTCGTGCTGACCGCCTGCGGCCCGCGCTCTTCCGGCGGGGCTGAACCCTCTCCTACCGTTGATGCAGTTGCCACTCAGGTGGCGATCATGCTGACCGAAATGCCCACCTTCACGGCCGCGCCCCCACAGGCAGACACGGCCACGCTCGCGCCGGTAAACACCGCAACCTCCACCGCCACCGTTACGATCACCCCTACTGTCACCGTCACGCTGCCGCCCACCGAAACGCCCTCTCCCACCGCATCCGGTGACCCCGCCATTTACCTGGGCGAGCCAGACTGGAAGAACACCTTCGACTCGGGCCGCGCTTTTGGGGTCATTGACAACGAAAACACCCGCATTGTCATGGATAACGGCGCGCTGGCGCTGACCGGCGTTAACGCCAACGGCTGGCTGGGCTGGTCTATGACCTTCAGCCAGGAGCCTAAAGACTTTTATCTCGACGCCACCTTTACCACCCTGGCCTGTTCCGGCGCGGATCAGTACGGTTTGGTGTTCCGCGCCCCCAATACCAGCGCCGCTTACTTTTTCGGCGTCACCTGCGATGGCGATTACTTCCTCGAAGCCAATGACTTTACCGAAAACGGGAGCGAAGCCGTCATCCTTGCCAATACCTTCTCTCCATTGATTAATGCTGGCGCGAACCAGACCAACCGCCTGGGCGTGATGGCCCAAGGCGACCACATTAAGCTTTACGCTAACGGCGCGCTGCTCACAGAAGCTACGGATGGAACTTTTTTGGAAGCCGGATATTTTGGCGCATTTGTAGCGGCCTATGCGACGCCTGGCTTCACCGTCCGCATGGAAGAAATCTCGCTTTGGAACCTGCCCTGACCAGAAACGTATGCACACTTCAACTTCTCCCCTCCGACAGCGTACCATTGAACTGGCGCGTAGGATCTGCGCCCAAAACCCGCTTTACGTGGACACCGAAACCACCGGGCTGCGGAACGACGATGAGATCGTCGAAATTTCCATCGTAGCCGATGACGGCCAGGTGCTGCTGGAGACGCTGGTACGTCCCAGCCGGCCTATCCCGCCAGAAGCCACCCGCATTCACGGCATCACCAACGAGGCGGTGCGTCTGGCGCGCCCCTGGCCGCTGGTCTGGAGTGAGGTTAAGCCTATTTTAAGCGGAAAAGTGGTCGTTTTTTATAACGCGGACTTTGACCTGCGCATGATCCAGCAGTCACTGGCACTGTACAAAATGCCATTTGTCAAAAATTTTCAGGTGCTAGACCTGCTTAAGCTGTACGCCGAGTACCGCGGCGATTGGGACAGCGCCCGCCGATCTTACCGTTACCACTCACTGGCCGAGGCCGGGCGTCAGTGCCGCATCCCCCTGCCCAACGCTCACCGCTCCACTGCCGACACCCTGCTGACCCGCGCCCTGCTGCACTACATTGCCGAGGAAGGCACTTAATGACAGACGGTTTCCGCTATCTGCTTATCGGCGGCGGCATGGCCGCCGACGCCGCGGCGCGGGGCATCCGCCAGATTGACGCTGACGGCAGTATTGGGCTGTTCAGCGCCGAACCCGACCCGCCCTACAACCGTCCGCCGCTCTCGAAAGGCTTATGGAAAGGCGCGCCGCTTACGCGCGTCTGGCGCAACACCGCCAGCCTGGGCGTGGAGCTGCTGCTTGGGCAGACGGTGACGCAGATTGACCCGGCCCGAAAAGTTATCGCTATGCAGGATGGAGCCGTCTATACCTACGAAAAACTGCTGTTGGCAACCGGGGGAGAGCCCATTCGCATCTCGCCGGAACACGAGCGCATCCTTTACTACCGCACCCTGGCCGATTACCGCCGCCTGCGCGCCCTCACCGAGACTGAGCGGCGCTTCATCGTAATTGGGGGCGGGTTTATCGGTTCAGAAATTGCCGCGGCGCTGGCCGGGTTGGGCAAAGAGGTTACGATTCTCTTTCCCGAAGCTGGCATCGGCGCGCGCGTCCTGCCGGCGGAAATCTCCACTTATCTAAACGAGGTCTTTGCCGGGCGCGGCGTGCGCGTACTGGCCGGACGGCTGGCGCGAGGGATCTCTGCCAGCGGCGACGCCGTTACCGTGACCCTCGACAACGATGAGCGCATCACGGCTGGCGCGGTAGTGGCGGGGCTGGGCATTCGCCCCAACGTGACATTGGCCCGCGCCGCCGGGCTGATGGTGGACGACGGAATCGTAGTGGATGCATCCCTGCGCACCAGCGACCCTCATATCTTCGCCGCTGGAGACGTGATCTCGTTCTACAACCCGGTTCTCGACCGGCGCCTGCGCGTGGAGCATGAGGAAAACGCCAATCTCTCCGGCCAACTGGCCGGGATGGGCATGGCCGGGCAGCCCCAGATGTATCATCACCTGCCCTCCGTCTACTCCAGCCTGTTCGATATTCACTATGATGCCGTGGGCGAACTGGACCCCGCTTACGAGGTCGTCTACGACTGGCAGGAACCACTGCGCAAAGGCGTGGTTTATTACCTGCAAGGGGGCCGCGTGCGCGGCGTGCTGTTGTGGAACATTTCCAGAGGACTGGACGCCGCCCGCCAGGTGATCGCGGAGCCGGGGCCCTGGTTGGGACGCGATTTAAAAGGCAGGATTGGAGGTTAGGCTCGCTCTCTGACTGCCTTCCACGTCAACCAGGCGACCGCCGCCAGCGTCACCACCAGCCCGGCCAACAGCAGCCCGGTATACTGTGGGTCGGGGTGATTGTTCAGGCCGTGCTGGGCCGGGTCAAATGGGACTTTGGGAAACAGGTACACCAGCCCATCCAGATAACGGATGCGCCAGGCCGCCAGATGGCGGTTGAGGTCATGGAAAAAGACCAGGCCCAGGCCGACCATCCCGGCGGACTCCCATAAATCGAGCCGCCCGCGCGGACGCCGGTTCGCGGCCCCATCTAAAGCGCGCTGCCAGCAGATGGCCGCCAGCGCCATAAAAAACGCCAGGGGTAAGATGAGGATGCGGGCCGTCACCCGCTCGCCCGTCAGCGGCGGGATGGGCAGCAGTTTGACGAGCGTTTGGAAAGCATCTCCGAGCGAGAGGATCACCAATGCGAAGCAGGGCCAGAGAATACGCCCCATCCATGCCCCTTCGCCCGCGCGCTTCCAGGCCTTTAAGGGGGCCCAAATACCCAACCCAAGCACCAGCGCGGTCCCTAACAGCCCAATATAATAATCAGTTTCCCAGGCGTTGAGCGGGAAGATCATTGACGGCAGTACGCCGCCCACCGCCCGGTCGGGATCGCGCAAGACGGCCATACCAGACAACAGATCGGTAAGCGACGCAAATCCACCCAGATATTCCGGGGTGATCTCATCCAACACCAGCGCCGGAGGCAGCAGACGGGGCAGGGCCACCAACACCGCGAACAGCGCCGCCAGCAGGGCGGGTTTTAGCAGGCGGGGAGAAAACAGTGCCAGCAGGCCCAGGAACATCAGACCCCACACGTACAGGTGAAAATACCCTTGCAGTAAAATGCCTACCAGCACGGCCACCACCCCGGCGATCCACCGCCAGCCGGCCCCACCGCGCTCCGCCAGAAGCAGACCCAGGTAGACAAAAAACGGGATCAGGAAATGCCCCGTCCAGAGCGAATGACCGACGGCCAGATGGGCACTGATATTGCCGTTGAAATGAAACAGCAGGAAGAGGACGGTAAACACGCCAACCGACAGGCGGTAGCGCCGGTAAAGCAAGAGCAGACCCAGAAAGCCCAGGGTGTAGAACAACAGGACGTCAACAAAGACGTAACGCTCCGGCTCAATCCAACGAAGCAGGTAAAACTGCGGCGAGAGGGGCGTATCAGCGATTGCCAGGTAGCGGTCGGTCACGCCCCGCAGTCCGGCCGGGTTGGCGGCGTGGAGTGGAAACTGGTTTTTCAGAGCCGCATCGCGTAGAATGGCGTAGCGCGGCCCGGTTACTTCGACCCAATCTAAAAAATCGAAGCGGATGTTCCCCCAGCTAAAGAACACCCCCCACAGGTATACACCTGCCAGGTACAGCCCCATCAGCCAGGCGGCGCGGAAGAGCGCCGCGGCCCGGCCAGGCCGCCGGTCGAACAGCAAAGCCATTCCATTCTCCAGGGTAGCGAGGACCCGGCCCTCTCTCAACGGCGGCCAGGGTGCTTCAGGATGTGTCACAGGCTGCTCCATGCAAGAAGTGATTTTCGGCATTATACACCATCCTGCCCCTGCCATTCTCCGTAAGCCGCAGGGGTTGGGGCTTCCGATCCGCCGCCTAGCTCGGCCTGCGGGCGGGGAGACCCCGCCCCTACCTCACCGGAAAGCGCCCGCAGGGGCCGGGTCCGCCGGCCCACGTTGGGCATCCACTCAACCTCGCGCGGGTGGAAGAACCGGGAAAAATCATTAAAGAATATGACAGCCGCCCTATTCAAACCTGCACGCTTATGTTAAAATCGGGGACACAAGAATAAACTTCACATTATTCTTTCCGCTCTCTGCGAACCGACGGTATCGTCAGAGGGCAATCCCAAGGAAAGGAGGTTCCCGTCATGAACAGTTACGAGGTGGTATTCATCGTGCATCCTGACCTGGATGAAAACAACCTGAAAGGTGTTGTTGAACGCGTCCAGGGGTGGATCCATACCGCTGGCGGCAGTGTCGACAAAGTCGATCTGTGGGGTAAGCGCCGGATGGCTTACGCAATCCGCAAGCAGCGCGAAGGGCAGTACGTATATATCGAAGCCCAGTTCGCCCCCGCTTTTAGCGCGGAATTAGAGCGCAACCTGCGGTTATTTGAACCGATCATGCGCTATTCCATCGTCCGCAAGTAGCGCCAGGTTTCTCATTTGCGTAAACAGCTCACCCTCTACCCGATCTGATTCGCGCCATCGGAACCCCGTACAGATGATTGCAAGCAGGAGCTGAACATGAGCCGTGGATTGAACAAAGTAATGATCATTGGTCACCTGGGGCGCGACCCTGAAATGCGCTATACTCCCTCTGGCAAACCGGTGACGACTTTCACCGTGGCAACCAGCCGGACCTGGAACAGCACCGATGGCGAGCGTCATACCGATACCGAGTGGTTCAACGTGGTGACTTGGGGCAACCTGGCCGAAATCTGCAAACAGTACCTGAGCAAAGGCCAGCAGGTGTACGTCGAAGGGCGGCTCCAAACCCGGCGCTGGGAAGACAGCGAAGGCACAAAGCACACCAGCATCGAGATTGTCGCCAGCGAGATGATGATCCTGGGGGATCGCCGCGAGCAAAGCAGTTCCCACGCGCCTGAGACAGGGATCGCCGATGACGAACAGGTAGAGGATGAATATCCGTTTTAGTTGGAGTAAGATTCTATGAGTGACGAGACCATTAACGAGAGCGAACAGACCTCGTTCCGCCGGTATACCCCCCGGCCAAAAATTTGTCAGTTCTGCGCCGACAAGAACGCGGCCATTGACTATAAGGCCGCCGATCAACTGCGCCGCTTTATCACCGAGGACGGTAAAATCCGCCCGCGCCGCCAGACCGGCACCTGCGCCAAACATCAGCGCCAACTGGCAACCGCCATCAAGCGCGCCCGCCAGTTAGCTCTCCTGCCCTTCACCTTCAGTGGGGATTTGGGAGACAATTTCTAAAGACAATCTGAGGCTTAAACGGATAGGTGGGCGGTCCGCCGCCCACCTATTCATCAATTATGCCTCGGTGCGTTCTTATAAAGGTCGAGAGGTCGCCCTATGGCTAAACAGCCGACCCCCAAAGTAGTTACAAAAAAACACCTGGCCCGCCTGGAAAAAGAGCGCATCCAGCAGCGTTATCTCCTGATCGGGACGGCTGCCGTCTTGGTGGTCGTGCTGCTGGTGGTGCTGTATGGCTGGTTGGACCAAAGCGTCTTGCAGAAAACGCGGCCGGTGGCGCGCGTTGGAAACGCGACGATTTCGGTCAGAGATTTCCAGACACAAGTACGCTATACGCGCCTGCAAACCATCAACCAACTGCAAACGTTCATGAGTGATCCGATGTACTTGCAGTTCTTCAGCCAGTACATCCAACAGATGCAGGCCCAATTGCAAAACCCCACTCAGATGGGGCAATCGGTGCTGGATCAAATGATCACGGATGAGATCATCCGGCAGGAAGCGGCGAAGATGGGCATCACCGTCACGGAAGAAGAGGTGGACCGCAAGATCGAAGAGGAATTCGGCTTCTACGAAAATGGAACGCCTACCCCTACGGTGACTGCCACGCCTTTCAGCACTTCCACGCTCTCGCCGACCCAATTGGCCCTGGTTCCGCCCACCGCTACGCCCACGATCACGCCGGAAGTGACCGCCACCCCCGAAGGGACGGCCATTTCCACCGGCACGCCGGAGGCCACCACTGCCACGCCAGAAGCGTCTGCCACCCCTACGAGCGAGGCGACGCCCACCCCCGCCGGCACGCCCACGCCAGATTACACTCCCACCCCCACGCTGACGGCCACGCCCTACACCCGCGAAGGCTTCCAGAAGCGGTATGAGGAGGTCGTCAAGAGCTTTAAGGATGCCATCAACTACAGCGAAGCAGACCTGCGCCAGTTGATCCGCAACCAACTGCTGCGCGAAAAGGTGAAGGCCGCCATTACCAAAGATATGCAGCCCTTCGAGGAGCAGGTTTGGGCGCGCCATATTCTGGTGGCGACCGAAGAAGAGGCCAAACAGGTGCGCGCGCGCCTGGAAGCCGGCGAAGATTTTGCCAAACTGGCCGCTGAGCTTTCTACAGACACCAGCAACAAAGATATAGGCGGCGACTTGCAGTGGTTTGGCCGCGATAAGATGGTGGAGCCGTTCTCGAACGCCGCCTTCTCCATGCAGATTGGCGAGATCAGCCAGCCGGTGCAGACCACGTTTGGCTGGCATATCATCCAGGTGTTAGGGCATGAGAACCGCCCGCTGACCCCCGAAGAGTTTAACGCGGCGAAAGACACCGCCTTCAATAAGTGGATTGAGGAAAAGAAGAAGGAACTCAACGTCCAGACCTTCGACCGCTGGAAGGATGTTCTCCCGACTGACCCGGAAGTCCCGCCGCAGTTATTACAGCAGACTGGCGGTTAAGAGAAAGCAACAGCAGGCCGCGAAAAATGCGGCCTGCTGTTTTTTTAACCTGGTTTACTCGTACCGCAATGCCTGAATAATTTCCAGGTTCGAAGCCTGGCGGGCGGGGATCAGCGCGGCCAGCACGCCAAATAACAGCCCGGTGGCAATGCCCACCAGCATTCCGGCCAGCGGAAAAGTATATTCCAGCGGGAAGATGACAGCGATACCATGTACCATGACATAGCCCAGGTACATGCCCCCCAGCAGGCCAAACGCCGTCCCCAGAGCGGCCAGCAATAGGGCTTCCAGCACCACCAGATTGTAAATCTGCCTGCGGGTGCTGCCCACCGCCCGCAACATGCCAATCTCGCGGGTGCGCTCGATGACTCCAATCGCCAGGGTGTTCAGCATGGCGATCAGCGAAGGCAAGGCCAGGAAAGCCAGCATAAAATACAGCCCGATAAAAGCGGCGTTGATCTGCCGGGCGAGCTGGTCGTAATAGACCTGCCCATTCAGCATTCTGAATTGGGGGTAATCTCTGGCAATGGCGCGGATTTGCTCCTCAACGCGGGCGCGGTCGGCCCCAGGCGCGAGATTGAGCTGGATAAAAACATCTTCGGCCTTGTCAAAGTCGGTTAACAAATTGGCCTGTGAAATAAACGCCGTGGTCACTTTGGCGTTCATAATTTCCGTCGCCACGCCCACGATTTTATAGGGCTGTTCGCCGTTAATCGTCGCCAGTTGAACCGTATCGCCCAGTTTGGCCCCGGTAGCCGTGAGAAAGGCGCTGTTGACAATGAGCGCGCGCGAGCGGGCCAGTTCCTGAAAGGCCGATTCGTCGCCCTGCGAAAAGATCATGCCGCTCACCTGCGGGTAAGCAACCGGGTCTATCCCTAAGATCGAAACGGATTGGTCGCCGACCTTCGACCCGGCGTAGCGCAGGGTACTGACCACCGCCACCCCATCTACCTGGCGCAGCCGGTCGGCCAGCGAAGTATTGGCCCCGATGTCGATGTTCCACAGGGCAATGGTTGGGGGAATAAACAGGTAATCACTGCCCAGGCTCTTGCGGGTCATCTCAAAGAGCGAGCCAAACATACTGCTCATAAACCCGCCCATTGCCACGATGATCGCCAGTCCGATCATGGTGGTACTGGTGGTGATGGCCGCTCGCGACGGTTGGCGCGAGAGGTTGCCTTCGGCCATCTGCCCAATGCCCTGGCGCGCAAAAGCCGCGCCAATGATCGCCCCAAACAGAGCCGCAATGGGGCGCACCAGGGGTGGGGTAATCAGCACCAGGCCGGCCAGGAACAGCAGGCCGCCCAGGGTAATCAGCCCAAGATCGCCCGTGAAGAGGGCCAGGGCGGCCAGTCCAATCAACGCCAGAGCCGCCGCGAACCCGGCCCCGGCCATGCGCCGCACGTTCACTTCGGCCACCGCCGGGCGCAGCGCCTCTAGCGGGCTGACGCGGTTGGCCTGCACCGCCGGGATCAGCCCGGCCAGCACCGTCACCGCCACGCCCAGCACGGCGCTGGTGACAAGCAGCTTAACCGATACCACCGGCGCGCCCACCTGGAGATGGACGAATTCATTCATGGGGCCTTCGGCAATTTTAAGGATGCCCGCGCCCAACAGGTAGCCGCCCGCCAGTCCCAAAGCTGATCCCAACACGCCCTGCAGCAGCCCTTCGACCAGGATCAGCCCGGTGATCGCCCGGCGCGACGCGCCAATGGCGCGCAGCATGCCAATATCACGCCGCCGCTCGGCGACAATGGTGCGAAAGGTGTTGAAGATGATAAAGCCGCCCATAAACAGTGACAGGAAACCAAACAGGTTAAAGGCGGCCTGCCCCAGTTGGAGCGAGGCGTACAGATCCGACCCAGAGGTCACCATGCCGGTCTGGTAATCGGCCCCTACGGCGGCTTCGACAGCCCGCTTGTGGGCCTCGCGCTGGGCTTCATCCATGGTGAGGAAATTTACTTCGATGGTGTTAATTTTGCCGGCCTGCCCGGTGATGGCCTGGGCTTGAGGCAGAGTCACTAACACCTCTTCGTTGCCGGGTTCCATACGCGGCGGCAAGATGCCCACAATGTTCAGCTCTGTTACCCCGCGCGTGGAAGGCAGCCTCAGCGCATCGCCCAGGCCCAAACCGAGGTCATCGGCCAGCGATTGAGTGATCACCGCGGCGGCCATCTCGCCATCCTGCAAGAAACGGCCTTGCAGGACGACATAGGTATGTAGAGTTTGGGCCTGCTCTGGCTCCAACCCCACCAGCGTCAGCACCGTCACACGGTCGGCCTGCGCGGGGTCCCCGTCGAAGAAATCCGGCGGCATGTTCATGGGCCGGGCCAACATTCCTGCAACCGCCTGCACCCCTTCGACCTTCTTGACCACGTCTACCAACGAAGCATCAAACGCCTCGCCGGTCTTGTGGGTGACGTTCACATCTACCATGCCAGCGGCCGCCATGACGTTGGCCTGAAACGCCCGCATCATGGTCGGCAGGATGATATTCATTCCAAAGATAACCAGCACGCCAAACACCACCGCCAGGGTGGTGAGGAAGGTGCGCAGTTTGCGACCCCATAAATAACGGAAAGCCATTGTGAAAAACATGGCGCACGTCCTTTTTAAAGCGCCTCGGCCTTTTCTTTAACGGTCAGGACCGAATGCCCGGCGCCGTCCGACAGGCGCGTTTCATCAACGATCACACCATCTTTGAGGAAAATGATCCGGTCGGCATACGCCGCAATGCGCGGGTCATGTGTCACCATCACCACGGCGCGGCCCCATTCATTGGCGACCTGGCGCAGCAGTGCGGCGATTTCATCTGAGGCGCGCGTATCCAGGTTGCCGGTCGGTTCATCGGCCAGAATGAGAGCCGGCTCGGCCACCAGCGCCCGCGCCACAGCTACGCGCTGCTGCTGCCCGCCCGAAAGCTGATCGGGGCGGTTTTCCAGACGGTCCGACAGCCCCACTTTCTGCAACCAGGCCACTGCCTTTGGGCGCACTTCGCGGGCTGGCTGCCCATCCAGTACCAGCGGCAGGGCCACGTTCTCAATGGCGTTCAGCACCGGAATGAGGTTGAAAAACTGAAAGACAAAGCCCATCTTGCGCCGCCGCAGCCGGGTTAGAGCATCGTCATTCAGGCCGCTGATCGCCTGCCCCTCAACCAACACCTCGCCCTGAGTAGGGCGGTCTAACCCGCCTAACAGGTGCAGCAGCGTGGACTTTCCACAACCAGAAGGGCCCATCACGGCCACAAATTCACCGGTGCTGACGGCCAGATTCACCCCATTCAGGGCAGTGACCGCCGTTTCACCCTTCCCGTAAATCTTTGTCAGGTTTTTTGCTTCTATTAGAGCCATCGGCTTTCTCCACAACGCCAGCACTGCTAATGCTCTCTCTTGCGCGGACGCCCACGCGGGCGGATCTCTGGTTCCGGCAGTGGTTGGCGTTTCACTTCTTCCAGACGCGCTTCAGTGATGTCTAACCAACGCAGGTCAGCTTCTAAGTGCATCAGCGTCTTATCTAACAACAAAATTTGCGCGAGCGCGTTCTTGGGATCATACGAGTCACGCAGGGTAGTAGCGGCGTGCATCTGGCGGTAAATAAAGACCCGCTGGGTCTGAATGACCTTGCGGGGATCGCCCACGCCAGACACCAGGGCAATCATCAGCTTGACGAAAAACTCATCGCGCTGGTGTTCCAGCGTTACCGGGGTCTGAAACCACTCTTCCAGCGCCTTGCGCCCCTCCGCCGCGATGTGATACACCCGCTTTTCCGGCTGGTGTTCCTGGCGCTCGCAGTCTTCTACAATCCACCCGGCTTCCGTCAGCCGTTCTAGCGTAGCGTAGACCTGGGCGGGTTTGACGCTCCAGGTTTCTTCGCCGCCCACCACTGCCTCAAACGCGGCCCGGAGCTCGTAGCCATGCCGGGGCCGCTGCGCTAACAATCCAAGAATCGCATATCGTACTGACACGCCAATAAATATACTACGCGTTTCTATTTTTTACAAGACCCAATCGATTAAATAGAGCAAGGCTGTACTTTGAACAGCCTTGCCATGGGTACGGTAGATTAAATTATTTCACCATATCGTCGCCAACTTCATCCAGCCTCAGGCTGATCACCTGACTGGCCGAATCACGGCCCATGGTGACGCCGTAGATGACATTGGCGGCCTGAACGGTGTTGCGGTTGTGCGTCACCAGGATAAACTGGGTGCGGTCGCTCAACTCCATCAGCAGGTCGCGGAAGCGCCCCACATTGGCCTCGTCGAGCATGGCGTCCACCTCATCCATCACGCAAAACGGAGTAGGCGCGACCTTGAGCAGCGCAAAGATCAGAGCAACGGCCGTCAGACTGCGCTCGCCGCCCGACAGAAGCGACAGGCCCTGTTCGCGCCGCCCTGGCAGGCGGGCTTCGATGTCAATACCGGCCTCGGTCGGGTTGTCCTCATTACTCAACACCAGACGGGCCGAACCGCCGCCAAACAGGCGGGTGAACAACTGTTTAAATTCTTGGGCAACCGCGTCATACGTTTTGCGGAACTCTTTGCGCATCAGGTCATCTAACTCGGCGACAACGGCGCGCAGGTCGGCATCGGCCTTTTTCAAATCGGCGACCTGGTTATTTAGAAAGTCGTAACGTTCCTTAACGGAGCGGTATTCATTTTGCACTTCGGGGTTAATCGGCCCAATGCGCCGCAGCAGACTGCGCTGGCGGTTGATATTTTCTTCGATTTCAGGCGAGAGTTCCAGCAAATCTGGCAACTGCTCAACCACGCCCTCCATCGGCAGGGGCGTTGGTCCGGCGGACTCGGGGTTGTAAGCAAAGGCCACCACCCCAAAATCATCCTCGATGCGTCTGCGCAAAGACTCTAGGGCCTCGCGCGCGCGCGTTGTTTCTAACTGAGCCTGGGTCACATAGCGTTCTGCTACCGCCGCCGCCTGCTGGGCCGCGACCAGCACGGCCTGCTGGTCGGCATAGGTCTTTTCAAGCGCCTCCATATCTTTTTCGGCAGGGTCAATCTGGGCGCGCAGTTGGGCAATCGCGCGGCTCAATTCCTGTTCCTCACTGCGCGCCGTCTGCTGCTCGCTCTCCAGGCGGGCCAGAGCGGCCTCGCCGCTCATCAGGCGCTGCTTCAACTGCTCCATTTGGCGGCGGGCGCTTTCCAGGGCTTCGCGGTGTTCGCTCAGGCGGCGCTCCGCCTCTTTTAAGGCACGCCCGGCCACTGCCGCGGCGGTATTCCAATGGACCTCTTGGGCCTGAAATTCATCCAGCGGCAGCCGCCCCAACGCCTGGTTGTACTCACGGATCTGCTCGTTGAGGGCGCTGATCTTCTGGCTGTTCTTTTCCATCTCAGCCTGACCCTGGCGCTGTTCCTGCTCGGCGCGCTGAATCTGGCCGTCAATGCCGGCCAGTTGGCGGGCCTGGAAATCGCGGCGCTGGCGCACCTGCTCGACCTCTAACACGGCCTGCTGGTGGGCCTGGTTGGCGCGCGCCTGGACCTGCCCGGCCTGACGCGCGGCGGCTTCCAACTCGCGTTCTGTGGCGCGCAGAGCGGCGATTTCAGCCTCTAATTCTTGCCAGCAGGCATTGGTCTCGGCCAGGCGCTGCTCGGCGGCAGTTAGGGCGGCTTCTGCTTCTTGAATTTTGCGCGGGCGGCTGATGGTCGCGGCACGGTGATCTTGCCCGGCGACGATGAGGCCAGAACCGTAAAAAACCTCGCCTTGCAGAGTCGCCAATCGGGCCTCCGGGGGCAGATGCGCCACCAGGCGCTGCGCGGCGGCGCGGTCACGCACCACCAAGACCTGGCCTAAGAGCAGGCGAAGTACTTCCTCCAGGCGGTCATTAGCTGTTGGAGCGGCTTTTACCTGTACCAGTCTGGCGGCGTTGCCCAGGCAGTCGGGATCGTCCGGCGGGGCTATCGGCTCTGGCGCGCGGGCGGCGTGGAGCGGGAGCAGCACCGCGCGGCCCTTATCGCCCTGCGCCAAGGCTTGCAGAGCGCCGGTCAGGTCGGCGTCGGGGCCAAGCAGTACGCCATCCATCCAGTCGCCGAGGGCAGCGGCGATGGCCGTCTCATATTGGGCGGGGACCACGAACCAGTTGCTCAACGCCTGGAAGCTCCCGCGCAGACGGCCCCGGCGCGCCTCTTGCAGCACGAACTTCGCTCCGCCTGCCAGCCCGGTCAGCGACTGCTCGGCCTGTATCAACACTTCCAGTTGGGCCGCCAGGCGCGTGCGCTCGGTCTCCAGGCGCGAGCGTTCATCCTGAAGCTGCTTGCGGCGCGCCTCTTGAGCGGTCATCTGACTCCGGTGTTCGTGCAGAGCTTCTTCGGCGGCCTTCTGCGCGGCTTCGGCCTCCTGGCGCGCCTGGCTCTGCTTTTCCAGGCGCTGTTGGGCCTGCTTTAAGGCCGCATCATCGGCGGCCAGCGCGCCCGTCAGGGCCAGCTTGTTCTTCCGCAGGGCCTCCACGCGGTTTGCCAGTTCGCCCTGATGGGCCTTCAACTGCACCTGAGCCGTCTCGCTGCTCACCAGGCTGCGGCGGGCTTCGCGCAGGCTTTGCTCCACCCGGCTGCGCTCGGCCTGGCGGGCCTGAATCTTTTTACGCGCCGCCGCCGCCTGCTCTTGGGCCTCAGTCAGTTCATCTTGCAAGCGGTCGCGCTCTTCAATCAACGCCTCCAGGCGTTCCTGGCGGTTTTTCTGTTCGTCTTCCAAGCGGCGCAGGTCGTGTTCCAGGTTATGCCGGCCTTCCAGCAGGGCGCTGCGGCGCTCATCCATCACCGCCAACGCCCGGCTGACCTGCTCCCAGCGGGCATGCAGTTCAGAAGAACGGGTGTGCCACTCACCCAATGCACTGCGCAGTGCCTGCACACGCGCCCGCAGTTCACCCAGGCGTTCTTCGGCCTCGTTCTGGCGGCGGCGCGCCCCTTCCAGCCGCGCTTCTTGGGCGTGTAGTACCTCGCGGGTATGCAGCAGTTCTTGCTGCGCCTTGCGCCAGTGAAACCCGTACCAATCGCGCAGGAGCAGGCGCAAATCGGCGCGGATACGCTCGTATTCCTGAGCGCGGCGGGCCTGTTTTTCAAGGCTGGCAAGCCGCGGCTCCAGCTCGCTCAAAATATCCAGCACGCGCTCCAGGTTACGCCGGGTGGCATCCAGACGGGCAAGGGCCTCCTCACGCCGCCCCCGGTACAGGCCGATTCCAGCGGCTTCTTCAAAGAAGCGGCGGCGTTCCTCTGGTTTTAAAGACAGAGCCGCATCCACCAACCCCTGCCCGATGATGGTGTAGGTGCGCTCGGCCAGCCCCGACTTACCCAGCAGTTCGGCAATCTCTTTCAGGCGCACCTTTTGGCCGTTCAAAAGGTACTCATTTTGCCCATCGCGGTAAGCCCGCCGGGTAATGGCGACCTCGTTAAAGTCAATCGGCAGCCAGCCATCTTCATTCGAGAAAGTGATCGTCGCCGAAGCCATCCCCGCGCGGGGGCGCTGCTCGGAACCGGCAAAGATCATATCCTCGGTCTTGCGCCCGCGCAGCAGAGAGTAAGACTGCTCGCCCAACACCCAGCGCAGTGCGTCAGCAATGTTCGATTTACCAGAGCCATTCGGCCCGACGATGGCCGTCACCACGCCGGGGAACTCAAAGAGGGTACGGCTGGCAAAAGTTTTGTAGCCGTGCAGTTCTAAGGATTTCAGCCGGGGAATCATTCTTTGAACAACCCCAGTTTGCGCAGGGCATCACGGGCCGCTTCTTTGGCGGCGGCCTGTTTGCTCGGCCCAGAGCCGGTTCCATAAACCTCGCCGCGCAGCATTACGTCCACTTCAAACAACTTGGAATGGTCAGGGCCGATAGAACTACGCGTTAAATACTGCGGAGCGCCGTACCCCTCTGACTGCGCCCACTCTTGAAACATGCTTTTGGGATCATCAATCTTGCGCAGGATGAGGATTTCTTCGGCGGCTTCTTCCAGCAGTGGAGCAATAAAGTTCAGCACTGCGTCAATGCCGGCGTCCAGGTAGAGCGCGCCAATCAGGGCCTCAAACGTGTCGCACAGCAGGGCCGAGCGGTCGCGCCCGCCCGCCTGGGCCTCGCCGCGCCCCAGGCGCATGGCGCCGCCCAGGCCGATTTTGCGGGCGAATTGGGCGAGCTGCTCGGTATACACCAGGGCCGAGCGCATGCGCGTCAGGTCGCCCTCTGGCATTTCGGGGTAGCGGTTGTAAAGCCAGGCCCCAACGACAAAATCCAAGACGGCATCCCCTAAAAATTCCAACCGTTCGTTGTCTTCCAGGGCTTCAGGGTGTTCGTTGAGGTAAGAACGGTGCGTCAGCGCGCGGCTTAACAACAGCATATCGCTGAATGGCAAACCCAGGCGCTGGGCAAGCTCTCGCGGCGCCTCCAGGGGTTGGCGTTGATTCTCCATGGGTCAACCTCCCAAGAACGCAGGGGACGCAAACCGCCCGGCGCTTCCCTCTGGCTCTCACGGTCTGGCTGCCATGCGGTTAGCGTTCCATCCGTTCTTTCGATGATGTTTTTACGCTTCGGTAAATCGAGGGGTAAGCTCCTCAACTTACCGAAAAGTAAAAGCTATTCCGTTTAACTTCCATATTTTAACCCTGCCCCGGTCATCACCAACACAACCGGGGTAGGAAGACTACCAGCCAAATCCTGATACGCGCACCAGGGGAGAGCCGAGGTCGGCTCGACGTGCAGGCCCTGACGGGCAAGGTCGCGGTAGGCCGGTAGAATGCGTTCCTCCGCGACGGCCACAAAAGTTCCCTGGCCGGGGAGAATCTCGCGCAGCAGGGCCGCGGCCCGCACCGGACGGCGCACCCGCACCCCTTCAGCAACGGTAGGGCCTTCGGCGGCTGACTGCATGGCCGCGGCTCCTGCCGTGAACCCCAACCAGACCGGAGCGCAGGCCGCCGCCTGCACACCCACCAGATAAGGCCGGGCTGTGATCAACCCGGCGCGCTCTAACGTCTGAAAGCCGCGCGCAATGCCCAGCAACAGTCCGCCATGCCCCACCGGGGCGATGACACTGCCGGGAGCGCGGCCCAACTGCTGCCACAGCTCGTAGGCCAGCGTAGCGATTCCGGCGAGGCCAAAGGGCAGGTAAGCATGACTGGCGTAAACGCTCCCTCGTTTCGCCTCCTGCCAGACGGCCTCAGCCGCCGCCGAGCGCGGGCCGGGTACGCGCACCAGTTCCGCGCCGTAGGCTTCGATCTGGCTGCGCTTGGGGCCAGCGGCCGATTCAGGGACGAACACTCTGGCGCGCAGCCCCGCGCGGGCGGCATACGCCGCAAACGATGCCCCAGCATTGCCCGATGAATCTTCCACCGCCGCCGCTGCACCCCGCGCCAGCAGGTGACTGAGCAGTACGGCGCTGCCCCGGTCTTTGTAAGACCCGGTGGGGTTGAGCGAATCCAACTTCAGCCACACAGCTTCGCCATCCGGCCCGGCGCGGCTGTTCACCGGAATCAAGGGCGTGTCGCCCTCGCCCAGGCTGACGACCGGCGCGCAAGCCGGCAGGCCAAAGCTGTGCCGGTGTCGCCACAAGCCCGGAGCGCTGTGGTCCATGCACTCTGGCGTCCATGCAAACGGCCCATCATAATCGTACACGCCCCCGCATGCCGGGCAAAGGAACGGGACACCCTGCTCAGGATACGGCTGTTGGCACTGGGTACAACGGATGACAGGGGCCATAGGAGGTGGTCAATCTCCTCGACGGGGGAAGTA
>DAOUAC010000175.1:0-21482 GCA_034434155.1 Anaerolineaceae bacterium
AACCCCCGCCTCAGTTCATGCAAACCCCTCACGGGGTTCTCATCTTCAGCCCCGCAGGGGCTTTCACGTTCTGAGCAGGGGCTTCAGCCCCGCGTTATCGCCCGGCGGGGCGTGTGGGGGAAGAGCTGTCAACGGATTAAGCCCATTCCGATGGGCCGGGAACGGATTGAACGGATTTCTTGCAGGTCGGGTTCGGGGGGCGGCGGCGTCCGGCGGGGGTTTCAACCCCCGCCTCAGTTCATGCAAACCCCTCACGGGGTTCTCATCTTCAGCCCCGCAGGGGCTTCCACGTCCTGAGCAGGGGCTTCAGCCCCGCGTTCATCCGCCCCAACCCGCGCGGGCGGGGAAACCCCGCCCCTACGTCCGACCGCAATCCGGTCTGTAATCCGTTCAATCCGCTCCCGAAATCCGTTGACAGCTCCCCCCCCAAAGAAACAGCGGCCAGCCTCTTAAAGCCAGCCGCTGTTCGCTCCATGCTGTTTTACCCTAACGGGCAGCGGGTAATTCTAACCAAACAACACCCTGACCCTCAATGCTCTCGGCTTCGTGTCTTAATACCCTAACGGGTAGTGGGTGATTCTGACAGAAGAACCGTCCAGGATCTGTCTACGTGTTTGATTATGTCTTAATACCCTAACGGGTAGTGGGTGATTCTGACTAACATCATTCTGCTCTGTACATGTCGGCATTATGAAGAGTCTTAATACCCTAACGGGTAGTGGGTGATTCTGACGTTCCAAAAGTAACGGTAAGAATTTCCGCCCACAAGGTCTTAATACCCTAACGGGTAGTGGGTGATTCTGACGTGACCCACTCAAGCAGAATAATCCCTGCGTCAGGGCGGCGTCTTAATACCCTAACGGGTAGTGGGTGATTCTGACATACCAGGGGGGAATATGGAACCCCTTTGTATTGCGCGTCTTAATACCCTAACGGGTAGTGGGTGATTCTGACGGTAGCAGGTGATTCTGACCATAGCCTTGCCAGTAGGTGTCTTAATACCCTAACGGGTAGTGGGTGATTCTGACACCCGGAGCGCTGACCTACGCCGTACCCATGGATAAAATGTCTTAATACCCTAACGGGTAGTGGGTGATTCTGACACAACGAGTACAGCCGGTGGAACACGCTCTATGATTGGTCTTAATACCCTAACGGGTAGTGGGTGATTCTGACTGCTCACCCGGTGGTGGGGAAACATCCCAACCTGCGCTTTGATTATACAACCTTTTGGCCTGTTTATGCAAGTTCTTTTTTCCTGTTTTCCCATTTTCCTCCCGCTTTCCTTTCCCTTTCCCAGGTCGGAAAATTTTTGCGAACCCCCCCTCCAAAACAGCCCCAAAATGGCGATTTTAAGAGGGGAGGTCCGCAAAATCATCCTCTGCGTCACTTTCTGGCCTTCATGCGTGGATTTTCCAGCCGCACGGCGCACACCTTATACTCTGGGATTTTTGCCACCGGGTCCAGCCCAAAGCTGTGGGTGAGCAGGTTGGCCGGGGCTTCGCGCCAGTGGAAGGCCAGAAAGACCGTCCCCGGCGGCACGCGGGCACTGATTTTGGCGCGCGTGCGCACCGCTCCCCGCCGACTGCGGATGACCACAGCGTGATTGTCGTGCAGGTCAATCGCGGCGGCATCGGCGGCGTTGACCTCGGCATAGCCGCGCGGTTCGCGCCAGGCCAGCGGGGCCGAGCGGCGCGTCATCGTGCCAGAATGGTAGTGATACAGCACCCGTCCGGTGGTAAGGATCAGGGGGTATTCGGCATCAGGCGGCTCGGCAGGGCCGGCGGGTTCAACCACCGTCAGCCGGCCCAGGCCGCGCGAGAACTGCGCGGCGTGCAGGAAGGGCGTGCCGGGGTGCGTTTCAGTGGGGCAGGGCCACTGCAAGCCCTGGCCTTCCAGGCGGGCATAGCTCATCCCCGCGTACTGCGGCGTGACGCGCGCCAGTTCGGTAAAAATTGCCTCGGCGCAGGGGTACTGCCAGTACCCGGCCCGCCGCGCGCGGCCCAGGGCCGCGTCGAACCGCTCTGCGATCCCGGCAATAATCTGCCAGTCGGGGCGCGCCTGGCCGGGGGCCGCCAGCACCGGGCGGAGCTTCTGCACGCGCCGCTCCGTGTTGGTAAAAGTCCCCTCTTTTTCGAGCGAGGCCGCCGCCGGAAGCAGGACGTGGGCCAGTTGGGCCGTCTCCGATGGGAAAATATCCTGCACGATCAAAAAATCCAGCGAGCGCAAGGCCTGTTCTACGTGGGTGGTATCGGGGTCCGACATCATCGGGTTCTCGCCCATCACATACATAGCGCGCACCTGGCCTTGGAGCGCGGCGCGGGTAGCCTCCACCACTGTCAGCCCCGCCGGAGCGGGCAGCGCGTCCACTTCCCAGGCGCGGGCCAATTCGGCGCGGCGGGCGTTGTCGGTCGTCAGGCGGTAGCCGGGCAGGTAATTCACCAGACAGCCCATATCGCAGGCCCCCTGCACGTTCGACTGCCCTCGCAGCGGGTTGACGCCAGTGGAAGGCTTGCCCACCTGCCCCGTCAGCAGGGCCAGGTTGGCAAGCGTCATCACCAGGTCGGTGCCGTTCGTGCGCTGTGTGATGCCCATGGCGTACAGGATGGCGCTGTGACCGCGCCCATCGGAGAATTTCGAGGAACCGCGGGCGCGCTCGCCCAGGGCGTAGAGGCGCGCGGCCTTTTCGATCTGCTCCACGCTTACCCCCGCAGTCAGCGCGGCCCGCTCTGGCGGGTAGGCCGCCAGGGCCGCGCGGAACGCCTCAACCCCTTCCACCCGCGCGGCCAAAAAGGCTTCGTCGGCCCAACCCTCGCGCAAGATGACGTGCGCAATTGCCAGAAAGACGTAAAGATCCGTCCCCGGTTTCACCTGCAGGAACAGCGTGGCGTGATCCACCAGCGGCACGCGGCGCGGATCAATAATAATCACGCTGGCCCCCTTGCGGGCCGCGCGCACCACTTCGTAGCCGATCACCGGGTGCGATTCAGCCGTGTTCGAGCCGGTGATGAAAATACAGTCCGCGTCGCGGATTTCGCGGATCGAGTTGGTCATAGCGCCGCTTCCGAAGGCCTGCACGAGGCCCTCAACAGTTGTGGAGTGTCAGAGACGGGCGCAGTGATCTATATTATTCGTTCCCACCCCGGCGCGCAGGAACTTTTGGAACAGGTAATTCTCTTCATTGGTACAGCGCGCCGAGGCCAACCCCATAATGCTGTCTGGCCCGCCGGCCCGCACCGCCGCGGCCAGCCCTTGCGCCGCCGCCGTCAGGGCCGTCTCCCAATCTACGGGGACGAAGTGATCTTCTACCTTAAACTGGCGCACTGCCAGCGGCGATTCGGCTGGCAGTTCCCACGGTTCGCTCGTCAGGCCCAGGCGGTAGGCCAGGTCTTTGCGGATCATGGGCTGTTTGAGGCGGTCGGGATGGGTGGCGAAATCCCAGCCGAAACGGCCTTTGGAGCATAAAAATTCGCCGTTGGCGGGTCCGTCCGGCCGGCCTTGCGCATAGACAATCTGCCCATCCTTGCGGGCATACTCCACCTGACAGCCCACCCCACAGTACCCGCAGATGGTTTTGACGCGCTCCAGCTCCCACTCGCGGCCCTTGCCTTTGCGGGCGGCGGGCAGAAGGGCGGCTGTCGGGCAGACCTGCACGCAGTTGCCGCAGAACACGCACTGCGAGTCGATCATGGGGCTGTCGAAGGGCGTGGCGACGTGCGCTTCAAACCCGCGCCCGGCCAGGTCTATGGCGCTCGCTCCCACCACCTCTTCGCAGACGCGCACGCACCGCCCGCACAGAATGCAGTAAGGGTGGTTGCGGATAAAGAAGGGGTTGTCATCCTGGTAGAGCGAGCGGCTGATCTTCGTCTCAAAGCTGGTGCGGGTGACCCCATACCGATAGGCGTAATCTTGGAGCCGGCAGTTTCCGGCCTTTTCGCAGGTGACGCAGTCTAAGGGGTGATCCGAGACGAACAGGTCCATGATGCCGCGGCGCATTTCCGTAAGCTGTGGGCTGTCTGTGGTGATGACCATGCCATCGGCGCACAGCAGGCCGCAGGATGGCACGGGGTCTCCCCGGCCAGCTACTTCAACCAGGCACAGCCGGCACCCGCCCGATGCGCTCAGTTCGGGATGGTGGCACAGACGGGGGATGTCAATCCCATGGGCAAGAGCCGCGTCTAACACGCTGGTTCCCGCCGCGGCGGTGATGGTCTGTCCGTCAATCGTTAAAGTAGGCATGGTTCAGCTCTCCTTCTGCGCCAACAGCGCCTCATACTCATGGCGGAAATAATGCAGTGTGCTTAACACCGGGTTGGGCGCGGACTGCCCCAGCCCGCACAGGCTGGCGCGCTTCACCAGGCGGCAGAGCCTTTCCAGTTGTTCCAGGTCAGCAGACACCGCCTTGCCCGCGATGATCTTATCCAACAGCGCGCGGATTTGCACCGTCCCCACCCGGCAGGGCAGGCACTTGCCACAGCTTTCATCCACGCAGAAGTCAATGAAAAAGCGGGCAAAGTCGGTCATGCGGGTCGTCTCGTCAATGACCACCAAACCGCCCGACCCCATGATAGACCCCAAACGGCGCAGGCTCTCATAATCCACCGGCGTGTCCAGGTATTCGGCGGGGATGCACCCGCCGCTCGGCCCGCCGGTTTGCACTGCCTTAAATTCCCACCCGCCGGGGATGCCGCCGCCGATCTCAAAGACGATCTCGCGCAGGGTGATGCCCATCGGCACTTCGATCAGCCCGGTGTTGCGCAGGTTGCCGGCCAGGGCAAAGACTTTTGTCCCCTTGCTCTTTTCCGTCCCCATGCTGGCGAACCATTCGGCCCCCTGCCGGATGATGGCCGGTACATTGGCCATCGTTTCGACGTTGTTAATCACGGTTGGCGCGCCCCACAGGCCCGCAGTGGTCGGGTAAGGCGGGCGCATGCGCGGCGCGCCGCGCTTGCCTTCAATCGAATGAATCAGAGCGGTTTCTTCGCCGCATACAAACGCCCCCGCCCCCACGCGAATATCCACGTCGAACTTAAAATCCGTCCCCAAAATGGCCTTGCCGAGCAGGCCGCGCCGTCGTGCCGCGCGGATGGCCTTTTCGATGCGGGCGATGGCGTTGGGGTACTCGCCCCGGATGTACAGATAGCCGTAGCTGGCCCCCACCGCGTAAGCGCAGATAATCATGCCTTCCAGCACGCGGTGCGGATCGTCTTCCATCACGGCGCGGTCCATATACGCGCCCGGGTCGCCTTCGTCGCCGTTGACGATGACGAATTTGCGCCCGGCGCTTTCCTGGCGGAGCATATTCCATTTAACCCCGGTCGGAAAGCCCGCCCCGCCGCGCCCGCGCAGGCCGCTGCGCGTAATTTCATCGCAAACCTCGCCAGGGGTCATCGTGCGCAGCACTTTCGCCAGCGCCAGGTAGCCCCCATGCGCCAGGTAATCTTCCAGCTTTTCGGGGTCAATGCGCCCCAGGTTTTCTAAGACCACTTTGCGCTGATGGGTAAAGAAGGGCAGATCCAGGTCAATACTGTGCCGTGCCAGGATCGGCCCAAGCGGGTGATGGGCGTGTTCCGCGGAGATTTCGCCAGCCGGCGGCTCGCCCTCGCACTCGTTGGGGCAGGCCGGCACGTGCCGGGCGATGATCTCGCAGGCCACCGCCGGGGTGACGCCGCCGTACAGGGCGGGCGGTTCGCCGCGGCTTTCCACCCGCACCAGCGGCCCCTGACTGCACAGCCCCATGCACCCGGTTTTGACGATCTCTACATCGTGTTCGCGGCAGTTACAGCCGCGCACGGCCTTTTCGAGGGCGGCGTGTGTCTCGCCGGCCCCCGCCGAGAGGCATGCTGTGCTGGTACAGCAGTACACCCGGCGCTCATACTGCGCCTGCCGGGCGCGTTCTTGCTCCGCGAGGGCGATCAAATGCGCGTCATCCATCTGGCCTCCTTAAGTTTTAGCGCCACAGACGCAAAGGATAACTTTAGTCGTTTTTCTTGAGTAATTCCTGCAGGCGGGCTTTGGCCGATTCGGGCGTCTCTTTGCCGCGAATTTCGCCGTCCAGCACGACGACGGGCGCCAGCCCGCACGACCCCAAACAGCGCGCCCGCGTCAGGCTGATGGACCCGTCGGGCGTCGTCTCGCCGCTGCGGATGCCAAACTCGGCGGCGATGGCCTGTTCGATCTGATGCGAGCCCTTCACGTAGCAGGCCGTCCCGGCGCAGATGGTGTAGTTATGCTCGCCCAGGGGATCAAAGGTAAACATATGATAAAAAGTCGCCACGCCGTAAACGCGGCTGAGGGGCACGTTCAACTGTTGGGCTACGTACATCAGCAGTTCTTTCGAGAGGTAGCCAAACGCTTCCTGCGCGGCGGTCAGCACTTCGAGAAGTGCGTCTTTCTCGTGGTTCAGGCGCTGAATGGCACGGTCAATGATCTGATAGCGGTCGTCTCCGCTCGGATGTTGGGCCAAGGTGGGGTTCATCGCTTCTCCTTAAGGCGTTGGAGAGAAGGGGTTGGTTCATCTATTATAGGGAAGTTCATCAGCAAAACGATTCAATTCGTTAATTATTTCTTAAGAATTGGTGACATTTGGCTATTGCCCCAACCTGCGCGGGCGGGGGGAGAGCTGTCAACGGATTAAGCCCATTCTTATGGGCCGCCCATTCCGATGGGCCGGGAACGGATTGAACGGATTTCTGTAGTTCGGGTTCGGCGTCCAGCGCCTGCAAACCCCTGACGGGGTTCTCATCCTCAGCCCCGCAGGGGCTTCCACGTTCTGAGCAGGGGCTTTGGCCCCGCGTTGTCGCCCCCCAACCTGCGCGCGGCGGGGGGAGAGCTGTCAACGGATTTCGGGAACGGATTGAACGGATTTCTGTAGGTCGGGTTCGGGGCGCGGCGGGGGTTGAAACCCTCACCTCAGCACATGCAAACCCCTCACGGGGTTCTCATCTTCAGCCCCGCAGGGGCTTCCACGTCCTGAGCAGGGGCTTCAGCCCCGCGTTATCGCCCCAACCTGCGCGGGCGGGGAAACCCCGCCCCTACGCCCATCATCCGTTCAATCGGTTCCCGGCCCATCAGAATGGGCGGCCCATCAGAATGGGCGTAATCCGTTGACAGCTCCCCCTGCCCCTACAGCTTGCGGCCCCGCGTTATCGCCCCAACCTGTGCGGGCGGGGAAACCCCGCCCCTACGCCCATCATCCGTTCAATCGGTTCCCGGCCCATCAGAATGGGCGTAATCCGTTGACAGCTCCCCCTGCCCCTACAGCTTGCAGCCCCGCGTTGTCATCCCCCAACCTGCGCGGGCGGGGAAACCCCGCCCCTACGCCCGTAATCCGTTCCCGGCCCATCGGAATGGGCGGCCCATCGGAAAATGGGCGTAATCCGTTGACTCCAGGCGAGAAATCTGTCATAATGATAGTACAAAGGTTCTAATCTTTTTGTCATGGGGCCGCTCCCCAGGGCAAAAAGGCGTTTTACCCCAAGGAGGATACCGATGTGCGGTCGTTTTACCCTCACGCTCGACCCCGAAGCCATCCAGCAGGAATTGGGGGTGGTGATGCCGGCAGATTACACCCGGCACTATAACGTAGCCCCCTCGCACCCCGTTGCGGTGGTGACGGATGCCGCCAGCCGCCAGGCGCGCTGGATGCGCTGGGGGCTGATCCCATCGTGGGCCAAAGACCCACAGATCGGTAATAAGCTGATTAACGCGCGCAGTGAAACCCTGGAAGAAAAACCCTCGTTCCGCAGTGCGTTTGCCAGGCGCCGCTGTTTGGTGATTGCCGATGGCTTTTACGAATGGTTGAAACAGCCCAAACCCCGCCGCGCCCAACCCTACTTCTTCCGCCGTGCCGATGGCAAACCCTTTGCCTTTGCGGGCTTGTGGGAGGTGTGGCGCTCCCCGGAGGGGCAAGAGGTGCAGTCCTGCACGATTATCACGTGCGATGCTAACGCCTGCGTGGCCGCCGTTCACCCGCGCATGCCGGTGATGCTCTCCGGCGAGTCGCTGTGGGCCTGGCTGGAACTCAACCGCCCGTCCGAACTGGCGGCCCTGCTCAAACCCTACCCCGCCGAACAGATGATCCGCTACCCGGTGACGCCCCTGGTCAGCAAGCCTGACCTCGACATCCCCGATCTGATTGCCCCGCTTGCGGTGTAAGCGTGATTTTCAGCCGCCGCCCGCTACAAATGATCGTACACGTCTAAAATAGCCTGGGGCGTGGCGGCCCCGGTGATGCGCAGAATGCGCACCGTCACCGCCGCCGCCAGGGCCGCCACCGCCGCGGCCTCGGCAGGGGTGGCTTTGGCTCCCAGGCAGGCGGCCAGGCAGGCTACGAAAGTATCGCCCGCGCCAACCGGGTCAATCGGCGGCGCCACGGGAACAGCCGGCAGGTGGGTGACGGTTCCGCCGTCGAAGAGCAGACAGCCGCGCTCGCCCAGGGTGATGCACACCGGCATTCCGGTGTGGCGGTGCAGGCCCAGCCCGCCCTGGCGCAGGTCGGCCTCGCTCACCTGGGCCGGGGCGCGGTCGGGGAAGAGCAGGCGGGCGGCTTCTACCTCGTTGGGCTTCAGCACCATGCCGCTGTAACTGCCCAGGTGATCGCGCGAGTCGGCCACCCATACGCGGCCTATCTTCTGCTGTGCCAGGGCACTGAGCGCGGCCCGCACCGCCGGGCTGAAAACCCCATTTTCCTGATAATCGGCCACAATCAGCACGTCCAGTTCTGGCGCGGCGCGGGTGATGCGCGCCAGCAGTTCTTGCTCGGCGGCGGCAGACAGGGGCGCGGCGTTGACGAAATCGAGGCGGGCGTCTTCCTGCGTTAACGCGCCGTTGGTCAGCAGAATCTTGCCAAACAGGGGGGTACTGCGCTCTGGCAGGGTGAGCGCGTCTTCCGTGGAGACGCCGCAGCGCGCCAGGGTCTCGCACAGCAGAGCGGCGCGCCAGTCGCCGCCCCATGCGGTGAAGGCGCGGGTGCTGGCGGTTCCCAGGGCGGCCAGGTTCCAGGCCACGTTGGCGGCCCCGCCGGGCGAGTACGTCTCGCGCACAATGGGGCGGGGGAAGAGCGGCGTCTCGCGCGAAATCTGCGAGCGCGTCATGTCGGCATACCAGTAGGCGTCGAGGGTGAAGTCGCCGATGACGGCAGTTTTAAGGGCGGCGATGGCGTCTAAAATGGCGATCAGCCGGGCGCGCGTGAGCGGAAGCGCCGCACAGACCGGCGCTGGCGAAGTATGGGGAATGGAAATGGCCGGCGCCGGGTCTGTCTGTGCCCGGGGCGCCGCCGGCGGGGCGGGGGGCGCAGACAGCCGCTGTGAGATGGCCTTTAGCTCCGATCCTTCCAGTCCGGCGCGCACCTGCGCCGCCAGGTTCGGCAGGGTGACTAGATGATCTCCCTGGATGTGATAGCCCCGCCCGCCTAACAGGGTGGGCCGGTTGATGATGTTCTTGCGCGGGCGGTAGTAGTAATCTACCTGATCGTCGCCGATGGGTTTGCGGTAGTCGCCCAGGGGGACCAGGTCAAAGTTGGCGGTGGTGATCACGCGGGTGGGGTGGCCCAGGTTGCGGGCGATGGACAGCGCCTTGAGGAACACTTCGGGGCCGATCACCGCCGAGCCAAAGTTCAGGAAAACCCCGCCTTCCAGCCCCGTGACGGCCTGGGTGAAGATCTTAAAGTCCTGGCCGCTGGCCCAGCCGAGGGCGGCAAAGTCTACCAGGGGGTGTTGGTGGATGATGTCGGTGCCGATGGCGACGTGAACCGTGTAGGGAATGCCCAGCCGGCAGGCGTGGTAGAGCAGGCTGTAGGCGCGGAAGGGGAAGGCCTTGGGATCGGCGGCGATCCAACTGCCCAGGCTTTCGCCCAGGCCCATGCCCTGCTGTACGCCCTGCTGGATGGCGCGGTTCATCCCCGCGCCCGTCTCTTCGGCCATGCCAAACGAGCCATCCGCCAGGCTGGCGGCCACGTCTTCACTGGTGGAGCCCTGCAGGGCGATCTCAAAGTCGTGGATGGCGGCGGCCCCATTGCTTGCCACGTGGGTGATGGCCCCACGCTCCAGCAGGTCAATCAACAGCAGGGCCAGCCCGCGCTTGATGACGTGCCCGCCGATCATGGCGATGACAGGCGCGCCCCCCCGGCGGGCCTGCACCACCCGCTCGGCCACTTCACCCAGTTCGGGGTGGTCGAAAGGCGGCGGGGGGGCATCGGGGCGGATGAACTGCTCCACCATTACGCGGCTGGCGCGGCTTGCCAGCGAATAGGTGCGCACAGGGGTCAGGTCAACGGCGCGGTACGGCATGGCGGCACTCCTGAAGGTCGAGAAATGCAGTGAAATCCCCCTAAATTATACCGGCATTCTAAGCGCCTGGCGGCAGAACCCCCGCCAGGCGCTTGCGCAGTTCCTGGCGGTTGGCGGCGTTGAACTTGCGCAGAATCTGGTCGGCGTGAGAATCAACCGTGTGGGCCGAAATCTCCAGGCGGGCGGCGATCTCTGGAGTGGTGAAGTCCAGGCAGATGAGGGCGGCCACCTGCTTCTGGCGCGGAGAGAGGGCATCCCAACAGCGGCGGTTGGCTTCTTGCTGTTCCACCTGTTCAACAGCGCGCGCCAACAGCTCGCGGGCCAGGTCGTCGGGGCGGCGGCCCAGGCGCTCTGCCAGGGCCAGAAGCGGCGCCAGCTCGCTCACGTCAACGACGTAACGGGGGCGGCGCAGAAGCCGCCAGGCCGCACAGCGGGCCAGCCAGGATGGGCGGCGGGGGGTGGGTGATTCGGCCATGAGTTCTCTCCCAAACGTGGTTTTTGATGACACCATCTCCAGAGTCGCATAGGGGGCGCGTCGGGTCAATCCCACCGGCGGGGGAAAGCCGGTGGATTTAAGGATTAAGGCGTGGGTTAACCCTCTGGTTAACCCTGGGGTGAGGTAAGCCCGCAGGCCTGACCTTTGCTTAACAAAACCGTCAACTAACCGCCAATCCCCTTTTCAAATTACCAGATATCTACTATCCTATAACCATCTTTTAGAATACAGGTGAAGCATCAGGGGGTGGTTGTCTGCCGGCAGAGGCCGCGCGCCAACCACCTCTCGCGTTGAAAGAGGCATTCTGTCGGGCGCTGTAGGATGCAGGCCGCGGCTTGTTTCTTGCGCCCTGCATCCTCAACTGCGCGCGAAGGAGTCTATGGTGAAAAAACTGCTGTTACTGCCGGTTCTGCTGGCGGCGGGGTTGTCCTCGGCCTTTTTGCGGGTTCCCCAAAACCGCGCCTACCCGGTTTATCTGCCGCAGGTGGCGTTCCTGGGCTACGACCTGTCGGCCATCTCCACCGCCGCGCCGCCTATCCCGCTGGCCGCCCCCACCGCCGCCCCTACGGCCGTCCCGACCGCCGCTCCAACCCAGGCCCCGGTCGTCCCGCCAGAACTGGTGGCGCGCTGGGTCAACGGCCAGGCCGGGCTGTTGGTAGGGGTGTATGTGGAGGGCAAGCTGGCACTGCCGGTTGTACAACAGCCGGCGGGTCAATCGGGGTACGTCTCGGAGCGCGACGAAGTCCTCACCCAGTTTGCGCCCGCCAGTGATTACGGCGTGACCGGCCTGCTGGCCCATAATTTCCTCAGCGGAGCGCAGTTCTTCGCGCTCGCCGCCGGCGATCCGGTCGCCCTTGTCTACGGCGATGGCTCCATCCGCCGCTTTCAGATCATCCACGCACTGCGCTATCAGGCGCTCCAACCCACCAATACCTACTCTGACTTTATTGACCTGGCCGACCCCGACGGGCGGCGCATCTCATCAACCGAGGTATTCCGCCGGGTCTATATGGAAGCCGGCCGCATCGTCTTTCAGACCTGCATTGAGGCCAACGGCAACCCTTCCTGGGGCCGCCTGTTTGTGATCGGCGAAGAGATACGCTAGAAACCATAGATGAACACAGATAAACACAGATAGGAAGAAAAAGTTTCTTGTCTTCCTCTGTGTCGAAATGTGTTCATCTGTGGTTTAATTTCCTCTGTCGGGATTTTTTTTCTTGGAGGAAACAATGCCGCTAAACATCAACCAGATCACAGAAAGGATTATTGGGTGCGGCTTTCGCGTTAGCAATCAGTTGGGAGTAGGTTTTCTGGAAAAAGTGTATGAAAATGCTCTGGCCTATGAGTTGAGAAAGAGCGGCCTGGAGGTACGCCAGCAGTTTCCAACGCCAGTTTATTATGACGGCTTCCAGGTGGGCGATTACGTGGCCGATCTGTTAGTGGAGAAAACGGTGCTCGTGGAATTAAAAGCAGTACACGCGGTTGACGATGTGCATTTTGCCCAATGCCTCAATTATCTCAAGGCTACGGGCCTGCCGGTTTGTCTACTGCTTAATTTTGGGGTTCCCGAATTGTTTGTCAAAAGGATTGTTGGAAAAGAATATCAGGAACCGCAGCTACCTCGTGGACTTAAGAGAAAATAAACCCCATCTTTTCTTATCTGTGTCCATCTGTGGTTTCCATCATTTTCTTATCCGTGTTCATCTGTGTCCACCGGTGGTTCCATCTTTTCTTATCCGTGTTCATCTGTGTCCATCGGTGGTTTCCATCATTTTCTTATCCGTGTTCATCTGTGTCTATCTGTGGTTCCATCTTTTCTTATCCGTGTTCATCTGTGTCCATCTGTGGTTTCTATCTTTCCAGGGGAGACGAATCATGACCACCCGCGTATATCTCATCCGTCATGGCGCGACGGTACTGAGCGCCGAAGACCGCTTTGCCGGCGGAACCGACGTAGAGCTTTCAGACGAAGGGCGGCGGCAGGCAGAACGCCTCGCCATGCGCCTGGCCGATGATCACATCGCCGCGGTGTACTCCAGCCCGATGAAGCGCACCCTCGAAACCGCCGCCATCCTCGCCCGCCCGCACAATCTCACCCCCATCCCGCGCGACGCACTGCGCGAAATCCACCACGGCCGCTGGGAAACGCTCCGCCGCGCCGAAGTCGAGGCCCTCTACCCCGATGAATACGCCGCCTGGGAGACCGACCCGTTTACCTTTGCCCCGCTGGGGGGCGAATCGGGCCTGAGCGTCATGGCGCGCGCCCTGCCGGTCATCCGGCAGATTGTCATTGACCACGCCGGAGAGAACGTGGCGGTCGTATCGCACAAGGCCACCATCCGCCTGCTCATCAGCAGTCTGTTGGGCTTTGACGCGCGCGGCTACCGCGACCGGTTAGACCAGTCGCCCGCCTGTTTGAACATTCTGGATTTCAAAGACCCCGTTCACGTGCGGCTGATGCTGTTCAATGACGTGTCGCACTACATTGACCAGCCGCCCTACTCCACCCGGCGGCTCTCGAACTGGTGGGACCCACAGCGCACCGCTGAATAGCGCGCCCCTACCCCACGTAGCGGTAGCCCAACCCGCGCACCGACTCGATCTTTTCCCCGATCATCAGCTTATCCAGGCGCTGACGCAGGCGCTGGATGGTGATATTAATTTTCACCTCATCCTCGCGCGTATAGTCCTCGCCCCACACGGCCTGGTGAAGTTCTTCGCGCGTGCAGACCTGCCCGCTGTGATCGGTGAGGTAGGTGAGCAGTTTTTGCTCTAAAGGCGAGAGCATGACCACCTGATTGCCGCGCGCCACGTAGCCGTCGCCAAAACGCACCGCCTGGGGCAGTGCCGCGCCCGCATCTTTGCTTTTGCGCTCCACAAAAGCGGCAAAGACCGGCGAGAAAAGCTGGCCTGTTTCATTGAGGATCGCCCGGCGCGTCAGGCGCTGTGCCAGTACAGAGTCGCTGGCCGGCTGGCCGTCCGCCGCCTGCGAGACCAGCTCTTGCTCTTTGGCGGTCAGCCCTTCCCACAAACTCTGGCAGACGGGGCTGAGGTCAATGGCGATTTGCTCGGTGAGCGCGGCGGGGTCGAAGGGGCGGCCTTCCAGCCTGGCTTCAAAGGTGCGCCGGGCGGCCACTTTGGTAAAGTCGGGGTGACTACCGCCCAGGGTCAGGATCAGGTCTAATTCCTCATCCGTAAAGGGCTGGCCGGCCTGCGCGGCCATCTCCGCCGCCATGTAGCGGGCGTCGGCAGGGGCCAGCAAATCTAATGCGAGCGTTTCGGCCATGATGTTGTACAGCGGCGAGACTTCACGCTCCGGGTCAATCATCTCCAGAGGGCGGCGCGTCGCCAGCACGTACCCAACCGGCCGATCCTGAATCAACCGGCGCAGCAGAGACCCAACCCCCTGGCGGACCATCGGGTCGGCCTCGTCGAACAGGAAGAGGATGGCCCACCCCGGCGCCAGGCGGCAGATTTCATCCAGGTAGGCGTTCAGGCCGAACTCGATCAGCTCTTGCAGGCTGGTCTGGTCAATCCAGTCATTAAAAATTTGGGCCAGCCCATCCGCCGGCCGGCCGGTTTCGGCGCATTTTTGCAGGGCCGCGCGGTGCAGGTGACGGAAAATCAGGCGGAAGAAAAACAGCGCCCCATTCAATTCGCGGGTTTTCAAGGCCGATAGATCCGTGCGGATCAGCAAGTAATCATCGGCGGGGCGGCTGAGCAGGCCAGAGAAGGCTTGCAGTGCCCCACCCGGCGCGGCCAGGTAATTGAGCAGTGACGTTTTCCCAATGCGCCGCTCGCCGACCAGACTACAGCTTTGTGGAACCTGAGCGCCGATGGCCTGTACCAGTTTGCGCACCTGGTTTTTGCGGCCAAAGAACAAGCCGGGTTCTCGAATAGGTCCGCGATCCAGAAAGGGGTTCACAATCTCATTATTCAACATGATTTTCCGTCCTCAGAACGGTTGTGTGAGCAGGTTTTCATCTCTTCCGATCTACCAGAGAAAATCTCTCTCGACCGGTCGGAAAGTGCCGGGTTTTTCTAAAAACCCGTATTGAACAACAGGTTTCTGTTATTTTATCATATTATATTAGAGTAAAAAATCGGCATTTGGGGGCAATTGGAGGCCGCGCCTCATGGGCCGGTTTTGCTCTCGTCCGCGTAATCTGTAAACCCCAGCGATTTTAACAGCGCGCGCAGTTCATCCACCTGATCGGCTCTCACCAAAAAGACTCCCGGCGACAGCGTGGCTTGCAGGTATGGGTGCAGCCGCTCAGACTGTTGAATGGCGTAGGCCAGCTCCGTAGAGCCAACGCGCAGGATGGTGACGGGCTGAAGATCGGCGGCGAACTTCTCACCGGCCCAGGCCCGCAGGCAGATGCGCACCAGGGGCGGCAGCAGCCGGTACTGGCGCTCATCCAGCAGTTTGAGCAGAGACGCCAGCGAACGCCCTCCGGCCACCGCCGCGGCGACCGAGGCAGGGGTAAAGACGCGCCCCCCTTCGGGGTGCGGCTCGCTCCACACCTTCAGGCGGGCTTGTAACAGCAGGTCGGGGGTGGGGGCGTGGAAGGTGACGCGCCCATCTTCCGTAACGATCAGGTTGCGGGGCGGGGCCTGGTCGTAGTTGACGGTATGCTTAAAGATGCGGGTGAGCGGGCGGTTGGGGCCGCCGGTGAGCAAAAGGTAGCGCTCTCCGACCGGCTTACCGTTCAGCCCGGCGCGCATGGCGAGCTCCCGCGCCATCTCAGAAGGAAACTCGGCCAGGGTGGCGCGCCGGTACAGGGTGATGCGCTCGCGCTGTGCGGCCCATTCGCGGATTTCGGCGGCGATGTTCTGCGGCACTTCGCGCCCCGCGCCGCGCGCCAGTTCGGCCAGCAGGTCATCGGCGCGCGTGCCGCTTTCCAGCCCGCGGTAGACCGAATCGCGCGTCAGGCGGTATTCGGCCAGGTGTTCCTGCGCCGAGCGCCGCTCGGCGTGACGCTCTAAGAAGGCCAACTGCGCGGTGCTTAACCGGTCGAGGTAGGCGATGATGTCAAAATTGGGCTGGATAACCCAGGCCGGGCCGGCGGAGGGGGGGCGCGCGGCGTGGGCTTGGGCTTCCAGTTCGGGGTGCAGGGCGGCACGGCCCAGGTCCGTCAGGCGGAAGCCCTCGATCCGGCCGTTTTCTACCACCAGTTCCACCACGCCCAAAAAATACAGCCAGCTAGAGAGCGCCTTTTCCAGCCAGGGGCGCTCGGTTTTCAGCCATTCGCGCCGCCGGGCCAGGCGGAATTCAGCGGCGCCCTCGCGCGCCGCCGGGCCGGCCAGGAACGCCGTCAGCGCGGGCCGATAGACGGTACCGCTCAGGCTGAAAAAAGAACTGATGCGCTCGAAGAGGGCTTCATCGAGCGAGGCGACCGTATAAAATGGGCCGCGTTCCGCCGCTGGCAGTGAGCAGAGTAACATATACAGAGCGGCGCGGGCCGAGGGGTAGATCGTCTGGTTGGTGCGCGGGGTTTCGCCCGTCTCAGTCCAGGCGGCGCGGATCATGCCCCGCAGAAGGGCGCGCACCACGCGCGGCAGGGGTTGGGCGCTGAAATCGCCCGCGCCGGGGACCAGCACCAGGCGGCCGGCGTTCTCTGCCGGTTGGAGGATGCCTGCGTGCCGCAGTGCGCCCACCAGCGCCGTCACCGCCGCGGGAAACGCCATCCCGCCATCTTCCAGGTTGCCATCCGGCAGGTTTAAAGCCTTGGCGATTTTGCGCATATCCACGGCGCGCAGTGCCCCCGCCTGTGTCAGCCCAATGCCCCCCGCCCGTTCGATGGCATGCAGTAAGGCGACAACTTCCATGGTGATCAGGTGCGGCAGGCGCGCCTGCCCAGAAAGCTTTTCGCCCGCGAGCGGCGTAAGTTCTGGCGCTTGAAAAGGAACTGCCCCGGCCTGGGCCAGAATGCGGTCGTCTGAAAAGAGGGTGTTGGTGCTGGCGGTGTAATAATCCGGCGGGTACAGGCGGGTAAAGTGAAAGGTGTCGTTCCAGTTCAGAGCCAGCCCGGCCCGCACCAGATGCGTGAGGGCTTCGTGAAATAGCTGTTTGGGAATCAGTTGACTGCCGGGGAAGGTGACGCCCGCGCCAAAGGTCGCCGCCCGCAGGACGGTGTCTTCGCTCTCGCCGCCCAGCTCGCGCAGCAGGGCCAGGATGGCGCGCTCGTGAGGGCGCAGGCCGTTCACCGCGTTTCTAACCCGCTCCGGTTGGTCAAGGGCCAGGGTGATCCAGGCAACCCAATCACTGCGCCGGGCGTTGACCGGCCCGCCCGTCAGTTTGGTGAGGCGCTTGAGGGTGGCTTCATCCAAATGGTCCAGATAGTCGTCCAGGCGGCGGCTGTGCTTCACCCATGCAGGCGGCATAAGCGTTTCCCCCTCACAATCCGCTTTCCACTTTGGGGAGATAATCGAGCTTGCGCAAGCGGGCGTAGAGGGCTTCGAATTTCTCCGGGTCTACCAGGGCCACCTGCTCCGACAGGCGCTCTAGCAGACATTCCGCCGCTTTGGGGTCGGCAAAGAGCATATCCAACAGCAGGGGGTCATCCACCTCAAGGATGGGAATGTTTTTGTGCAGGATATTGTACACATCTGAGGTCATAGATGGATTGTACCCCATCTTTGCGGCCCCGTTCACCCGCTGTGCAGCCACAGATCAACACAGATGGACACAGATAAAAAAACAAAAAATCTGTGTTCATCTGTGGTTATCTATACTTCTCTTCTTATCCGTGTTCATCTGTGTTCATCTGTGGTTCCCCCCTTATCTTACAGCGGAACCCAGCCCCAGCGCGCGCCTTTGCGCACGGCTTCGGCCCGGTTCGAGACGCCCAATTTATCGAATATCGCCGAAATGTGAAATTTAACGGTATGTTCGCTGATACCCAGCGCCAGGGCAATTTGCTTATTGGTCAGCCCCTGGGCGGCCAGGCGCAGTACATCGGTTTCGCGCTCCGTCAGAGGTTCGGGCGGGAGTTCGCCAGAGTTGGCCGGGTCCTCTTCCGGCAGCCGGGCCAGCAGGCCGCTCACCAGCTCTGGCGAGGCCGCCGCCAGCCCCGCGTCGAGGGCGCGCAGGGCGGCGCTCAGGGCTTCGGGCGCAGCCTCACTGGCTAACAGACCCCAGGCGCGCCCCGGCGGCAGACCGCGCGCCAGCCGCGCCGCCGCCGCCGGGTCATCTCCCACCAGCAGAGCGGTCCAGCCGGGCTGTTCGGCCAGCCGCTGTAATGCGGCGGCGTCCAGCCCGCCGGGCGTGAGGATCATCACCCCCGCTTCTGCCGGGAAGGCCGTCCCCGCCGCCAGCGCAGAGATCACCCCAGCCACCGTGATCTCCGGGTCGCCGGTCAGCAGGGCGCGCAGGCCCGCCCGCAGTGCCGGAATGGGTGAAACGATCCAAACGCAGATCAACTCACTTGCGCTCCCCAACCATTACCGCAACGGTCTGGAACTGCCCGCCGCGCACCACCTCAGCGCCCACACTGCGCCCCACCAGGTCGCCGGTCAGCACGCTCAACAGGTCATCATGGTCGGCAATAGGCTGGCCGTTGATCCCCACCAGAATATCGCCAACGATCAACCCGCCAGCGGTCTGCGCCGCCGGGCCGCCCGCTTCCAGGCCGACGATTAATAAGCCGGTGGACTGCTCCCGGCCTAACGCGGCGCGGGCCGCCGCCGGAATCTCCACCACCTGACTGCGGATGCCCAAAAAGCCGCGCTTGACGTGCCCATACTGCGCCAGACTGCCGGCGATCTGCCACGCCAGACTGCGCGGGATCGCCAGCGACATGCCCTGCACCACGCCAGAGGTATTCACCCCCAGCAGACCGCCGGCCAGGTCAATCAGCGGGCCGCCCGAAAAGCCGGGGTAGGGGGTGGCGTCGGCGGCGATGTAGCGTTCGAGACTTCGCCCGTGCGCGCCGCGCAGACCTGCGCCAATGGCATTAATCAGCCCAAAACTGGCCTGCACGCCGCCCAGCGAAGGCCGTCCTACGGCCAGTACCAGGTGGCCCACGCGGGCCTCTCCCTCGGCGGCAGGGGCGGGGGCCAGTTGAACGCCGCTCAGGCGCAGTAAGGCCAGGTCAGAGGTGCGGTCGCGCCCCGCCAGCGCCGCCTCCACTTCGCGGCCATCGGGCAGGCCCACGCGAATGCCTTCCTCGCGTTCCACGCCGTGATCGGCGGTGAGAATCAGGTCGGCGGCGTAGGCAATGCCGCTCAGCGGCAGGCGCTTGCGCGCGTCAACCATCACCGTATATTCCCCGGCGCGCTGTACCGCGTCGGCCAGTGCATTCGAAAGCGCCAATCCCAAACTGCGCGATTGTCCTTCGGTCATTTTCCATCCTCCTCAATTGATTCTAACAGGTCTGTAGGGTTACTTAACCTGTTCGAGTATTGAGGTCAGTATACGTCCCGGCCCGGCGGCGCGCATCCGTAGTTCGCGCAGGCCGCGGCCCGGAAGAACGACCAGGTATTCACCTGCACGACCCATCCGCCCGATAAACCCCGTACTTCGCGGCGGCTTCAACCAGGGCGTGGATGTTGGCGGGCGGGGTATTATATCCCAAGGCACAGCCAGGCCCCAAAATGAAGCCGCCCCCCGGCGCTAAGATTGCGATGGCCTCGCGGGCGGCGGCTTCGACTTCGGCAGGGTCTGAGGCGGCCCACAGCAGTTCGGGGTTGACCGGGCCGAGGATGGCGGCCCGCCCGGCAAAGGTCTGTTTGGCGGCGCGCAGGTCGGTTTTATAGTCCAGCTCCACAATGGGCGCGCCGGTGGCGGCCATATCCGCCAGAATGGGGGTGGCATCTCCGCAGATGTGCAGGGCCACCGGAAAATCGGCCCGGCTGACGGCGGCGATCAGGCGGCGCTCGTAGGGCTGTTCCACCTGACGGTACAGGCGCGGGCTGAGCAGAGACACCCCCAACCCCCCGATGGCCGTGCCGTGCGCGCCGGCCTCTTTAAGGGCCAGGGCATAGCGTTCCTGCACCCGCGTGCAGTAATCGAGCAGTTGATGAATGGCCTCCGGCTGTTCCCAACCGGCCAGATCGAGAATAAAACGCTCGTAGCCGCGCAGGGCCATCGCCAGCGCGCCGGGGCCCTGATCGGCGCGGCCCATGATAAACACCTCGCGGCCCAATTCGCGCGCCAGGATGCGCACAGCCTTGATCACCTCGCGCATGGGGAAGGCCGTGAACGGGTCTGGCACGGCCAGGTTAGCGGCCTGCTCCAGCCCGCCGGCCAGAATTGGCTCTACCACCCGCGCCGGGCCGTCATCCGGGTATTCCACCCCACAGCCGCACGCCTGAGCCTCCGCGATGACGCCGTTTTCGACCAGAAGCATATCATGGCCGAACTCGCGCCAGGCGCGGCGCTGAGCTTCGGCCAGCAGTTCTCCGTCTTGCAGGACCGCGCTGAGCGGCGCGCCCACAGCATAGGCGGCGGTCAGAAAATTGTGCAGATCCACCGGAACCCGGTCGGGGATGGCTCCCCGTAAGACAGTCTGGCATCGTTCTAAGCCGTTCATGCGTTCCCTCCCGCCCGCGCGGATTGTGCCGGGTTCAGGGCGCGTAAAAGCCGGACGATAACGCGGGGCCAAAGCCCCTGCTCAGAGCGTGGAACCCCTGCGGGTTGAAGAAGCGCAGTCCCGCCAGGGGGTTCCGTTGACAGCTCTTCCCTCCCGCTACACCCGGAAGTGCTGGAAGGTGGGCAGGTAATCCTTATTTTGGGCGAACATCTCGTTGACCATGTCCTTAATCTCGCGCAGAGAGAGGACGGCAGCGGTCAGCGGGTCGTGGGCGATGGCCTGGTAGACTTTGCGCGGGTCGCCGGTCAGACAGCCTTCGACGGCCATTTCTTCAATCTGAGCGCTCAGGCCGGTGAGCATGGCGCACTGGGGCGGCAGGGCCCCCACCCGCACCGGGCTGAGGCCCTTCTTGCTGGCCCACACCGGCACTTCCACGCACGCCCCTTCGGGCAGGTTATCAATCAGCCCATCGTTGCGGACGTTGCCGTTGAACTCAAACGGCTCGCCGCCCATGAGGGCGTTGATGATGTAAGCGGCGTATTCGTGGCCGCGCTGCAGCGAAATGGGGTTGTCAGAGGCGTACCAGGCTTTGGCGTCTTCGCGCCAGGTGTTCTCGCGGTTGCGGTAGCTTTCTAGAATATAAGCGTAGTGGCCGGGGTTCCAGCCGGTTCCGTGCGTGCAGTATTTTTCGATCAGGTCGGGGCGCTTGCGGAACCACCAGTTATATTCCGAGTTATGCCCGCTCGATTCGGTTACGTAATAATCGAGCGCCAGGAACATCTCATTGCGCACCTGTTCTTCATTATAAATATCGGGGTTCTCCGTCACCGCTTTGTAGATCAGCGGATAGGCGTTTTCGCCCTTCCAATCGAACTTCAGATACCAGGCCATGTGGTTGAGCCCGGCGCAGGTATAGGTGATCTCTTCGTAGGGCGCGCCGATCCAGTTGGCGAGCATCATGGCCGTCCCCTGGACGCTGTGGCACAGGCCCGAAACCTGAATGCTGGTCTCGTGCTGCATGGCGCGGCACAACATCGCCATTGGGTTGGTGTAGTTCAGCATGGTGGCCTTGGGGCAGAGGCGCTCCATGTCTTTCGCGATCCCCAACATCACCGGAATGGTGCGCAGGGCGCGGAAAATGCCCGATGGCCCGCGCGTATCGCC
>DAOUAC010000176.1:0-8170 GCA_034434155.1 Anaerolineaceae bacterium
GTTTGGATAAATCACCTCATGGCAAGACGGCTGCTCTACCTCAACGGTTTAGCCATCATCGGCGCGGTACTTAATCACACAGCCGGGTGGGGTTATGTGGCGATGTTCTTCTGGGTACATCGCTACCTCAACGTCACTGCCCCCGATTTCTCGCAGTTGGGCAGTGCCTCTTACTACGCACTGCGGCTGATTGAGCAGATCATCATCCCTTCCATTCCGGCTTTCCTGTTTGTCTCCGGCTTTTTCGTGGCCTTTTCCACCCGCAAAAGCCAGCCGACAGTGGAATGGAAGTTCATCGGCGTGCGCATCCGCTACCTGGCGATTCCTTACCTGCTCTGGTCGGTGATTATGCTGATCTGGCAGGCCATTGATGGGCAGGTACATGCTCCGCTTGACTATCTGCGTATGCTCCTCTTAGGCGAGACTACCGCGGCGTTCTATTTTGTCCCCTTAATCATTCAGTTATATCTGCTGGCACCCCTTCTGGTTCCTCAGGCGCGCCAAAACGCTCGATGGCTGTTAGCGGCGGCGGCGGTCTTGCAGGTGGCGGCCCACATCATCCGGTACTTTCAAATTCTGCGCCTGCCGCTGTTGGCATCCGATTTAATGACGGTTTTTGCCGCCGGGTGGTTTTTCCCCGGTAATCTGTTCTGGTTCGTCTTTGGCATGGTGTTTGGCTTTCACCAGCCAGCCTTCAAGGCGTTCCTCAGCCGTTACCGCTGGCATTTTTTGGCTTCCGCCGCGCTGCTGTTTGCCGCGGGGATGGTTGAATGGGAAATGCTCCTCCAAGGCTCTGGCGAAGCGTGGATTACGCCCAAAGAGACGCTGGTTGACAATTTTTACTCGCTGGCTTTCCTGCTGGTCTTTCTGGCGTTTGAGCAGGCCACAACGCCCGTCACGCGCATGTTAGAAGAACTGGGCAGTCGTTCCTTTGGCATTTACCTGGTGCATTCGCTGGTCTTGCAGTTCGTAGCGCGGGCGGTGTATCACCTGGCCCCCTGGATGTTGGGGATGCAGTTCTTGTTCCAACCGCTGCTGTTTGCCAGTGGTGTGGGGGTCCCCTTGCTGTTGATGGAACTGGTGAAACGCACGCCTGCGCGCAAATATTACTCCTACCAGTTTGGGTAGGCGAAAAGAGGTTAGGTTACTATGCAAAAGATCCTGGTCACTGGCGGCGCCGGCTTCATTGGCTCACACATTGCCGCAGAGTTGTGCAATCGCGGGTATGCTGTGGTGATCCTGGACGACCTGAGCGGCGGTTTTGAAGACAATATCCCGCCGGGAACGCGCTTCGTCCACGGCAGCATCACCGACGCAGACCTGGTCAACCAGTTGATGGAACGCGAAAAGTTCGATTACGTCTACCATCTGGCGGCTTACGCCGCCGAAGGGCTGAGCCACTTCATCCGGCGCTTTAATTACACCAACAACCTGATTGGCAGCGTAAATTTGATTAACGCAGCGGTCAATACCGGTGTAAAATGTTTTGTGTTCACATCGTCCATTGCGGTCTATGGAGCCAGCCCTGAACTACCCATGACCGAAGAAACCACACCCCACCCCGAAGACCCCTACGGCATCGCCAAGCTGGCTGTAGAACAAGACCTGAAGGCCAGCCAGGCCATGTTTGGCCTGGATTACATCATCTTCCGCCCGCACAACGTCTACGGGGAGCGCCAGAATATCGGCGACAAGTACCGCAATGTGGTGGGCATCTTTATGAACCAGATTTTGCAGGGCAAGCCCATGTCGGTCTTTGGCGATGGCACGCAAACGCGCGCCTTTAGCTACGTAGGCGACATCGTCCCCATTATGGTAGACGCCATTCAGATGCCAGAAGCCTACAACCAGGTGTTTAACGTGGGCGCCGACCAGCCTTATTCGGTGAATGAACTGGCCGAAGCCGTAGCGCGGGCCATGGGCGTAAAGCCCAACATCGTCCACCTGCCGGCCCGCAACGAGGTCTTGAACGCTTATTCCTCTCACGAAAAAGTAGACCGCATCTTTGGCAAACGCAAGCTGCACACCTTAGAAGAGGGCCTCTGCAACATGGCGGCCTGGGTGCGACAGCATGGGGCGCGCCAGAGCCAGAAGTTCAAGAATATCGAGGTCGAGAAGAACTTCCCGGCCGCGTGGAAAACAGATTAATATGCTTCCGCCTCTCGTTGTTGCCATCGTCCTTAACACCAACCGGCGCGCAGACACCCTGGCCTGCCTGGAATCACTGCACAAACAGTCGTATGGCAACCTGCGGGTGATCGTCTTGGATAACGCCTGTACGGATGGCTCCAATGAGGCCATCCGCGCCGCCTTTCCTCAGGTGGAGATCCTCTCTTTAACGCAAAACCTGGGATACGCCGGCAACAACAACGTGGGCATCCGCGCCGCGCTGGAATGTGGGGCCGAGTGGTGCTTCGTCGTCAATGAGGATATTCTATTAGACTCAGACGCGGTGCGCTGCCTGGTGGAGGCGGCCCACCCCGACCCGACCGTTGGGATTGTGGGGCCAATGGTCTACCACGCCGACGCGCCCCAGGTGATCCAATCTGCCGGCGGGATGTTGGACGCGCGCTGGCAAGCTTACCACCGCGGTGAAAACCAGCTCGACCAGGGCCAGTTTTCGCGGGTGGAGCCGGTAGATTGGATTTCTGGCTGCGCCATTCTGGTGCGCCGAGGGGTGATTGAGCAGGTCGGCGCGCTGGATGAGCGTTTCTTTTACTACTTTGAAGAAACCGAGTGGTGTACGCGGGCACGCCGGGCCGGGTGGAAGATCTGGTTTGTTCCCCAGGCGAAAATCTGGCACAAAGGCGTGCAGATCAACTACCGACCCAGCCCTAACGTGACCTATTACGCCACCCGCAACCGTTTTCTGATGATGGCCAAGCATGGCGCGCCGCTGACAGCCTGGGGCTACGCACTGGTTGCCAACTTTTTGCGCCCCCTGCTGTCGTGGACTCTGAAACCCCGCTGGCGCGCCATGCGCCCCCACCGTGACGCGCTCTGGCAGGGCGCGCTAGACTTTTTCCGGCGCCGTTGGGGGATGCGCCCCACGCCGCGCTAAGACAGGGAAACCGATGAACGACCGATCTCGTGCCTCCCTGGTGCAGAAATGGAAAGATATGCTCCGTCTTAGGGATATTCCAACCCGCAACCTGGCGCTCGACCTGGGGCTGATACCCGGCCACCGCGACTACACCCGCTTTATTATCCTGGGGCGCTCGCGCACCGGGTCGAATCTGCTGCGCGGTCTGCTGGCCTCGAACCCGCGGGTTACAGTGTTCAGCGAGCTGTTCCAGAACCGCAACGAGATCGTTTGGGGGCTGCCCTACTACCCCACCGGCGGCAGGGTGTTCCAGCAGTTCCTCAACGAGCCGGTGCGCTTCCTCGAAGAGCAGGTGTTTCGTAAAGTACCCCTGGCGACCCTGGCGGTGGGTTTCAAGATTTTCTACTATCACGCCCAAACCGAACCCTGGAAGGCCGTTTGGGATTACCTGGCCGCGCACCGCGAGATTCACGTACTGCACATCAAGCGGCGCAATATGCTGCGCACGCATCTTTCCAAAGTGCGCGCCGAACAGAGCGGCCGGTGGGCGAACATCTCTGGCGAAAAGGAAGAGGAACGCCCCGTTTGCCTCGATTACCAGCAACTGCTCGACGATTTCACCCGCACCCGCCAGATGGAACGCGATGGCGATGCGCTGTTCCAGCACCATCCCAAGCTTGAGGTTATCTACGAAGATTTAGCCAGTGATTACCTGACCGAGTTCAAAAAAGTGCAGGACTTTTTGGGACTGGAAAGCTGGCCGATTGCGCCTCAAACTTACAAACAGGCGCGCGAGACCTCACTGGCGCGGGCGATCGAAAACTACGACGAGCTTAAAGCACGCTTCCAGGGTACGCCCTGGGCCGATTTTTTTGAAGAATAAACCTTATGCGGATTTTGGCGCTTTCCACCTGGTTTCCCTACCCGCTCGACCAGGGCAGTAAGATCAGGGCTTATCACCTTCTCAAAGGGCTGGCGCAGCGGCACGAGCTGGCGTTGGTTTCTTTTGAAGACAAGCCAATCCAGCCTGCGTGGATGGAAGCCATGCGCCAGTTTTGCGACCGGATTGAAATTGTGCGGCGCCAGCCGTTCGATTTTTCGCGTCAGGGGATAGTGCGCGGCTGGTTTTCCTGGCGGCCAAGCGCTGTGGTAGCCGGATACTCGCCAGAAATGTCGAACTGCGCCCAGCAGGTGGCGCGCGAGTGGCGGCCCGATTTGGTGCTGGCGATTACGTTTGTCACTGCGCCTTACGCCATGGAAATGAAAGGACTGCCCCGCGTTATTGACGTAGATAATCTGCTGTCTGATATGCTGTACGAAGCGTACCAGGCCGAACAGCACCCGCTCCGGCGCGTCCGCCGCTATCTGGCCTACTGGAAAATGCGCCAGTATGAAAAACAGTTGTTTCGCGCCTTTGACCTGGGGCTGATCGTCTCGCGGCGCGATGAACAGCGCGCGCAGGAGCATTTGGGAGCGCCCAAAAGCCACGTGGGGCTGGTTCCTAACGGCGTAGACCTGGAATATTACCGCCCTGGCTGTGCCGCAGTGATTGACCACAAGCTCATTTACAATGGGGCATTGACGTACTACCCTAACTTCAACGCGGTAAAGTATTTTTTAAGCGAAATCTTCCCCCAGGTACTGGCCCAGTCGCCGCAGGCCCGCCTGTACATCACCGGCAACACGGGCAATGCGCCGGTGGATGAACTACCCCACCGCAAGCAGGTGACGTTCACCGGCTACCTGGACGATATTCGCCCGGCGGTCGCGTCCAGCCGGGCCTGCGTGGTCCCGCTGCAACAGGGGGCCGGAACGCGCCTGAAGATTTTAGAGGCCCTGGCGCTGGGAACTCCGGTCGTTTCGACCTCAAAGGGCGCCGAGGGATTAGAATTTGAGGCCGGTCGTCATTTGGTGGTGGCTGACCACCCCGCAGATTTTGCCCGCTGGACAGTCCGCCTGCTGAACGAACCAGAACTGCGCGCCGAATTCGCCGAACAGGGCCGGCGCCTGGTGGAAGAAAAATATGACTGGCGTCAGATTGGGGCGCAGTTCTGCCAGTTGGTTGAGGAAACCCGGGAACGTACCCGCAAGCGAGGGGCCAATGTTCTCTGAACGGATCACCATTCGGGGAATCCCGTTATTTATCCTGAAGCAACATCTGCTGCTGCATTGGGTGTTGCCGGGGGCCGTGTTAGCGGTCAGCGCTGTGGTTGGTCTGCTGGCAAGCCAAACCTCACTGATTGCCTATGGCATCCTCGGACTGGTGGCGGCCATCGCTGGCGCGATCTTCCTGCTGCGCTGGCCGGGGCTGGGTTTCCCCCTCATTGTCGTCTCCAGTCTGCTCGTGCCATTCTCCATTGGCACAGGTACGCAAACCAGCATCAATGCAACCGTCCTGATGATCAGCGCGATGATCGGCTTATGGGTGCTGGAAATGCTCACCCAGGAAAAGCGCATCACCATTGCGGCATCGCGCCCGCTGCTGCCCCTGTTCTTATTTATGATCTCCACCCTGATCTCGCTGGGTTTCGGACAGTTGTTGTGGTTTCCCAGCCGCGGGGCGTCGATTGCCGCGCAAATCGGTGGAGTAGGCATCTTTTTGCTGTCGGCCGGGTCGTTCATTCTGGCGGCGCACCGGCTGGAGCGGCGCTGGCTGCGCTGGATGGTTTGGATTTTCATCATCTTAGGGACCATTTACATGATCGGCATTCTGGTCCCGTATTTTCCCGTCCGGCGCATGGTTTTCAGGACCTTCCAGCGCGCCGTGATGGACAGCCAGTTTTGGTTATGGATTACCATTTTGGCCTTTAGCCAGATGCTGATCAACACTCGCCTGCCCATCCCCGTCCGGCTGGGGTTGGGAGTGGTAACGCTGCTGTCGCTCTACACTACCTTTGAAGTCAAACAATCGTGGACGTCGGGCTGGCTGCCGGCCATTGTGGCAATGGGCGTAACGCTCTTTCTGGTGCGCCCCAGACTGGCGGTAGGGCTGGGCGCGGTGTTTGGCCTGCTGTTGATGCTGCGCTCTTCAGCCGCCTCTGAGGTGATTATGGCGGGCGATAACAGCTACAGCCTGATGACCCGCCTCGAAGCCTGGAAAATCCTGTTCCAGATTATTGCGCGCAATCCGCTGTTTGGGGTGGGGCCTTCGAATTATTACTTCTACACACCGTTCTTCAACATCCTGGGCTACAACGTCAGCTTTAACTCACACAACAACTACGTGGATATCCTGGCTCAAACCGGGATCGCCGGGCTGATCTTGTTCTTATGGTTCGCTGTCGAAATCGGCCTGGTCGGCTGGACCATTCGCAACCGCGTGCCGGAGGGGTTCGATAAAGCGTTTATCTACGGGGTCATCGGCGGGTTGGCCGGCATGTTAACCGCCGCTATGTTAGGCGATTGGGTGCTGCCCTTTGTTTATAACATCGGCATGGAAGGACTGCGGGCCAGCCTGCTGGGGTGGATTTTCCTCGGCGCGCTCGTCATGTACGAGCGGCTGTACGCGGCATCACCAGAAAAGGTGGAGAATTAGCCGGTGGACCTGTCAATCATCATCGTTTCGTGGAATGTGCGTGACCTGTTACTACAATGCCTGCGCTCCATTGTAGAGAGCGGCACAAGGTGCGCGTATGAAATCTGGGTGGTGGATAACGCCTCGAAAGATCAGTCCATCGAGCGGGTTAAAGAGCTGTTTCCTGCCGTACACTGCATCGCAAATCCCGATAACCCCGGCTTTGCGCGCGCCAACAACCAGGCCATCCGCCTCTGTTCGGGGCGCTATATCTTGCTCCTCAACCCCGATACAAAAGTTTTTCCAGGCGCGCTGGATGCCCTGGTGCGCTTCCTCGACGATCATCCCACCGTTGGGGCGGCTGGGTCACGCCTGTTAAATCCCGATGGCAGTCTGCAAGCCTCGTGCTTTCCCTTCCCCACCCTGGGGCGCGAGTTCTGGCGGCTCTTTCACCTTGACCGGCTCTATCCGCTGGCGCTCTACCGGCAGGCAGAATGGGACACCAGCATCCCCCGGCAGGTAGATGTCGTCCAGGGAACCAGCCTGATCCTGCGCAGGGCCGCGCTCGACCAGGTGGGGCTGTTGGATGAAAGCTATTTTGTCTATACCGAAGAAACCGACCTGTGCTACCGCCTGAGCCGGGCTGGCTGGCAGTTATTTTGGGTTCCACAGTCACAGGTGATTCATTACGGCGGGCAAAGCACGCAGCAGGTAGCGGTGCAAATGTTCCTATCCCTCTACCGCACCAAAGTTCACTTTTTTCGCAAGCATTACGGCCTGGCCGCCGCGTGGCTGTACCGGCTGGTACTGCTCTTGGCCTCGCTGTTCCGCCTGGGGCTGAGCGTCTTCAGCTTGTTCGGGCCGCCGGAGAGCCGCCGCCGCCGTCTGGCGCTGGCATCGAATTACTTAACCCTCATCCGCGCCCTGCCGGGGCTTTAAACCATGAACATTCTTTTTTTAACCCAAATCTTGCCTTACCCGCCCGACGCCGGCCCGCGCATTAAAACCTGGTACGTGCTGCGCTACCTGGTTGAGCGCGGCCACGCGGTGACGCTGCTCACCTTCTTGCGGCCCGATGAGAGCCGCCACGTAGAAGTCCTCGAAAAATTGTGCCACCGCGTCATCACCGTTCCCATCCGGCGCTCGCGGAAAGCCGATATGGGCTACCTGCTGCGCAGTTTCCTCACCGGCCGCCCGTTTTTGATTGAACGCGACGACCTGGAAGCCATGCGTCACGCGGTGGCGCAAGCCCTGAGCGCCGGGAATGTAGACGTCATCCACGCCGATCAGCTCACCATGACGCAGTTTGCCCTCGCCGCCCTCAAGGCGGCCCCCGGCGGCTCGCGTCCTCGCCTGATTTTCGATGCCCACAACGCCACCTGGACGATTCTCGACCGCATGGCGCAAACCGTCCCCTGGCCGCTGCGCCCGGCCCTCTGGTTAGAGCGCGAGCGCGTGAAAAAGTATGAGGCCATGCTGGTGGAATGCTACGACCACACTCTGGCCGTCACTGAGGTGGACCGTCAGGCGCTGCTGAAGGCCGTCCAGGATGCCGACCTGGCCCCGGTGGTCGGGGATAAAATCCGGGTCATCCCCATCGCTGTAGACGCGGG
>DAOUAC010000177.1:0-12874 GCA_034434155.1 Anaerolineaceae bacterium
ATGGCACAGCGAGGCTCGTTCTCGTGCATGCAGTTCGATTGGAACTGACAGCGGCTCAGGTAAGGGCGCATTTCGCGGAAAAAGTAGGCCAGCTCATCTTCGCGCACGTCCCACAGGGCCAATGAGCGCATCCCAGGGGTATCAATCACGCCGCCGCCGCCACTGAGCGGGAACATCTCCAGGTGGGTGGTGGTGTGCCGGCCTTTGCCGACCTCGCCCTTGCCCACTGCGCTGACTTTTAGCCCCAACCCCGGTTGGATGGCATTGAGCAGTGAGCTTTTACCCACGCCAGACTTGCCCATCAGGATGGAAATTTTGCCCTCTAAGGCGGCGCGCGCTTCATCCATCCCGCGCCCATCCACCACGCTGGTCAGAATCACGCGGTAGCCAATCTGGCGGTAGATATCCACTTCCTTCAGCTCCGCCTGCGCCAGCAGGTCCATCTTGGTGATTACAATGAGGGCCGGCAGATCACTCGATTCCGCCGTCACCAGGAAGCGGTCTAAGAGGTTCCATTTCGGCTCTGGTTTGGCCGCCGCGAACACAATCACAGCCTGGTCAGCGTTGGCGACCATCACCTGTTCAAGCGGCACATCACTGGGGGCCTTGCGCGAAAGGCGCGTGCGGCGCGGCAGTACTTCGTGGATAACGCCGGTTCCATCGCCCGCGTCAAGATACATCACATGATCCCCAACAGCCACCGGGTCTACCACGTCAATCTCTTCCACCTTCTGCACGCGGTGGTGGAGCGAACTGGGGTCGGCCAACGGGTAGATTAGCTGTTTGCGCAGCCGGCTGGAGATCGAACAGGGAATATCGCGCTCGCCGCTCCGCACCATGTACTGGCCGCGGAACTTGCGTGTGACCATGCCGGTCTGCATGTTGCTCGTATGGGTCGTTTCAAAATGCATATCAGGTCAATCCTCAGGTATCGTAACCAATGATGAATCAATACAGCGCAGCGGTTGAACACAAAATGGACTATGCGCGGCGCTGTTTCGTCCGGGAAGGCAGGGGCGCAAAAAGGCCGCAGGGCAAACGCGCCCGCGGCCTGAATGTCAATTCAAGGGGGAAAGGACCAGAAAATTACCGGTCAGGCGGGCGCACTTGCGCAGGAATCAAAACAGCAGGTTTTCCACTCATCATACATCCTCGCTTGTGCGCCTCCTTTCGTTCTATCAGATGAGATCATTCTAATGAAAGGATGGCCGCAAGTCAAGCCCCCAAAAACCCATTCTTCCTTTGGTCATAACCGCCAAAGACGCAGACCCATTTTACAGGTATTACACCATCGATATCTTGAAGGACGGCAAGCCAGCAGGGATGCTCAGCGTCAATGGCTTCAGCTTAGATATAAATGTAGAACCAGATCTTCCCAAAATTCTGGTTGACAGGGATCATATTTTGCAGGTTCTGACAAACCTGGTCGGAAATGCGCCACAGTATACGCCAGACGGCGGAAAGGTGACGATCCGTGCAGTCCGTGAAAAATCCGAGATTATTATCTCCATATATGACCAGCCTTTCAGCCCGCGATATTGCCCAGAGCCGCTACGCCAAAGGTGAGATCAGCCGGGAAGAATACCAGCAAATCTTATCGGACCTGGAACGCTAAGGCAGGTGTGACATGATGGGATTCGGTATGCTGGGCGGTATGTTCTTGTTCTGGATTGCACTGATCGTTCTAGCCGTCTTGCTGGCACGAGGGCTGTTTCACTCCAATCCACCGGCTGGCGGAGACCATGCCACGCTTTCGGCCAGAGAAATCCTTGAACAGCGATACGCCAGAGGTGAGATCACTCAGGAGCAGTTCCAGCAAATGCAAAAAGACCTTCAATAATCAATACAGCGCCATTGGAAAGACACAGCCTCTCGAACACCGAGGCTGTGTCTTGGTGATATCATAAAAGCTGTGTAAAGAGCGGGAGTCAAGTTTTGGGACAGACACTTCTTTATTACTTTGACACAGTTCCCTGCCCAAGTACAATGAGATAATGAGAAATCTCAGCTGCAACGAATTGCTGGTGTTCCGGCGCAAGGGGCTGCAACTTTTCATTCATGCCGTACCCAACACAGGGGATGATAAACTAGAAGTACAACCTCTCCCCCTAGAGGAAGCCATCGCGCACATTCGATGTCAGCCCGATACCCCACGGAAATCGCTCAGCGCCAATTTCTGGCCTGCGTATGAAGCCGTCAAGGAACATCGCGAGCATATTCCCATGCCCCAAAGCGAGCAATCTTTGAGCGTTAAAGCCGAAAACAATCTTAGAAGCGCTTTGGCAAATCATGCGGCTGATTTACAGGAATATCTGCCATTTATCCAAACCCTGCTGCGAGACTTGAAAGAATTCCAGACCCTGCCCAAATACACCCTTCGCCGTCTTGCCAGCGTGGAAATGAATGGAAAGGTTTCCCCAAATGATCTGCAGCGCTTCCGTTCCGAACTGGAAATGCTACGCCGAACACTCGGCGAGGATTATCTGGAACTCATCGAGCGCCGCGCGAGAGAGTTCCGCAGTGAAATCGTTATTGCGGTGGAAAATGTAGCTGGCGATGAAACAATGGAGAATGTTGAATAGAGAAATTTGCCAGGTTCAATCTTGACGCTATAATTCTATTTGTGAAACCTCCCCCTGATTGCAACCAAAATTTTCCCCCACCACCGCCGGTACGCAGAGTGAAGCGGCAGGATCTTGTGTCTCGCATGGAAGATGGCTTGAGGGCGCATCACCCGCTGATAATGAACAATGCTGTCATGAGCCAATCGTTGAATTTTTCTCCCTCCCTTGCCCAATACCGGCCAGATACCTGCGCCCTGCTTCAGTCTGCCAACCTGGTCATTCACCCAATTGTCGCGCGGATTGTTCTGCACGGTTCGCGCGGACTGGCAGACGGAGCCCGTCCGGATTCAGATATTGACCTGAGCCTGATCGTGGATTTACCTATCAACTTGACAGCAAAGCAACTCGAGCCGCTTTTGCGTGCCGTCTTTCAAACCACCTTCAACGCCTGGCAATCTGAGATCGAACCTGACCTGGCCGTGATATTTGAGACTCGCGCCTGCGCGCTGTATTGCTTCACCCAAACACACTGGCGGGATAACATGTGTTCCATCGGTGGACACGATTGTTTTGGCCTGTACAAGGTACAGAAAGGTTTCAGCGGTCTTGTTACCAACGCCGGGATCGAAGTCAGGCGCATGTACCCCTGTCTGGAAATCTGGCGGCGAGCCATCTATTGACCCTTCTTCAGATAAGGAAAAGTTATGACGATCACTGCCATCCCGTTTGTTCTCAACCGCAAGTCCGGCCTGCTGGCTGTGGAATATGATGTCAACCAAAACGCGGCAAAGTCTGGCTTCGACCTGTTTGCTGGCAATGGATTCGATATAAGTCTGTGCGTGGGTTACCCAACCATGCACGCCTCTATTGAATCATATGATGGCACAGGTTATGCCACGGCCTGCGCCTGGATCCAAATCGTCACCCGGTACGAATTTGATTCCCTTGACGCGATTGAGCCAGCACGTGTTGTGCCAGAGGTGGATACACACCCCACTTTGGTGGACTTGGGTGTGCCGTTCTTTGCTTTTGGCTTTCCGGCCAAGGTCTATGATGCCCCTTGTAACAATTTGAATGGCCTCGCCAGACTGGATTGGATCGCCGATATGTTCCTGGTGACTCTGCCGAGCCGGGCGAATGATGATACTGTCTTCTCCATCGCCAGCTTCCGTTGGGGTTACCTTGAATATAATCTAAACGACAAGCGTCATGTGGAAATTCACCCACTGGTGGTTACCGCGCCTGACTGTTGGAATGAATACCTGTCGTTACTGCAGGCCAGATTTCCTTTATGGAAATTCAAAAAAACCGATCTTGGTTTATAAAGGGGAAAATAAAGATGAATAATCTGACATCCCAATCACCGAAGAATCGCCGCACGCAGGGTATAGCAAGCATCGGGCTTGGTATCGCCCTAGGAGTCGCGCTTGGGAATGCCGCACTTGGCCTGGCTATTGGCATTTTCATTGGAGGAATGGGAGCAGTTTTGAGAATAAAGGCGATTTGATGCAAAAATTTCGTTGGTTGGGGTTTATCATCCTGCTTACTTTGGTGACAATTTTGCTTGTCGTATTCTCGCCGCCTCATCCACTGTTAACTGTGACGGGAACCTATACTATTGGTACGTCGCGTTACACCTACACGGATAACCAGCGCGCCGAACCCTATTCCCATAAGGGGTCGAGCCGCCAAGTTAACGTGGTATGCTGGTATCCTGAAAATGCTGGTATCGGCAAAACTTTTCCACTTGTGGTCTTTTCGCATGGCGGACTGGGTACAGAGAACAGCAACGAGTCCTTGTATCGCGAGCTGGCGAGCCACGGCTATGTAGTCTGTTCAATCGGTCATCCCCACCACGCCCTTTGGACGAAAAGCGAAGGCGGGCGCGTGACGATTGTGAACCTGGAATACTTCGGCGAGCTCCAGCGAGAGAATGCTGAGGCTGACAAACAGCAAAGTTACCGCTATTACCACAAGTGGATGGAAATCCGCACAGCAGACATCAACTTAGTGGTGGATACCATCCTGGCAAAAGCCGCCGGCGGCGCGAGCGGCGTGTACGCCCTCATAGACGGCACAAAAATCGGCGTGATGGGGCACTCTCTGGGCGGCTCGGCGGCGCTGGCGATGCCGCGTCAGCGGGATGATATGGATGTGGTGATTGCGCTGGAGTCTCCGTTTCTCTATGACATTGTCGGTGTGGAAGATAATCGATTCGTCTGGCTGAACGAGGAATATCCTGTTCCTGTCCTCAACATCTACTCGGATAGTTCCTGGGGTCATCTCTCTGAATGGCCGCAATATGCCCGTAATGCGGCGTTGCTGACCGACGCCCCGCAGACCGCCGTCAGCCTGTATCTGCCTGGCGCAGGGCATTTCTCCCTGACCGATCTTGCGCTTGCCAGTCCGCTGCTGGTGCGGGCGCTGGAAGGCGGGAAGCCCAACCCGGATCCTGTCGGATACTTACAGAGCGTCAACCGGGCTTGCCTTGAATTTTTCGACCGCTATTTGAAAAATCAAACTTGGTGATAAAGCGATGACTCTAAACGAGTGTCATGTCAACGCGAAATGCGTATGAACTTCATGGACGGGTTTGCCGGGCAACTGGTTTCCGGAATCATCTGGCTGGTCTGCTGATTATCCTTGGCGCCGGACTGGCGATGTATGGGCCAGACATTTTCAGTCTGGGCGGCTGGATAACAGCCGTGCTCCTGATCACCTTTGCGTTTTTGGGGCGGTATCTGGTTTTGCTGGAGGAAAAGCGATGAATCCAATTTACCCTATTCTTGAACACGACTACACCTCGATGGCAAAGCTCGAACCCTCACGCCTCATCCAGCCCAGGGATGTGCCAGAACACTGCATCATTTCGTTCTTCCGTGAGGTGAACGAAAAGGTGATTTCAGGGAAGCAGGCAAAGGTCGCGGTTCCGAACCGCTGGGAGGATGGTGAACATCCCCTGTACGAGATTGAACATCGCGGCCGGCGGCTGGCGTTCTTCCATCCCGGTGTAGGCGCGCCGCTTGCCGCCGGCCTGCTGGAGGAAGTGATTGCCTTTGGCTGTAAAAAATTCGTCGTGATCGGCGGCGCGGGGGTGCTGGTCAAAGAATTAAGCGTGGGTAAACTCATTCTGGTCGAAAGCGCCGTGAGGGACGAAGGCGTTTCGTATCACTATCTCGCGCCGGACCGCGAACTTCAGGCGCAGCCGCAGGCTCTAGCAGTGATTCGCGCCACGCTCGAAGCGCGCCGCGTTCCGTTTGTGAGCGGCAAGACCTGGACAACCGATGCTCCCTACCGTGAAACCCAGGCGGTGATTGATGCCCGCCGTGCCGAGGGCTGCCTGACAGTTGAGATGGAAGCCGCCGCTCTGCTGGCGGTGGCGCAATTCAGAAAGGTTCTGCTGGGGCAAATCCTGTGTGCTGGTGATGACCTGAGCGGCGAGAACTGGGATAACCGCGGCCGGCAATCGCGCCGGGATGTACGCGAAAGTTTGTTCTGGCTGGCGGCAGATGCCTGTCTGGAGATGTGAACATGAAACGCCCATACACGTCCCTCTTCCTGCTTATTGTGATGATCGTGATAGTATTCATCGCTCGCATCTTACTGGCTCCCATCTTCAAGGCTCCGCGCACCTTTGAAATCTTTGATACCCTGACAGTTGCGGGAGCGTTCTTCGTTTTACTGAAAAGTTTTCGCAGTCTGCAGTGGAGAGATTGGATGACCGCCCTGGTCTTGGGTGCGGTGGTCGGCGTGGGGATGCTGTTTGCCACACTTTTCTCGCCCTATCCGTTTTTCGGAATCGTAAAAAGCAACGCCGGGCAGGCGTTGATTCGTGGAATCTTCACGACACTGGCAGGGTTGGGCGGGCTGGCGATGATGCGTCAGGGCGGGCCGGTGCAATTCCACGCCGCTATAGGCAACTGGCGGGAGCTGAGCCGAGGCATTCTGCTGGGGTTGGCGATTGGTCTGCCGTTGGCAGTGTTCAATGTCTTTGCCTTAAGGTTCACGCAGGGACAACCCATTCAGTGGCAGAATCCTTTTGCCGCCCTGCTGGATGCCCTGCAGCCGGGTATTGTAGAAGAAGTCATCTATCGCTTTGCCTTGTGGGGCTTGTTATGGCTGGTATTACGAAACAGCCTATCACAAAAGGCAAATTGGTTATCAGGATTGCTGGCAATGCTGGTACATAATTATTCCCACTTCGATGACCTGTTTATCCAGTCGCCGCTGATGGCTTTGGGCATGGGCGCCATACTGGCGCTGGCGTGGGGCCTACCGCCGCTTCTGCTTGCCCGCCGGCGCGGACTTGAATCTGCCATTGCGTTCCATTGGATTCAAGACGTTGCCCGCTTTCTGGCAGGCTACTAATTTTGCCCCTTCCTGAGTGAGAATTTGGAAAAATACCTGCCGCTGTGCGCCGGGCCAACGAAAAACCAGAGCCTTATGGGCTCTGGTTTGCCTTTAGTAGCGGGGAGTGGATTCGAACCACTGACCTCCGGGTTATGAGCCCGACGAGCTACCTCTGCTCTACCCCGCATCATCTATTGTGTTTGTATTATACGCGTCGCGGCGCCAACCGTCAAGGTTTCTGTGGCATCGTGTTTAAATTCTCACCTTCCGTTAATGCAGAGAGTCTTGTGTTATACTAACCCCGGCTTCTAGTACAACGTTTCGGCTTTATCGCCAGGCGATAAGACCGTATTCTGACCCCAAGCGAGACCCTCCATGAAAACCCTGTTGCTGATGCGACATGCGAAATCCAGTTGGAAAGACCCTCAGCTAACCGACCACGAGCGCCCTTTGAACAAACGAGGGAAAAGAGACGCTCCGCTGATGGGTCAACTGCTCCATGAACGCCGCCTGGTCCCTCAGCAGATCATCAGTTCCAGCGCGGTGCGCGCCCGCCAGACGGCGGAAAGCGTGGCAGAAAGTTCTGGCTACGCGGGCGATATTATGTACCTCGACCGGCTGTATCTGGCAGAAGCCGATGAATATATTCAGGCTCTGCGCGAAGTGCCAGATCAGTTCGACCGCGTGATGATTATTGGGCATAACCCCGGCCTTGAGACCCTTTTACAAATCCTTTCCGGTAAGATCGAAGCCCTGCCCACCGCTGTGATTGCCCACATTGAACTGCCCATTCACCATTGGGCTGAACTGAGTCATGAGGTGGATGGTAAAATCGTCCAAATCTGGCGGCCGAAAGAGGTTCGTAAAGAAGAAGAAAAAGGCAAGAAGAAAAAAGAAAAATAATCGCGGAGGCATCCATGAGCTCTTTTATCAGCATCTCAGACTCCACTTTTGATCAGGAAGTATTAAAATCCAGCCTGCCGGTTTTGGTGGAATTTGGCGCAGAGTGGTGCGGGCCTTGCCGGCAAATAGAACCCATTCTGGAGCAAATTTCCAACGCAGAGTGGAAAGGGAAAGTCCGCCTGGCAAAAGTGGACGTTGATGAGAGCGTTGATTTAACCATGCAGTTCCAGGTGATGAGCGTTCCTACGCTGATCTTGTTCGTCAACGGCAAGGCCTGCCAGCGCGTTAGCGGCAAACAACCCCGCGACCGCCTGATTGAAAAATTTACCCCTTACCTTTAAAATCGAACCAACCGTTCCATCACCGGCGGGCACAGCCTGCCGTTTTTAAAACTGGAGATATTGGATGCCAGAAAACCCCCAACCGTTCCCCTTTGGGCTGTGGCCCAGTCCGATCACTGCCGGGCAGGCTGCCAAAAGGCTGCGCCTGGAGGATGTGCTCTGGTCGGCGGATGGGCAAACGCTGTTTTGGCTGGAAGGGCGCCCCGGCGGCGCTGTGCTGACGGCCCAAACCGGCCTGGAAGCGCCTCAGGATCTGACCGAAACGCACATTCCGCGCGGCGGCGTGGGCTATGGCGGGGGCGCTTTTACTGCTGGAGAGATTGGGGGCCAGACCAGTGCCGTTTTTGCAGAACGGGATGGGCGGCTGTACAAAGTAGGGATCAACTATGACCGCCCTCAAGCAATTACCCCGGCCCTGGGTTCGGCGGCGGCCCCGGCGCTCTCACCGGATGGGCGCTGGGCGGCGTTTGTTTATACCAATGGCAGTCTCGACCTGCTGGCCCTGGCTCCGACCGATGGCATCGCCTGGCCGGTGCAGATCAGCCGGGGTGCTGACTTTTATATGCAGCCCGCCTGGCACCCCGCCGGAGAGTGGCTGGCCTGGGTGGAGTGGGATCACCCCAACATGCCCTGGGATGGAACCCGCCTGCAACTGGCCCGGGTCGCGGCATCCCCCAACGGCGGCCCTCCCCACCTGGTAGACGTCCGCACGGTGGCCGGCGGCGAGGATACTCCCGTCGCACAGCCGGCTTTCTCGCCAGACGGGCGCTGGTTAAGCTTTATCGAAGAAACCGGAGAGTGGCCCAACCTGGTGGCTCTCGAACTGACATCGGGTCAGCGGCGTATTTTGGTTGAAGGTAACGGCTTCGAACTCTCCCTGCCGGCCTGGGTCCAGGGGGGGCGCTCTTATGGCTGGACCCGGTCCGCAAATGCCATTTACCACCTGCGCTATCAGGGCCCTTACGCCACCCTCTGGCGGGTGGATCTGGATTCCGGCCAATCAACTCCCATCGAACTGGCCCCCTACACCTGGCTGACCCAGCTAAGCGTCTCTCCGGCGCGCGATGTCCTCGCCCTGATCGCCTCGGCTCCCCACATCCCCGACCGGCTGATTGTATGGGATGCCGCGCGCCCAGAGCATATCCGGGTAGCCGCCCGCTCAGGGGCCGAGAGCATCGCGCCCGCTTCTCTCTCACAGCCCCGCCCGATCTCATGGCAGTCGCCCGATGGCAGTCCCGTTTACGCGCTCTATTACCCGCCCGCGAACCCCTGCTGTACCGGCGAGGGCCTGCCCCCGGCCGTCGTCAACGTCCACGGCGGCCCCACGTCCATCGCTGGCGCGCGCTTCAATGCGGAGGCGGTTTACTTTACCACCCGGGGCTATGCCTGGGTAGAACTGAACTACCGGGGGTCCACCGGTTACGGGCGCAGTTACCGGCGGGCGATGCGCCGCCGTTGGGGCCAGGTGGATGTGGAAGACGCCGCCGGGTGCGCCCAGGCCCTCAGCGCGCAGGGATTGGCAGACAGCGCCCGGCTGGCAATCAGCGGCGGCAGTGCCGGGGGCTACACCGTCTTGAATACGCTCATCCACTACCCTGGGCTGTATAAGGCGGGCATCTGCCGCTATGGCGTTGCCAATCTGTTTACCCTGGACCTCGATACCCACAAGTTTGAGAAACATTACAACGCTACGCTGATCGGCCCCCTGCCCCAAGCCGCGCCGCAGTACCGGGCCTGGTCGCCGGTCTTCCATGCAGAGCGCATCCAGGACCCCGTTTACATCTTCCAGGGCAGTGACGACCGGGTGGTCCCTCCGGCTCAGTCCGAAGAAGTCGTCGCGGTTCTGCGGCAAAAGGGCATCCCCCACCGCTACAAGTTATATGAAGGCGAAGGTCACGGCTTCCGGCGGCCCGAAACAATCGCCGATTTTTTGCAAGAGATGGAGAAATTTCTCCAGCACTACGTGCTGTTCGTCTGAAAGGCAGTACTTTAAATAGTGTGTACCTTGTGGGCTTTGCACCGCAAGGTACACACTATTCCGTAGACGGCGGCCTGAAGCCAGGCCCGCCCGATCTTTAATCGTACCCTTCCGGCTCAATATGCACATAAGCGCGGTCCACTTCTGGCATCTTTTCGAGCCGGTGGATCACCTCATCTGCAATCTCATGCGCTTCATCGAGCGTCATCTGGCCGTTCACGTTAATGTGCAGATCCACCACCAGGCGGGGGCCGGCGTATTCCGTCATGGTATGATGCACCCGCTGAACGCCCGGCACAGACGCCGCCACTGCCACCAGTTGGTCGCGCAGGTCTTTTGACGCCCCTGCCCCGGTGAGGAACCCCAGGTTTTCTTTGCCGGTCAAAATGACGGCGCGGAAGATCCAGCCTGCCACCAGCAAGCCCGCCAGCGGGTCTGTGAGGGGGTGAATCAACGTTGACCCTAACGCGCCCAGGAAAGCCGCCGAAGAGGTAAGCACATCGGTCAGGTTATCGCGCGCGGTAGTTTCGAGGGTAGGGCTTTCGAGCGCGCGCGCGGCATTGCGGATGATAAAAAACATCCCCAGCTTAACCGCCGCGCTTGCCAGCAGAACGATAGTGGGCCAGCCGGGTTCAACGGCCAGGCCGCCTTGCAAGAACCGTTCTACCGAAGTGCGAGCCGCCTCATACCCGGCGATGCCCATCGAAAATGTTACCAGCAGGCCCACTAACGGCTCAAAGCGGCTGTGTCCCTGCGGGTGTGTCAGGTCGGGGGGGCGCAGTGCCATCCACAAGCCCCAGATCATCAGCAGTGAGTAGATCACATCTGAGATGGAGTTGGCCGCATCGGCGTATAGAGCAACCGAACCCGAAAGATAAGCGACCAACCCCTTGCTGACCGCCAGCAGAACATTGCCGCTGACCGTCACGATCAGGGCTTTGCGATATTGACTTTCAACGCCCGGTTGAGGTGTATAATCACGAACCCATCGCATAAATACCAATCATCCTATTCGGGGGTATTTTACCTGATAATTTTACAAAAAATAAACTTCCTAGCGATTGGCGGCATTGACTGGCTCAGGATGGACGGTAACGTCGGCCTCTGGAAGAATCTCATGGATGGCCTGCTCGATCTGATCTGTCAGCAGATGCGCTTCGTGGAGCGATTGACTGCCATCCAGCAGAACGTGAGCATCAATGAACAGCCTGGGGCCAGAATACCGGACGCGCACGTTATGGCAGTCCGTCACGCCGGGCAGAGCCTCGACGCGCTTTTTAATCCGCTCTACCATCCCTTTGGGAGCCGCATCTAACAGCCCTTGAATGGTACGCATGCCCATCTCCACGCTCACGTAGACCACGATCAACGCCACGCCCAGGGCCGCTACGGCATCTGCCTTTTTCAAAAAGGCCAGCCCAGGCACAGCTTCCGCGATCAACACACTGCACAGCCCCACGATCACCACGCTGGACGACCAGATATCGGTGCTGAAATGCAAAGCATCGGCCTCCAGCGCCTGACTGCGATGCGCCCGCGCGGCCCGGTATAACACCCGCGAGCGCGTCCAATCCACTCCAATGGATACCGCCATCACCAGAAAAGACCAAAAAGAGACTTCAATTTCCACTTCCTTATAAAACAAGCGCTGAATCGCCTCATAAATGATCCAAACGCATGTGACCAGCAGTAAAACGGTCTCAAAGAGCGCAGAAAGGTTCTCCACCTTGCCATGGCCGTAGCGGTGGCTTTCGTCTGCCGGCCGGCCCGCAATCCTGACGGCCAAAAGCGTCACCAGAGCCGCCACCAGATCAAGGCCAGAATGAGCGGCCTCTGCCAGAATGCCCAGACTGCCTGTTAAAACCCCTACCACGATTTTCATCGTGGTCAGCCCCACTGCCGCCACAACCGAACTTAACGCCGCCGCGTTTTTCTCGCGGTCGGCAGTAGATGTCTGTTGCGTAGCACTCATATCTCCATAGGCTCCTTTGAAATCACATGCGTGTGGGATGACATGGTGATACCCACAGTATCCTCATATTGTATCCTGTTCTTTTTCCGGCTCAACTGTCAAGCCGCCTATACAAAAGTGACAAAAATCATCTAAAATTAATTTTTATAAGATGAAAGTCTTTTATTTTGCCCACCTAATTTTTGACCTTACAGCTTTGTTAGGTCGCCGGATTAGCCGCGATTCGTGGTTATTACCGAAAAATCACTATTGAATTACCTGTAAAAAACTGGTAAAATACCGATAACAAATGAATATCTCGGGGGACGTCTCCGATAAAGGCAAAATCGGTGAAAACCGGTGACGCAAAGCTATGGGTCTAAAGTCGCAGGCAAATACTGCCGACAATGACTGCCAGGTTGCCGAAGAGCACTGAGAAGATTTTTTCTCGCTTGCATTTCTCTTAACCTGACGGTCATTGGCACAAGTCAATGCCATCAGGTTTTTTCGTTGTTAGGGGAGGTGAGTATGAAACCCACCAAACGCATTTCCAGGATCATCTTATGGGTTGCCCTGATCGCAATTTTGATCAGCGGGATGGTAACCGCCCCACCCGCTGCTGCGACCACGGCGATGCCCTCGTGGATTATCACGGGCAAGAATGTTGATCAGGTGGCTCAGATCGTCCAGCAGTACGGGGGTGAAGTATCTTCCCGCCTGAGCATTATTAACGGCGTGGCCGCAAAAATGCCGGCCAGCCAGGCGGCGGCCTTAAGATCAGCGCCGG
>DAOUAC010000178.1:0-10202 GCA_034434155.1 Anaerolineaceae bacterium
TGAACGAGGTAAAAGTCCTCACTACCGGAATCACGGTCAACGCCAAAAACTGAAGCATGAAAATCGATCGAAGAAAGAATCACCCTACCGATTACAACATCCCATGCAGCGAATGCCAGGCAGGGCAAATGCACCGCACCCTGGTGGTTTACTATACCTGGTTGGGTGACGATCTGATCACTGTACCGGATTTTCCCGCCTGGGTGTGCGATGTGTGCGGGCGGCGCGAATATGACCTGCACGCGCTGAATCAGCTTAACCTTTTACTAAACCCCAATGCCGGCAAATCCAATGCCAGGCCGCGGCGCGCTCCGCGCAGTCCAGAACCCAAAAAAGGCGCGCGGCCCAGCCGGACGGAATCTTGAGGCGTAGGGTTAAGGCAGTTTCTGCCAGTCGGGGTCGAGATCTTGCCCTGGGGCGTTGGTGAGATTCACCTGGAGCTGGCCGGTAGAGCGCATGATGTAGATTTCGGCGTTGCCATCCACCTCTGACGTGTAGACAATCCACTGTGAGTCCGGCGACCAGGCCGGGGAGCGGTCGGCTGAACCATCTGTGAGGCGGAGGACATCCTGATCGGGCCGTTGGACGGGGTAGCGCGCCAGGAAGATCTGGGTTCTCTTGCCAAACTGGCGCGTATAGACCAACCAGTTGCCGTCTGGCGACCAGGCCGGCTGGCTGACCTGACCGAGATTGCCGGTGACTTGCAGACGGTCAAAACGCTGAGGGGTGGCATAATAGGGCTTTCCACCGGGGACCTGGGCATCGGTAGGAGGGCGTAAAAACATAATTTGTGCCCCGGCGGCGTTCATCACAAACCCCAGCCATTTCATATCCGGTGACCAGGCCGGGTCAAACTCTTCCTGATCGAAGCTCAGGCGGTATAGTTCTGTGCCGTCTGGGCGCATCATGTAAACCTGACGGACGCGGTCTTCGCGCCCATTGTTGGTGAAGGCGATCCACTGCCCATCGGGCGACCAGGCCGGGGCCGTGTCATCGCCTTTTTTGTTGGTGAGGTTGACCGCGCCGCTGCCATCCGCGTTCACCCGCCAGATATCTAACCCGGTATTGGCCTCACCAGGGGCAACATACAGCAGACTGCGGCCATCTGGCGACCAGACGGGGGAGGTCTTATCACCGGGGGTATGGGTGAGTTGGGTAAAGTCTGAGGCTACCACCAGCCCTTGATCGTTGAGCGCAACGCGCATGGTCCAAATCTGAAGGACGCCATCCCCGGCGCGGTCGCTGGCAAAAGCGACGAGCCCGCCGCCGCCCAAAGGTGGAGAAGTGGGGCTGGGGGGCGGAGCAGTGGGGGTGTCTGTGGGCGGCGGGGTGAGGGTATCGGTGGGGGCAGGTTGAGGCGTCTCGCTGGGTGGGGGCGGGGTGGGCGAAGGCTGCGCGGGTGGGGTTGGCGTGTTGGGCAGGGAAGTGGGCGGGAGCGTTTGCGAAACGGTAGGAACTGCGGCCAGGGACTGGGTTGGGAGAGCGCCCGCCGAGAGCAGCCTGAAACCGCCCAACGCGAAGAATACCAGCGCAGCTACCACTACCAGCGAAGCTGCCGCCAGCAGCACAGCGACAGCCACCCAGGGGCTCAGCCGTCGGGGAGGGGGCGGCGTTTTTACGGTTCTGGCTGGCAGGGTTGGCTCGGCTGGTGGTGGGCTAACGGGTGAGAGGGGCATCAGCCCCGGCGTGGTGAGGGCGCGCAGCAGATCGTCTACCTGAGCGAAGCGGTCTTCGGGTTTGAGCGCCATAGCTTTCTCAATGGCGGCCTGCATGTGAGCGGGGACTTCTGGGCGCAGCTCGCGAATGGGGATCATGCGGGCCTGTCCTAAGGCGCGCTGGACGCTGTCAACCGGCTTTTGGCCGGTCAGCAGGTGATAGAGCAGAGCGGCGAAGGCATATTGATCGGTAAATGGGCCAGTGCGGGCTGAGCCAGTGTATTGTTCGGGCGGAGCGTAACCGGGGGTGTAGCCCGATGCGCTGGTGGTAGTGGACTGTGCGGGGTCAATGACGCGGGCGATGCCAAAATCAACCAGCACCGCCTCGCCTTCAGGTGACAGGCGCACGTTGGCGGGCTTGATATCGCGGTGGATGACGGGCGGGGTTTGCTGGTGTAAGAAGCTGATGGCGCTGCCTAACTGATTGGCCCATTCGAGGACCCGATCAATGGGCTGTGGGCCCTGTTCCCAAAGGAGCGCATCCAGTCCGGGGCCGGCAATGTAGTCCATCACCAGGTATTGAACGCCATCGAGAATGAAATAATCGGTGACGCGGGGCAAGTGGGGGTGGCGCAGTGAGGCCAGCAGACGAGCCTCGCGCAGGAATTTATTGGCGCTGTCGGGGGCGGGGTTGCGGTTGGCTTTGACGGCTACCTGGCGGTCGAGAGCCAGGTCAACGGCCAGGTAAACCGCGCCCATGCCGCCCTGACCCAGTTTAGACAACACCCGGTAGCGGTTATTGAGGATTAACCCAGGTTCAAGCGTCATGCTGTACCCTGCTGAGAAGAATAGCTTGTGGCGGTTTAATTATAGCCAGGTTATCCGCGTAGGGGCTATCACCGCGCGGAATTGGGTCGGATGGATGGTTGACGGGCCAGAGAGGTCGTGATAAAATCACGCAGGTAAGCAGCCAGGTTGTTACCCCAAGATCGGGCGCGTAGCTCAATGGCAGAGCAGTGGCCTTTTAAGCCATTGGTTGAGAGTTCGAGCCTCTCCGCGCTCACTTATTTTTTAACAGTGGAGCAGTGGCCGCCGCTTCGCTTACAGCCATTGGTTGAGAGTTCGAGCCTCTCCGCGCTCGTTGTAGTCACAAGATGAGGTTTTTCTTTTACTCAGGCCCGCCTTTTTGGCGGGTTTATGCTTTATTCAGGCAGTTGGAGCATGAATTTCCCTGGTTGGGGCCGCGGCTGAGTCCTGAGCCACAATGAGGACATTCGGGTTGGCAGATACCCAATCCTGAGAGCAGAACGACCTTGCAGCGACCGGGAACGCAACGCGCCGGAATGGTGTATCCTAAGTGAAGGTATGGGCTGTTCCGCAGCCGGTGGGAGGTAGAAGACCGCGTGACAGGCGAGGCGGATGCCGTTAATAAGGCCAAACGAGGCGATGCGGCAGCCTGGGAGGCAATTGTTCTGGAAAACCAGCAGCCTGTCTTCCGGCTGGCGTATCTGCTGTTGGGCGACGCCGATGATGCGGAAGATGTCGCTCAGGAGGCGTTCATCCGCGCTTATGCGGCGTTGGGGCGTTTTGACGCGGGCCGGCCCATCCGCCCCTGGCTGCTGCGGATTGCTGCCAACCTGGCCCGGAATTGGCGGCGCAGTGCCGGGCGTTATCTGTTTGCGCTGCAGCGCCTTTTAAGAAATGAACTACCGTCGCCCGCGCCCCATCAGCAGGCTGAACAAAACCTGGAGGATCGCCTGTTGTGGGAGGCCATTCGGAAATTGAACCGGGCCGATCAACAGGTAATTTATTTGCGCTACTTTCTGGAATGCTCTGAAAACGAGGCGGCGGACGTGTTGGATGTGCCTGCCGGAACGGTGAAGTCGCGCCTGCATCGGGCGATTGCCCGCCTGCGCGTGGTTCTGCAAGAGCAGTACCCAGAATGGACGAGAGAGGGAAAATAGCCATGCAGGGTTTTCACGAGGAGAATGATCCGCGTTCTTCAGAGCAGGATGTGGAGACCCGGCTCCGGCGGACGGCGGGCGCTTTCCGCTATCCACCCACGCCAGACCTGGCTGCGCGGGAACGCCAGCGCCTCCGGGCGCGTCAAAATGGGGCGCTGACCGATCGGCAAAGCCCCTACAATCCGCTGTTCTCGCGGAAAGGCAGGGGCTGGCTGGCGTTTGCGGCGGCACTGATGGTGCTGATGGCCGGCCTGCTGCTGGCGACTCCGGTGCGCGCGCGGCTTCTGGAATGGCTGCGCATTGGCGCGGTGCGCATTTTTTATAACCAGCCAGTTGAACTTCTAGAGACAGTGACGCCGCCGGCGCTGGCCAGCCTGGCCGGTGAAACCACCCTCGAACAGGCGAAAGCGCGGGTTCCGTTTGTACTGCGCGCCCCGGAATACCCGCCTGACCTGGGCAACCCGCAGCACGTTTACCTGCAGGAGATTCAGGGGGCGGCAGTGGTGATCTTCGTCTGGGCAGAGCCGGCCACACCGGCAGTCGTCCGACTGGCGCTGTACCAGATCGGCGAAGGGGACGTGTTCCAAAAGCATTTGCTCCGCAACGCGCAAGAAACGACGGTCAACGGCCAATGGGCATTATGGGTAGAGGGCCCCTACGTGCTGGAAACCAACCGCGGACAGCAGGAAGAACGCCGCATTGTGCAGGGACGCACGTTGATCTGGATGGAAAACGGTATTACCTACCGGCTGGAGACCTCTTTGCCCCTGGAGGAGGCGCGAAAAATCGCCGAATCCCTAAGGGCGCTGCCTGAGAAATGAAGGTGCAGGAACGTTTTGGCCTCTGGCGGTGTAAGGGATAAAAAGGAGTACTTCAGATGACTCGCGATTACCGTGCAGGTCGTTTTTTTAGCTCAAGATACCGGATATTTTTCACCATCTTGGTGTTATTGTTGTTGGTTTCCTGCGTGCCGCGGCCGGCGGCTGGGCCTGGCGCTCCGGCACGGCCCGAAGCAGGGGCAGAGGCCGATCAGGCTGCCGCGTCTCAGAGCCAGCACATCTTATTGATCCAGTCTCTGCCAGGAGCCATTATCCAAGAGAGCGGCCCTTACCAGGATGCCGACGTTTACCAGATCGAGGTGATAGATCTGCGCTCCGGCGAGCCGGTGGAAGCCATAGCGCCGGTTGAGGTCGGGGTGGAAATGAACTATGCCTTTTCCCCTGACCATACTCGCCTGGCAGTGACTTCGAAATTTGCGGGCTGTTCTGGCCTATGTCTGCGCGTCTATGAACTGAGTAATTTGCGCCAGACGGCAAAAGTCGAACTGCCAGAGACAGAGGGCGGCCAAGGTTATGCCAGCCAAATCGTGTTTGATCGGCAGGGAAAGCGGATCGCGGTGACATACATTGCGGACGGCAAGGGCCATCTGGCGTTGGTGGATCTTCCATCGTCCGGCGCTCCAGTGGTGGAAGAGATCAATTTCTCGTATTCACCCAATCAGATGAGCTTCAGCGGCGACGGTACACGCCTGATGATCGTCGCGCACCGGCTGCCAGAAGACATTCCCAGCGGGCCAGAGGTCAGCCCTCAACTGGTTGCTCTTTTGTGGGATGCCCAAACGCTGCAAACGATTTGGGAACAGGAACTGACTGAGGTCAAAGATGGTTTTTATGGTTCGCAGGACCATTCCAAACCAGAGGAGAATACATATTACCAGGCTGGCATCGCGGTGGATGCCGACCGGCAGAAAATCTACCTGGCGCACGCAGACGCGGATCAGTTGACCACCGTTGATTTCCTGGAACAACGCGTAGAGACGGTCGCGATTCGCGAAAAGCGGGCCTGGTATGAAGACCTGATTGAAGCGGTCCTCTCCATGGGCGTGCGCCGGGTTCAGGCCAAAGCGGCCAACTCGTACCACCGCCAGGCGCTGTTGTCTGCGGATGGAGGTATCCTCTATGTCGTTGGCATCCGCTATAACCTGGTGAAGCAGGATAACGGAAATTATGAGAGGGTGCATACCCCCTACGGGCTGGCTGGCTGGGAGCTTGAAAGCGCCAGGCGGTTGTTTCAGGTGGAGACCGACGCAAGCGAGCTCCGGCGGGGTCTGGGCGAAACGCTCATCCTCAACGGTTATGATCAGAATTCACGGGAATATCGGCCGTTCACTGAGGTTTTTGAGCTCTCCAGCGGTCAAAAGATTGCTCATTTCCAGCGCGTCTATGCCTATCCGACCCTGCGCACGGATGGCTCACCGGCGCTGGTTTCGGTGTATACGAGCGATCGCGGAAGAACGTTCCTGTCTGTGCTGAAAGAAGATTTCCAGAAGTCGGGACTGCTGTGGGAAAAGACGCTGACCCAAGGTTATGCTTTCTGGCCGGAACTACGCTGACCCAATAACCGACAGCCTTCTGATGTTCTTCCACGTTTGCGGAACTTTGCACTCTTGTATTTTTGCAAAACGCTGTTATAGTGATAGAATAAATGTACTATTAACATCAGATAAGTAGGGTATAGAAATAGATTCTATTCCCTTCAGGAGGCAGTGGAATGCAAAAAATTGTCCCGTTCTTGTGGTTCAATGACCAGGCGGAAGAAGCCGCCCATTTGTACACCTCGGTATTTGCCAATTCCAAAATTGACGATGTGATGCGCTACGGCGAAGACATGCCCGGCTTGCCGGGCCAGGTGATGACAGTGGCTTTTCAACTTGCCGGGCAAGAATTTACCGCGCTGAACGGCGGCCCAGAGTTCAATTTTACGCCGGCCATCTCCTTCTTCGTGACATGCCAGACAGAAGAGGAAGTGGACCGGTTGTGGAAAAATCTTTCCAAAGAGGGGCAAGTGCTGATGGAACTGGGCCGCTACCCCTTCAGCGAGAAGTTCGGCTGGCTGGCAGACCGCTTTGGCGTTTCGTGGCAGATCAGCCTGACGGGCTCACCTCAGAAGATTATCCCATTCTTGATGTTTGTGAGAGATCAGCATGGAAAGGCGGAAGAAGCGATCCGGACCTACGTCTCCCTGTTTAAAGATTCTGCTGTCGGCGAGATCCTACGACACGGCAAAGACCAGGGTGAAACCGAAGGGACGGTAATGCACGCCCGCTTCACACTCGCAGGGCAGGAGTTTATGGCGATGGACAGCGCCTATGAGCATGAATTCACCTTCACCCCGGCGATTTCCTTCTTCGTCCGCTGTGCCGATCAGGGCGAGGTTGATTATTTTTGGGAGAACCTCTCGCGCGGAGGGACAGTGGAGCAGTGCGGGTGGTTGAAAGATCGCTTTGGCGTTTCCTGGCAGATCGTTCCCACGGCCCTGATAGAGATGATGAGCGACCCCGATCCAGAGCGAGCCAGCCGGGTGACACAGGCCATGTTAAAAATGACCAAAATCGAGATTGATCAGTTGAAACAGGCCTACGAGATGGCGTAACCCTTCCCAGAATCCGTATCCGCCGGCTTTCAGAGGCCGGCGGATACGTTTAACGAGACCTGGAGCGCGATCCGCCGACCCTGGCGCTGGCTGATCAGGTTGGGCATGGCATTGTATTTTGGGTTTCAGATACCTAAAATATAGGAAAGTGTTGAGCCGAAGGGCAATTAGACTCTTGAACCGGATGAGGGCCCATTGGTAGAAGTGAACCTATACGGCACGCTGCGGATGGTGGCAGGAAGAAAGAATGCGCCGGTTGATTTGCCCGAAGGAGCGGTATTGGGCGACCTAATCCACGCGGTGGTGCGGTCTTTTCCGGCTATCCGTTCTGTGCTGTTGGATGAGAGCGGCAGGCTGCGCAGCGACGTGCCGGTGTTTCTGAACGGGCGCAATCCACGTCTGCAGCGCAATTATGAGCAGATGATTGTGAACCCAGGGGATGTTCTCAGCCTGTTTTCACCCGTTTCAAGCGGGCGGATCAACGTAGAGGCGCTCCGCGGGGATCCGTTGAAGCGTCAGGAGGGATAAGATGAAGGTGAATTTCTACGCGACTCTGCGCCCGCTGGCCGGCGGGAAGACGGTGGAGTTCAGTACGGAGGACGGCGTAACGGCGCAGGCGTTATTGGATGCGATTATCACCCGTTTTCCAGCGATGCGCCGCGAGCTGCTGGATGAGGACGGTCACCTGTACGGACACGTTCACTTTTTTATCAATGGCCGCGACGTGCGTTTTTTGGATGACCGGATGGCAACGGTGATCCACCCGGAGGATGTGATCAACGTGTTCCCGGCAGTTGGTGGGGGGAGCGGGGAATAAATAAAAACACTGCGGGGCCGCGGCCCCGCAGTGTTTTTATCCTTGAGCCGGTGAACAGGTTAGATAATTTCTAACTCTTTCAGCTTCGATTCGGGCACAACGCCGTTCACCCAGCCGCGGCAGGCGTAGTACTCTTCCAGCATCTGGTCAAGTTCGCAAACGTGGCCCATACTGCCCGGCATGGTGGAGGCTTCTTTGGTGAAGCGCTCGGGGAGGTAATCGGAGCCCTCGCGCAGGCCGGCCAGGTTGTTGTAGTAGCGTTCCAGGTTGTAAACGCGCTCGCCCACTTTGAGCAGATGTTCGGGGCTGGAAGGCACGCCGGTGATGGCTTCGTATTGGGCGGCGAAGGACTCCATCGATTCGGCGAAGGTGGCGAATTTGCAGACATCCAGGCAGTCGGTGACGGTGTGAACGTTCTGGAAGATCACGTTCATTTCGCCTTTGCCTTTCCAGGCCAGCGGGTCGCTGATGGTTGAAGGGCCAAGCACGTTGCCGATGACTTCGGCGGCGGGAGTATAGCCGCGCAGGTGGCAAGCACCGCGGTTGCTGGTGGCGTAGCCGAGGCCCATGCCTTTGATGCCGCGCGGGTCGTAGGCCGGGACGGATTGGCCCTTCACTTCCATGGCAATCTCCGGATGCCCAAAGTAAGCGGCGAGGCGTTTTACGCCCTCGGCCATCTGATTGCCGATGCCCTCGCGCCGGGCGGTTTTGTGCAGCAGTTCGACCATCTTCATGGTATCGCCCCATTGAATGCCGCCATCGCCATTGGTATAGCCGCGTTGAGTGGCTTCCATGTAGGTTGCCAGAATATTGCCAGATTCAATGGCATCCATGCCGTAGTCATTGCACAGGTCAATGCATTTGGCAATCGCGGCGGCGTCGCTGTTGCCGCAGTTGGCGCCAAACGACCAGGCCGGTTCGTATTCCAGGCTTTCCATGCGCAGGCCCTTCCAGGGGCCCTCTGTGATCTCTACTTCTTTCTTACAGGCCACCGGGCAGGCGTGGCAGGTGGGGTCATTGACCAGGATGGTTTCTTTGACATGCTCCCCGCTGATCAGCTCGGCCTGGTCGCCGAAAGCGGTTTCCTGGCAGTTGCGCGCTGGCAGGCCGCCGATCACGTTGGTCATGTTCATCAGGACGTTGGTTCCATAAACCGAGAGGCCGCCCTTGCGGGGCGAGGTAACCACGCGCTCATCCATGATTTGGGCCAGGGCAACTTCTTGAACCTTTTTCCATTTAGCGCGGTCGGCTGCCTTGACCAGCTTCTTTGGAGCTTTGATGACAATGGCCTTGAGGTTCTTGCTGCCGCCGACGGCGCCCGTGCCGCCGCGCCCGCTGGCCCGGTCGTTTTCGTTGATCCAGGAAGCGAACTTCACCAGGTTTTCACCGGCTGGCCCAATGGCGATGACACTGAGATCCTTTTTGCCGTAGAGGTCCTGGAAGTGTCTGACAACCTCATGGACGCCCTTGCCCCACAGGTTAGAGGCGTCGTGGATTTCGACCTGTTCATCGTGAATGTAGACGTAGACGGGCGCGGGCGCTTTGCCTTTGAAGATCAGGCCGTCGAAGCCGGCCCAGCGCAGGCGGGCCGCCGACCAGCCGCCGTGATGGCTATCGGTCACGGTTCCGGTGAGGGGCGATTTAGTGACTACGGCCAGCCGCCCGCTCATATTGGCTTCAGAACCGGTCAGGGGGCCGTTCATGAAGCACAAGATATTTTCAGGTGACAGCGGTTCAACCTGGGGGCCGTTCTCAAACACATACTTGACGCCCAGTCCGCGCGCGCCGATGTATTTGAGGGCCCAGTCTTCAGGAATGGGCTGGTAATTGACTGACTGTTGGGTCAGATCAATGTGCGCTATTCTATTCGCATAACCGCCTAGTGCCATAGCTTTTTCTCCTGAATCGTATAGAAGGATGGAAAAGAATCGGTTCGCAGTGTGCGCAGGCACGCGCCTTCTCACCAGGAACCAGATCGCGAATGTACTGCTTTATCGAGATAACGGTAAATAAATGGGATAAAACACATTGATAAGGTTGCATTAAGAATATATTAAGTAAAAGTATACGTCGAATATCCAAAATTTCAAGGGATGTTATTGAGATCCCCAGGGTAAACGCATCCCCGGTTCGGTCAGCACTGAGCGCCGCGCAGGTACTGGAGGATCGTTGGATCGGCGATGTTTTCCCTCTCGCTTCCTATGCTAGGCAAGCTGCCGGCTGTTTTGCTATCTGCCAAGACCTGAGATGCGTTTACCCTGAATTAACTTGTTTTTTCGTGGCGCAAATCGCGATGTTTACGCTATACTATAATCGAATAGGCCCTTTTCAGAA
>DAOUAC010000179.1:0-3536 GCA_034434155.1 Anaerolineaceae bacterium
CGCGGACGAAGTCACCCCCCCCCGCGCCGCCGCGCCCACCCACACCCCCATCCCCCCCACCGCCACGCGCCGGCCCACACGCGCCCGGCCCACCGCTACCGCCACCTCCGGCCCGGCGGTCAGCGCCCCTCCGCTCGCCGGGCAGGTAGGCGAACCCACTATCGGAGACCCCTACATTCCCGAACTGGGCAACGCTGGCTACGATGTGCTTCACTACGCCCTGCAAATTACCCTCGATCCCGCGCAGGTCTACGTCCCCGCCGCAGCAATCACCCTCACCGCCGCCAGCACGCTCGAAGCCCTCGGCCGCTTCTCCCTGGACTTTATCGGCTTCAACATTGACGCGCTGAAAGTCAACGGGCAAGATGCCTATTGGGAGCGCGCCGATGGGAAGCTGATCGTCTCGCCGCCCGCGCCGCTGGGCCTGGCAGAAACCTTTACCGTTGAAGTGATCTATCACGGCGAGCCGGTCTCTTCCCCCTCGCCCTATGTGCCGTTTGACGATCACCTCGGCCTGGTCTTCCGCACCGGGTTGAACCGCCTCTACGTCATCTCCGAGCCAGATGGGGCGCGGTACTGGTTTCCGTGCAACGACCACCCCCGCGATAAAGCCACCTTCCGCTTCGAAGTCACCGCCCCCCAAGGTCTGGTGGGCATCGCCAACGGCGTGCTGGTGGACACCGCCGCCGCAGTCCCCAACGCCTTCCCCAATGGCCGCGCCGGCGACCGCTTTACCTGGGAAGAAAATCACCCCATGGCAACCTACCTGGCAACCGCAGCCGTGGGTGATTACGTTCGCGTGGAGGGCGTTTCGCCGCAGGGGGTGAAACTGCGCAGTTACGTGTTCCCTAACCAGCGGCCTCAAATGGAGATGCTCACACCCACCATCGGCGAGGCCCTCGACTGGATGAGCGAGCTGTTTGGTCCCTATCCCTTTGACGAATTCGGCTTTGTCACCGTCAACGGGCTGGGCGGCGCGCTCGAAACCCAGGATATGGTCATTTTGGGAGCCCTGAACGAAGAAGTAATGATCCACGAACTGGCGCACATGTGGTTTGGCGACCTGGTGAGCCTGGATTCGTGGGGCGAGATGTGGCGCAATGAGGGCTTTGCCACCTACATCACCGCCCTGTGGTTCGCCCGTGACGACCCCGGCGCGCTGGATGCCACCGTGCGCAACTGGGAGCGGGCCTTTGAGGGCCGCGACCTCTACCCCCTGGACGACCCGCCCCCACCCAGCCTGTTCGGACTGCAAAGTTATTACGGCGGGGCGCTCATGGTCCACGCCCTGCGCGGCGAAATCGGCGACGAAGCCTTTTTCAACGGCCTGCGCAGTTACTTACAGCGCTACGCCGACAGCGCCGCCTCAGACGCGCAGTTCCAGGAAGAAATGGAAGCCGCCGCCGGCCGCAGCCTGGATGATTTCTTCGCCCGATGGATCAAAGACAGTTGACCGTTCACAGATCCCCCCCTCTTGATCTGGGTTCATCTGTGGTTCATCCGGGTTCATCTTCCCACGCCCAGCAAAATAACCGCGGAGCCTCGCCCTCTACCACCGCCGCGGCGCAGAAGCCCGGCGCCGGGTACAGCGCGAACATGGCCCACTCGCCGCTTGCCCCCGGTTCGGGGTGGAGCAGGCGGGCCGGCTCACCGGGTGCCACCGTCACGGCGAACTGGCTCAACGGAATCTTCAAACCCAGGCCGCGCGCCTTAAGATACGCCTCTTTGCGCGTCCAGCAGTTAAAAAACCCCACCGCGCGCCCGGCAGGGGGCAGGGCATTCAGCGCGTCAACCTCTTCGCGCGCAAAGAACCGCGCGGCAATTGCGGCATAATCCACATCTACCCGCACGGCTTCCACATCCACGCCCACCTCTTGCCCCCACGTCACCGCCAGCAGGGCCAGATCGCGGCTGTGGCTCAGGTTAAAGCGCGCCGGGCTGTCCGGCAGGAAGGGTTTGCCGTACTCGTTGTAGGCCAGCGCCGGCGCGGCGGGGTCCATCCCTAACAAAAAGCCCAACACCTGGCGCAGTCGTCCGCGCGCGCAGATAAAGCGCCGCCGGGCATCTTCAAAGCGGTAGCGCCGGGCGCGGGCCAGCTCAGCCGAGTCTAACAGCCGGACCGCCGCTTCGTCATCACAGCCGGGCCGCAGGTCCAGGCGAAAAACGTGCAGTTCCCCCGCTTGCAGTCGGAGCGCGCGCGGCGGAGCCGGCCAATCAGAGAACGCCGCCTCGCCCGCCGGATGATCATCCATAGATCACAGCCCGCAGTGCGGGCAGGTCGCGCCCGTAGACCTCGCGGTCGCACAGCACATCCCAAAACCCACCCACGCCGCCGTACTCGTAGGCCACCACCCAGGGGCGGCCCCACCCATCCGCGCGGATTTGCTCCATCACCCACCGGTAAGCGACCCAATCGCTCTCCGTCATCGGCAGGTGATCCTGCATCCGCCCGGCCATCGTCTCCAGGTTCCAGATGGCATCTCCGGCGTCGCGCAAAAGCTCCACCCAGCGCCCCTCGATCCGCTGAATGCCCGTAATATGCACCTCGCGGATTTTCTGCACCGGCAGAGCCGCCAGGTAAGCGCGCTCATCCATCCCCAGCACGCCCGCCGCCAGCCGCGCGTGCGAAATATCCAGCAAAAAGCCGCAGCCGGTCTCTTCCAGCAAGTAGTTCAGCACTTCGGGCGCGGCCAACAGCAGAGGGCGGCCCGCCTCTGGGATGCAGTTCTCCACCGTCACGTGCTCGGCCCCAAAGCGGGCGATCAGCGGCTCCAGGTCGCGTTTGGCCCCGTCAATCAGCCGGCGGGCGTGGGCCGCCGCAAGGCTGTCGGCGGGCAGGTCGGGGTAATCTTCCTGGGCGGGGAAGAGATGAGTGTTCAACAGCGGAGTGCTCGTTGCGGCCAGCAGATCGGCGTAAAATTCCAGGTCTGCTCCCTGCTTGCGCTCCGCGTCCATAGGCACGCCGCGGCCCCCGCCCACCAACAGCGGGCTGTGAACGTATACCGGACGGCTCGCGCGCGCCTGCTTCAGAAGATCCGGCCAGGCCGGGCATTTATACACGTCCACCTGCACCTGGCCGGCGTTCACCATCTCAGCCAGCATCGGAGAATAGTTTACCGAAAACTGCATGATGATCTCAGGGGGCTTACCCCTCATACTCCGCCAACAACCGCTCGAACTGGGCGGTAGAATCGCTCAGGCCGCCGGGGCGGTTGCGCGCCAGCCACAGAGCGCGGTATTCTTCGAGGAACGCCCTCATATCCTCGGCCAGCGCCCGCTGTTCCGCCGCCGCGCGCCCGTTGAACAGCCACAACACCCGCCGGCAGGCGTGGCGCATCAGCCGGGCCGTGTTAGCATACTCCCGGCGGATCAGCGCAGCGTCGGCGCGGGCCATACGCTCGCGGCTCAACGGCTCCACAGCCGCATCAACGGCCGCCAGAGCCGCTTCGGCCCCCCGGCAGATCACCGCCGGATCGGTGATCCCCCACCGCTGGAGCCAGTCCATCACCTGGGGGTGCAGCATCCAGTGCAGCGCG